>CALXDJ010000011.1 GCA_944387035.1 uncultured Oscillospiraceae bacterium | reverse complement strand
AAATGAAATTCTTATGTACTTCCGCAGTCAAAAGAAGCTGCAAAGCGAAGTCTCCCTGTCCGACTCCATCGAAACCGACAAGGATGGCAATGCTCTACAGCTGATGGACGTGGTCGGTGTGGATGATACCATGTTGGAAGATCTCCATGATCGGGACAGCGCCCTGCGCGTCCGATCTCTGGTTCAGGAGCGCCTCAATCCCCGGGAAGCGGAAATCATTCGCCTGCGTTACGGCCTGGGCGGTACCGTTCCCCTGACGCAAAGAGAAGTAGCATCTTCTTTCGGTATTTCCCGCTCCTATGTATCCCGCATTGAAAAACGGGCACTGGAGAAGCTGCGTACCGCCCTGGAATCTCCCACTGTTCCCCAAGTTCGGAACAGAAAAAAGGCTGACGCCTGAATGCGTCAGCCTCATAAAAGTGCTTAATACCGGCGAATCACAGCCGCAACCTTGCCAAGAATCTGCGCGTAGGTTCCATCTATGGGGGAATATGCCTCATTTTCCGGCATTAGCCACACCTGACCATTTCGATAAGAATACCGCTTTACTGTGGCTTCATCTTCTATTAGGGCCACAACAATCTCGCCATTGTTTGCCGTCTGTCGGCGATGCACTACCACCAAATCCCCCGGCAAAATTCCAGCATTAATCATGGACTCTCCCCGCACCCGCAGGGCAAAATACTCTCCATCTCTTCCGCCAGTATCAAAGGCCAAATAATCTTCAATATTCTCCTCTGCCAAAATGGGGCTTCCTGCTGCCACATTTCCTACAACGGGCACCCGATCTTCTGGATGAGGTGGGTTCCGCAGTGTAATTGCCCGGCCTTTGCCAGCCCCCTTCTCAATGACACCTGCCTCCTCCAAATGCTTAAGGTGGAAATGCACGGTGGAAGGCGAGCGCAGCCCCACGGCTTCACCAATTTCCCGAACGGAGGGAGGATACCCCTGATCCCGTACGCAGGAGACGATATAGTCATATATTTTCTGCTGCATACCTGTCAATCCAGCCATACCGGACCTCCTGTCCCTGCCATTGGCAGGTGTTTTTTCCAGTATAACACACTCGCAGGCGAATTGCAAACATTTGTTCCAGATTCTGCAGGATCTTTTTTGAAAAGAATTGCTTTTTTTTAAAGTTTCTCTTGAAAATTCACACATTCTATGGTAACATGATGTTCTGTGAATGAATGATCATGCCAGTCGCATGAGTGATTTTTGGAGGTTTTCCGCTATGGATACGTTGAAACTGATCATTACGATTCTCCAGTTGCTGTGCGGCCTTGCAATCATTGTTGTGGTGCTGTGCCAGTCCGGTAAGAGTGCAGGCTTGTCCGGCAGTATTGGCGGTGTGGCAGACTCCTTCTTGGCTAGAAACAAGGCTAAGACAATGGATGCAAAGCTTGCCCGGGCTACCAAATGGGTGGGCGCACTGTTCTTGATCCTGACTCTGCTGCTGCTGATTCTGGGATAACAACTTGTGACCAAATGTGGGGGATGCAAAAGCATCCCCCACATTTCTATTTCCCCGCTTTGCGGTAGGCTGTTCCTGCCTGCGGCTCAATCCCCTTTATCCGCAATAATTGCTCGACGGTAACAAACCGATACCCTTGTGGCTCCAACAGATCCATAATCTGAAAAGCCGCTTGCACAGACGTCTCATAAATATCATGCAGCAGTACTATGCTGCCATCCGTCACCGTTTCCATCACCGCATCCACCACTGCCTGCGTATTGCGGCTCTCCCAATCCCGGGGATCTACAGACCATTTCACAACTGGAACTGAAAGCTGCTGAATCAAAGCCTGGTCCACCAGTCCATAAGGCGGACGCACCCAATAATCGCCGGGGCCTAAAATTTTTTGAAGCACCGCATCCGCTCGCTCAACCTCCGCCAGGGCATTCGCCGTACTCAAGTCCTGCAAGCAGACATGGCCCCATGTATGATTGCCCACCTGGTGCCCCTCAGCTCCAATCATCTGCACCAGTTCAGGATACATCTGCGCCTGCTCACCAATGAGAAAGAACGTTGCACGGGCCCCACGATCCCGCAATCCCTCCAGCAGCTGCTCCGTACTCCCCGGCCGCGGACCATCATCAAACGTCAGCGCAACATAGCGCGGAGCCGGAATCTCTGCCCCACCATCTGCCGGCAGGGTCTCTTGCGTAGCCGCTTTTCCTGCAAACAGTATGACCCCTGCTATCATCCATCCCACCACAAGCCATCTTCGCATGCTGCTTCTCCTCCGATTCAAATCAGAGGTAGTTTGTGCCGAAGCAGCGAAAATCACACAGCAAACTGCAAACTGTCAGGAAATTCAAAAAGCCCTTTGTCATGAGGTTCTGGAGCTCATGACAAAGGGCTTTTTGTTAGGTGTAAATTACTTCACCAGCTCAATGATCGCCATCTCAGCAGCATCGCCGCGACGGACGCCGGTGCGAATAATGCGGGTATAGCCGCCATTGCGCTCGGCATAGCTGGGAGCAATCTCCTTGAACAGCTTCTTGCACACATCCTCACGGGTGATGAAGCTCATGGCCTGCCGGTAAGCGGCCAGATCGCTCTTCTTGCCGAGAGTAATCATCTTCTCAGCCAGGGGCTTGATCTCCTTGGCGCGGGTGACGGTGGTCTCCATCTTTCCCTTGTCCAGGAAATCCGTGACCTGCTGACGCAGCATCGCCATGCGCTGGTCAGTGGTCTTGCCAAGTTTCCGAGTTCCGGGCATTTCGGTTTCCTCCTTATCAGGATTTTGGTCAGCCGGGGAGCACTCCGCCGGCGTAAAATCAGTTGTTTTCTTCGTCGGCCAGATGCAGTCCCATCATAGCCAGCTTGTTGATGACCTCTTCCAGGGACTTGCGGCCCAGGTTGCGCACCTTCATCATCTCGTCTTCGGTCTTGGAAATCAGATCCTCGACGGTGTTGATGTTAGCACGCTTGAGGCAGTTGAAGCTGCGGACGGAAAGGTCCAGCTCCTCGATGGTCATCTCCAGCACCTTGTCCCGCTGCGCTTCCGCCTTCTCCACCACGGTGGGCTTGCTGCCCACGTTCTCAGAGAGATCGGTGAAGAGCGTGAAGTGATCGCACAGGATCTTGGCACCCAGGGACACAGCGTCCCGGGCGGAGATCGTGCCGTCGGTCCACACTTCCAGCGTCAGCTTGTCGAAGTCGCTGGAAGCGCCCACGCGGGTAGGCTCCACCGTATAGTTCACCTTCCGAACCGGGGTGTAGATGGAGTCCACGGCAATGGTGCCGATGACATTTTGCTGAGGCTTGTTGCGGTCTGCCGGCACATAGCCCCGGCCATGAGAGAGCGTAATCTCCATGTTCAGGGTCGCGCCGTTATCCAGGGTTGCAATGTGCATCTCCGGATTCAGGACCTCCACTTCACCGTCGGCCTTGATGTCGCCGGCCGTGACCTCGCAGGGGCCCACCGCTTCAATATAAACGGTTTTCACCGTCTCGCAGTGCAATTTTGTCAGGAGGCCCTTTACATTCAGAACGATGTCCGTCACATCTTCCTTCACACCCGGAATGGTGGAAAACTCATGCTGTACACCGGCGATCTTAATGGTGGTCGGAGCGGTGCCAGGCAGAGAAGAAAGCATAATGCGGCGGAGTGCATTGCCCAGCGTCGTACCGTACCCGCGCTCCAGAGGCTCCACCACATACTTGCCGTAAGTGGCGTCACCGGGCGTCTCGGTACATTCGATCTGGGGCTTCTCAATTTCGATCATGCAGTTACCCTCCTTCATCTTCTTATCGCGGCAATGCTGCGCATGCCGCCGGCGGTTCCTATCATTATTGAGGGTACCCTCCGATTACTTGGAGTACAACTCAACAATCAGGTGCTCCTCCACGGGGACATCGATGTCCTCACGTGCGGGAAGGCGGGTCACAGTGCCTTTGAGGGTGTTCTTCTCGCGCTCCATCCAAGCGGGCAGCAGGAACATGGGAGCATCCTGACCCAGCAGGCGCTTAAACACCTCGGAGGAACGGCTGGACTCAGCCACCTCGATCACATCGCCGGCCTTAACCAGATAGGAGGGGATGTTGACCTTCTTGCCGTTGACGGTGAAGTGGGCGTGGCTCACCAGCTGACGGGCCTGACGGCGGGTCATGGCGAAGCCCATGCGGTAGACAACGTTGTCCAGCCGGCGCTCCACCGTAATGAGCAGGTTGTCGCCGGTCTTGCCGGGGGCAGCGGCGGCAGCCTCATAGTAATCACGGAACTGCTTTTCCAGCACACCGTAGATGAACTTGACCTTCTGCTTCTCGTTGAGCTGAATGCCGTACTCGCTCTTCTTCTTTCTCATCTGGCCGCCGGGATTGCGGTTGGTTTCCTTCTTCGCATAACCCATCACAGCAGGAGAAATGCCCAAAGCCTTGCAGCGCTTGGCAATCGGCTGCATATTCTTTGCCATATTGCTTGTTACCTCCTCTTTCGATTACACGCGACGACGCTTCGGGGGGCGGCAGCCGTTGTGGGGGATGGGGGTGACGTCCTTGATCATAGTCACTTCCAGACCCACCGCCTGCAGAGCGCGGATAGCCGCCTCACGGCCCTGGCCGGGACCCTTCACGAAGACCTCAACAGTCTTCAGGCCGTGCTCCATAGCGGCACGGGCGGCCGTCTCAGCCGCGGTCTGAGCCGCAAAGGGAGTGGACTTCTTGCTGCCGCGGAAACCCAGTCCGCCGGAGGAAGCCCAGGAAATGGCGTTGCCCTGAGTATCGGTAACAGTTACCATCGTGTTGTTGAAAGAAGAACGGATATGGACCTGACCACGCTCGATGTTCTTCTTTTCGCGGCGGCGGCGAATAACCTTCTTGCCGCCGGTAGCTTTCGCAGTTGCCATGTTGGTTCTCCCTCCTTACTTCTTCTTGTTGGCAATGGTCTTCTTGGGACCCTTGCGCGTTCTCGCATTGGTCTTGCTGCGCTGGCCGCGGACGGGCAGGCCCTTGCGGTGCCGGATGCCGCGATAGCAGCCGATCTCGCTCAGACGCTTGATGTCCAGGGCAGTCTGGCGGCGCAGGTCGCCTTCGACGGTATAGGCGTCGATGGCGTCACGGAGCTTCTGCTCCTCGGCGTCGGTCAGATCCTTGACGCGGGTGTCGGGGTTGATGCCCGTCTGCGCCAGAATGTCCTTGGCGCTCTTTCTGCCAATGCCGTAAATATAGGTGAGGCCGATTTCGATACGCTTATCCTTCGGCAGGTCAATACCGGCAATACGTGCCATACTCTTAAAGCACCTCCAATTAAATGTTAGCCCTGTCTCTGCTTATGCTTGGGGTTCTCGCAAATGACCATAACACGGCCTTTGCGGCGAATGACCTTGCACTTTTCGCACATGGGCTTCACGGACGGTCTTACTTTCATAGTTCGTAACCATTCCTTTCAGCGGTTTCAAGTCATTTACTTCGCCCGGCGCTTACTTGCTGCGCCAGGTGATCCGGCCACGGGTCAGGTCATACGGGGACATTTCCACCGTTACCTTGTCGCCGGGCAGAATCCTGATGAAATTCATTCTGAGTTTCCCGGAAATATGTGCTAGGATCATGTGTCCATTTCCAATGTCAACCTGGAACGTCGTGTTGGGCAGGGCTTCTACTACAACACCTTCCACTTCGATCATATCGGATTTTGCCAAACGTTATCCCTCCTGGTCCGGCCGGACCTCCTCGCGGTACGCCGCGAGAGTCCTGCGAAGCTCACTGTTGGTAATCTTCTCTTCGCTCTTGATCTTTTCGGAAAGACGGCTTTCATCCGAAGCCACAAACAGCACATGTCTGCGCTTTTTGCGCTTGGGTGACTCCACCTTTCTGGATTTTCCGTCCGCCAGCAGGAGGTACTCCCCTTCCACCGCCAAAACGGCGAAGAGCTTCCCTTTGTCCCTGCCAGCGTCGGATCGGACAATATCTGATTTCGCAATTTCCATACGCTTCTTCTTACACTCAGATGGCAGGCGCCGTCAAAATCTCAGGCTCGCCATCGGTAATCAGGATCGTATTCTCATAGTGCGCCGCCCACTTGCCGTCCAGAGTCTTGACGGTCCAGCCGTCACTCATCTGTCGGATCGCTGCCGAGCCGGCATTCACCATGGGTTCGATTGCAAGGGTCATCCCCCGCAGAAGCCGCGGTCCCCGGCCAGGATGGCCGTAGTTGGGGATCTCCGGCGCCTCGTGCATCGCCGCACCTACGCCGTGCCCGACATATTCCCGGACAACGGAGTAGCCATGGCTCTCCACATAGGTCTGGATTGCCGCGGAAATATCCAGCAGCCGATGCCCTTCTTTTGCGTACCGGATTCCTTCGAAGAAGCTCTGTCTCGTTACATCAATGAGATCCTGCGCCTCCGGCGTGATGGACCCGCAGGCGAATGTCGCCGCACAGTCCCCATGGAATCCGTCAATGTACGCTCCCACATCGACGCTGACGATGTCGCCTTCCTGCAAAACCCGTTTGCCGGGAATGCCATGGATGATCTCATCGTTGACGCTGATGCAGGCGCTGGCGGGGTATCCGTTGTAGTGAAGGAACGACGGAACCGCACCCTGTTTGCGAATGAAATGCTCCACTGCGCTGTCGATCTCCTGGGTTGTGACGCCGGGCCTTACCATTTCCCCTGCCAAAGCACGGGCAGCCGCGGTAATTTTTCCGGCCCTGCGCATCAGTTCGATCTCGTGGGAGGATTTGAGGGTAATCATACGCTCATCTCCCCAGTGCATGGAGGATCGCCTGGGAAGTCTCTGCCACAGTGGGCTGATTTTCCACAGACTTGAGAAGTCCCCGCTGCGCGTAGAATGCTTTGAGCGGTTCGGTCTCTCTATGATAAACCTCAAGACGTGCTTTCACGGTCTCCGGTTCATCATCGTGACGCTGGATCAGTTTGCCGCCGCACTTGTCGCACACGCCCGGCGTCTTGGGGGGCACAGCTACCAGATGGTAGCTGGCCCCGCAATGCTCGCAGACGCGGCGGCCGCTCATGCGCTCCATGATGGTCTCATCGGAGATCTCAATGGAGATAACGTCGTCAAACGTGATCCCGGCCTTCTCCAGGGCCTCGGCCTGGGCGATGGTGCGGGGCACTCCGTCCAGAATATAGCCGTTCTTGCAGTCATCCTGCGCCACCCGCTCGGTGATGATGCCGATGATGACCTCATCGGGCACCAGCTTGCCCGCGTCCATATAGGCCTTGGCCTGCAGGCCCACGGGCGTACCGTTCTTGATGGCGGCACGGAGAATGTTGCCGGTGGAGATGGTGGGAATATCCAGTTCTTTGCACAGGACCTCTGCCTGTGTGCCTTTGCCGGCGCCCGGGGCGCCCAGCAGGATCAGCTTCATAACTGCCCTTCTCTCTTATTCGAGGAATCCCTTGTACTGACGCATCAGCATCTGGGACTCCAGAGCCTTTACGGTTTCCAGTGCAACACCCACCACGATGATGACGGACGTACCGCCGATACCGATGTTGGAGTTGCCCACGATCTTGCCCGCCAGCAGGGGGCACAGGGCCACAATGCCCAGATAAATGGCACCGAACAGGGTTATCTTGTTGAGGACCTTCTTGATGAAGTCCACAGTGGGCTTGCCGGGACGGAAGCCCGGGATAAAGCCACCCTGCTTTTTCAGGTTGTTGGCAATCTCAACAGGATTGAACTGAATGCTGGAGTAGAAATAGCTGAAGCCGATGATCATGATAAAGTACACCACCATATAGACGATGGACTTGGTATCAATCGCATCATAGATGGAGCGGGACACGGTTCCCTCAGCGGGAATGCCGATGAAGCTCCAAATGGTGATGGGAAGAGAAGCAATGCTCTGGGCGAAGATGATGGGCAGAACGCCGGACATATTCACCTTCATGGGCAGGCTGCTGCTCTGACCACCGTACATCTTCCGGCCCACCTGACGCTTGGCGTACTGCACCGGAATGCGGCGCTCGGCATCATTGATGAACACAATGAAGACAATCAACGCCAGCATGCCGATCACCAGCAGGGCAACTGCCCAGGGTGCCATGGCAGAATCCAGAATCTGCTGCGCGTAATCCTCCGTATAGCCTGCATCCGTCAGGGTGCTCAGGCTCAGGGTGTCGTTGTTAATGGCAGACCAGGTCTTGACACCATCAATCAGGGAGCTGACCATGCTGGGCACGCGGGAGAGAATACCAGCAAACAGGATGATGGAGATGCCGTTGCCCACACCGAACTCCGTCACCTGCTCGCCCATCCACATCACGAAGGAGGAGCCGGCAATCAGAGTCACGATGATGACCAGTGCAGGCCACAGGCCTTCTGCGCCGTCAGCCAGCAGGCCATAGCGCTTGATCATCATATAGTAGCCCAAAGCCTGCAGAATGGCGATGGCCACGGTGGTATAACGGGTAATGGACTGAATCTTCTTCCGGCCTTCCTCGCCGCCGTCTTTGGCCAGCCGCTCCAAAGCGGGAATGGCCACCGTCAGCAGCTGGATGATGATGGAGCTGTTGATATAGGGCTGGATGCTCAGGGCAAATACGGTAGCCATAGAGAATGCGCCGCCGCTGATGGCATTGAGCAATCCGAAGTAGGTGCTGCCCATGGTATCGAGCTGCATCTTCAGAGCCGGAACATCAATATAGGGAACGGTGATGGTATTGCCGATCCGGAAGATCAGCAGGATCAGGAGTGTAAAGATGATCTTTTTCCGCAGTTCGGGGATTCCCCATGCCTTGCGAATGGTTTGGATCACGTTACATCACCTCGGCCTTTCCGCCGGCTGCCTCGATAGCCTCCTTGGCAGAAGCGGAGAAAGCAGAGGCCTTAACTGTAACCTTCTTGGTCACCTTGCCGTTGCCCAGGACCTTGTAACCATATTCGCACTTGGAAAGAATGCCCTTGGCCAGCAGCGCCTCGGCGGTAACGGTCTCGCCGTCCTCAAACGCATTGAGGGCGCTCAGATTGATGATCTCCAGGGGCTTGGCGAAAATGTTGTTGAAGCCGCGCTTGGGGATACGGCGAGCCAGAGGCATCTGGCCGCCTTCGAAGCCCACGCGGACCTTACCGCCGGAACGGGCCTTCTGACCCTTGTGGCCGCGGCCGCCGGTCTTGCCGTTGCCGGAACCGGCACCCCGGCCCTTGCGGTAAGCCTGGCGGACAGAACCTTCGGCGGGAGACAGTTCGCTCAGTTTCATAATTCCGTGCCTCCTTACTTCACTTCACTCACCTGCAGCATATAGCCGATCTTGGCGATCTTGCCGCGGGTGGAATCGTTGTCGGGCTGCACGGTGATATCACCGATCTTGCGCAGACCCAGGGAATGAGCGGTGGCAACCTGCTTATCCAGGCGGCCATTCAGGCTCTTGACGAGCTTAATACTTAAGTTTGCCATGTTCAGCGCCTCCTTAACCAACGATCTCTTCGACGCTCTTGCCGCGGATGCGGGCCACCTCAGCGGGGCCGCGCATGGACTTGAGACCCTGGAAAGCGGCGGCGACAACGTTGTTGGGGTTGTTGGAACGCAGGCACTTGGTACGGATGTCCTTAATGCCCGCGGCCTCGACCACGGCACGGACGGCACCGCCGGCGATCACGCCGGTACCGGGAGCAGCGGGCTTCATCAGCACGCGGCCGGCACCAGCCTCACCGATGGTCTCATGGGGAACGGTGCTGCCGGACAGGGTCACGGTGATCATGTTCTTCTTGGCGGCTTCGATGCCCTTGCGGATTGCCTCGGGGACCTCAGCGGCCTTGCCCAGGCCATAGCCAACCTTGCCCTTGCCGTCACCGACGACCACCAGGGCGGAGAACTTCATAACGCGGCCGCCCTTCACCGTCTTAGAAACGCGGTTGAGGTAAACGACCTTCTCGATATACTCGCTCTGCTCTCTTTCAAATCTAGGCATTGTACTCGTTCCTCCTTCCTTAGAATTTCAGGCCGCCCTCGCGGGCACCCTCGGCCAGAGCCTGCACGCGGCCGTGATACAGGTAACCACCGCGGTCGAAGACCACGTTCTCGATACCCTTGGCCTTGGCGCGCTCGGCCACCAGCTTGCCAACGGCGGTAGCAGCAGCCACATTGCCGCCGTAACCTTCGATGGCCTTATCCAGGGAAGAAGCAGAAGCCAGGGTCACGCCGTTGACATCGTCGATGATCTGGGCGTAAATGTTGGCCTCGCTGCGGAACACGTTCAGACGCGGCATCTCGGGGGTGCCGGAAATCTTGGCGCGCACTCTCTTGTGGCGCTTGAGACGCTGAGCGTTGGTATTCGGTCTTTTAATCATATCGGCACACCTCCTTACTTCTTAGCGCCGGTCTTGCCGACCTTGCGACGGATCACTTCGTCGGCATACTTGATGCCCTTGCCCTTGTAAGGCTCGGGAGGACGCTTCTCGCGGACTTCGGCAGCGAACTGGCCCACAGCCTGCTTGTCGCATCCATTGATCACAATTTTATTGGGAGCGGGGACATCAATGGTAATGCCCTCGATCTCGGGAACGATCACCTGATGAGAGAAGCCCAGGTTCATGACCAGGTTCTTGCCCTCCTTGGCCACACGGTAACCAACGCCGTTGACCTCCAGCTCCTTCTTGAAGCCCTCGGTCACGCCGGTGACCATGTTGGACAGCAGGGTGCGGGTCAGGCCATGCAGGCTGCGGTGCAGCTTGTCGTCGGAAGGACGCTCCACGGTGATCGTGTTGCCTTCCTGCTTAATCATCATCTCGGGACGCATCGCACGGGTCAGCTCGCCCTTGGGTCCCTTGACGGTAACCACATTACCCTCGGCGACGGTAACCGTCACGCCGGCGGGAACGGTAATGGGCATTCTACCAATTCTAGACATTGTTCGTTTGCCCTCCTTACCACACAAACGCCAGGACTTCGCCGCCGACATGCAGCTCGCGGGCCTTCTTGTCGGTCATGACGCCCTTGGACGTAGAGATGATTGCGATACCCAGGCCACGCAGAACGCGGGGCAGCTCGTCGGCGCCCACATAGACGCGCAGGCCGGGCTTGGAAACGCGGCGCAGGCCAGAGATGACCTTTTCCTTGCCCGCGTTGTACTTCAGGGTGATGTGGATGGTACCCTGGGTACCGTCGTCCACAATCTGGAAGCTCTTGATGTAGCCCTCATCCAGCAGAATCTGAGCAATGCTCTTCTTCATGTTGGAAGCGGGGACATCGACGGTGTCGTGCTTGGCACTGTTGGCGTTGCGGATGCGAGTGAGCATATCCGCAACAGGATCGGTGATATGCATGATAAATCCTCCTGTTTTTAGAGTTGCGGCCTTTGGCCGCTTCGGCAGCGAGGTATCATGGCGAATGGAGCAGTCCGCTCGCGCGTGGTGCCCAATTCGTCATGACCTTTCGCCGTCCGTATATCACCTGGAGCCCCATATCAAAGGCTCTCGGCTGCAAAAGTGGGATGGTGAAACGCCGGCTCAGAAAGAGGCCTTGCGCACACCGGGGATCTCGCCCTTGTAAGCCAGCTCGCGGAAGCAGATACGGCACACGCCGTAGTCACGCAGATAGGCATGGGGGCGGCCGCAGAGCTTGCACCGGTTGTACTTCCGGGTGGAGTACTTGGCGGGAGCCTGCTGCTTCAGAATCATAGATTTCTTAGCCATTCTTCTCTTCCTCCTTAGCGGGCGAAGGGAGCGCCGACCTGCTCGAGCAGGGCGCGGGCCTCTTCATCGGTATGCGCGGTGGTGCAGATAACCACATCCATGCCGCGGATCTTGTCGATCTTGTCGTACTCGATCTCGGGGAAGATCAGCTGTTCCTTGATGCCCAGGGCATAGTTGCCGCGGCCATCGAAGGAGTTGGGGTTGATGCCCTGGAAGTCACGCACGCGGGGCAGAGCCACGTTGAACAGACGATCCAGGAATTCCCACATCTTCTCGCCGCGGAGGGTAACCTTCGCGCCGATGGGCATATCCTCGCGCAGCTTGAAGTTGGCGATGGACTTGCGGGCACGGGTGATGATGGGCTTCTGGCCAGTGATCTGGCTCAGGTCGCTCACCACGTTCTCCAGAACCTTGGAGTTCTCACGAGCCTCGCCGCAGCCCACGTTGACGACAACCTTGTCGATCTTGGGGATCTGCATGACGCTCTTATAGCCGAACTGCTTCATCAGAGCGGGAGCGACTTCGGCGGTATACTTTTCTTTCAGTCTAGCCATGATCGGTTACGCTCCTTTCTTACAGCTCAGCGCCGCAGTGCTTGCACACGCGGACTTTCTTGTCGCCCTCAATCTTGTGGGCAACGCGGGTGCCCTTGGAGCACTTGGGGCAAACCACCTGCACCTTGCAGGAGGCAATGGCAGCCTCGCGCTTGACGATGCCGCCCTCCTCGCCCTGACGGCGGGGCTTGACGTGGCAGGTCACCATGTTGATGCCTTCCACAACGACCTTCAGGGAGCCGGGCACAGTGCCCAGGACCTTGCCCTGCTTACCCTTGTCCTTACCGGACAGGACGACAACGGTATCGCCCTTCTTGATATTCATAGCCATTTCGTTGCCCTCCTCAAATCACTTCGGGGGCGAGGGACAGGATCTTCATGTAATCCTTGTCGCGCAGCTCGCGAGCCACAGGCCCAAAGATACGGGTACCTCTGGGGTTCTTGTCGTCCTTAATCAGGACGGCGGCGTTGTCATCGAAGCGGACATAGGTGCCGTCAGCACGACGGACGCCCTTGGCGCTGCGGACGATGACGGCCTTGACGACCTCGCCCTTCTTCACGGTGCCGCCGGGAGTGGACTTGCGAACGGAAGCAACGATCACATCACCGATGTTGCCGAACTTCCGCTTGGAGCCGCCCAGGACACGGATGCACTTGATTTCCTTGGCGCCGGTATTATCGGCGACCTTCAGAAAGGTTTCCTGCTGAATCATATCTCGGCACCTCCTTACTTCGCTTTTTCAATGATCTCGACCACGCGCCAACGCTTATCCTTGGACAGGGGGCGGGTCTCCATCACCTTGACCTTATCACCGATGCCGCAGGCATTCTGCTCATCGTGGGCCTTGAGCTTATAGGTCCGGCCAACAATCTTCTTGTACAGAGGATGGGCCACGCGGTCCTCGATGGCGACCACGACGGTCTTATCCATCTTGTCGGACACAACCTTGCCGACCCGGGTCTTACGGGAGGAAGTTCTCATCTCTTCGTTCATCTTCGCTTACCTCCTTCTTACTGCTTATCGGAAGAAGCGGAGAGCTCCGCAAGCACGGTCTTGACTCGGGCAATGTCGTGCTTGGTCTCCCGGATCTTCACAGGGTTATCCAGCTGATTGGTGGCATGCTGCATACGCAGATAGAACAGGTCCTTCTTCAGGCCGGCCAGCTTCTCGTTCAGCTGCTCAGGGGTCATCTTACGGATTTCACTTGCCTTCATCTTACTCACCTGCTTCCTCGGTGCGGGCGATGATCTTCGTCTTGATGGGCAGCTTGTGGCTGGCCAGACGGAGCGCCTCGCGGGCAACTTCTTCGGACACGCCGGCGATCTCAAACATGACACGGCCGGGCTTCACGACGGCAACCCAGAACTCGGGAGAGCCCTTACCGGAACCCATGCGGGTCTCGGCAGGCTTCTTGGTCACGGGCTTGTCGGGGAAAATCTTGATCCAGACCTGACCGCCACGCTTGGTGTAGCGGGTCATGGCGATACGGGCGGCCTCGATCTGATTGCTGGTGATCCAGCCGGGCTCCAGGGCCTGCAGACCGAACTCACCGTAGGCGATCTTGTTGCCGCGGGTGGCCTTGCCGGTCATGCGGCCGCGGTGCACGCGGCGATACTTGACTCTCTTCGGCAGAAGCATTACTGGGCTCCTCCTTCCTTAGCGGGTGCCGCGGGCGCCGCGGGGGCAGCCGGACGGCTGGGATTGGTGGTGCGGTTGAAACCGCCCTGGGGACGGCCCTGGCCGCGGTTGAAACCGCCCTGACGGTCACGGTTGAACCCGCCGCCCTGGCGCCGGTCGCCGAAACCGCCGCGGCGGTCGCCATCCCGGCGGGGACGACGCTCACGACGCTCCTGATAGGGCTTGGAGGTGTCCATGGTGCGGGGGGTGGTGCGCAGGGTCTGAGAGAGGACCTCGCCCTTGTAGATCCACACCTTCACGCCGATGCGGCCGAAGGTGGTGGCAGCCTCCGCGAAGCCGTACTCAATGTCGGCGCGGATGGTCTGCAGGGGGATGGTGCCCTCATGATAGTGCTCCACGCCGGCGATCTCGCGTCCGCCCAGACGGCCGGAGCAGCAGGTCTTGATGCCCTTGGCACCAGCGCGCATGGCGCGGGCCATGGCGTTCTTCATGGCGCGGCGGTGAGAAATACGCTTCTCCAGCTGCTGGGCGATGTTCTCGGCCACCAGCTGAGCGTTCATATCGGGGTTCTTGACCTCGACGATGTTCAGCTTCACCTTCTTGCCGATGAGCTTCTCAACGGCGGCACGGTACTGCTCGACCTGCTCGCCGCCCTTGCCGATGACCACACCGGGACGGGCGCAATGCAGATAGATGGTGACCACGTCGCTGCTGCGCTCGATCTCAATCTTGGGAACGCCGGCACCGTACAGGGCCTTCTTGAGGAACTTGCGGATCTTCTGATCCTCGACGATCAGGTCGCCGACCTTCTCTTCACTGGCATACCAACGGGAATCCCAGTCTTTGATGACGCCCACGCGCAGGCCGTGGGGATTTACTTTCTGTCCCATAAAACTGTTCTCCTCCCTCTTATGCCTTTTCCGTCACAGCCAGGGTGACGTGAGAAGTCTTCTTGTTGATCCGATAGGCGCGGCCCTGAGCCCGGGGCATCATCCGCTTCAGGATGGGGCCGGGAGTGGCGAACACCTCGGACACCACCAGCTTGGCGGGGTCCATGCCGAGGTTGTTCTCGGCGTTGGCCACGGCGCTCTTGAGCAGCTTCATCAGGGGCTCAGAGGCGGCCTTGGGGGTCTGCATCAGGATCGCCATGGCGGTGCCGGCGTCCTTGCCGCGGATCAGATCGCAGACGATCTGGATCTTGCGGGGAGCGATGCGGACATAGCGCAGATACGCTTTGGCAACTTTCTTTTCCATGTTCTGCATCCTCCTTTACTTAGTTATCCTTGCGGTGGCCGCGGAAGGTGCGGGTGGGAACAAACTCACCCAGCTTGTGGCCGACCATGTCCTCCTGGACATAGACGGGCACGTGCTTGCGGCCGTCGTGAACAGCGATGGTGTGGCCGACGAAGGCGGGGAAGATGGTGGAGCTGCGGCTCCAGGTCTTCAGAACCTTCTTCTCGTTCTTGGCGTTCATTTCCTCGACCCGCTTAAGAAGCTCAGGGGCAACATACGGGCCTTTTTTAATGGATCTGCTCATATTTCCTTGCCTCCCTTACTTCTCGTTGCGACGCTTGACAATGAACTTATTGGTGGGGTTCTTGCCCTTACGGGTCTTATAACCCATAGCAGGCTTGCCCCAGGGGGTCACAGGACCGGGACGGCCAACAGGAGCGCGGCCCTCGCCACCGCCGTGGGGGTGGTCATTGGGGTTCATGACACTGCCGCGGACGGTGGGACGCCAACCCATGTGGCGCTTCCGGCCGGCCTTGCCGATGTTGATGTTCTCGTGCTCGATGTTGCCCACCTGACCGATGGTGGCGTAGCAGTTGGTGCGCACGATGCGGACCTCGCCGGAGGGCATACGGATCTGAGCGTCGTTGCCTTCCTTGGCCATCAGCTGAGCGGCAGTACCAGCGGCGCGAACCAGCTGGGCACCGTTGCCGGGATGCAGCTCAATGTTGTGCAGCACAGTACCAACGGGGATGTTGGCAATGGGCAGCGCGTTGCCGGGCAGGATATCAGCATCGGGACCGGTCATGATCTTGTGGCCGGCCTTCAGGCCGAGAGGCGCCAGGATGTAGCGCTTCTCGCCGTCCTCATACTGAATCAGGGCGATGTTGGCGCTGCGGTTGGGATCGTACTCCAGACGCAGCACGGTGGCAGAACCAACCTTGTCGCGCTTGAAGTCGATGACACGATACTTGCGCTTGTTGCCGCCGCCGCGATGACGGACGGTGATACGGCCGTAGCTGTTGCGGCCGGAACTCTTCTTCAGGGGCTCCAGCAGGCTGGGCTCGGGCTTGGCCTTCTTGTCGATGCCGTCGAAGCCGGAGACCGTCATCTGACGCCTGGAGGGAGTCGTGGGCTTAAAAGTTTTGATAGACATATCGCTTTACTCTCCTTCCGTTATCAGACCATGCCTTCGAAGAACTCAATGGTCTTGGAATCCGCCGTCAGCTGGACATAGGCCTTTTTCCAGGTCCGGGTCATGCCGGGGCGGCCGGCGCCCATGCGCTTTTCCTTGCCGGGCACCGTCAGGGTGTTGACGGAAGCAACCTTCACACCGAAGATCTCCTCAACAGCCTTCTTAATCTCAATCTTACCAGCGTCCCGGGCAACCTCGAACACATACTTCTTGTCGGCGGCGCCGGACATGGCACGCTCGGTAATGATGGGACGGATGATGATGTCGTATGCGGTAGCCATTACGCGTACACCTCCTCGATTTTTGCGAGGGCGGTCTGATCCACCACCAGGTACTGAGCGTTGACAATGTCATAGACATTCAGCTGCGCAGCGGGAGTGGTCAGCACGCCGGGGATGTTCCGGGCGCTCTTGACGATGACGCCGTCCACAACGGGAGTGACCACCACGGCCTTGCCGTCGACGTTCACAGCGGTGAGGAACTTGCGGAACTCAGCGGTCTTGATGGCGTCCATCTTGATGGAGTCAATCACAACCAGCTTGCCCTCAGCCGCCTTAGCGGAGAGAACGGACTTGAGCGCCAGGCGCTTGACCTTCTTGTTGAGGACATAGCTGTAATCCCGGGGCTTGGGAGCGAACACGATGCCGCCGTGGGTCCACTGGGGAGCACGGGTGCTGCCCTGACGGGCGTGGCCGGTGCCCTTCTGACGCCAGGGCTTCTTGCCGCCGCCGGAAACCTCGGCGCGGGTCAGGGCGCTCTGGGTGCCCTGTCTGCAGTTGGCGAGGTGGTTCTTGACAACCTCGTGGACGACGACTTCGTTGGGCTCGATGCCGAAGATGGCGTCGTTCAATTCAACAGTGCCGACCTCAGCGCCGGCCATGTTCAAAACTTTGATGGAAGACATTTACTCAAGCACCCCTTTCTTACTTGTTTCTGGCGGAAGCCTTCTGCGGGTTGCGGCCGGAAGCCTTCTGCGGGTTCTTGCTGATGTCAGCACCAGCCTGCTTGACCTTGTGGACCTTGACCGTGCTCTTGATGGTGACCAGACCGCCCTTGGGGCCGGGAACGGCACCGCAGACAACCAGCATGTTCAGCTCGGGGTCAACCTTCACAACGCTCAGGTTCTGGACCGTGACCTGATCGACACCCATGTGGCCGGCGCCGATCTTGCCCTTGAAGATACGGGAAGGATCGGTGGAGGAGCCCATGGAACCAGCGTGACGGTGGACAGGGCCGGTACCGTGAGTTTCCTTGAGCCGGTGAGCACCGTGGCGCTTGATAACGCCGGCGTAGCCGTGGCCCTTGCTGGTACCGGTGATGTCGACGAAATCGCCGACCTTGAAGGTGTCAGCCTTGACAACGTCGCCGATGTTGAGCTCAGCAGCGTTCTCCAGGTCGAACTCACGCAGGTACTTCTTGGGGCTGACGCCAGCCTTGTTCAGGTGGCCCATCTCGGGCTTGCTGAGCTTGCGCTCGGCAATGTCTTCAAAGCCCAGCTGAACGGCGGCATAGCCTTCCTTCTCAGCAGTCTTCTTCTGGACGACCGTGCAGGGTCCCGCCTCGATGACGGTGACGGGAATCACACGGCCGTTCTCGTCAAAAATCTGGGACATGCCCACTTTTTTGCCGATGATCGCTTTCATGTATTTTCCTCCTTAAAGGTTATTGGTCGGCTTAGATACGAGCGGTTGGGTTCCGCCGCATTGCTCTGCCGACATGACCCGTCCGCCTCGCAAGTCGGCGGACATGGCAGCAAACATTTTAAATGGTGTCCTGTGGGAAATCAGCCTTACAGCTTGATCTCGATCTCCACACCGGCGGGCAGCTCCAGAGCCATCAGGGCTTCCACGGTCTTGGGAGAGGACTTGGTGATATCGATCAGTCTCTTGTGGGTGCGGCGCTCGAACTGCTCACGGCTGTCCTTGTACTTGTGCACGGCCCGCAGGATGGTGACGATCTCCTTCTTGGTGGGCAGGGGGATGGGACCGGAAACCTCAGCGCCGGTGCGCTTGGCGGTCTCCACGATCTTTTCTGCGCTCTGGTCGATGACCTGGTGGTCATAGGCCTTCAGACGAATGCGGATCATTTCTTTCTGTGCCATGGTTGTTTCCTCCTGATTTCGTAGGTAGTTTCACGCAGTCTCGACGACCTACGGCGAGAGAAGTTTTTCTATACGCTTAACCGTGCGTATCATTCCTGCTCATGAAAAATACCGGCGCAGGAGACCTACGGCCGGTAACTGATCATGGCGTGGCGATCTACGCAACGTACAGATCTTTCTCAGCCGCCCGATTATCGGACATACTCCCCGGAAGTTACCTCTTTCGAGCAATCTCCCGGTTCATCGCATGACCACGCGGCGGGGTGTACCCTTCCCGCGCGGACCTACTTATAATATAAGAAACTCTCTCCATTGTCAAGAGGAATTTCTCCGTTTTTCATGAAAATTTCAATATTTTTTTGTGAATCCCAAAATCCCGTTCCGACATGCTCCGGCAAGTCCTTTCACCGCTCTTTTGGACTTGCCGGAATCCGACAAAAACGGCCGTCCCGCAAGAGAGACGGCCGTTTTTCATAGGTTGCTCAGTAAGCCACACCCCAGTAAATATCGGTGGTGCAGGGCTTTCCGCACACGGGGCACACACCCTCGGTACCGGACTGCTCCAAAGGCATGCAGCGGGAGCTGACGCCGGCCCGCTCCTTCATGGCCATCTCGCATTCCAGGGAGCCGCACCACTTGGAGCGCAGGAAACCGCCCTTGCCCTCCACGATGGCCTTGGCCTCTTCCGGGGTCTTGATGTCAAAGGTGTTCTCTTCCCGGTTCTGGAGTGCCATGGCATACATGTTGTCATGGATGGCATCCAGCATGGTCTTGACGGTCTGCTCCAGCTCCGTGAGGGCAACGAAGGTCTTCTCACCGGTATCCCGGCGGGCAATGACGCACTGGCCCTTTTCCAGGTCCTTGGGGCCGATCTCCACCCGCAGAGGCACACCCTTCATCTCATACTCGGCAAACTTCCAGCCGGGAGAGTTGTCGGAATCGTCCATCTTGGTGCGCACGCCGGCATCCAGCAGCCGGTCCCGCAGCTGTGCGGCCGCTTCCAGGACGCCGGGCTTATGGGATGCCACGGGGATCACCACCGCCTGAACCGGTGCCACCCGGGGCGGAAGCACCAGGCCGTTGTCGTCACCGTGGGTCATGATGATGCCGCCGATCATCCGGGTAGAAACACCCCAGCTGGTCTGATGGGGATGATGGAGCTGGTTATCCTTACCGGTGAAGGTGATGTCAAAGGCCTTGGCAAAACCGTCGCCGAAATAGTGGCTGGTACCGGCCTGCAGGGCCTTGTGGTCGTGCATCATGCACTCCACGGTGTAGGTCTCCTCGGCGCCGTTGAACTTTTCCTTATCGGTCTTGCGGCCGCGGATCACCGGCATGGCCAGATAGTTTTCCATGAAGTCGGCATAGATGCCCAGCATCTGCATGGTCTCCTGCCGGGCCTCTTCCTCGGTGGCATGCATGGTGTGGCCCTCCTGCCACAGGAATTCCCGGTGGCGCAGGAAGGGACGGCTGGTCTTCTCCCAGCGCAGCACGCTGCACCACTGGTTATACAGCTTGGGCAGATCCCGCCAGGAGTGGATGATATTGGCATAGTGCTCGCAGAAAAGCGTCTCGGAGGTGGGCCGGACGCACAGCCGGTCCTCCAGCTTCTCGCTGCCGCCCATGGTCACCCAGGCGCACTCCGGTGCAAAGCCTTCCACGTGATCCTTCTCCTTCTGGAGCAGGGATTCGGGAATCAGCACCGGGAGGTACACGTTCTCATGGCCCGTAGCCTTGAAGCGGCGGTCCAGCTCCTGCTGAATATTCTCCCAAATGGCGTAGCCATAGGGACGATAGATGAACATGCCTTTGACGGAGGTGTAGTCGATCAGCTCCGCCTTTTTGCACACGTCAGTATACCACTGGGCAAAATCCACGTCCCGTGCGGTAATGGCGTCCACTTGTCTTTTATCCTGTGCCATAGTCTCAATCCTTTACATCTCTATATTATTATAATGAATACGCTGCTGCATCTGCGGTTTTCACTGAGTTCCTATTGTATCCATTCCGCCGCAAAAAGTCAACCATCAGCCGGATTATGCCGCCGGAAGCCCTTGCAAAAAGGTGCCGCGTGTGATATTCTACCTCCCAGACTTCAAAATTATGGGAGGAACCCACCATGGCCGCACGTCTGCGTGCATTTTTCAAACAAGAAACCGTTCTGTGCATCTCCGCCCTCTGTGCCGCCGCCACCATGCTGGCGGTCCCGCCGGACGGAGCCTATCCCGGATACATCGATCTGCGGGTGTTGTGCCTGCTGGCGTGCCTGATGGCAGTCGTTGCCGGCGTACGCCGGTGCGGCGCATTTGAATTCCTGGCGGCCGCTCTGCTGCGCCGCAGCAGCGGAGGCCGGATTCTGGGCGTCATTCTGGTGCTGCTGCCCTTTTTCACCTCCATGCTGGTCACCAACGATGTGGCGCTGCTGACCTTCGTCCCCTTCACCCTGCTGCTCCTGGACCAGATCGGCTGCCGGGACCGTGCTGCCATGATTCTGGTTCTTCAGACCATGGCGGCCAACCTGGGCAGCATGGCTACCCCGGTGGGCAATCCCCAGAACCTCTATCTCTACGGCGCATACAACCTCACTGCCGGTTCCTTTTTCGCCGTAATACTGCCGCTGACCGCCATCAGTCTGGTTGGCCTCACGGCAGCTGCTGTCCCGGTACTGCCCCGGACACTTCCGGTCCCGGATCTGGAGGAGGCCCCCATTCGCTCCCCCAAAAAGCTGGGCATCTATCTGCTGCTGTTTGCTCTGTGTCTGCTGACGGTATTCCGGATTCTGCCTTACGGCATCATGACCGTAGTGGTGCTGGCCGTCATCGCCGTTGTGGAGTTCTCCATTTTGAAAGAACTGGACTTCGGGCTGCTGGTCACCTTCGTATGCTTTTTCATCGTCTCCGGCAACCTGGGGCGGATCGATGCCGTCCACACCGTTTTACAGTCTCTTCTGGAACGCAGCACCTGCCTGACCGCAGTGCTCACCAGCCAGATCATCAGCAATGTCCCGGCGGCGGTGCTGCTCTCCGGCTTCACGGACAACTGGCAGCCCTTGCTGGAAGGCGTGAACATCGGCGGCCTGGGAACCCCTATCGCCTCCCTGGCCAGCCTGATCTCTCTGAAATTTTACTTCCGCTCTCCCGGCGCAAAGCCCGGGCGGTATCTGGGTCTTTTCCTGCTGGCCAATCTTCTGGGTCTGGCCGTGCTGCTGGCCGCCTCCGCCCTGTTATAAAGGAACCATCCCCGTGGCAACGCCATGGGGATGGTTTTTATTGCAGCAATTTTTTGCGCTCCCGGTAATCCGGCAAATATTGACTCAGCAGGGCGTAAAATCCCGGTCCATGGTTCTTCTCCCGGATATGGCACAGCTCATGGACCACCACCAGATCCACTGCCTCTTCCGGGCAGTTCATCAAAAAGCAGGAAAAGCACAGACTGTTGGTCCCGCTGCAGCTGCCGTAGCGTTTCCGCGCCGTGGTAATCTTTACACCCGTGGGCACCAGTCCCGTGCGGGTGCTCCAATATGCCACTTTCCCCGGCAGCACCGCCTGCGCCCGAGCCTTCAGTCCCCGGATTTCCTCGCGGGTAGGGGGCGGCGGCAGGGCGGCGGCCCGCTGGCGCTGCCGTTCCAGATGGCGGGCCACCCAGTCTCCATGCCGGTTAAAAAACGCATCTGCCTCGGCCTGTGTCACATGCATCGGCGCCCGCACCAGCACCCGGCAGTCTCCCGTAACCTCCAGGGCCATAGTGCGGCGACGGGAGCGAATCAATTCATACGGTTCCATTGCCGATCGGTTTCCTTCCTCTCTTCACACAAACAGGCCGGCCCCGTTTCGGGACCGGCCCATTCCCTGCCATTGCGAGGCTTACTCACCCATCGGGGCACCGCAGTGAGGGCAGAACTTGCTGTCAGACTCCGCACCGCAGATAGGACACTTCTTCTGCATGGAAACCTCTACCACCGGCTCTTCATCCCGGGCGGGCTTGCTGGCTTCCAGTTCCGCAATTTTGGCCTTGGATGCCGTCACAGCATCCACCAACTCCCGCACTGCGTCGGGGATCTGGCCCTCATATTCGCTGACGAACCACTCGCCGATGGTACGGTAATTCTTATCAATCTCCCGCTGTTCGCCGGCGATTGCCATATTGATCTTGGCCACCTCGGCGGCGCCCTTCGCCACTTCGGCAGCATCCTTTGCCCGATCCGCGGCCACTGCGGCCACATCTTTTGCCTTCTTGGTCAACTCATCGAAAAAAGCCATCTTGGTAATCCCCTTTCATCTGCGGCCAGTGCCGCCTGATTGCTCTTTCAGCGCTTCCCTGCGCTTTGCAATCAGTATACCCTATTTTCCTGTGGAACGCAACAAAATTTCCGCTGCGTCAAACGCTCTCTACCCAATCCCGGGCCCGTTCCACTGCGCGGCGCCACTGACGGTAATCCTCCGCACAGGCCGCTTCCTCTCTCTGCGGAAGGAATACATGCTGGCTGCGGCGCAGCCCCGCCAGCTCTTCCAAGCTTCCCCAGACACCTGCTGCCAATCCCGCCAGAGCAGCCGCACCGAAGGCCGTGGTCTCCACCTGCGAAGGTCGGTCCACCGGCAGACGCAGCAGGTCTGCCTGGGTCTGCATCAGGATATCACTGACGGACGCGCCGCCATCCACCCGCAGCACCGTCAACGGGCAGGGAGCGTCCTGATTCATCACCCGCACCAGATCCGTCACCTGGAAGGCAATGGAGTCCAGCACCGCCCGGGCCAGATGCGCCCGGGTCGTCCCCCGGGTCAAACCGACCATGGTTCCCCGGGCATACATATCCCAGTACGGCGCACCCAGTCCCGTAAACGCCGGAACAATATACACCCCGCCGGAAGACGGAACACTCTCCGCCAAGCGGTCGCACTCCGGTGCGGAATCAATGAGACCCAGCTCATCCCGCAGCCACTGGATTGTACTGCCGGCATTGAACACACTGCCCTCCAGTGCGTAAGTTGTCCGGCCGCCCACCGACCAGGCCACCGACGTCACCAGTCCCGCACCCGACCGCACCGCCTGCTCTCCCACATTCATCAAGGTAAAACAGCCGGTTCCATAGGTATTTTTCGCCTGTCCCGGTGCAAAGCAGGCCTGGCCGAACAGCGCCGCAGGCTGATCTCCAGCGCTGCCGCAGATGGGAATCCCCGCCAGAGCTTCCAGGCCCAGTATGTTTTCTGCCACATACCCGTAAACCTCGCTGTTGGGCCGGGGCTGCGGCAGCAAGCTCATGGGAATATCCAGGATGCGGCACAGCTCCGCATCCCACTCCAGCGTATGGATATTGAAGAGCATGGTCCGGGAGGCGTTGGAATAATCCGTCACGTGGGCTCGTCCGCCGGTCAGCCGCCAAATGAGCCAGCTGTCCACGGTTCCGGCGCACAGCTCTCCCCGCTGCGCCCGCTCCCGGGCACCGGGGATCTCATCGAGCAGCCACTTGAGCTTGGTCCCGGAAAAATAGGCGTCAATCAGCAGACCGGTGCGCTCCGCCACCAGGTCCCCCAAGCCCTCCCGCTTCATCCAGTCACAGATGGGCGCCGTACGGCGGCACTGCCAGACAATGGCGTTGTAAATTGGCTCTCCCGTGGTCCGGTCCCAAAGGATTGTGGTCTCCCGCTGATTGGTCACCCCGATGGCGGCAATCTGTTTGGAATCCGTGTGCCCCACCGCCTCCGCCAAAGCCCGCTTTTGCGTGGCCCAGATCTCCATGGGATCATGTTCTACCCAGCCGGGCTGGGGGTAGATCTGACGGAACGGATATTGAGCACGGGAGACAATCTCTCCCGCCTGATTGAAGGAAATGGCACGGGACGTGGTGGTTCCCTGGTCCAGTGCTACAACATAGGTTTCCATCTGCAAACCTCCTCTGGTATTTCGGCCAAGGGTGTGGTAAACTGTCTTATTATGAAGTATAGCACAAGGAGGTGTCGTTTTCCATGGAGAAACAGGAATTTTCCTTTCTCTCCGCGGACGGAAAAACCTCCATCCACGCCGCAGTGTGGATTCCGGCAGTCCCTGTCCGGGCCATCGTGGAAGTCTCTCACGGCGTTTCGGAGCACATTCTGCGCTATGAGTCCCTGGCCGCCTATCTCACGGAGCGGGGCTTTGCCGTAATCGGACATGATCACCTGGGCCACGGCAGCTCCGTGATCCCCGGTGCCCCCCGCCTGTACCTGGGCCCTCCGGGCAGTTGGGAAACCGCCACCCGCGACCTTGACACCTGCAGGCGTCTGGCCAGGAAGCGATTTGGCCGCCTGCCCCTTTTTCTGTTGGGACATTCCATGGGGTCTTTCCTGGCACGGACCTACCTGATCCGATATCCCGGCACCGTCGACGGGGCAATTCTGGTCGGAACCGGCCAGATGTCTCCGGCGGTTTTGGCTGTGGGAAGCGCTCTGGCCCGGGCCGAGTGCCGCCGCTTGGGAGAGACGCAGATCAGCCCCTTGGTAGAGCGTCTGGCCTTCGGCCCCTATAACAAGCCCTTCTCCCCCGCCCGAACTCCCTACGACTGGCTGTCACTGGATCCGTCCAATGTCGACGCCTATCTGGCCGACCCTCTCTGTGGCGGCATTCCCACGGTGGGGCTGTTTCGGGAACTTCTGTACGGACTGCGTCTGATCCGGGACCCGCAGGCATTGCGGAACATGAATCTGGCCACACCGGTCCTCTTTCTCTCCGGCGCCATGGACCCGGTAGGCGGCTGCGGCCGCGGCGTGCAGGCTGCTTTCCGCAGCTTCCGGCGCGCAGGCGTGCGGGATGTCTCCCTCCGCCTCTATCCTCAGCTGCGCCACGAAATTCTCAACGAGGCAAGCCGCGAGGATGTGTATCAAGATCTTTGCCAGTGGCTGGAGTGCCACCTGGATGCGTAAAGGAGTGCACTGGAATTTTCATGAACAAATCCGGCCATACGAGACATTTCTATCTTCTCTGCCTGGCGGCCCGCAGCGCAGCATTTGCGTTTCTTGTCGCCTATGCCCTGATCGCACCCGAGCGGTTTGATACGGATCTGGCCGCGCCGCTGGGAAGGATCACCCCCCTGAGCGTGGTGTGGCTGCTGCTGATGCTCTCCATGGCAGTCCGGCTGTTTCCATCCAAAAGCGAGAGCCTGGGCTGCCAGAAAGAATTTGCCCGGCGGTTTCGTCCCACTGGTCTGCTCCCCTCCTCGCAAGAGATTCACCATGCCAACCGGGGTGCAGCTGTGGTTCTGGCGGTATGGATCGCCAGCAATGCCGTGGTGTTCGGTCTGCACTTTCAGGGCTGGCTAAGCCAGCGGGCCATGGTGTGCCTGGCAGGATTTTACGGTGTATGCGACATTGTCTGCATTCTGTTTTTCTGCCCCTTCCAGGCCTGGATGATGCACAACCGCTGCTGCACCACCTGCCGGATTTATAACTGGGACTATCTGATGCTCTGTACCCCGCTGCTGCCCCTGACCGGTCCGCTGACCCGCTTGGCCTGTCTTTTGGCTACCGTTTTGTTTGTCCGTTGGGAACTTACATACCACTTCTGCCGGGAGCGCTTTTTTGAGTCCAGCAATCAGGCCCTCCAGTGCAGCCAATGCCAGGAGCACCTGTGCCGCTATAAGCGACAGCTAACACGCATGATGCACTCCCGTTTCTAACATTCTCAATCAGTCAAAAACCGTTCCCAGCGGGTGCCTTGCAGCGCCCCATGGGAACGGTTTTGATTCATCGGGCCTCATGCCGCCCGTTTTTCCCGCATTCGTATCAAAGGCACCCGCACTGCTTCCGGGTCACCGGCACGCAGCAGCACTCTGGAGGAAAGCAAGGCATCCGCGGTAAACACCAGCAAAGCCGCATAGGTGACCTCCGGCGGAATTTTTTCCAGCAGCGGGGTCAGTACCTGTTCCAATCCCGGCAGCACAGCCGCCAGAAGCAATCCCCACGCAAGCGAAAAGGGCACGCAGACCCGCCCCCGCAGATTCCCCCATACGCCCTGATAGTCCCAGAAGCGAACCCCCAGCAGGCATTCGTACCATACATGCACACCATATTCCACTGCGGTGGCAGTAAGTCCACCCCACAGGGCCATTCCCAGGGGAGATTGTGTCAGCTGGGGCGGCAGCAGCAGGACTGCCGTCACTCCCAGTCCATATACCGGACAAAGCGGCAGCAGCAGGCAGCACCGCCGCGCTCCGCCTCTCCGCGGACTCACGGCGGCATATGCCTTTTCCAACAGCAATCCCAAAAAGCTGTATGTCCAAAATTTCCAAAGCCAAAGTTCCATGCACGTCCCTCCCGTCAAAGTGTACCCGGAGCGCAGAAAAATACCCACCGTTGCGCCACGATTTTTTGTGTGATACAATACACAGAAAAGTCACAGCGTGTCCCTTACGGTTGCTGCCTTTCAACAGCAAAACACCGGTCTTTTGGCTGGTTTGCCCCCCCTTATCTCCGCTACAGAATCTTTGGATTTTACAAAAGGAGGCCATCTCATGGCTGATACATGGGAAACTTTACAATCAGAATGCCTGCACTGCCATGACTGTGCCTTGGCCGAAACCCGTACCCACGTGGTATTCGGAGATGGTTCCCGGCAGGCCAAAATTCTGCTGATCGGAGAGGGCCCCGGGCAGCACGAGGACGAACAGGGGATTCCCTTTGTCGGAAAAGCCGGCATGCTGCTGGACGACATGCTGGAGATCATCGGTTTGGACCGGGAAAAGGTCTACATTGCCAACATTGTCAAGTGCCGTCCGCCCCACAACCGGGATCCCCTGAATGTGGAACAGGATGCCTGCATCGGCTGGCTCCGGCGCCAGACGGCATTGCTGCGGCCCAAAATCATTGTTTGTCTGGGGCGTATTGCTGCCAAAGCCATCATCAAGGAAGATTTTCGGATTACCAGCGAGCATGGGCAGTGGTTTAGCCGCAGCGGTGTGCAAATGACCGCTATTTACCATCCCGCCGCCCTGCTGCGGGACGTAGGGAAGCGGCCGGAGACATTTGAAGATCTCAAATCCATTCAGGCCAAAATCCGGGAAGTATGTCCCGAGCTGGGGCTGTGATCCGTGGCGGAGTGTTCCTCCGCCATTTGATCGCCCCACTTGTTAACCATTTTTATTTTTATGGTTGACAATTGGGGCGTATCAGGGTATTCTAACCATATCCCATTTCCTTGAGGAGGTTTTTGATCATGACACTTCACGCACCGGCGGCGCGCCTGCGGACTGTGGATCTGGCTTATGTGGCACTGTTCGCCGTTTTAATTGCAGTCTGCGCCTGGATTTCCATCCTCGCCACCATTCCCTTTACACTGCAAACGTTTGGAATCTTCGCGGCCCTGACCATTTTGGGGGGCCGGCGGGGTACCTATGCCACTGTCGTCTACCTGCTGCTGGGCGCTGTGGGACTGCCGGTCTTTTCTGGATTCCAGGCAGGAATCGGCACTCTGCTGGGGGCTACCGGCGGCTTCATCCTGGGCTTTGCCGCACAGGCCCTGGTCTATTGGCTGATCACTGCTCATCTGGGGACGTCTGTCCCCGCCATGGCAGCAGCAGGAGTCATTTCCCTCGCCGTCTGCTATGCCTTCGGCACCATCTGGTTTCTCACCGTCTACGCCCAGAGCACCGGCCCCGTCAGTTTGGGTACCGCACTGGGCTGGTGCGTGATCCCCTTTATCCTGCCTGACCTGGGCAAGCTGGCTCTGGCCATCGCACTTTCCCTGCGGCTGAAAAAATTTCTGCATTGATCCTTCGATACCAAAACGAATCCCCCCGGGTCCAAAATGGACTCCAGGGGGATTTCTTCTTTTTTAGAAGGTCAGCCGCATGGCATACCACACCACGCCGCCATGAGTGGAATCGGAGACGCCCTCACTGCGGAAGCCGAAGGTCTCATAGTAGTGAACCAGCCGGTCCTTGCAGGTGAGCATGCAGCCCTTGCGTCCCTGGGCCTTGGCATCGGCAATGACCCGCTCCATCACCCGGGCGGCCATGCCCTGCCGCCGGTACTGGGGCATGGTATTCACGCCGAAAATCATCTGCCATGCTCCTGCCTCATTGTGCAAAGAGGCGTCGGCATACATCTCATCCCGCAGGTCCGGCTCATCGCTGACCATGCCGTTGATGAAGCTGATCAGCTCCCCATCCTGCTCCAGCAGCCAAAAGTGATTGGGATATACCGCCAGCCTGGCGGCAAACTCTGCCTCTGTGGCCGCCTCCGCTGCTGGAAAGCACGCCGCCTCCACCGCAGCTACCCGGGGTAAATCCGCCATGGTGGCGGTTCGGATTTCCATATGCACGCTTCCTTTCTCGTTCATTTCAAATATTGATAGGCCAGCAGGAGCCGGGCCGTGGAATTGGTCATATTCTCAAAATAGTAAGGACGGTCCGCTGCAAACCGCAGGGCGTCCCGCTCCATCAGCTCAAACGGCTGTTCCTCAGCGTACAGAACCACCCGCCCCGCTATCAGGGTCGCGTGACACACGCACCCCGGCACCGACGGTTCGGGTTCATACCGGGCACTGATATACAGGTCCAAAAAGAAGCTCTCCTGCCGGGTCGTATCATCGTACGGAAAGCTGGGGCGAAGCACAGCCTTTCCCCCGTCCAAACGGGCCGCCCGGTTGTCCAGCTCCCGGGAGAGCAGCAACGTCTCAAAGTCGTCATTTTCCAGCAGCACTTCTGCCGGTACCCGGAGCGCCGCCGCTATCTTCCCCAGAATCGCCACAGACGGATTGGCCTCTCCCCGCTCAATCTGTCCCAGCATGCTGCGGGACACTCCGGCAATGGCCGCCGTGCGCTCCATACTCAGTTTCTTGCTTTTCCGGATGCGCTTGATATTCTCCGCTACCGCTCGATTCAGCTCCATACGCCGTTCACTCCCGCCAAAAAAGCCAATATATTGACAAATTGCACTCCTATCCTACCCGAATTGGCAGACATTGTCAAGAAGAAAGCGGAGCGGCCAAGAGCCGCTCCGCTTTTGATTCTTACACCCGCTTCCAGGTAGCACCGCCCTTGGTATCGATGATCTCGATGCCCCGGGCTTTGAGCTCATCCCGAATCCGGTCCGCCTCAGCAAAGTTCTTTGCCTTCTTGGCTTCATAGCGCTGCATTACCAATGCGTCCACTTCCGGGTCTCCCTCACCGGTAACGGTATAGCCGCCGGTGGTCTGGGCAGAAGCCTTGGCCTTGGCGTCCTCTGCCCGCTTGGCTTCCGCCTTCTCCAACAGGCTCAGGGACAGCACCTGATCAAAGTCCCCAATGAGCGCCAGCTTGGTGGCATCATTGGTCTTGGCCTTGAGCACGTCAAATACGGAGGTAACACCCATGGAGGTATTGAGGTCGTTGCCCATCTGCTCCAGGAACCGCTCCCGGTACTGCTGGAACACCGCCTCGTCCCGCTCACCGTCCTGGGGATTCAGGGCCGCGATCCGGCCGATCAGCTTCTGATAGGCCGCCACCGCATTGTCCAGATTCTCATAGGAGAACACCAGCGCCTTGCGGTAATGGCTCTGCAGGCAGAAGTACCGGTAGGCCAGGGGGTCGTATCCCTTCTCTTCCAGCAGGGAGACCGTCAGGAATTCTCCCTTGGACTTGCTCATCTTGCCGCTGGTGGTGTTGAGGTGATGCACATGGAACCAGTGACCGCACCAGGGATGGCCGAGATAGCTTTCAGACTGGGCAATCTCATTGGTATGATGCGGGAAGGCATTGTCCACGCCGCCGCAGTGGAGGTCCAGATATTCGCCATTATATTTCATGGAAATGCCGGAGCACTCAATATGCCAGCCGGGATAACCCACACCCCAGGGAGAATCCCATTTCAGGGCCTGGTCCTCAAACTTGCTCTTGGTAAACCAGAGGACAAAGTCATTTTTGTTGCGCTTATTGGTGTCCTCCTCTACGCCTTCCCGGACACCCACGGCCAGATCCTCTTCGTCGTGATCATTGAAGACATAGTAGTGATCCAGCTTGGAGGTGTCAAAATACACGTTTCCGCCCGCCTGGTAGGCATAGCCCTTATCCAACAGACGGGTCACAATGGCGATATACTCGTCAATGCATCCGGTAGCGGGCTGGACCACATCCGGACGCTTGATGTTGAGCTTCCGGCAATCTTCGAAGAACGCATCCGTATAGTACTGCGCGATCTCCATGACCGTCTTGTGCTCCCGCCGTGCGCCCTTGAGCATTTTATCCTCGCCGGTATCGGCATCAGAGCTCAGATGCCCTACGTCCGTGATATTCATGACGCGGTTGACATCGTAGCCCGCATAGCGCAAATACTTTTCCAGCACATCTTCCATGATATAGCTGCGCAGATTGCCGATGTGTGCGAAGTGGTACACCGTGGGACCGCAGGTATACATTTCCACCCGTCCCGGTGTATGGGTCTTGAATTCCTCTTTGCGATGGGTTGCCGAATTGTACAGATACATTTCAGGCTGTCCTTTCCTCTTTTGTTTTGCAGACTGCTTTGCGCAAGTCCATCAGTTCTCGTTCCAGTTCTTCCACGCGGCGGTTCATCGCCGCCAGTTCTTCCACCAAGGGGTCGGTCATGTGGATCTGATCCACATCGTCGGCATAATAAACCGGCTTGCCTGCTACCCGGACCACCTGAGCCGGGACGCCCACCGCAGTGGCATTGGGCGGGACTTCCCCCAGCACCACGGCACCGGCTGCAATCCGGGCATTGTCCCCCACAGTAAAGGGCCCCAGGACCTTGGCGCCGGAACCCACCAGAACATTATTGCCCAAGGTGGGATGCCGCTTCCCCTTATCCTTGCCGGTACCGCCCAGGGTCACCCCCTGATACAGCAGGCAATCATCGCCAATCTCCGTCGTCTCCCCGATGATGATACCCATGCCGTGGTCAATCACCAGCCGATGGCCGATGATGGCGCCGGGATGAATCTCAATTCCGGTCCAGAAGCGGTTCCACTGCGATACGCAGCGGGCCAGGAAAAAACGGTGGTGCACATACAGCCAATGGGCCAGGCGATGGTACAGTACCGCGTGTACACCGGGATAGAGCAGGAAAATCTCCAGCTTGCTGCGGGCCGCAGGATCGCGGCGCTGGTAGGCTGCCAACAGGCCGCCCAGTCGGGTCACTCGTTTTGCCATGATTCATTTCTCCTTGTGTCGGTCGGGAGGGAAATAAAAACGCCTCCCGTACCAAAGTACGAGAGGCGACGAATCGCGGTTCCACTCTCTTTTATCACTCAAGGAAGGCCCTTGACGCAGGCCGTACGGAGGGCATCCACATCCCCCGCGCTCCCGGGCGCACGTTCCCCGCTCCCTCCGTAGGCACGCTTGCAGCCGGTGACGCGCCCTCTCTGTCCTTTGGTCCTAGCCGGTACTCTTCCCGATCATCACGCTATGCAGTTGTACGCCTAGTATATTAACAGGATTCCCCGGGCGTGTCAAGCGGCAGCATCATTTTTCTCTGCCGCTCCATTTCCCGACACTTTGCCGGCTTCCATCCCATCCGGAAACCGAAATCTCCTCTGTCCGGGCAATGCATGGAAACGGCGGTCATCTCTGCAAACCGCTCTGAACGCTCAAATCAAACGGCCGCAGAGTACCCGCGGCCGTTCAATCTTTCATGCGGAGGCAATAACATCCTTGTTTTTCACAAAATATTCCACACCGGAATACAAGGTCGTCAGGGCAATGATCCACACACAGACCATATTCAGCGTATTCTGAATGCCCGGGATGTGGAGGAACATCACCACGATGCACACCATGGTGGCGGCAGTTTTCACCTTGCCGGACCACCCGGCTGCAATGACCCGCCCCTTATCCGAGGCAATCATCCGCAGTCCGCTGACGGCGAATTCCCGAATGATCACGATCAGCAGCGCCCAGGCAGGCATCCGTCCAATCTCGACAAACCACAGCATCGCCGCCGTCACCAGCATTTTGTCCGCCAAGGGATCGGCAAATTTTCCGAAGTCTGTTACCAGGTTATACTTGCGGGCAATTTTACCGTCCAGCATATCCGTAAGGCTGGCAATCACAAAGATTGCCAGAGCCACATAGTCCGCCCCGGGGAAGCCCCAATACAGCACTCCCATAAACACAGGGATTAATATAATGCGTAAAAGTGTTAATTTATTAGGCAAATTCATGATGATTCGCTCCTCTGTCCGGGACAGGCTCCATCGGAACACCCGGTATGTTTTCTTATGGCCAAAGGCTTTTCCAATCAAACCTGCTCGCCGGTGAGCTCTCCATCCATGGTGTCAGTCAGACGGACGGTCACAAAAGTGCCCGGTTCCACCTCTTCCTCAGCGGTGAAATAAATCCGTCCGTCGATATCAGGAGACTCGGCATAGCTGCGGCCAAAGAACATCTGCGCCTGCGGGTCAAAGCCCTCGCACAGAACTTCCCGTTCCGTACCCAGCACGGACTCGTTATAGGCATCGATGATGTCGGACTGCACATCCACCACCAGCTCCGCCCGGCGGCGGGCCTCTTCGGTATCCACATGCTCCATCTGAGCCGCCCGGGTTCCCTCCTCCGGAGAGAAGGGGAACACGCCCGCCCGCTCAATGCGGGTCTGGCGCAGGAACTCACACAGTTCTTCCAGTTCCGCCTCTCCCTCACCGGGCAGGCCGGTGATGAGACTGGTACGCAGCACCAGACCCGGAATCCGAGCCCGCAGCTTGGCAAAGAGTGCTTCCAGCTCCGCTTTGGTATCCCGGCGGTTCATCGCCTTCAAAATCCCATCGTTGCAGTGCTGAATGGGAATATCCAGATACGGCAGAATCTTGGGCTGCCGGGCAATGGTATCAATCAGCTCGTCGGTAATCTCATCCGGATACAGATAGTGCAGCCGGATCCAGTGGAAATCCAGGCGGCACAGCTCGTCCAGCAGCTTTGCCAGCTGGTGTTCGCCGTTGAAGTCCGTTCCATAGCGGGTAATATCCTGCGCAATCACCAGCAGCTCCTTGACGCCCGCAGACGCCAGCTCCGCCGCCTCATCCAGCAGCTCGCCCATGGGACGGCTGCGGTATTTGCCGCGCAGGGAGGGGATCACGCAATAAGCGCAGTGGTTGTCACAGCCCTCGGCGATGCGCAGGTATGCATACCAAGGCGGCGTCGAGAGAATCCGGGCACCGCCCTGCTCGGCTGTATGAATGTTGCCCAGATGGCAGGGCCGCAGGCCCTCTTCCATCAGCTCCGTCACAGCCGCGGCCACGTCACCGTAGCTGCCGGTACCCAGAATGCCATCCACCTCCGGCAGCTCCGAAAGCACATCCTGCTTATAGCGCTGGGCCATACAGCCGGTCACCAAAATTTTCTTCACCTGGCCGGTCTTTTTCAGCTCCGCCATCTCCAGAATATTGTCAATGGCCTCCTGGCAGGCACTCTCCAAAAAACCACAGGTATTCACCACCACCACATCGGCCCCCTCCGGCGCCGCCTGGACCGTATGTCCCGCAGCAGTGACCGTGGCCATCATCTGTTCGCAGTTTACCTGGTTTTTGGCACATCCCAGGGAAATAAACGCGATTTTATAACCCAACTCTGTCTCCTCCGTTTTGCCTTATTCCTCATACAGCTCCGCGCCCAGACGGTTGAGTCCCGCCTTAACGTCGCCCCAGCCGAATCCCCGGCGCAGCAACGCATCGGAAAGCCGCTTTTTCTCCTTTTCATCCGGGGTCCGTCCCCGAAGCTTCTCCTGGAGGAAGCGGTCAATCTGCTCCGCAGGATCCGGCATGGTCTCCAGCGCCTCATCCCACAGCTCCCGGGGAATTCCCTTTTCATACAGCTTTTCCCGGACCCGGGCAGGACCATAGCCCCGCCCCGCACAGTGCCGTACCAACAGTGCGGCATACTCTGCGTCATTGATCGCACCAATGGCCTCCAGCCATTCAGCGGCATATCGGGTCTCCGCTTCACTGGCGCCTTTTTCCCGCAGCTTTTTCTCCAGGGTCGCCCGGCTCATGGCCCGCCGGCCAATCAAATCCGCTGCTTTGCCCTTCACATGGGACAAACTGGCCGACTCCCGCAGCTGCTCCCAAATCTGTTCATCCAGAAGATCTCCGGCCCGCAGGCCAAAGCGCAGCAGCTCCCGGTCTGTGATCTCCAGCGCGGCTCCGCTCTCCAGCGTCACCGTATAGCGGTCCCGGCCGGATGCCGTGATCCGCTCAATCCTCATCCTTGAAGTCGTCGGCGCTGACGTCTACCGCCCGCCCTGCGGCCCGGGCTGCAATCCGGGACTGGTTGCTCATCAGCTTGTCAAAATTCTTCCGGATATCCGCCTCCAGCTGGGCAGCCACTTCCGGATTATCCAGCAGATACTTCTTGGCGGCATCCCGGCCCTGGCCGATACGGGTCTCTCCCATGGAGAACCAGGAACCGGCCTTCTGCACCAGATCCAGCTTCACACCCAGATCGATGAGCTCACCCTCCCGGGCAATGCCCTGGCCGTACATAATGTCAAATTCCGCTTCCCGGAAGGGAGGTGCAACCTTGTTCTTCACCACTTTGGCACGAGTCCGGTTGCCAATGATCTCACTGCCGTTCTTCAGTGCTTCAATCCGCCGCACATCAATCCGTACGGAAGAGTAGAACTTCAGGGCACGGCCGCCGGTAGTCACCTCCGGGTTGCCGTACATCACACCTACCTTTTCCCGCAGCTGGTTGATGAAAATGACGATGGTGTTGGTCTTGCCGATGGCGCCGGTCAGCTTGCGCAGCGCCTGGCTCATCAGGCGGGCCTGCAGTCCCACATAGCTGTCGCCCATTTCGCCTTCAATTTCTGCCCGGGGCACCAGGGCAGCCACGGAGTCCACCACGATGACATCGATGGCTCCGGAACGCACCAGTGCTTCGGTGATCTCCAGGGCCTGTTCACCGGTATCCGGCTGGGAGATCAGCATGTCCTCCACCTTTACGCCCAACGCCCGGGCATAGGTAGGATCCAGCGCATGCTCGGCATCCACAAACGCCACTTCGCCGCCCCGCTTCTGGGCTTCTGCCACCACATGAAGTGCCAGGGTGGTTTTACCGGAGGACTCGGGTCCGTAGATCTCGATGATCCGGCCCTTGGGCAAACCGCCGATTCCCAACGCCACATCCAGCGCCAGAGAGCCGGTGGGAATATAGTCCACATCCAGGCTGGTCCGGTCACCGAAACGCATAATGGAACCTTTGCCATACATCTTTTCAATCTGCGCCATTGCGGTATCAATGGCTCGCTTTTTATCATCCGCCGGTGCCGCGGCAGGCAGCGGTGCTTTCTCCTTCGCCATATGTTGTTCCTCCTGCTTTTTTACTCAATGAAAGCATGGTTACCGGGAGGCAGTTTACCGCCTCCCGAACCTTTCTTTCCAGAAACGAGCCGTCAGCTCAGACCTCTGTGCACAGTGTTCCAAATACTACCCGGGGAATGTCGTGCAGATCCTTGACGATCTGGATATCGCCAAATCCCTGGGAGCGCATGATCCGCAGCACGCTGTCCGCCTGGCCGATCCCGACTTCAAAGTACAGTCGCCCTCCAGGCACCAGCGCATCCTTCCACTTCTCAGAAATACTGCGGTAAAAATCCAGTCCGTCCTCACCGCCGTCCAGAGCCAGGTGCGGTTCATAGTCCCGCACGGAAACATCCAGGCCGTCAATATCCGCCCGGGGAATATAGGGCGGATTGGAGACAATGCATTGGAATTCGCCCAGTGATTTCTCCGGCTTCTCCCGTGCATCCGCCTGCATGGGAACCACCCGTCCGGACAGGCTGTTGCGCCGGATGTTCTGACGGCAGATCTTCAGCGCCGCATCGGACCACTCTCCCAGCACAACCCGGGCACTGGTCGCCTGCGCCGCAATGGCAAGACCGATGCAGCCGCTCCCGGCACACAGATCCAGCACCCGGCATTCTCCCTGTGTACGAACATATTCAATGGCCTGTTCCGCCAGGACCTCCGTATCCGGACGGGGAATCAGCACATCCCGGGAAATGTCCAGGGGCAAGCCGTAAAATTCCCATTCTCCGATCAGATACGCCACGGGCTCACCGGCCAGATGGCGGTCCACCAAATTCCGGACCCGGGCCTCCAGCTCCGGCGAGGCATACAGTCCCCCATCCCGGCTCAGCTCTTCCCGGCTCTTCCCGGTGCCAAAGCACACCAGCTCCCGGGCTTCCAGCGTGGCGGCTTCAATTCCAGCCCGGTGAAGCTGCTGGCGAATATCCAAATACAAATTGTTATATGTGATGGCCATGATACGCTCCGTTATCTTTTCTCTTTTTCCATTCCGGCTTTTTGCCGTCTGTGGGAAGTCCGCCCTTACCAGGCGTCCTTTCCCTTTTCACTGGGAATGACCAGTTCCAAAGACCGGATGGCACATTCAATCATGGAGTCATCCGGCTCATTGGTGGTAAAATTCTGCATCCATAACCCCGGAGCGGTCAGAATCCGGGCCAGACCATTGTCCTGTACGTGGCGGCCCACCCAGCGGTTAAACTCATAGGTAATGCCCACTACCAGGGGCAGCAGCAGCAAATGGACCGCCGTCCGCAGCCAGACATTGGTAATCGGCCAAATGCCGAACACCAGGCTGGAAAGAAGGATGGAGACGAAAATCACCACAAAGAGAAAGCTGGTGCCGCAGCGGGGATGATGCCGGGGCTGAATGCGGACATTTTCCACCGTCAGGGGAAGTCCCGCCTCATAACAAAAGATGGTCTTATGCTCTGCTCCATGGTACTGAAACACCCGATAAATATCTTTCTGTCTGGAGCAGGCAATCAGATAAATAAGAAAGATGACGATCTTGAGCACGCCTTCCAGCAAGTTCCGTCCCCACAGGGGAAAGGACGGGAAGAAGTGCAGCAGTCCGCCTGTGAGAAACGTGGGCAGCACCATAAACAAAAAAATGCTCATGCCTACGCCCAGCACCACCGCCAAGGTCACCAGTGCGCTCTCCAGCTTCTTGCTGGAAAGATGGTTTTCCAGCCACTGTTCCAGCTTTGAGGGCTGGCTTGCCTCTTCATCGGGATAAAAATCGGCCGAATACATCAGTGCCCGCACACCGTGGACCATGGAGTCCAGAAAATTGACGGTTCCCCGGATCAGCGGAACGCCCAAAATCGGATACCGGTCCCGGATAAACCGCAGCTCCTCAACTTTTTCCACCAGCTCTCCTTCCTGATTGCGGACCACAATGGCTTCTTTCTCCGGTCCCCGCATCAGGATGCCCTCGATCAGCGCCTGTCCGCCAATGCTGGTGCGGAAGGCGCAGGACTTGTTCTCTGCCATGAAATTTCCTTTCTATGATATGGGATTCTATCACATCCGCCGAAGAAAATCAAACGTTTGTTCTAATTTTCTTTGGGAGTCGTGGTCTTATTCAATTTCGGGCAGCCGAATGGTCACAATAGCGCCGCCGCCCTCGGCATTGCCGATGGTAAACGTCCCACCGTGCAGGCCGATAATCTCATCGCACACTGCCAGGCCGATGCCGCTGCCCCGGGCCTTAGAGGAGCCCTTGTAAAATTTCTGCTTCACAAACGGCAGCTCTTCCTCCGGAATGCCGGGGCCGTAATCCCGAACCCGGACCACCTGCCAATCGCCTTCTTCACAGATGGATGCGGAAATTCGTTTTCCGGATCCGCCATGCTTGGAGGCGTTGTCCAGCACATTGCAAAACACCTGCTTGAGCCGCTCGGAATCTCCCGGGATCAGTGGCAAATCCTCATCCCCGGCCTCATAACTCAGCTCAATCCCCTCCTGACGGAACAGCTCCCGGTAGGTGAAGATGGCATCTTCAAACTCCGCCTGCAAATCTACCTGCTCCATGCGCAGAGTGAACCGGCCGTCCTCCATTTTGGAAAACTCCAACAATTCCTCCACCATGGTGGAAAGACGGCGGGACTCATTGAGGATGATCCGGATTCCCCGGCGCAGCTGCTCCGGATCTCCCGTAGGATCCTCCAGAATCGTCTCGCCCCAGCCATTGATGGCTGTCAAAGGCGTACGCAGCTCATGGGATACCGAGGAAATGAACTCGCTTTTCATCTTCTCGTTCTGACCGATTTTCAGGGACATATCGTTGATGTTATCCACCAGCTCTCCCAACTCATCGGTATACTTCTTTTCAATTTGGAATCCGTAGCTTCCGGCAGAAATCCGCTTGGCTGCCTCCGTCACCACCGCTACAGGCTCAACCACGTTATTGATAAACAGCAGGTTGGAGATGATCACCAGTGCCAAAGACAGCGCGGCAATCAGGCAAATCGCCAGAACCGCCAGCATCACCTGCCGGTTGACTGCCCGCAGTGAGGTTACCAAGCGCATTACCCCCACCACTTTTCCGTTTGAGGTCAAGGGATGGGAAACTGCCAAAATGGTCTCTCCCGTTTCGGGGTCCCGCCCGTGATAAGAAGAAATCTCATTATGGGCAATGGCATCGGTAATATCCGATGTCCCCGGCGCAGTTCCCGCCAGGAGGTTGGATGTGGAGGAAATCTGAATCCGGCCCGCACTGTTGATAAACTGCATTTCAATGCGGCCCTTGTCCTCAAAATCTGTGGTACATTGGACGGCTTTTTGATAATAGCTGGTATAGCCGTTATCCATAAAGTAGTCATTGAATGCCCCAGCCTGCGCCTGCACCTGCTTGGTCAGGCCGTCTTCCATAGACTGGTAATAATAGCTGGACACGCCGGTAGAGAACAGTACCACAATCAAAACCAGCAACGCCAGCACCGGCATCACCGTATTAAAAATCCAACGTTTGCGCAGGCCCCGCAGCTGCAGCACCTTCCACTTGGTATTTTTTTCTTCGGCCACGGTTCCTCACCTCGCATTCTCCCCGGCCTGCCGCCCCAGTTTTCGATCAATCAAAAAGCGGCGGCTGTATTTGATCGCGGCATATCGTTGGACACGCCGCAGGCAAACCGCATCCCATGCGCCTCCCACAGCTCCCACCAGGGGAATCCCCTGAACAAATTTCCAGTACAGCATGGACTGGGAAAGCATGTGCGCCGTTTGCCGCATCTGCTGCTCCAGTACCGGTGAATCCGGCCAGGCGCCCTCTTGTATAAACTGGTTCAACATCCGATTCCGTTCTTCCAACTCTGTACCGCTGGAAAGCGACGCCTCGATCAGGCGCAAAATCCAGACCTGCTCGTCCGTTTCTGTTCCGGCAAAGCCGAAACTCACCGCCGTCTCCCGGATGGTTTTCAACAAAGTCAGAGTAAAAAGCGGAATATCCGGCAATCCAATCCCCAGCAGCCCCAAGCCTACACCCTGTACACCAGCCTGCAACACGCTGCCCTGTCCAGCCCTGTCTGCAGCCTTGGAAAAGGCCCGCAGGGACCGACGGTCTTCCCGCAGGTCTGCCGCAAAGCGGCGCACCTGGTACGCCTCCTCCCGCCGCTGCTGCCGGCCGGCCCAGCGCACGATGCCCTCGCCTTTTTCAAACAGCAGGGAAAATGCGCGGAAAAAGGCTTGATGAAGCGTTTCGGTCAGTCCCGAAGGGACCCGCTCTTCCAACAGACTGCACAGCATATCCGGGCGCGTGGTCCGATAATCTGACAAGAATTTCTGCTCGCGGCGCCACATGGTCTGATAAGAGTGCTCCCAGGGGCTCGTGCGTTTTAGAATCCCCATTTATACCCATAGCCCCAGACGGTGGTAATATACATGGGATTTTGCACGTTGTCCTCAATTTTCAACCGCAGCCGCCGGATGTTCACATCTACAATCTTGAGCTCTCCGAAATAATCCCGGCCCCACACCATATCCAGAATCTCCTCCCGGGAAAGTGCCTTGCCCGGGTTTTCCATGAACACCTTCATAATGGAATACTCCACCTGGGTGAGCTTGATGCGCTGGCCGTTTTTCTCCAGCGTCCGGTTGCGGGTATTGAGCAGGAAGGGATCCTGCCGGATCTCCCCGGTCTGGGCAGGCTCTTCACCACCGGCCCGGCGGAACAGGGCATCCACACGCGCAGTCAGCTCTGCGGGGGAAAAGGGCTTGGTAACATAGTCATCAGCGCCGGTCATCAGGCCTGTCACCTTATCCATCTCCTGGGAACGGGCAGTCAGCATGATAATGCCGATCTTCGTATTGGTTGCGCGAATCCGGCGGCAAACCTCAAATCCGTCAATTCCCGGCAACATAATGTCCAGCAGCGCCACTTTGGTATTCGGATTTTCCTTCAGGCGCTCCAATGCCTCTTCACCGGTCTCGGCTTCGATGACATCATACCCCGCCCGACGGAGGTTGATGACAATAAAGCTGCGGATGCTGGACTCATCTTCCAGAACCAGAACCTTCCTCATGGCAAATATCCTTTCTTTTAATTCTCGCCTTCCGCCCACTCCGTGGCGATCAGGCTAAACGCGGCCCGAACTTCGTCCTCCGTCATGCCGTAGCTCCAGGAATCATTGGCCTCCAACAGCTCGGCAGAATAAATGGTCTCTGCTTTGCGGACCAGCACAAACCGTCCGCCACGCACGGCCTTGCTCTCCCGGCTGGTTCCGGTAATGGCCGTAATCCGCAGGAACGGCACAGGTGATTGCCCATGCCCTCCGCGGATGTAGAATGTAACAGCCGCCTCATCCGCCGAAACGCTGCGGCTGACCAAAATCTGGTCAAACCATTCTTCCGGCAGCTGGAAGTACCAACCATCTTCCATATCATGATAGGTGCTCATGACGGTTTGGGCTTTGCCGTTAATATCATAGTTATTCCAATCAATCCGCTGATACAAATCCTCGGAGTTGTCCCATGCCGGCAAATATGCCGGTTTGGGTACCTCTGTCAGGCCGTCACCGTTGATATCCATGGGATACAGGGAGCGGAACATGGCCACCTCCGTGGAAACACCGGTAGCTGCGGAGAGCACGATGTTGGTCAGTTCCCCATTGCGCATGGCCAGAATATCGGTCACGGTCTGGGCCGATTCCACCACACCGGTAACGAACAGTGCCGGCTCACCGCCGCGCAGAGTTCCTTGCGTCAGCCGACCCTGCTGGCTCAGTTCAGCCATGGTCATGGACACCCGTGCCATTGAGCGGGACACCAGTCCCCCATCCTGCCACACGTAGTACTCCGCGCATCCTTCTCCATCGGGGAGGGACCGCAGCACTACCAGATCCTCCATCTGGTTTTCGTCCAGATCCACAATTCCATACTTGACATAATCCGTCCGCAGGAGCTCCGTGGGCCCGTCCGGCCGCAGGGCATATACGGTCAGTGCCTGCAGCTCCGTGCCTACGCGCCAGCCGACCACCAACTCCGTTCGGCCATCCCCGTCCAAATCGTTATAGCTGATGCTATAAATCGCGGTACCGCTGCTCTCGATTGTCGCGGTAAGCTCATACGTATCCCCCGTAGCAGTAAAAATACAGATCTTCAGGGGCTTTTCATCCGCTGCGTTGCGGAAAAAAGCCAATGCCTCTTCCCGGCCGTCTCCATCCAGATCCCACAGCTGCACCGGCTGGATATTGGTCCCGGATACCGGTGCGGCATACTCCGCGCCACCCTCCAGGATCTTGTTGATCTGATTGTTCAGCTCCGTATACTTCGCCGGAAGCTTGGGAAGACTGTACAACTCCTGGGGATCAAATGTCATCTTAATATCAGAACTACAGCCTGCGGTCAGCCCAGTCAAAAGGGTCAGCAGTCCGATCAGAAGCACTGTCCGCCATATCCGTCTCATCGCGTTGTCCCCTTTCCCGTCTTTTCAGATACTTTAACTTATGTATGATAGCACGTTTTCCCTGATTTGTGTACCCCCTCTCCCGATTTTCCCGCCATTTTTGCACCACTCCATTTCCGGTCTCGTCCTCCCTGTGATGCTCCTTTTTAAAAGCACCTGAAGTTATAGAAATTTCTCTTGAATTTCTGTTTTGCTTCCTGTATAATAGACAAGAATTCTCGCCGGTGTGATGGAATGGTAGACGTGACGGACTCAAAATCCGTTGGTGGCGACACCGTGTGGGTTCGAGTCCCACCACCGGCACCAAGTCGGAGCAAGCTTTGTATCGCTTGCTCCGATTTTTTTTGCAAAAGTCAGAGCACGCTCACGCCGCTGCTCCTCCTTTCCAAATCGAACCCTCTGCGCTGGGCTTCGATTTGGTTTTGGGTGCAAGCTTGGAAGTTGCTGGCATCTATACTGCTGCGATATTCCAAAAATCGACAAGCTCCGTTAGCGGCTTGTCGATTTTGATTTATTCACGCTTCTGTTTACCCGAAAAGCAATGAAATCTCTCGTGCAACCATTCTGCCACAAGGTATCGCCTCTTGAAGCGAATGATTACCGGCTTCCATTCTCCGCACTCCTCACAGAGATCAAGCTCTTGTGAGAAACGAAAGCACCGGGGACTATATTCAGAGCCAGAGAGCTTATTCCAGCAATCCAGACAGAATTCTGCCATTTATATCACCTCTATTCCATGGTACCAAGTATGCATTGCAAACGCAATGCATACTTTCAGAAAATGGTGGTATAGACTAGTTGCAATACAGATGTATTGCGAGGAAAAATCTATGGGCAGATTTCAGATACCATCCACGCCACCTACGATCAACAAAACCATCCGATTCCCAAGCGACGTAGTGGAAGAAGTGGAAAAGGCGATTCAGAGCAAAAATTGTACTTTTTCAGCCTTTGTGATCGCCGCAGTCCGTATGGCCCTGGAGGATGTCCATGAAGCAGATGCGTCATATCCGGACCGGCATCCATAGTGTTTTGATGTTCCATGTCGGAGCAAGCGATATAAAGCTTGCTCCGACTTTTTTTGCAAAAGTCAGAGCGCGCTCACGCCGCTGCTCCTCCTTTCCAAATCGAACCCTCTGCGCTGGGCTTCGATTTGGTTTTGGGCGCGAATCTGAAAGCTTTATCATGTATTCTGCTTGGATATTCCACGTGGCTGCAAAGTGCACTTTGCGGCCACGTCTTTTTTGTAATCAGTACAAGTCCACATTGCTCCATTCCCCCCCTTTCAAAATTGATTCCATATTGTTACCGGTATTTAGTTGACATTTGTAGTCCTACTCGCTATAATTGGTTTACAAAAGTAGACCGAAGGGAGGGAAGCACAATGGAGCACTTCGCAGTAACCCTTTCTCAGAGTGAATGGCGGGTCATGGAGTCCTTATGGAGCGGCCCCAAAACCTTGATGGAGCTGGTCCGGGAGTTGGAACATTCCGCCGGATGGGCCAAAAGCACCGTAACCACCATGGTACGCCGGATGGAAGAAAAAGGCCTCATCACCTATGAACAGCAGGGCCGAACCAAAGTCTTTCAGGCAGCGGTCAGTCGGGATGCTGTCGCCGCCGCAGAAACAGAGTCCTTGCTGCAGCGGGCATATCACGGCAGCGTGGGATTGTTGGTCAACACATTGGCCCAACGGGAAGCCCTGACACATGCCGATATTGAAGAGCTGTATGCCATTCTACGCAAAGCGGAGGAGGGAGCAAAATGAAAGAGATCCTGTTTACCTCCAGCATTCTGATTCTGGTTCTGGGCCTGCTGCGTTATTTGCTGCGGGGCCGGATCAATCTGCACCTGCAATATGCTCTGTGGCTGCTGGTAGCCATCCGGCTGCTGGTGCCCCTCTCTCTTCCAGCTGCACCATGGAGTGTGCTCAACGCTGTGCCTCAGGGAACCGACACGGCAACCACTCTCTATGTCTCCTCTCATGGAATCACCACCTCACCGCCCGCCCCGGCCACCGGTTGGACGGCTGACGATGAGGCGGTCTCCATCTACTATGACGACGCTGGCATCCGTCACTTTTATCCCGCGGGAGAAGCGCCGCCTGCGCAAGCCCACTATACAACGGTTCCAGCCGAACAGATCTATGATCTGCATGCCGTGTTATGGACCCTCTGGCTGGTCGGCGCAGCGGTGATGACAATTTGGTTTTTGAGCGTCAACCTGGCCTTCCGCCGCCGGGCTGCCCGTTCCGCCCAGCCCGTGGTATGTGCCGCATGCCCCGTGCCTCTTTACGTCACCGATGCGGTGCCCTCTCCCTGTCTTGTGGGATTGTTCCGCCAGAGAATTTATATAACGCCCGCATGTCTGGAAGACCCTGCACGGCTGCGCCATGTTCTGGCCCACGAACTGACCCACCGGCGCCACGGTGACCCCTGGTGGTCCCTGGTACGGGGAATCTGCCTATGCCTGTATTGGTTTGATCCTCTGGTGTGGTGGGCGGCTGCGCTGTCCCGGCGGGACTGCGAGCTTTCCTGCGACGAAGGCGCCATCCGCCGCCTGGGGCAGCCGGAACGTCTGGCCTATGGCCGGACTCTGGTGGATCTAGTGGCTGCGGGCAGCTCCCCTGCCGGACTTTTGCAGACTGCTACCACCATGCGCAGCGGCCCCAGCGGTCTGCGGGAACGCATCGGGCTGATCGCCCGGCAGCCTCGCATGCTGGCGGTGACGGCAGTGGGACTCCTTACCGTGGTAGCGATTGTAGCCGCCTGCACCTTCACCGATGCACAGCCCGACCGTACCGGCACCGTGGAGCTGCCGGAGCTTGGCATCTCCCTGAGCGTGCCGAAGGGTCTGACTTTGGAAGATTACAGCGCAGCTCTAGGATACGGCGGCGGATATCTGCTCTCGCCCGACGCTTACCCCGACCATGGAGACGGCACGCCGCCCCAGTGGGCCGCCGGCGGCATGGCGGGCAGCTTTCCCACAGCCTGGCTTACCTGGGAAGGGGAAACCATCACTGGTGCAAATCCGGGCTGGAACCACACCGGCTACGATGAGGCCGAGTCCCTGACGGGCATGGCCGCCCCGGCGGCGCTGCTGTATGCGGAGCATGATCTCTACACCGCGGCGGAGCTGGGCGAATTGGAGACGAGTGGAGTGGATTTGTCCACGTTAGAGACTTCCGCCGCCTACTGGTACGTATTTCTGGCTCAGCCCGGAGACGATACCGGTATCCTGCTGAGCCTCAATGCCAAACAGTTCACCCAGGAGGACGCGGTCTCCTTTGCCCGGTCTGTGGAATTTACGCAGGAATCCGGCAACGTCCTGACAGCAGAAGAACGAACTGCGGCAGTACGGGAAGCACTCACCCAGATCCCCGCGGAATACGCCGACCAGGTAGTCCTGGAGGAGCCGTCGGAGGATGGCGAAACGTTCCGCTTTGCCTACTATTACGCCCCGGACTATGGCAGCGATTACGGCGGCTGGCTGTTCTGGGTCGACCAGTGGAGCCAGGCGGAGTTTGAGAATCATCTGTGCGCCATAGACACCAGCGGTGTATCCTGCTTTGCCCGGGATGTGGATGGGTACTATTACGCCGTCCACTGCCCAACGGATGTCAACTTCTCCCCGGAAAACAGCGAGGACTATCTTGCTGTTCAGGAGGGATTGCTGGAGTGGGCGGAGACAGCCGTGCTGGCCGTGAATGGCGTAGAGCCCTTTACGGAGAAGGATGTCCAGGCCCTGCGCAGCCAGCCCTTCCAGTTCCAGGGCGACCACATCACCGCCACCTACTACCCCTATTACGCCGTCAACGGTGACCGGGAGATCACCTGGACCTTCATTCTCTCCCGCCCGGTGACGCAGGGCGAGGGCGGCATCTGGTGCGTGGAGCAAATCTGGTTTGCGGGTGAGTTTCCCCAGCGGCAGGTAGTCCGGCCCGACACCGACTTGCCCATGGCGGAGTACTACGCTGAACTCCAGGCCCAGGCGGACACCGGGCAAGCAGACTGGTCCCTGGACCCCATGGAGGTTTGCTTACGGTATGCCCACTCCTTCCAGGGCGGCCATCTCAACGCCACGTCCGAGAGCTTTGCACTCAGTGCGGTCTACTCCTCCGCCCCGTACAGCGGCAATGACCAGGCGGCGGAAGACCTGAGCGTTCTGCTGCATAACGACGCCGGGCGGCTGGAAGCGACGCTGGATTACAACTCCGGCGGCATCTGGCGGACAGATGCTCTGTCCGTATCCACCTCCGCCCTGTCGGTCCAAACGCTATTCGACACCCTGACCGGCGATGGGTACAGCTGGGTGGATACCCACTGGACCTGGCCAATTGCTACGGATCCTTGGGCCTCGGAGGAGGACGGGGATTACTTCCTTTCCCTTTCCGTTCCGGACACCCGCTGCAGCCTCCGCGTGTATCGGGACAGTCCCTACGTGCAGTACATCAGAGGGAACGGAACTTCCGTGATTTACCAGGTGACGCCCGTGGATGGCGCCCAGAGCGCGGCGGCGGCCGTTCGAGCTTGGTTCGATGAACAGCGGGACGCTCCGCTCACCGCCGACGTCCAGGCGGGGGCGCTGATGGATGCCATCCGCAGCAACGATACGCTGGTGATGGAACTCACCCGCACCGATGGCGTGGGCGGCGGACGGTATGTGACCACCCCCAGCGGAGCCTACAACGCCGATTATACCGCCCACAACTTCACATCTCCTAACCTGTTTACTTGGTCCCGGGCAGTGGGCGGTATGCCGCCCTCCCCGGAGCCGGAGGCATCCCTGACTCTATCTTCTCCGGACGGCCGGTATGCCATCCAGGTCTGGACCGACAGCGATCTGGTCTGCTGCACCGACAGCGGCGAAACCTACTGGCTCCAGGCGGAGAGCACCGGTCAGGATGTATTCTTCTCCGGCAGCATCTTCCAGCACCTGCGGTTCTGGTACGACGAGGTGGAACTGGCCGCCCTCCAGGGAGATGTGGTCATCCCGGACACCGGGCAGGACCATCTGGCCATTGCGCAGGCCTGGGTGGACGCGATACAGGCGGTCAATCTTCAGGTGACGCCGGGAAGCAAATACGCCCTGAGCTATGTGCGCAACGTGGTCTCCTTGGAAGAAAATGCCATGGACAGCTGGTATCAGCCCTTTATGTTGGAAACGGAGCATTTCTACTTCTCCTATGTCCGCATCTTTGTGCCGGAAAACGAAGTGTCCCTCGGCTGGAACATGGCCGGCAACACCGGTGGCTACGACGGGACCTACGGAGAGGCCCCGGAGGGAGCCTTTATGAACTGGCAGATGGGCCCCATGTATCGGACCGACGACGGCTGGCGCTGTGACGGTACCGGTACTGGCCCCTAATCCCATGAAAAACCAATGGATCCCCCGGAAGCGCTCTACGCTTCCGGGGGATCTTCACGCAATATGGTTTTGGATATCCAAACAAGGATATGCCCGTCAGGTGCCCTCCTCCGCAGCGGAACGGCCCTGCATGGCGGCATGCGCTTTCAGGGCGGCAAAGGTCTCGGCACTGATGACGTGCTCCATGCGGCAGGCATCCTCCGCCGCAATCTCAGGGCGAACACCCAGATGCTCCAGCCACTGCGTCAGCAGAGTATGCCGCTCATAGATTCTCTCCGCAATGACCCGTCCGGCCTCCTGCAGAGTAATGATACCGTCCTCATCAATTTCAATCAGCCCATTGAGCCGCAGGTTTTTCATCGCCACGCTGACACTGGGCTTGGAAAAGGAAAGCTCGTTGGCAATGTCAATGGAGCGCACATGCCCATGCCGCTTTTGCAGCACCAGGATCGTCTCCAGATAGTTTTCCGCCGATTCCCGAATTTGTATGGTCTCCACCTTCTTTCCAATAGTTGATTAAATTTTATTATATCATAATTTCCATTTATTTTGCAATGGCCATTTCAAATTGACGCTGCATCCCCGGCCATGCTATCATAAGGTATCCCACCGGATTGGGTGATGATCTGCACAGCCGCTTTCATACTGCTGTGCACAGAAAGGAGAACATTCATGTCGCTTGATCTCCATAGCCTTGCCGGGGTGCTGATCCCCTTTGCCGGCACTTCTCTGGGCGCCGCCGGGGTACTGTTTTTAAAGCGGGACCTGACACTGGGCCTGCGCCGGGGGCTTACTGGGTTTGCCGCCGGGGTGATGGTGGCCGCCTCCATCTGGAGCCTGCTCATCCCGGCAATCGATCGCTCCGCCTCCTTGGGCACATGGGCGTTTTTCCCTGCTGCTGCAGGTTTTTGGTGCGGCATCTTGTTTTTGCTGGCACTGGACTGTCTGATTCCCCACCTGCATGTGGGCAGTGAGGAAGCAGAAGGCCCCCGCAGCACCTTATCCAAAACCACCATGCTGGTGCTGGCTGTGACAATCCACAACATTCCCGAGGGCATGGCCGTCGGCGCTGTCTTTGCCGGGTATCTTTCCGGCGATTCCATGGTGACGTTGGGCGGCGCATTGGTACTCTCACTGGGCATTGCCATTCAAAACTTCCCGGAAGGTGCCATCATTTCCCTGCCCCTGCGGGCTGAAGGGGTCTCCCGTAGGCGTGCCCTGTGGTACGGTGTCCTCTCCGGCATCGTAGAACCCGCGGCTGCCCTGATCACCATTTTGGGCGCCGCCGTTTTGGTCCCGTCCCTGCCGTACCTGCTCAGTTTTGCCGCCGGTGCCATGCTGTATGTGGTGGTGGAGGAACTGATCCCGGAGATGTCCGAAGGCCCCCACTCCAATATTGGAACGCTGACCTTCGCCCTGGGATTTACCGTCATGATGATTCTGGATGTTGCCTTGGGCTGACTTTTCCACAAGCACCGGAGCCGTGTTCGGCTCCGGTGCTTGCGCATTTCTCCGCTTGATGCTATGCTGAAAAAAACGCTGTCCGGCCCGGAGCCCTTCCGGGCCTTCTCATGACTGGAAAGGAGATTGCAATGCGAATCTGCGGACTGCAAACGTTATCCATGGTGGACTACCCCGGCAAACTGGCCGCCACGGTTTTTACCGGCGGGTGCAATTTGCGCTGTCCTTTTTGTCACAATGCCCTTCTGGTTACCCGGCTGGAGGAGTCTCCCACTCTGCAGCAGGAAGAGGTTCTCGCCTTCCTCAAAAGACGCCGGGGCCTTCTCGACGGTGTGGTGCTCTCCGGCGGTGAGCCTCTGATTCAATCCGGTGTACCGGAATTTCTGCAAAAAGTCCGGTCTCTGGGATTTTCCATCAAACTGGATACCAACGGCTGCTATCCCGACGCACTGGAAGCCCTGCTGGACCAGGGACTGGCAGACTATGTGGCCATGGACGTCAAGAACACGCCGGAACACTATGTGCAAACCGTCGGCATTCCAGATTTTGACCCCGCCGTGATTGCCCGCAGCGCGGCTGTGCTCGCACACAGCGGCGTGGACTATGAGCTGCGGACCACCGTGGTTCGGGAACTCCACACCGTTGCAGACATTGCCGCCATCGGTGCCTGGATGCAGGGTGCACCCCGGTATTTTCTCCAGTGCTTTGTGGATTCCGGTGCCTTGATTTCCCCGGGCTTTCACGCCCCTGCCCGGGCGGATCTGGAGAAAATGCTTCAGGCAGCCCGCCCGTTTTTCGGAGAAACCGCTCTGCGGGGCGTAGACTAAATATTGTGTCCATTGTCTGTTGTGCCGAATTTTTTCACAAGATCTTGTAGCTTCTTGCATTGACTTCCCTGTTTTACTCGCTTAGAATAGATGGTGCGGCGGCTTGCAGCAAGCCGCCGCACCATCTGATTACAAGAGAAAGCAGGGACGCGCATGTACCAGGTTGTAAAGCGGGACGGAACCATCGCTCCGTTTGATATTTCAAAAATCTCGGTCGCTATCACCAAAGCCTTTGAAGCCACCAAAAAGGCATACAATCCCGACATCATCGACCTGTTGGCACTGAAAGTCACCGCGGATTATCAGGACAAAATCCAAAATGACCAGATCTCCGTGGAAGATATTCAGGACAGCGTGGAGGATATTCTCAGCAAAGCAGGCTATGCCGATGTGGCCAAAGCCTACATCCTGTACAGAAAACAGCGGGAGAAGATCCGCAACCTGAAATCCACCATGCTGGACTACAAGGAGCTGGTGGACAACTATGTCAAAGTCAACGACTGGCGGGTGAAGGAAAACTCCACGGTTACCTACTCGGTGGGCGGATTGATCCTCTCCAACTCCGGTGCCATTACTGCCAACTACTGGCTCAGCGAAATCTACGACCCCGAGGTCTCTGAAGCTCATAAGAGCGGCGACATGCATATTCACGACCTGTCCATGCTCACCGGCTACTGCGCCGGTTGGAGCCTCAAGCAGCTGATCCAGCAGGGACTGGGCATTCCCGGAAAGATCAACTCCTCCCCGGCCAGCCATCTGTCCACACTGTGCAACCAGATGGTTAATTTCCTGGGCATCATGCAAAACGAGTGGGCCGGCGCCCAGGCATTCTCGTCCTTTGATACCTATCTGGCTCCCTTTGTACGCACGGATCACCTCACGCAAAAAGAGGTCAAGCAGTGCATCCAGTCCTTTGTCTACGGCGTGAATACCCCTTCCCGCTGGGGCACCCAGGCGCCGTTTTCCAACATCACTCTGGACTGGACGGTTCCCAAGGATCTGGAACATCTTCCGGCCATTGTGGGCGGCAAGGAGCAGGATTTCACCTACGGCGATTGCAAAAAGGAAATGGACATGGTGAACAAGGCGTTCATCGAGATCATGACCGAGGGCGACGCCGACGGCCGGGGCTTCCAGTACCCCATCCCCACCTACTCCATCACCAAGGACTTCGACTGGAGCGAAACAGAGAACAACCGCCTGCTCTTTGAGATGACCGCCAAATACGGCACACCCTATTTCTCCAACTACATCAACTCGGATATGGAGCCCTCCGACGTGCGCAGCATGTGCTGCCGCCTGCGTTTGGACCTGCGGGAACTGCGCAAGAAGTCCGGCGGCTACTTCGGTTCCGGTGAATCCACCGGCTCCGTGGGTGTTGTAACCATCAATCTGCCCCGGATCGCCTATCTGTCCCAGACGCCGGAGGAGTTCTATGAGCGGCTGGACCACATCATGGATGTGGCGGCCCGGTCTTTGAAAACCAAGCGCACCGTCATCACCCGTCTGATGGATATCGGCCTGTATCCGTATACCAAGCACTACCTGGGCACCTTTGCCAACCACTTCTCCACCATCGGTCTGATCGGCATGAACGAAGTGGGCCTCAATGCCAAGTGGCTGCGCAAGGATCTGACCCATCCCGAGACCCAGGCCTTTGCCAAGGATGTCCTCAACCACATGCGCGAGCGCCTGAGCGATTATCAGGAACAGTACGGAGATCTTTACAACCTGGAGGCCACCCCTGCCGAGTCCACCACCTACCGGCTGGCCAAGCACGATGTGGCGCTCTATCCTGATATCATCACCGCCGCCAAGAATCCCGGAGACACCCCCTATTATACCAACAGCTCTCATCTGCCTGTGGGGTACACCGCCGATATTTTTGACGCCCTGGCCATTCAGGATGAGCTCCAGACCCTCTATACCTCCGGTACCGTTTTCCACGCTTTCCTGGGCGAAAAGCTGCCGGACTGGAAGGCGGCGGCCAGTTTGGTGCGCAAGATCGCCGAGAACTTCCAGCTTCCCTATTACACCGTCTCTCCCACCTACTCCATCTGCCCGGAGCACGGCTATCTCTCCGGAGAACATGCCGTCTGCCCGCAGTGCGGTAAGACCTGCGAGGTCTGGAGCCGCATCACCGGCTATTACCGTCCCGTGCAGAACTGGAACGACGGCAAGGTGCAGGAGTTCCACGACCGCAAGACCTATGATATTCCCGCCTCCCACCTGGAGGGCCGCCGTCTGTGTGACCGGCAGCAGGAAAAAACATCCGACACCGCGCAGCCCGCTTCCCCTTCCCAGCAGGACGGACTGTTCCTCTTTACCACGCAAACCTGTCCCAACTGCAAAATCGCCAAGCGTGAGCTGGACAAGGCCGGTCTTTCCTATCAAGTATGCGATGTGACCCAGAACCGGGATCTGGTGGACCGGTACGGCATCCAGCAGGCTCCCACCCTCATCGTCTGTCATGACGGGCAGGTCGAAAAGCTGGTCAATGCATCCGTGATCAAACAGTACATCACCCATCTGTAATCTTCCGGCGGGAGGGGCCTGCGCCCTTCCCGCCGCCCGTTTGGAGGAACTTTGTATGCACGAGCACTTTGACCTCATCATCGTGGGAGCCGGTCCTGCCGGGCTGACTGCCGCCATCTATGCCCGGCGCGCAGGACGCTCGGTTTTGGTGTTGGAGCGCAGCAGCATTGGCGGCCAGATTGCTTCCGCCCCCAAGGTGGAAAACTACCCCGGCTTTTCTGCCATCTCCGGTGCGGAGTTGGCGGAACGGCTCTATACCCAGGCTGAGGACCTGGGAGCCCGGATCGAACTGGAAACCGTGACCTCCATCGTTCCTGGCCCGGCTCACACCGTCACCACAGATTATGGGACCTATACCGCTGCCGCGGTGATTCTGGCTACCGGCACCGTCCACCGTACCCTGGGGCTCCCCGGTGAGGATATACTCTCCGGCATCTCCTACTGTGCCGTCTGCGACGGCGCATTCTACCAGGGGCGGGATGTGGCCGTATGCGGCGGCGGCAGCTCCGCCCTTCAGGAATCCCTTTTCCTCTCCGACCTGTGCCGCCATGTGACCCTGATCCACCGGCGGCAGGAATTCCGGGGGGATCCCATTTTGCTGGAGGCACTGCAAGCCCGGAGCAATGTCACAATCCTTCCGGATACCCGGATCACAGCCCTGGAAAGCCGGAACGGCACCCTGACCGGCCTGCTTCTGGAGCATGCCGCCTCCGGCACCCAGTCCCATCTGGATGTGGACGGTCTTTTCGTAGCCGTTGGACAACAGCCGGACACCACACTGTCCCAGGCCCTGGGGATTGCCGGAGAAGACGGCTATATCCCCGCCGGAGAGGACTGCCGCACTCCCATCGGCGGCATTTTTACCGCCGGAGACTGCCGCACCAAGGACGTCCGGCAGCTGACCACCGCCTGCGCTGACGGCGCATCCGCCGCTCTGGCCGCTTGCCAATGGTGTACCAGACAGTCCCGAGAAGTCTGAACCTGCACCATACCAAATTGTGCTATTGAAACAGGCAGCCCCAAAGGAACATTCCTTTGGGGCTGCCTTTCTATTCCGTCCTTAAAAATATTCCCGCAGAGTCTCCAGATTCCGCTCCATCAACGAACAATAGGTCGCTCCGCTCTCCAGATCCTGGGCCGACACATTGTGGCAGGTATGGAACATGGCAGTCTGGGCTCCGGCAGCCTCGGCAATGCTGTCCGCCACCAGATGGTTGGAAAACTCAATATACCACACGGTGGGAATTTGTTCCTCCCGGACCTTGTCTGTCAAAAATGCCACGGTCGCGGCGGACGGCTCCGTCTGGGTACTGCATCCCGGGAAGGCAGCATAATACGTCAAGCCGAACTCCTCGGCAAAGTACCGCAGGGGGAAGCGATCACCAAAGACGATGGTCTTGTCTTCACAGCCGGCAAAGAAGTCTGCAAATTCCTGATCCAGGACTTCAATCTGCTGCGCATATGTTTCCGCCCCTTCGGTATACACCTGGGCGTTGTCCGCATCCAGCTCCGCCATCTTGGCACCGATGGCCCGGGTAATGGCCGCCGCATTCTTGGGAGAGGTCCACACATGCTCATCCATCTCCCGGACCTCACCTTCCCCGTGGTCCTCATGGCCGGGCAGCTCTTCCATCCCCTCCACCGTCTCTTCTTCCAGAAGTTCCACACAGTCGATCATCCGCAGAGTCTGGCCCTTTGGTTCAACAGCAGAGAGGATCGTCTCCACCCAGGCATCGGACTCTCCGCCCAGGTATAAAAACAGGTCGCATTCCTGTACCGCCAGAATATCCGCAGGCGTCGGCTCATAGGAGTGACTCTCCGCCCCCGGCGGCAGCAGCAGTGACACCTCCGCCTTATCGCCCGCGGCTGCCCGGGCAAAATCATAGGCGGGAAATACGGTGGCCACCACCTTCAGCGTCTCCGGCTGCTCCTCGTTGGTCTCCTCCGGAGACGCCGCTCCGCAGCCGGAGAGCAGCAGGCAGATCCCCAATAACATGCAAATCCATTTTTTCACGTGGTTTGATTCCTTTCAATTTGAGAATGATTTTCAATTGGATATCATAGCACGCCCGGCGAGGAATTGCAAGTCATCCGTGTCGTTTTTCCACAGGCATTCAAAAACCGGACAGAATGCCGCGGCATCCTGTCCGGTTTTTTTGATGTTCAGATCACAGAAAAGAGGCTGGTCAAGCGTCTCTTATTTGCTCTCCCGCAAAACTTCCTTCAGGAAATCCCACACCCGCTGGACGGAAGAAATGCTCATCTTCTCCCGGGGAGTATGGATCTCCAGCAGGTCCGGTCCCACGGACACGCAGTCCAGATCCGGCAGCTTGCCGCACAGCAATCCGCACTCCACACCGGCGTGAATGGCCTCGATCTTGGGCTCATGGCCGTACTGTGCCTGGAAAATTCTCACCATGCGCTCCCGCAGCGGAGATTCCCGCCGGTATTCCCAGGCCGGGTAATCTCCCGTAATCTCCAGCTGACCACCCAGCTGCTCCATCAGGCAGCGCAGACGGTCATGCAGCATCTCTTTCTGGGTAGCCACGGAACTGCGCACGCTGAAAGTCGCGCAGACCTCCGTCTCTCCCGTTTTCAAAATTCCCAGATTCAAAGAGGTCTGCACCAGTCCGGGAATATCCTGACTCATGGCCTGGACGCCATTGGGCGCGCAGGTCAGCAGGCACAGCACACGGGCCGTGGACGCCTCATCCATGGGCATCTGCCGGCAATCTGCCGCCTCCACAGTCACAGTCAGATTGGGGTCCGGCACAGCATACTCCCGGGCCAGTGCCCGTCCCAGTTCCTCAGCCGCCTGCTCCGCAGCCTGGACATCCGCAGCACATACCACAGCGGTTGCCGCCGTAGCGATGGCGTTGTCCTTCAATCCGCCGTCCACAGACACCAGCCGCACCGGCGTTGCCTGCGCCATGGCCCGCAGAATCCGGCCCATCAGCATGTCCGCATTGGCACGGCCCTTGTGAATCTCCGCGCCGGAGTGCCCGCCGGTCAGACCCGAAATCTGCACCTGTAGGCAAGCCCCATCAAACGCCGCACGCTCAATGGGCAGGACGCAGCGGGACGAACTGCCGCCGGCACACCCCACGGTAAACACACCCTCAGCCTCGGAATCCAGGTTCACCAATTCCCGGCCCTGCAGCGGCGTTACATCCAGCACCGCAGCGCCCAGCATCCCGATTTCCTCCTCGGTCGTCAGCACGACTTCCAGCCGGGGATGAGGAATGCTGTCATCATCCAGCAGAGCCAGGGCCATGGCAGCCGCGATTCCGTCGTCTCCGCCCAGGGTGGTGCCCACTGCGTAGACGTAATCTCCATCCACCGCCAGGTCCAGCCCTTCCCGCTCCATATCCTTGGTGCAGTCCGGGGCTTTTTCGCACACCATGTCCAAGTGTCCCTGGAGGATCACAGCCGGGGCATGCTCATAGCCTGCGGAAGCCTCCTTGATGAGGATGACATTGTTGGCCTCATCCTGATAGTACTCCAACCCCCGCTCCCGCGCAAATGCCACACACCAGTCGCTGATGGCCTTTGTGTTTCGGGAACCATGGGGAATGGCACACATCTGCTCAAAAAAGCGGTATACATTCTTGGGTTCTAAATTTTGCAGTACGGACACGAAATGGTCCCTCCTTCAATCATGATAATTTACTTTCTTTGGCTGACAGCCGGTCCTTATTTTTGATCCAGGCCAAAGTCCTGGGCAACCGTGGCAGTGTCCCGGCGCAGCATGTTCTCCATCACCCGCAGGTCGCTGTCCACATCCATGGCATCGGCCTGATAGAGCTCATCGAGCTGATGGGTAAATCCCCGCACAATGGAGTCCATGGCCGCCTCAATACGGCCTTTGGCCTGACGCAGGTTTTCCCCTTCCACACCGGCAGCTTCAAACTCCGCATAGGAGTCCAAGAGCTTCTGCGTGGTAGGCAGGTAGTAGTTCAAAAAGGTATCAATTTTTCCCCGTTTGGCCGGGTCCGCCTCTACTGCCTTGAAAATACGGGCAGTGATGGACTCCAGCTGGTCAATCTTGGCCGAGAGTGCCTCATCGGCAATGCGGTCATTGGCATTGCGTATCTTCTGCAAGATCACATCGTAGTCCGTCATCGTCTCTTGCTTGGGCGGCTCCTGCCTGGATGTTTCCTGCTGCTGTTTTTCTTTGCGCAGGGCTTCATCTGCCTCCGAACTGCGGAAAAGATATCCCAGTTCCAGATTCAGATACGTCGTCTCCCCAAAATATCCTTTGTCGATCATCTTCTGCAGGTCTTTTTCCACCCGATCCCGGGGATGCCCCAGGGTCCGGGCCAACTCGTCAATGGCCAGTGCCTCCCGGTTTCCCATGACGGCCAGATACTGATGATAACGCCGCAGGCTCCGCTCCATGGACACACCGCACACCAGCATGGCAATACCGGCTACCACACCGGCCAGCGCTGTCAGCAGGCTCTCGATATACCACCAATCCAGCTCACCCAGCCAGATCATCATATCGATGGGCTCCCAGCAGGCCAAAAGGCTCACCACGGCAATGACCACTCCGACAATCTTGAGCACCCGAGCAGTGGAGGTCTTTGCCGCAGGCGTCTGTGTCACTCTCTGCGCTGCCGTCTGAGCCCGGTTCCTCCGTTTTACCGGTGTCACAGGCCCGGTCCCTCTCTTCTTTACCGGTGCGGGAATGCTTCCAGCCGGTTCCTGCTGCTCAAGAGGCGGCGGCATCCGCCGCTTCTGCCCATCCTTGCCAAAGAGCTTAAATAGCAGCACTGCCAGAGCGATGGGCCAGAGTCCCACAAGAAACAGCACTGCAATCAGGACCCAGGAGGCGACATCACTTTTGGGATTATTTTTCCTGGATGCCATCCCTCAATCCTCCTTCTTTTTCAGCTTTTTCCGATTGCCTTTCTCATCCACAATATATGTGTGATCCAGCTGACTCTGAAGATTCCCCAGCACCGCATCGATATACTCCCGCCGCAGCGCGGCGCGCTCCGCTGTTTCCCACTCCGTCAATCCTTCCGGACTCTTGGCCTTTTTTGCCAATTCATTGAGCCGGTCAATCTGCTTTTGATCCATGTTGCTCCTCCTTATTGAAACCGCCCTCCATCAGATGAATCGCTTCACCACAATGCAGATCCGGCCTTTTTTGGTAATGCCGCCTGCCTCAAGCAGCTGAAACTTTCCATACCCGCGGGCGGAGATGGTGTCTCGCTCTGCTACAGCCCGGTCCGGCTTGGTGCACTCCTGCCAATTTACCTGAACACGCCCTCCGGAAATCAGCTCCGCCGCCTTTCCCCGGGACATCCGCAATCCTGTGGATACCACCGCATCCAGTCGAAGGGAAGACACCGTGTCCCGGATTTCCTCCCACTGAACCTGGGGAATGTGGAGGTATTCCAGCGGCACCGAGGTGACATTGAGCTTCACCCGTCCGGCGCTGTCCCAACTCTGCAGCAAAAATGGCTCCACAGTCTCCAGCACCAGGATATCCGCGCTTTCTGGCCCTACCAGAATATCGCCGATCTTTTCCCGGACAATGCCCATTCCCATGAGACTTCCCAGAAAATCCCGGTGACTGAGGGACTGTTCTGCCCGGAAGGACGCCCGCAAACACCGAATGGGGCTCTCACTCTCCGCCGTTTCCATCTCCATCCAATCCGGCAGAAACAGTACCAGCCGGCGTTCTGCCTCCGGGTACCCCCCCAGGAGCACATACTCCGTCTCCGCAGCGCCCGCCAGATGCAGCAGCTCCCGGGTGAGAATCTGCTGCTGTGGAGAGAGAAAGTCTGTCGCTGCGGGAATATTCCGGCTCCGGGCCTGCTGCATCCGGTCCCAGACCTTTGCCAACAACATCCGGTCCTCGCCTGTGGCCCCCAGACGATCCAGCAGCACTCCTTTATCCATGGCGCAGCTCCTGTGTACGGACCAGCTGCGCATAGGCGCCGTCCCGGGCCATGAGTTCTTCATGGCTGCCCAGCTCCACAATCCGTCCCTCTTCCACCACGGCAATGCGGTCGGCATTCCGGACGGTCGAGAGTCGGTGGGCAATGATGATGGTGGTGCGGCCCTGGCTCAGGCGCTCAAACGTCTCCTGCAGCCGGGCCTCGGTCACGCTGTCCAGCGCGGAGGTGGCCTCATCCAAAATCAGCACCGGCGGATCCTTCAGGAAGATCCGCGCAATGGAGATTCTCTGTTTCTGTCCGCCGGAGAGCAGGGTTCCCCGCTCGCCCACGTAGGTGTTGAAGCCGTCGGGCATGGCCACGATATCATCATAGATCTCCGCCAGCTTTGCCGCCTGCGCCACTTCTTCCTCCGTAGCGCCGGGACGGCCGTAACGGATATTCTCCAAAATACTGGCGGCAAACAGGAATACCTCCTGCTGCACCACACCCACATTCTGACGCAAAGACTCCTGGGTTACGGCCCGCACATCCACGCCGTCAATCCGGATGGCTCCGCTGGTCACATCATAAAACCGGGGAATCAGCTGGCAGAGGGTGGATTTTCCGCCGCCGGAGGGGCCCACCACCGCCACCGTCTCACCGGGGCGGATATGCAGGTCCACATCGTGGAGAACGGCCAAATCATCCTGATAGGCAAAGCTCACATGGTCTACGTCAATCCGGCCTTCCACACGGGAGAGCACCGTGGCATCCGGCGCATCCTTCATGGCAGGCTCTTCCCGCATCAGCTCCACAAAGCGTCCCAGGCCGGCGGTGCCATTGGCAAACAGCTCGGCAAAGTTGGAAAGCTTGCGAACGGGGTTGACGAAAGTCGTGATATAGAGGCTGAAGGTAATAAGATCCACGATATCCATCTTTCCAGCCATGATCAAACCGCCGCCGGCCGCGATCACCGCCGCAGACAAGGCGCACAGGAAAAATTCCATGGCGGCGTTGAACCGGCCCATGGCCTTGTGGAACTGCCGCTTGGAGGTCTTGTAGGTATCGTTGGAGGAATCAAACTTGCGCAGTTCCGTCTCCTCATTGGCAAAGGCCTTGGCCGTGCGGATTCCGGACAGCCCGGACTCAATGTCGGCATTGATGACGGCGGTCTTCTGCTTGACCCGGGCGGAAGCCTCACTCATGGAGCGGCGGCACCGCCACACCACCAGGAAAAAGACCGGCAGAATCAGGGCAATCACCAAAGCCAGCCGCCACTGAATGGTGAAGAGAATGATGAGGGAACCCACAATGGTCACACCGGAAATGAAGATATCCTCCGGACCATGGTGGGCCAGTTCCGTAATATCAAAGAGGTCCGCCGTCAGCCGGCTCATCAGCTGCCCGGTGCGATTGCGGTCAAAATAGTCAAAGGACAACTCCTGCATGTGGCGAAACAGATCCCGGCGGATATCTGCTTCCACCAGGATGCCGAAGGTATGCCCCCAATATCCAATGATGTAGGTAAAGACCGCCCGCAGGGCAAAGGCCGCAAACACCACAGCCATGACCGCAAAGAAGGTTTTATATGCGTTCTGGGGCAGCAGCTCATACATGCACCAACGGGAAATATAGGGAAACGCCAGGTCAATCAGGGAGATCATCAGGGCGCAGGCCAAATCCATGACAAACAGCCGCCAGTGGGGCCGGAAATAGGAAAAGAAAATCTGAAACTGAGACTTTTTCTGAAAATCACGGGTTGTCATATCCATACTCCTTGCTCACATCGGTACAATTATACATGATACCATGATTTTCACCACGGCGCAATAAAATATCCCCGGATGCATTGGCATCCGGGGATATTTTACTTTTGTCAGCCGTTGGAGAGGAAATCACCCTTCATATATCCGGTAGTGGACGCACCGCCCGTTCCGGCAAAGGAGATCTTGTACCAACCATCTCCAGCGCTTTCCAGGATTTTAACCTCCGCACCGTTGGGAATGGTCGCCAGTGCCTCATAGCTGGTTCCGGGACCGGAACGCACAAACACACCGTTTCCGCCGTTGACCACCACGGCAGCTCCTGTCTTCAGCCCGGAAGAGGAAGTCGTACCGCTGCCGGAGGAAGAGGTTGTGGAGGACGTGGAAGAGCCGCTCTGTGTTCCCACGTTGCAGCGGACGATGCACACGCCCTTCTTGGTTCCATCCGTCACCAGCACATTGACCGTTCCCTGGGAGATGGCCGTCACCTTGCCGTTGCTGTCCACAGACGCAATGCCCTCATCCTCACTGATCCAGGTATAGGTGCTGCTGCCGCCGGAAGCGGTAATGGTATGGCTTTCACCCACAGAGCGAAGCGTAAAGTCTGTGGTACTCAAGGTCAAGCCGTCCGGCAGTGCGGAAGCCGTCTCATACGTCAGCTCATCATCGGTCTCTGGGGTCTGCTCAGTCTGCGTGTCATCGGGTTCTTCCGTGCCGCCCGGCATCACACCCGGTTCGCTCTCGCTGTCTTCCTCACCGTCACCATCCGTGGCAGGCTGCTCTTCCTCAGGCTGCAGTTCCTCCACAGGCGGTGTCTGCGTCTCATCCTTGGATTGAAACGAGTCGGCAATCTTGTCGCCCCAAAGCAAATATACCAGCAAACCGGCCATGATCAAAATCAACACGATCAAGGTCGGCGTAATCAGATTCATCTGCTGACGGCCCGCCGCCCGGCGTCCGCCATGTCCTCCGCCTCTGCGGATCTGTTCTCCATCCTGAAAAGCCTTCTCCTCTTCACAGAAGGGACATTCGGCGTAGGTATCGGAGTATTTCTCCCCGCAAACGGGGCAGCGTTTCATAGCCATGGCAATCCTCCTGTACTCAAATGCTACAATTTACATAATATCGACTTTTCCCACAGTCGTCAAGTCTGCTGTGTCGAATTTTCAGGAAATTCACACGTTTCCTGTCTCTTGCAGTCGATTTTCCCGGTACAAAGAGCGATGATGAAAAAGGGCATAGCGAAATCTCCGTTTTTCTTTGCACACCATGCAATAACTGCACAGCCATAGTTGTCCCTTGGAGAAAGCGCAAATCACCGCGGGACCAGATGGTCCCGCGGTGATCATGTGCCTGCAAAACCGAACACCACGCCTGCCACAGCAGACAGCGCAATGAACACAATCGGGTGCCAGAAACGGGTGCGCTTGACCCAATTCGTCAACACCAGCACGACAATTGCCAGAATCCACGCCTTCCAGCGCAGCAAATCGCTGATCGCGCCGGTCACATGAAAGGTATCCAAATCAAACAGAGAGAGCATGACCGCCGACATTCCGGCAGCTGCCACCAGAGCCGCCGAAGCGGGCCGCAATCCGTAAAACGCCGCTTCCACCTGGCGGCTGTGGCGAAACTGGCTCAAAAACCGTGCAATAAGCAAAATCACAATGATCGACGGCAAAGCCAGCGCCACCGTGGCTACCACCGCTCCGGGAATTCCGGCTGTCACATATCCCACAAAGGTCGCCATATTCACGCCGATGGCGCCGGGCGTGGATTCCGACACTGCCAGCATATCCGCCAGTTGGGCATGGGTAAACCAGCCCGTCTTATCCGATAGATCATAGAGGAAGGGAATGGTCGCCATTCCGCCGCCGATGGCGAAAAGCCCCACCTTGAAGTAGGCCCAGAAAAGCTGCAGATAAATCATTTCGCACCCGTCCTCATTTCCAGTTCCCGAATCACCAGTCCCGCCGCGGCAGAGGCCAGTACGAACCACACCGGCGAGACATCCGCGAAGACTCCCAGCACAAACACCAGCACAAAAATCCCCACGGTCCAGATATCCACCAGTGCCTTTTTCGCCAGCCGGATCACCGCGTTGAGGATCTGCACGCAAATACAGGCCCGGATTCCCGCAAATGCATTCTGCACCCACTTGAGATGCTCCACACTGGTGATCACACCGGCCAAGGCGATGATGATGCACAAAGACGGCAGGATAAAGCCCGCCGTGGCTACCACGCCGCCTAAATCCCCGCCTCGCTTGCGCCCGGTAAACGTCGCCACATTCAGTGCGATGATACCCGGTGTACACTGGCCGATGGCATAGTAATCCATCAGCTCTTCCTCCGTCAGCCAGCCCCGCTGATCTGCCAGTTCTCTCTGCAGAATAGGCAGCATGGAGGTTCCTCCGCCAAAGGTCATCAGGCCAATCCGAATGAACAGGCAGAACAGCTCCCATTGGACTTTGCACTGCGCCTTAGTCCACATAGCCATAAAGCCCCCTTACCGACACTTCTCCCGAGCGAACAACCCGTTCCCGGCCGTCTGCATCCCGGACAATCAGGCCAAAGGCGTCGTCAATACCCACGGCCTGCGCCGTTTCCCGCTGGCCGTGTTCCAGCAGCTGTACCGTTTTCCCCAAATTCACACAGGATGCCCGGTAGGCACTCCGATACGGCTCCAGATCGTCATTCTCCAGCGCCTGATACAATCGGTCCAATTCCTCAATCAATGCTGCCGCCAGCACCGGACGGGACACCGGATGGCCCAGCTCCTGTGCCAGGGAGGTTGCCACCTCCGTCAGCTCCGGTGCAAAATCCTCCCGGCTATGGAGCACGTTCACGCCCACACCGACCACCAGATATTGCAGTCTTCCCGTTTCCGCTTCCAGCGACAGTTCCGTCAGGATCCCGCACAGCTTCCGCCCCCCCATGACAGGGTCATTGGGCCATTTGAGTCCCGGACGGACTCCGCACACCCGTTCCACCGCAGCACACACCGCTACGCCTGTCATGGCTGTTACCGGCAGCAGCCGCTCTGTGGGCAGCTCCGGGCGCAGCAAAGCCGTCAAATAGATTCCCTTATCCCGCGGGGACTCAAACGAGCGATTCATCCGCCCCCGGCCGGCCGTCTGGCAGTTGGCCACTACGACCGTTCCATCTTCCGCGCCTTCCATGGCCAGTTGTTTGGCCCGCGTGTTGGTGGAATCCACCTCATCAAAGCAGTACAGCTCCCGCCCCACCATCTTGGTCGGAGCAAGGGCATTGCGAATCTCTTCTACCGTCAAAGCGTCGGGAACGGCGCTCAGCCGGTACCCCAAACCGGTGCGGGCCTCGATCTGATACCCGTCCTTGCGCAGGGCATCCACTGCCTTCCAAATGGCAGTACGGCTGAGTCCCAGCTGCCGGCTGAGTTCCTCACCCGAGAGATATCCCCCTTCCCGGCTGCGCAGAGCCTGTAACACAGCTTGTCGGCTCATGTCATCCCTCCTTTTGCAGATATGTTCGAGTGTACTCCTTTTTCACGCTTCTGTAAACCATTCCCTCCGGATTTGTAAACAAGGCGGCCACAGCGCAGCATTGCGCCGTGGCCGTCTTATGATGGAACTCAGGGATTCTCCGTTCCCTCCTGCGGGGTTTGGGAGGATACAGGCTCCTCAGCAGAAGTCACCGGTTCCTCCTGTAAATCTTCCTGTTGCTGTGTTTGTGGAGCTGTGGACTCCGCTTCACTCTGCGGCTCCGCTTCTTCCGAAGCCGCAGATTCCGGGGATTGCTGCTCATCCGTCGTCTGCAGAGCAGAATCTGCCGCCGCATTCTCCGCCCCCTCTTCTGGGGCCGTTTCTTCCGGCACAGTCTCTACCGGCGCCGTTTGCGCACTCTGAGAATCCGCCGGAAGGGTTTCCTCCGGCTGAGGCTCTGCCGGAGCTTCACAGCGCAGCACTGCCTGCACTACCCAACGGGTGGCGTGCCCGTTGCCGGTGCAAGTGGACAAGGTCAAAATCCGGTCATGCACGGTCGGGACAATTCCCGTGTCAATCACCGACTGCGCCATGCACGCATCCAGAAATTCCTGCTTGTCTGCATCTCCGGAAAAGCCCAGCTGATAGGTAATGCCCTGGGTAGAAACCTCATAAGCAGCAAAAATATCGTACTTGTAGCTGCCATGGTCCCCCGTGATATACACACAGGGATGGGACTGCCAATAACTTTGCTGCTTATAATTTTTCAAGGAAGCAAACATGGAGCCGTTATTCATCCGGTGTCCATAGACAATGGTATTGAAGTCCGTCAAATCCGGGTTATTCTGGCTGTCCATGAAAATTGCACCCACGGCACTGGTCCATTTTTTCCAGGTATGGGTCAGATAGTACTGGTTATCCTCCCCCTGCAGCAACGGATAGGAAATGACCGTATTGGGAATCAGAATCCATCCCAGCACGTCATCATTGACTTCCCGCAGGGCAGTAAAGTCCATGCTGCGCAGAGCATCGGCATAGGGGTCGATATAAACCTCCTGTTCCGGCTCATCGGTTGGCTCCGCCGGCTCCGGAATTTCCAAACCGCTCAGATCCGGCAGCTGAACCAGAGACTCCGCCTCTGCATAGGCTTCCTCACCCCGGCGGTAATCCAGACTGCGGAGAATCACCATCGTGAGGCTGCCTATAAACACCGCTGCCAACACCAGCATTACCAAAATCCGGAGCTTCTTTTTCACAACATGTCCTCCTTTTGTTCTCCGAAGGAATTACGCCATCCGGAGTGGAGAAGGCCCGGACCACAAGTCCGGGCCTTCTCTCAACCGTACAGGAATTTCACAGGGAGATCCGAAGTGTTATTCCTGCTCTTCGTTCTTGCGCTTCTTGCCGGAAAGTGCCAGCCAAACCAGACCCAACCCGGAGACGCCAGCCGCCAGAATCCAAGCGATCAGATTGTCGCCGGTAGCGGGAACGTCTGCAAGCGGGGTTTCCTCATCGGGGATATCGGTGCCTTCATCCGGCAGGTCGGTAGTGGGAGTCTCCTCATCGGGGATGTCGGTGCCTTCGTCCGGCAGATCCGTGGTCGGGGTATTCTCATCGGGAATATCCGTCTCGTCGCCGTCGTCTCCGTCTCCGCCGCCGCCGTTGCTGCGCCAGTTGGAAACATAGAACAGGTACGTGTCTCCATCCACGAACTCGGCGATGTTGGAGCGCCACCGGCCGCCCAAAGCATCCTCCGTTACCGTGTAATCAATGGGTTCGCCGTTGGCATTCTTGGGCAGCTCGCCGAAGCTGGCCTTCCAAGACTCCGTCTCGGTCTGATCCACTTCACCGTCCAGAACGATGCTGTCCACTTCCTGACCGTTGGCCAGCAGCCGCAGGGTGATGGGCTGTTCGCCGCTGTCGCGCCAGGTCTTCTCCACATTAACCGTCACCGTCTCGTAGGCACGGGTATTGGTAATGTCGAATCCCTCGTAGGCGGGACGGTCATAGCCGGGCACGCCTTCGTCATCACTCTGGAACGCGGTGTACACACCGTCCATCGTGTAACCAATCTCCTTGACGGAGAAGAGGCTGCGGTCATCATAGAGGTAAGCGTCATACTCGAAGGTGAACTCACCGCTGGTGACATCCTGCTCATCCAGCGCCTGGCCGTTGTAGAGCAGCTGGACCCGGATGCTGTCGGGCCGCAGGCCGTCGGCATCGTTGCCGTCGTTCCAGATCTTGGACCCGGTCACAGTACCGGTCTCCGGAATCTGAGGATCATACTTGTAGGTGTTGGTAATGGTAATCTTGGCGGGATTGGCGTCGGTATGGTTCGTGCCAACCGCCACTTCACCTTCGCCCGTTACCACAGGGCCGCTGTAGTGGTTGATGTCCAGATCAGCCTTGTTGTTTTCCACCACGGTGTAGGTACCGGTAGGAACCCGGATCGCCGCAGCAGCCTGGGTATCATTGCCGCTGACCGTAATGGAGAAGGTGTGGGTATGCTCGGCATCGCCGTTGTCGCTGCTGGAAGCGGTGAAGGTGTAGGTCTGGGTCTCATTCTTCTCCAGTCCTTCCACCGTCTTTTCCACCGTGAGATAGCCGTAGGTCCGGGTGTTGGTGACAGTCAGGACATCCGCCTGGGTGTAGGTCATGTCGTCCACGGTCACCGTGTAGACGGTGTGCTTCTGATAGAGATCCTCCGCGGCATTGTACCAGTCGTCATCCGTGGCGGAGGTGACCTCTACCTTCCAGATCTGGCCGCCGGCAGCGTAGCCGCTGGGAGCCTGGGTCTCCTTGAGGTAGAAGGTGCCCACATCGTCAGGCTGATCGAACACGAAGTTGATCACACCATTCTCGGTGGCGTAGGTCTGACCGGGGTTGGTTTCATTCTGCGCATCCGCCTGGGTGCCATATGCCGTGAATACGGCGGAGTCGTGGGTGATGAGTTCGCCGGACTCATTGACCTTGCGGAGCTGGAATCCCGTAGGCACCACGTCCTCTTCCGGACTGGTCTTCTTGCTGTTGGTGACCGTCATGGTCAGCACCAGGCCGTTGTCCGTCTCAGTGGTGGTATAGGTCGCCGCAGCATTGGTATCCCGGTTCACCAGGGAGAGGACCCAGTTGTAAATCTTGTGGAAGACGTTGCCGTTTTCCGTATCCAACTGGCTGATCTCGAAGGTGGTGGAGCGGCTGCCGGTGATCTTCCAGATGGTCGTATCGCCGTCATAGCCCGCGGGAACCGTGGATTCCTTCAGATAATAGGCGGTATACGCAGTTGCAAAGTCTGCTTCGCTGAATGTAAAGGATGCCGTGTAGTTGTTGTCCGCAGAAGTAATCTGCTCGTCATACTTGCGAATCGTGCAATTGGCGTCGGTGTACACCGTGAAGCCCGCGCCGGCCAAATCGTTGCCGTCCTGGTCCTTCTTCACGACCTGCAGCGCAGCCGGATTGACAATGTCGGCGCCGGTATTGCGTGCATAGTCGTTGCGGAAGGTCACAGAAGCTGCGTCGGTGGTGCCGACAGTCAGGTTGGCCTGGGCATAGTTCCCGCCGTTGGCGGAAATCTCCGTGCCACCCTGGGCGGCGTCATAAACTTTCAGAGTGTAACCATCGATGGATGCGCTGCTGCCCTGCTCGGTGACGGTATACGTACCGTGACCCGCGCTGGTGGGCAGTCCGCGGAGGGTGACGCTGCCCGCACCGGTGATGGTAACGGTAGCGGTATTGTCGCTGACCGCCACAGTCTGTGCCGTGCCGTCAGCCTTTACGGCCGTGACATTGCTCAGATCGCTTCCGGCAGGAGCGGTAACCACGAAGGTATACTTCTTGGCGTTTGCGCCGCTGGCAGAAATCACATCGTCCGCAGCCGTCCAGCCGGTGCCGGAGAGCGCCTTGGTGATGGTCAAGCTGCCGGTTTCCCGGGTGTTGTAGACGGTAATGGACTTGTCGGTAATCACATAGTCATTTTCCGTCAGGTTGGGGGCACGGGTTCCGGTGATACCGCCCGCGGCAATGAAGTGATTCGTGGTCACCGTGACGGAACCGTTGGCATTGTGGGTGTAGGTATCTTCAGATTCCACCACGATGGTCCAGGTGCTGTTGCTCTTGGCATAGCCGGCGGGAGGCGTCGTCTCTTCCAGAGTGTAGGTGCCTTCCGTGAGACCGGAGAACGTGGCCGTGCCATTGGTACCCGTCGTCTGCCGGGTCCCTGCCGCCGCGCCGTCCTTCTTCAGGGTAAACACCGCGCCCTCGAGCTTGGTATCCGCGCCGTCGGTCTTGATGACCTGGAAGCTGGCGGTCGTACCGGTTTCAGGAATCGTCGCAGGAGAATAGGTATTGGTAATGGTGGCGCTGCCGCCGGTCACGGTCTGCGGGCCATTCTGGGTATAGCCCAGAACCTTGCCGTCAGTGAAGGCCGTTTCAGCGATCTTCGTCTCCACAACCTGATAGGTATAGTCGTTGAGGTCCGCGTCCTCCATCAGCAGTCCGCTGATGGTGACAGTCGCATCAGTACCGTTGGTGGTCGTCACCGTCAGAGTGCCGTCGGTGTTGACCGTAGCGTTTGTGGACACCTTGCCGGTCAGCTCGCTGGCAGGAACATTGGCCCAGTCTGTGCCGCTGGTCTTGCGCTGGAGCTGGAAGGTCACGGTATCCAGGTTGGCCTTATTGGCTTCGCTGTTGGCCATATTGCCTGTGCCGTGGTCCCATTCCTTCTTGAGGGTCATGCTGCCGGTCTCGTAGTCAACCTTGCTTACGGTGACCGAAGCGGAATCGCTGCGTTGGTCCATAGTGGCGGTGTTGGTGTAAGTCTGCTCCGTACCGAAGTTCACGGGGATCTTGGCCTCATAGTACACATCCACACTGCCGCTGGCGGGAATGGTGCCGCTGGCGTTATCGGAAACCAACCGGGCCACGTTCTGACCATCAATGGTCATGGTATCGCTGACAGCATAGCTGGCGCCGGCCGTGCCGGTAACAGTGACCTTGAACAGGGCCTTCACGGAATCAGTATTGGCAGCCAGACCGGTCCAGGAAGCGGAATCTGCCCACTTGTTAGGATCGGTATAGGCACCGGCGTTAAAGCTGGGTGCGGTGTACTGCTCCGTCCAGACCTTCTTGGTCAGGCCGGTAACAATGGGGGTATTCTCGACGGTCAGGGTCTTGCTCTCAGAGTCATAGCTCTTTTGAGCACCGGAAACACTGCTGACGATCCAATCCCAGAAGTTCTGGAAGAGGTTGCCGCTGTTGCCGGCCTCACCGGGAGCCTTCACATCCGTCAGGGTACCGTCATCAGACACTGTGAAGGTCCATTCCGTCTCATTCAATGCATAGCCGGAAATGGTGCTCTTCTCCGTGAGTGTGTACTCACCGGGTACCAGGTTGGAGAAGGTCGCCATGCCGCTGGCGTTTGTGGTCCGCTCCTGCGTTCCGCCGGGACCGCTCAGGGTGAACACGACACCCTCCAGCACGGTATCCTCGTCAGCAGCGCTGACCTTCTTGACATGGAACTGGGTATCACTGATATCCTCGGCAGGGAAATAGGTATTGGTGATGGTCATGCCGCTGACCTGGCTGGTCCAGTAGCCCTCCACTTCCTTTTCTCCGGAAGCAGTCGTCTCTCCACCGTAGACCACCACGCGGTCATTGTCATCAAAGGACGTGCCGTTGATCTTGGTCTCACGCAGGCTGTAGGAAATCTCCGTGCCGTCCGCGTTGTACTGGGGCACGGTGTAGGTCGTGGTCCAGCTGTCCGCAGCAGTCAGAGTCTTCTCTGTACCCTGGACCAGGGCATTGCCCACATACAGGCCCACGGTGATGCTGTCGGCACGCTTGTCGGTGGTATTTGCTGTGCCCGCTGCCTGATCCCATTCCTTCCAATCCTTGCTCACAGTAAACGTGGTGGTCTCGGACAGGAAGTAAGGGTTCGTCACGGTGACAGCCACATTGGACGTTCCCATGGTGCCGGTGTCATTGGTATACGTCGGAGTGCTGTAGGCGCCGTCGCCATTGTTGGTAACAGCCGTCTCTTTCACTTCATATTCCACACCATAGGGGACATTCTGCACAGTAGCCTTGTCGTCATCCTTCAGTGTTGTGAACACATAGGTGGCGTTCAAGGCGCCGGCGTTATCCACCGTCAACCCGGTAACCGTCTGTGCAGTTCCGCCGTTGCCGATCGTCACCTGCACGGTGTAGGTATCCCGCGCATCGGGAGCCTGGCTCTCGCTCGTCCAATCCACGTTCTTCCTGACAGTGAGCTCGTGGGTGGTGCGCTCGTAGTGGTTTTCCACCTTCACAGTGGTGCCGTCGGTTCCCAGCTGGACGGTACCGGAGACAGTTTCATTACTGCTGAGCGTGCCGCCGTTGATCCCGGTCTGGCCATCGTAGCCGGTGACCGTGGGGCGGGTCTCAGAAATGGTGTAGCTGCCGGTGTTCAGGCCGAAAATCTGCTTGCTGGCCACATAGTAGCCGCCGTCCACATGCTCAACAAATTCACTCTTTGCAAACGTAACCTTCTCGTTATCGCTGCTGCCGTAGAAAATGACCGTCTCATCGGGGATCTTGCTTTTATCGTCGATGTAGATCCGCTTTTCAATGGTCAGGGTTCCCGTGCTGTGGGTATTGGTCAGCTCAAAGGACTTGGTCGCAGAACCATCGACCGTCGCGGTGTAGTGGGTATTGGTCGTGATGGTGTGCTGGTCATTGGAAACAGATTCACCGGTCTGCGCGCTCACCGTAATGGTAAAGGTCTCACGCACATGTTCCGTATAAGCGCTGCTGGGTGTTTTTTCCTCATAGAGCACATAGGTGCCGGTTTCCAGCTCTTCTGCATCCAGTGTAATGGTGGCATTGCCTTGGGCATCGGTCGTGGCAGAAGCTCCCACTGCATTGCCGGGAGCAACCATTCCCTTGTACACCTGGAATACCGCACCGGACAGATCTGCGCCGGACTTGCTGTCGGTCTTATGGATGTTCAGGGTCAGATCGTCACCGCTGACGGTGTTGACCAGGGTCCAGCGGGTATTGGTAAAGGTCCCGCCATCCTGCACGGTGGCACTGCTGCGCACCCACCGGGTATCATTGACGAAATCGCCATTGGTATCCACATCCACCTGATTTCCTGCCACAAAGGCATGGCCGTTCACCGCAGTCTCGGTAACGGTATACGTGCCGTTGGCAGGCAGACCGGTAACCTGCACCTTCCACTTACCGTTGTCCCCGTTGTCCGCCGTCACAGAAGCCTTGACCTCCGCACCGGAGGATCCACTGAGCGTGTAGTCTCCTCCCACGGTCAGACCGGTTCCCGTATAGGTATCCGTTCCGTTGGTGACGGTAATGCTGATGGACCGGCTGCCCGCAGCATAATTGACCCACTCTTTGTAGAATGTCAGGTCCTGCGTGGAGGGAATCACCTTGATCCATGCCTCGTCAGACTTTTCCGTACCGGAAATGGAAGCGGTGTTCTCATACGTCGTCGTCCGCGCGGGAGAGGGCGCCGTGGCGTACACCGTCAGGGTCTCGGAATCCGCGGCCTGGCTACCCTGCTTGGCATCCAGAGTCGGCACGTGCCAGGTAATGGTACGGGTCTGCGAATCGTAAGATACAGTTCCGGTTGCACTATACCAGTTTCCGGTGGAATCCACCGTAACGCCTACCGGGAGAACGTCGGTTACCACCACATCCTTAGCCGGAAGTCCGCCCAGGTTTTCCACCTTGATCTGATACGCAAACCGCGCACCCGCCTCAACCTCCACGGCTGCCGCTTCGTTGTTGGCGTCCTGATAGTCCGGATTCTGCACTGTGGCGCTGACGGTCTTGTCAATCACAGGCCACGGCTGATTCACCGGGATCACATCGCTGGCCAGCGGCGTCAGGTTGGGCAGCCGGATGGTCATCTCGCAGTTGGACTCATTGGCACCGCGCTCCAGATACAAAATGGTAATCCGGTGCTCCTGGCCGTCCCGCAGGTTGGGCACGTCATAGTGGGTTACAACGTCCTCTCTGCCGCCCGATCCCACATGCACCACGGCCTTGCCGGTTTCCAGGTCCACCTCGCCCTGGAGTGCCGCATGCTTGCCGCCGATATCCAATACCAGCTTCCCGTCGATGAATACCCACAGGTCGTCATCGCCGGAGAAAGAGTAGGTCAAAGGACGGTCATAGTTCTTCGGCACCTGGAAGGTGGCTTCCAGACGCATGCCGAAGTAGAAGTTGCCGCTGCCCAACGGCAGGAACTTCCCATCCTCATAGCCCTTTCCACTGTTGGGGCCATAATGATAGGTATCAATGTCCATCCACTGGAAGGGGAGCTTATCATTCTTTTGCGTACCCTTGCCTACCTGATAAACGTTATTGAACAGCTGAGGCGCCTGAATGCCATCTGCAAAAATGGGATCGCCGTTGGAATCCAGCCCGGAGACCATTCCCTGAATTACATGATCGTCATCGGCCTGGGACCAACTGTTGATACTGACGTATCTGCCGGCCGAGTTCTGCCTGCGGCCAGGACATTCCCCATTGGTCATCTGATACGGCGCATTGTTATCGCCGATGGAAAAACGGTTATTGGTGGTCCTTTTGTCCGCATAGTTGAAGTTGCTGTTGATTCCTCCAGTGGGGTTGTTACTGTAAAAGTCATAATCGTAGAGCGAGATATCCATGCTCTTATTAGCAGTGGACTGGTAGTACACCTGCAGAACAATGGGGTTCTCACGGCTCACCGGATATCCGTTGTTCTCATGGATCAGGGTCTGCTTTCCCTCTCCGCTCTCATTCTGGCCAACCCGGAGGGAAACATCTTCGCCGTCCAGGGAGGTTCCATAAAACACATAGTCATGGCCATCCCTACCACTCAAACGGGCACCGGAGCCCTCTACGTTCACTCCATAACGTTCCAGCCAACCATACAGCCACTTCTGGGTCAGTGTATAGAGCTCCCGATCGGCAGGATCGCCTTCCAGATCAGCTTCCTTGTCGCCGGAGAGATTGACACGGAACAGTCCGGAATCGGCTACACCCTGCAGGGGATTTTCCGCACTCTTTTCCGCGATGTTCCGGAACTGTACTTCCACGTAAACATCGTCAGCATAGTACGCGCCTTCCTCCACCGAGACGATGAAGGTGTTGGTCTTATACCGCTGCTCTTCGTCCACTGCATTCTCATCCAGCAGGAAGCGGCAGGTTACCTCATACGTACCCGGCTCCCGGAACAGGATCTCAATCGAATTGGTATTGCGGGGATTGGCCGGCTGAATGGTCCAGGCGCCGTCCGTGCCGGGGTTCTGGTTATTTTCATCCACCGTAGCCTTGACAGACCAGTCACCTGCCCGGAGATCACTCCTTTCCGTTCCCTGATAGTAATTCATCAGAGTCAGGGCTTCATTGATCTGAACAGTATATGCATTGGGCTGAACAGGCTTAGCCGCAACGATGGCATAGATGGAGAACTCCTCCGCAGCCACCTTGGCAACGGTTTCATCTTCCACCTCGGTGTCTACGGCAGTTGCATCCGTCACGTCGCTGTCCACATGGTAGACCTGCAGCTCGGTGTCCTCCTGGTCCAGCTCAGAGCCGGCTACCGAGAACTCCACATCGATGGGAAGCATCGGCGGGACTTCAGTACGGGTGCCGGTCTCCTCATCTACAGTATAGAAGGTGATGTCGAAGGCCACCATCGGAGTCTCTTCGGTCACTTCATCCTTTTCTACCAGCAACTCGCTGACCTCTTCCAGGGTTGCTTCCGCCACCTGGGGCTCCTCGGTACCGGTAATGGCATCCAGGAGCATCGTGGCCAGAGAGGGCTCCTGCTCCTCTTCGGGCACCACCGGGAGAATCACCAGCTCGGGGACCGTTTCAAAGGCGCCCTGAGGCACATTGACCGTCACCTTGACGCCCTGATACTCCGCTTCGCCGGTGAGCATGGGCTCTTCTTCCCGAACGATCACGGTCCAGGTCTCGGTACATGCCTCATAGCTCACCTCAGGAGCAGAGGAAGAACCGGAAGAACCAGACTCCGCGGGCTGTTCAGGCTCGCTGGGCTCAGTCGGCTCACCAGGAGTCTCTGGATCTACGGAGAAGCCGGGATCCACAGGATCAACGGGATCGGCAGGCTCAGTGGGCTCGCTGGGCTCAGTCGGCTCACCAGAACCAGTGGACTCACTGGAGCCGGTGGACTCGCTGGAGCCGGTGGACTCGCTGGAGCCGGTGGACTCGCTGGAGCCAGTGGACTCGCTGGAGCCGGTGGACTCGCTGGAGCCGGTGGACTCGCTGGAGCCAGTAGACTCGCTGGAGCCGGTAGACTCGCTGGAGCCGGTGGACTCGCTGGAGCCGGTGGACTCGCTGGAGCCGGTGGACTCGCTGGAGCCGGTGGACTCGCTGGAGCCAGTGGACTCGCTGGA
>CALXDJ010000010.1 GCA_944387035.1 uncultured Oscillospiraceae bacterium | reverse complement strand
TTGTAGGCGTCCCACAGGCCGTCCTTGATCATGGTGTCCACCAGCTTCTTGTCACCCATGCGGGCGCCCCAGCGGGCGTCGGGAGCGGCATAGGGAGCGGCGCTCATGTTCTCGGTGCCGCCGCAGACCACGATCTCAGCGTCGCCGGCCAGGATGGAGCGGGCGCCCTCGATGACGGACTTCATGCCGGAACCGCAGACCATGCCCACGGTATAGGCGGGAACGGAGTAAGGAATGCCGGCCTTAATGGAGACCTGGCGAGCCACGTTCTGGCCCAGGCCAGCGGTCAGGATGCAGCCGAACATCACCTCATCCACCTGCTCGGGCTTCACGCCGGCGCGGTTGAGGGCCTCCTTGACGACGATGGCACCCATCTCGGTGGCGGGCGTGTTCTTCAGGGAGCCGCCAAAAGAGCCAATAGCGGTTCTGCAGCAATTCACGACGTAGAGATCTTTCATGGTGTTCCTCCGTTTTTCTTTTTTATTTGGCGGCCTTGCACCGTCCCGGATACGGGCTCCAAACAGCATGATCAGGCCCGTAACATATTTGCCAAACTTTTGACAAATTGTGAAGATTGTCTTCTCACGAGTTTGATTATAGTGGCTTTTCCCGCTTGCGTCAATGTAAATCTTTGTGAATTTTGAAAATTTGTTAAATCTTTGACAAAACAATCTCTCTTTTCGTCAAGGTGACGAAGTCCCCGTTTTCCAAGGGCTATTCCGTCTGTTCCGGCTGCTCCCGCAGCCGCTCCAGAGCGGTGTAAAATTCCGCAGGGTCCAGCTGGTCATACCGCTCTCCGGTCTCCACCGAAACGTCTGCCGCCGCATTCTGAAGCTGCACATCAAACCACGCCCCAGCCAATTCCTGAGAATCGTCGGAAAGCCGGCGCAAAATGGAAAACCCCGCTTCTGTCTCCAGAATTCCGGAGCACTGCCCCTCCTCCAGGGCAGCGGCCGCCTCCTCCAGTTCCGGGTCCAGCATTCCGTCTCCCACCGTGATGGTCCGGGGCCCGGCAGGATCTCCCGCGGCAGAGGCCAGGGCCGTAAACACCTCCGCCTGATCTGCCGCTCCATTGAGGGCGGAAAATGCCTTTTCCGCTTGGGCCCGGGCCGCGTCGGCGTCCTCCCCGGCGGGATAGAAAATACGGTCCACCGTCACAATCCCCTGCTGGACGGCAAACGCCTGCAGCTCCTCCTGGGTCGGTGAGAGCGGACTGCCCTCCGTTTGGCACATCCGATACAGCCCCGCATACAGCAGTCCCACCGATGCCAGCTCCTCCGCCCGCTCCCGGGTCAGACCCTGGCTTTCCAGCTGGCGCAGTGCCATCTCTTCGCCGCCCGCGGTCTGCTCCTGCCATTCCTGCTCCAGGGATGCCTGATCCTCCTGCGTCAGAGTATACCCATATTGCTCCGCCCACAGTTCCACCTGGGTATACAGTGCCGTGTCCCGCAGGGCCTGGTCCTTGACCTCGTCAGCCAGGGTTCCGGTTCCAACGGCAGCCTGCCAGTCCAGTTCCGCGCCGGAGAGGGTGTATTCCTCCTGTACCTGATCACAGGCGCCGGCCAGCCAATAGAGATACCGCCATCCCGGCACCTCCCGGCCTCCAATCACCAGCAGGGTCTGGGTATCGTCCCAGCCGGCGGCCTGCGCCAAAAGCGAAGCCTGGCCCCCGCCGTCTTGGCCGCCGCAGGACGACAGCACGAGACACAGCGAAAGGGCCAGGCCCATGATTCGAAACTTCATATGCGTTCGCTCCTCTCCCCGGGTTGTCCTTTCAACCCTATGCGGGAAGCGGGGCAATTATGCCTGCGGCGCGGATCCCTCGCCGGCCAGCTTCAGGTCTTCCACCAGAGCGAGGGCTGCCTCCAGGACATCCTCGCCCGGTTTGAGCTTGAGGGACAGAGCGGGTGATTCTCCCGCCGCCAAGGTCAGGCGGTACTTGTACTTGCCCAGGCCGCACACCGACACCAACGCCTCCGGCTGGAACCGTGCCAGCTGGAACCGCAGCACATCCTTCTTCTGGGAGATGTCGGAGACCCCCGCCTTGGCCGCCGCGGCCCGCAGCAAAGCCACGTCCAGCAGCGCCATCACGGATTTGGGCGCATCGCCGTAGCGGTCCAGCATCTCGTCCAGCAAATCGGAGGCATCCTCGTTGGTCCGGATGGCGGCAATCCGGCGGTACAGATCCATTCTCTGTTCCGGAGAGGCCACATACCGCTCCGGGATATTGGCGTTGACGGTGAGGTCGGCGGAGCACTCCGTCTCGATCTGCTTCTCCTCGCCCCGCTCCTCCAGCACCGCCTCTTCCAAAAGCTTGAGGTAAAGGTCGTAGCCCACGCTCATGAGATAGCCGGACTGCTCGGGGCCCAGCAGGTTGCCCGCGCCCCGGATCTCCAGATCCCGCATGGCAATCTTAAAGCCGGACCCGAACTCCACATATTCCCGGATGGCCGCCAGACGCTTGGCCGCCGTCTCCTGCAGGATCTTGCCCTTTCGGTAGGTGAGGTAGGCATAGGCCCGGCGGGAGCTGCGGCCGATGCGGCCCCGGATCTGATGGAGCTGGGCCAGCCCCATCTTGTCGGCATCCTCAATGATGAGGGTGTTGACATTGGGGATGTCGATGCCGGTTTCAATGATGGTGGTGCACACCAGCACGTCCGCCTCACCGTCCACCATGGCCTGCATGACGGAGCTGAGCTCCTGCTCCCCCATCTTGCCGTGGCCAGTGACAATCCGGGCTTCCGGCCCCAGCATCTTCTGGATGCGGGCGGCGGTGGCGTCAATGCTCTCCACCCGGTTATGCAGGTAGTAGATCTGTCCGCCCCGGCTGAGTTCCCGGCGCATGGCGTCTTCCAGCAGTCCCCAGTCGTGCTCCAGCACATAGGTCTGCACCGGCTGGCGGTCCGCGGGCGGCTCTTCGATGGTGGACATGTCCCGCAGTCCCGACAGCGCCATATTCAGCGTCCGGGGAATGGGGGTTGCGGAGAGCGTCAGCACGTCCACCTGGCGGCTCATCTCCTTGAGCCGCTCCTTGTGAGTCACGCCGAAGCGCTGCTCCTCGTCAATGACCAGCAGGCCCAGGTCATGGAACTCCACGCCCTTTTGCAGCAGCTTGTGGGTCCCGATGAGCAGATCGATGCTGCCCCGCTTGGCCGCGTCCAGAATCCGCTTTTGCTCCTTGGCGGAGGTATAGCGGGAGAGGACCTCGATTTTGACAGGGAAGTCCCGGAACCGGCCGCAGGCGGTGGCATAGTGCTGCTGCGCCAGCACCGTGGTGGGCACCAGAATGGCGGCCTGCTTGCCGTCCAGCACGCACTTCATCACCGCCCGGAGGGCCACCTCCGTCTTGCCGTAGCCCACGTCGCCGCACAGCAGGCGGTCCATGGGCCGGGGCTTTTCCATGTCCTGCTTGATCTCCCGGATGGCCCGGAGCTGATCGTCCGTCTCCGCATAGGGGAAGGACTCCTCAAATTCCAGCTGCCAGGGAGAGTCCGGCGAAAAGGCAAAGCCGGGACGGCGCTGCCGCTCGGCATACAGGGCTGTCAGCCCCTTGGCCAGGTCCTTGGCGGCCTTTTTGGCCCGGGTTTTCTGCTTGGCCCACTCGGTACCGCCCAGCTTGTTGAGCTTCTGGCGCTCCTGGTCCTCACCGCCGCCAATATATTTGGACACCAGATCCAGCGCCGTAGCAGGGACGTACAGGCAGTCTCCGCCGGCGTAGTCGATCTTCATGTAGTCTTTTTCCACCCCGTCCACCGGCATCCTCTGGATTCCGGCAAACCGGCCCACGCCATGGTGGGAATGCACCACCAGATCGCCGGGAGAGAGGTCCGTATAGGACTGGAGCTTTTGCCGGTTGGACTCTTTTTTCCACTTGGGCTGACGGCGCACCGGGGCCGTCAGCTGTCCCTCCGTCAGCACCGCCAGCTTCAAAACCGGCCACTCGCACCCGGCGGAGAGAGCTCCCACACCGATGCGAATCTGTCCCGGCCGGGGCATGGCGGTATTCTTGGGGTCCAGGGCGGAGGGAATCCCCCGCTCCTCCAGCATCCTCTGCAGGTTGTGGCACCGGCTTTCACTGCCGCAGAGCACCATCACCGCGCTGCCGCTTTGCCGGTACTGTTCCAGGTCTGCCACGGCGGTCTCCAGGCTGCCGCCGTACGCACTCAGCTGCCGGGCATTCATGCTCAAAAGTCCCCGGGGCCGCATAGGATGCCGGGACGTGGGCAGGGAGTCCGTCATGATGACGGGAAATTCCTCCAGCGCTGCATACAGCTCCTCCGGAGAAAACGCCACCCGGGCAAACTCCCCGCACATGACCCCCGCCTCCAGCAGAGACTCCAGGTCCTGGTGGAGCTGGACGGCCGCCGTCTTGGCCCGCTCCTCCACCCGGCCGCTCTCGCTGAAAAAGACCACTGCATCCTGCGGCAGATAGTCCACGCCGGTCACCGCATCGGGATAAACAGCCGCAAGGTAGCGGTCCATACCGCCGGGCAGTCCGCCGCCCAGCAGCAATTCCGCATCCTCCCGCAGCCGGGGGGCGGCTTTTGCACCGGCTCCGCCGGTTTTTTCCAGCTTTTCCGCCAGGGCGGACAACCGCCGTCCCAGTCCGTCCAATCCTTCGGGCGCACACCGGGGCAGCACCTCGGCCGCAGGCAGCAGCAGAGCTGAATCCACATTGGCGGTGCGGCGCTGCGTGCCGGGGTCAAACGTCCCCATGGAATCGATCTCATCATCGAAAAACTCGCAGCGCACCGGCTGATCCATCAGAGGGGAGAATACGTCCAGAATGCCGCCCCGCAGGGCAAACTGCCCCACACCTTCCACCTGGTCGCAGCGGGTATAGCCCGCGGAGAGCAGCGTCTGGCTCAAACTTTGCAGATCGGTCCGCTCTCCGGCGCGGATGGTGACGGACATCTCCAGCAGAGTCTGGGGCGGCAACGTCCGGGCCATCAGTGCGTCAGCCGTCGTCACCACCACCGGTGCCTGTCCCCGGGCCAGGGCATACAGCGCCGCCAAACGGCTGCGTTCCCACTCCCGGGAGGAAACCGCGCCGGGCCGGAACTGCCACTCCCGGGCCAGAAGCTGCACCGGCTCCTGTTCCATCAAGGTGCGCAGATCTCCGGACAGCTGCCGGACCTCCCGCTCGTCGCCGCAGACAAACACCGCCGGGCGGCCCGTCCCCCGGGCCACCGCGGCGCCCACACAGGCTCTCTGCACCGGCTGCAGTCCGCTGACCGCCGCCGGGCAGCCGCCCTCTTCCACCCGGCGGATCAGTTCCGCCGTTTCCGGAATCGTTTGCAGTTGTTGCAGGAATTGTTCCATGGCCATCGTCCTTGTAAAAAAAATGGAAATCTATGAGGTGTGAGAACCCCGCGCCGCGTGGCGGCGCGGTTTATTCTATGCCTCCGGCGGCCCAATCTTGCCGCCGGACCAGCCAATCAGTTGAAATCATTCATTGCCTTCTGGCAGCCATGCTCGATAATACACGCGGCAGCCTCAATGGCCCGGTGGAAGGTCTCCAGCAGAATTTTCCGATCCGCCTGGGAGGGCACGCCGATGACCCAGTCGATCATGTCGCCGCCCTCGCCGGGAGCGCCGGTTCCAATCTTCACCCGGGGGAAGTCCTGGGTCCCCAGATGGGCAATGATGTTCTTGATGCCGTTGTGACCGCCGGCCGAGCCGGAGGGCCGCACCCGGAGCTTGCCCACCGGCAACGACACATCGTCATAAATGACCAGCACCCGCTCCGGCGGAATCTTATAAAACTGTGCCGCCTCCCGCACCGCCTCGCCGGAGAGGTTCATATACGTCTGCGGCTTCATGACCAGGCACCGGGCCCCGGCAAACCGCAGAATGTTGTAGGCGGATTTGAACTTGACCTTGTTGAGCTGGACTCCGGCTTCCTCAGCCAGCAGGTCCACGGTGAGAAATCCCATGTTGTGACGGGTATTGGCGTACTTCTGGCCCGGATTCCCCAGGCCCACCACCAGCCACTCCACAGCGGAGGATGCATTCCCAAACAGCATACTGTGCTCCTTTTCTAAAAATCTGGCAGGGCTGACAGCGGAGCAAGGCGGGAAAGTATCCTTTCCCGCCTTGTTGGTTCCACCTGTTCAGTTCCCTGATCTGTCTTCGGCTCAGCGGAAGAGCTTGGAGATGGAGATCTCCTGATAGATCCGCTCGATGGCCTCGCAGAACATGGGGCCCACGGACAGATACTTAATCTTGCTGCTCTTGGACGGATCAATCTCGGGCACGGTATTGAGCAGGGCCAGCTCCTGAATGACGCTGTTGTTGACCCGCTCAATGGCCGGACCGGAGAGCACACCGTGAGACGCGCAGGCATGCACGCTCTTGGCGCCGCCCACCTCGATCAGAGCCTTGGCGGCGTTGCACAGAGACCCGCCGGTATCCACCATGTCGTCAAAGAGGATGCAGTCCTTGCCGGCCACATCGCCGATGACGTTCATCACTTCGCAGCTGTTGGCCTTCTGACGGCGCTTGTCCACGATGGCCAGATTCATATGCAGCTTCTGTGCAAAGGCACGGGCACGGGCCACAGAGCCCACGTCGGGGGAAACCACCATCATGTTCTCGCACTCTGCGCCGAACTTCTTGGCGTAGTAATCCACGAAAATGGGATTGCCGGCCAGATTATCCACCGGGATATCAAAGAAGCCCTGGATCTGGGAAGCGTGCAGGTCCATGGTCAGCACGCGGTCAGCGCCGGCCGTGGTGATCATATTGGCCACCAGCTTGGCGGTGATGGGATCCCGGGCCTTGGCCTTGCGGTCCTGACGTGCATAGCCGAAATAGGGAACCACTGCGGTAATCCGACCGGCGGATGCCCGCTTGAGCGCATCAATCATGATGAGCAGTTCCATCAGGTTGTTGTTGACGGGGGTGCAGGTAGACTGGACCACAAACACATCGCTGCCGCGGACCGTCTCATACAAAGACACAAAGACCTCACCGTCAGAGAACGTGCCTACCTCGGATTCACCCAGCTTCGTTCCCATGAGTTTGCAGATTTCCTCCGCCAGTTTTGGATTGGAATTGCCGGAAAATACCTTGATATCCTTGCCGTGAGAAATCATTTCCAAACGCCCTCTTTCCTATATTGTTCGTAAAACTTATATTTTATTTGTTGTTTGACTGTTCAGCGCGGCGGAACTTACTGCTCCTGTCCATGCATCTTTCTGCGGCGGGCCGCCCAGCCCTCCAGATTCTTCTGCCGGGTCCGGGCCACTGCCAGCGCATCCGGCGGTACCTCATCGGTAATGGTGCTGCCGGCGGCGATATAGGAGCCTTCGCCCACCGTGACCGGTGCAATGAGATTGGTGTTGCAGCCGATGAATGCCCGGTCGCCAATGGTGCAGCGGTGCTTTTTGAACCCGTCATAATTGGTGGTAATGGTTCCGCAGCCGAAGTTGACGCCGCTGCCCACGTCGGCATCGCCCACATAGGTCAGGTGAGACATCTTGGTGCCTTCTCCCAGCACGCAGTTTTTCAGCTGCACAAACGCGCCGATATGGCACTTGGGACCCACCGTGCAGCCCGGGCGGACATGGGCATAGGGTCCCACGTCACAGCCGTCGCCGAAGGTGCTCTCGTTGACCTGGGAGGCGTTGATCTCCACATCGTCTCCCACAACGCAGCTGTTCACCACCGCGTTGGGCCCGATGGTGCACCGGACGCCGATTTGACACGCACCCTTCAAAATCGTACCGGGCAGCAGTACCGTGCCCGCACCGATGGTGACCCGGGGATCAATATAAACCGCATTGGGATCCAGAATCCGCACGCCTCTGCGCTGATGCTCCCTGACAATCCGCTCCCGGAACAAAGGCTCCAGCTCTGCAATGGTATCCGGTCCGAAAACCGGCAGCCAGCCGGGCACCAGCTCCGCAGCCGTGACCTGATTGGTCATCCGCTCTTTCCAGCTCTCCTGCAGCTCATAGCCCGGCGCCGCATAGGCAAAACCAGGACCGGCCTGCGCCGCAGGCAGTGCCGCCCGGCACAAAACCAGCACCGGGTCCGGCGTGTTCAGGAATGCCATCAGATCCTCCTGCCGCTCAGAAACCGTGACATCTGCCTCCTCCGGCAGGCATGCCCGGGCTTCCGCGGCGAAACGGGGACCGCAGACGACAAAAAAACGCTGCACACCATCGGCCAACAACTGCTCGCCCGCCCAGGTGAGGATCGGGCAAAAAACAACGGCTTCCAGCATCAGCGGTTTGGAATGTTCCGGAACGGAGGAGTCCTCTTCCAGAAAGAGCACGGCCCTCTGGGGACGATCCATGACACGTTCCTCCTTTACTGAGATTTTAATAAAATTGTGACTTCACCAGGCCGCAACTAAACCAGCGCAGCCTGTGCGCAGGCCTATTATATCAAACTTTTTCAGGAAATCCAGTCTTTCCGATGAATTTGTGAAAGAAATTTCCCAAAGCGCTGAAAACGCCCCTTTTTTCAGTCCGTTTTCAGCATTTTGCAAAAAATCCAGGACCTGCATCGTACGTTTCTCTGAAAATGGCGTTTCTTCGACATATTGTAGTTGAATTTGAGGAGGTAAAGGATTACAATACCCTTGCCTGTATCAAATTCAGGAGGTTTTCTTGATTATGCTCAACATCGTGCTGGTGGAGCCGGAAATTCCCCAGAACTGCGGGAACATCGCCCGGACCTGCGCCGCCACCGGCTCCCGGCTGCACCTGGTCCGCCCCTTGGGATTCGATATCTCGGACAAGGCGGTCAAGCGGGCGGGACTGGATTACTGGCACCTGGTGGAGGTGTGCGACTATGAGAATCTGGACGATCTGTTCGCCCGCCATCCCGAAGCCGCCGCCCAGGCCTGGCTGACCACCACCAAGGCTCCCCGCTCCTATACGGAGGCCGTTTTCACTCCGGACAGCTGGCTGTTTTTCGGCAAGGAGACGGCCGGCCTGCCGCTTTCCTTCCGGGAGCGGTTTTATGACCGGTGCATCCGCCTGCCCATGGTATCCGAGGCCCGGAGTCTGAACCTGAGCAACACCGTGGCGGTGTGCGTTTATGAGGCGCTGCGCCAGTGCGGCTTTCCCGGGCTGCAGGATACCGGTGAAATGGCCCATCTGTAATTCCCCCGCAATCTTTATTTTCCCCCGGCGCTGTGCGCCGTAAACTTTAGCCATCATGGAGGAGTATTCCGATGAACTACAACAAAAAGACCGTGCGTGACGTGGATGTAGCCGGCAAGAAGGTCTTGCTGCGCTGCGACTTCAATGTTCCCCAGGATAAAGAAACCGGTGCCATCACCAGCGACAAGCGGATCGTAGCCGCCCTGCCCACCATCCAGTATCTGCTGGACAATGGTGCCGCCGTCATCGCCTGCTCTCACCTGGGCAAGCCCGCCGCCACCTTTGAATCCTATGCCAAGAAGCAGGCGGAAAAGGGCAAGGAAGCCACCGAGGAGGGCTGGAAGAAGTCCCTTGCGAAGCTGTCTCTGGCTCCCGTGGCCGCACGGCTCAGCGAGCTGCTGGGCAAGCCCGTGATCATGGCCAGCGATGTGGTGGGCCCCGACGCCCAGGCCAAGGCCGCTGCGCTTCAGCCCGGCCAGATCCTGCTGCTGGAGAACACCCGCTTTGAAAAGGGTGAGACGAAGAACGATCCTGAGCTGGCCAAGGCCATGGCTTCTATGGCGGATCTGTACGTCTCCGATGCCTTCGGTGCCGTGCACCGTGCCCACGCCTCCACCGCCGGTGTGGCCGACTATCTGCCCGCCGTCTCCGGCTTCCTGATCCAGAAGGAGCTGGAAGTGCTGGGCGGCGCCATCTCCAATCCCAAGCGTCCCCTGGTGGCCATTCTGGGCGGCAGCAAGGTCTCCAGCAAGATCGGCGTGATCAACAACCTCCTGGAGATTGCCGACACCATCATCATCGGCGGCGGCATGGCCTACACCTTCTCCGCCGCCCAGGGCGGCAAAGTGGGCAAGAGCCTGCTGGAGGCCGACTGGATGGACTACTCCCGCGAGATGATTGAAAAGGCCGCCGCCAAGGGCGTCAAGCTTTTGCTGCCGGTGGACACCGTCTGCGCCGACGCCTTCGCTCCCGATGCCCACAGCCAGGTGGTCAAGGCCGGCGAGATTCCCGACGGCTGGCAGGGCCTGGACATCGGCCCCGAGACGGTCAAGCTCTACTGCGACGCCGTGGCCGACGCAGGCACTGTGATCTGGAACGGCCCCATGGGCGTTTTTGAGTTCCCCGCTTTTGCCAAGGGCACGGAAGCCGTGGCCGAGGCTCTGAGCAAGACCCACGCCATCACCATCATCGGCGGCGGCGACAGCGCCGCGGCTGTCGAGCAGCTGGGCTATGCCGACAAGATGACCCACATCTCCACCGGCGGCGGCGCCTCTCTGGAATTCCTGGAAGGCAAGGAGCTGCCCGGCGTGGCCTGCCTGCTGGACCGGTAAGGATTCCGCAGAGGCAGTATTCCCGGCTCTTTCAAAACAGCGCACACAGTCCAAACAGGGGGGACCTGCGGTCCCCCCTGCTTATACCTGAAAACGGCGTTCTTCCGTGGAAGAATCCGCCGAAAAGCTTGACAAATGCACCGCTTTTCGCTATAAATTAATGGGTTTATATATCACCTGTCCCACCAGGCAGGACGTGCCGCATATGATTTTTTCATAGACTGTAAAAGGAGACATGAACAACATGAACCGCAGATATCGCAAGACCGTGATCGCCGGTAACTGGAAAATGAACATGACCGCTACCGAAACCAAGAAGTTTGCCGAGGAGATCAAGAAGATCATGCCCCGCGCCAAGTGGTGCGAGACGCTGATCTGCGTCCCCGCCTGCAACATTTCCACCGCCCTCAAGGCCTTCAAGGACCTGCGGATCTCCGTGGGCGCTGAAAACGTCTATTTTGAGGAGAAGGGCGCTTACACCGGCGAGGTCTCTGCCGACATGCTCCGGGACCTGGGTGTCAAATATGTCATCGTGGGCCACAGCGAGCGCCGGCAGTATTTCTGCGAAACCGACACCACCGTCAACAAGAAGGTTCACGCCGTCCTGAACGCCGGCATGAACCCCATCATCTGCGTGGGTGAGAGCCTGGAGCAGCGGGAAACCGGTGTTACGGCTGAGTGGATTGCCCTGCAGGTCAAGAGCGCGCTCTACGGCGTTCCCGCCGACAAGCTGCGCCGGTGCATCATTGCCTATGAGCCCATCTGGGCCATCGGCACCGGCAAGACCGCCACTGCCGAGCAGGCCGGCGAGGTGTGCAGCGGCATCCGTGCCACCATCCGCAGCCTCTACGGCGCCCGGGTGGCCCGTTCCGTTACCATTCAGTACGGCGGCTCCATGAACCCCAAGAACGCCGCCGAGCTGCTTGCCCAGCCTGACATTGACGGCGGCCTCATCGGAGGCGCCGCCCTCAAGCCGGATCAGTTTGTGGATATCATCAACGCCGCCAATCAGGAGTGAGTCTCTCCCGTTCCGGCGGCCCGCCGTCTGAGAACTCCTGGCCAATGCCAGCGAAATGAGGAAATGGATTCTATGAATAAAACACCGACTACTCTGATTATTATGGACGGCTTCGGCCTGCGGGCTGAAGCCTCCGGCAACGCCATCCGCACTGCCGCCACTCCCCGGCTGGACCAGTTTTTCCAGGACTTTGCCCACACGGAGCTCTCCGCTTCCGGTCTGGATGTGGGTCTGCCCGACGGCCAGATGGGCAACAGCGAGGTGGGCCACACCAACATCGGCGCGGGCCGGGTGGTCTTTCAGGACCTGCCCCGCATCACCAAGTCCATTGCGGATGGAGATTTTTTCCAGAACCCCGCCTATCTCCACGCCATGGACCAGTGCCTGCAAAACGACACTTCTTTGCACCTGATGGGTCTGCTGTCTGACGGCGGCGTCCACTCTCACCTGGATCATCTCTTTGCCCTGCTGCGCATGGCCAAGGAGAAGGGCCTGACCAAGGTCTTCATCCACGCTTTCCTGGACGGCCGGGATGTCTCCCCCACCTCCGGTGCGGATTTCGTGGCCCGGACTGTGGAGGCCTGCCGGGAAATCGGCGTGGGCCGCATTGCCACGGTGATGGGCCGCTATTACGCCATGGACCGCGACAAGCGCTGGGACCGGGTGGAGCAGGCTTATGACGCCATGGTCTATGGCGAGGGCGCTACCTTCAATCCCGTGCCCGTGGCCGCTGTGAAGGATTCCTATGCCGCCGGCGTCACCGATGAATTTGTCGAGCCTGTGGTGTGCGACAGCGAAGGCACGATCTCCGACAACGACAGTGTGATCTTCTTCAACTTCCGCCCTGACCGGGCCCGGGAGATCACCCGTGCGCTGGTGGACCCCAATTTTGACGGCTTTACCCGCCAGTATTTCCCCCTGACCTTTGTGTGCAACACGGAGTATGACGCCACCATGCCCAATGTGGAGGTGGCCTTCCCACGTACCAGCGTGCGCAACGGTTTGGGCGAGTACCTCAGCCAGATGGGCATGACCCAGCTGCGCATCGCCGAGACGGAGAAGTACGCCCATGTGACCTTCTTCTTCAACGGCGGCTCCGAGACGGTCTTCCCCGGCGAGGACCGGGTGCTGGTGGCATCTCCCAAGGTGGCCACCTATGACCTCCAGCCGGAGATGAGCGCCCAGGAGGTGGCCGACAAGTGCGTCGAGCGCATCGAGTCCGGCGCCTACGATGTCATCATTCTCAACTTTGCCAACTGCGACATGGTGGGTCACACCGGCGTCTTTGACGCGGCCGTCAAGGCTGTGGAAACCGTGGATACCTGTGTGGGTCAAGTGGTGGACGCCACGCTGAAGATGGGCGGTATCGCCATGATCACCGCCGACCACGGCAACGCCGAGCAGATGACCCAACCCGACGGCAGCCCCATGACTGCGCATACCACCAATCCCGTGCCCTTCATTCTCTGCGGTGCCGGCACGGAGCTGCGCAGCGGCGGACGCCTGGCCGACATCGCCCCCACGATTCTGGATGTGATGGGACTGGCCTGTCCTCCGGAAATGGACGGCAAAACACTCATTGTCAAATAATGTCTCCTTACAAGAGGCCGCCTTCCGGGGCGGCCTCTTTTTTTGTATAACTTCTGGAAATTGCGTCCATACTTCCCTCAGACCCAAAAATCGAGGGAGGGATCACATGCAAAACAAACTCAAATCCGTACTGGGCGGCAGCGGCTTCTACATTCTGGCGGCCGTGTGCCTGCTGGCCGTGGGAGTAGGCGGATACCGTCTGCTGCTGGGCGGCCCCGCCAGCCCCGATCCGGATGCTGACCAGCCGGCACAGGAAGCTGCCGCCCCCACCCAGGACATCCAGGCAGAACCCCCGGATGAAGCCGCCGTGGAACCCATCATCCCCGAGACAGCGCAGGAAGAACCCGCTTCCGCCGAGGCAGACGTTCCGGCCTCCATGCCGGAGATCCCGGTGGATGACACTCCTGTGGTGGCCCAGGCACCCCAGCTGATCGTCTCACCGCTCAACGGCGATGTGGTGGCAGCGTTCTCCGTGGATGAACTGATCTACAACCCCACTCTGGAGGACTGGCGCACCCACGACGGCGTGGACATCTTTGCCAAACCCGGCACCACGGTTCTGGCCGCCTGCTCCGGCACGGTCTCCAGCATCACGGATGATGCCATGATGGGCACCACCGTGGTCATCGACCATGACGGCGGGTATCAAACCACCTACGCCAACCTCCAGGCCACCCCCACCGTTCAGGAGGGCGACACCGTCTCCGCCGGTGAGATCATCGGCGCGGTGGGTACCACCGCCGCCGCAGAAACCGCTCAGGGCCCCCACCTGCACTTCGGCGTCACCTTGGACGGGGAAGCGGTAGACCCCCAGGAATTTCTCAATTCGTAATCCGCAGCAAAGGCCCGGCGCCAATGGCACCGGGCCTTTGTGATTTCGTCACGGTATCTTCCCCATCCGGGGCATACAATGGTCTCATCAAATCAGGGAGGCTGCTTTATGAATCCAAACCCCATCCGTATTTCCCGCCGGGCCGTCGTCCGGGAGGATACCTGTGTGGCCTGCGGCTGCTGTGTCAAGGTCTGTCCCCGAGGCGCCATTCAAATTCTGCAGGGCATTACCGCCCGGGTCAACCGGGCCCGCTGCATCGGCTGCGGCAAATGTGTGCGGGAGTGTCCCGCCAGCGTCATCACATGGGAGGAAGCCGCAAAATGAAAAAACACTGGTACGATTATCTCTGGATCGTCTCCCTGGCGTATTTGTGTCTGGGATTTTTCAACATTCTCTTCGCCTGGCTGGGCCTGGCGTGCTTCTTGATCCCACTGATCATTGCCATTGCCGGCGGCACCAAGGGGTACTGCAACCGCTACTGCGGCCGCGGGCAGCTCTTTTCCCTGCTGGGCGGGCGCTTCGGCCTTTCCCGCCGGCGGGACGTCCCCGCCTGGATGAAAAGCCGCTGGTTCCGCTACGGCTTTCTCATCTTTTTCCTGGTGATGTTTTGCCAGATGCTCTTCACCACCGCTCTGGTATTCTCCGGCGCGCAGGATCTGCGGCAGGTAGTGACTCTGCTGTGGACCTTCCGCCTGCCCTGGCAGTGGGCCTACCACGGCGGCGCGGCCCCCTGGGTCTCCCAGTTCGCCTTCGGTTTTTACAGCGTAATGCTTACCTCCACGGTGCTGGGCCTGGTAACCATGGCTCTCTGCAAACCCCGCTCCTGGTGCGTCTACTGCCCCATGGGAACCATGACCCAGCTGATCTGCCGGGCCAAAAACGGCCGGCGTCCTCTGCAGGAATCCGAAGTGTGACAAACGCACAGAACTGCCCCCGCCGCTGTGCTACACTGTACCCAACAAACAATCCAACAAGGAGGAACCGAATATGTCTGCTATGACCATTACCAAGAACAATTTCCAGGAAGAAGTCCTGCAAAGCTCCGTCCCCGTCCTGCTGGACTTTTGGGCCAGCTGGTGCGGCCCGTGCCGGATGGTAGCCCCGGTCCTGGAGGAAATCGCCGCCCAGCGCCCCGACATCAAGGTGGGCAAGATCAATGTGGATGAACAGCCCGAGCTGGCCCAGGCCTTCCAGGTCATGAGCATCCCCACCCTGGTGGTGATGAAGGACGGCAAGGTCACCGCACAGTCCGTGGGTGCCCGGCCCAAGAACCAGATCCTGGCCATGCTCTGATTCCATGCTGCCATTGAAACAAACATCGCCGCGGCACCATCAAGCGCCGCGGCGATGCCGCTATCATTTATCATTCAAACACTGGATGGACGCAGCGCCTCCAGACGGCGCCGGTCCGCAATGGCCACGGTTCCCCGGCTCAGACGCACCATTCCCTCGCTTTGGAAATAGCGCAGCATCCGGGTAACCACCTCCCGGGCCGTTCCCAGATGGTTGGCAATCTGCTCATGGGTCAGGCGCAGGGTGTCCGTATGCTCCAGCGCGCTCTCCTCCAGCAAAAAGGCGGCCAGGCGGCGGTCCATGCTCTGCCACATCACCTGCTCCACCAGCCACATCACCTCGGAAAACCGCCGGGCCATGAGCGTATTGACATAGCCTGCCGCCGCTGCCGACTCATGGGCAATCTGCCGGAACACATCCGGCGGGATCACCCATACCGTGCTGTCCTGCTCGGCTTCCACGGTGAGATCCATCTGGGCGGTTCCCAGCACACAGGATGCGGAAAACAAGCAGATCTCCCCGGCTGTGAGCCGGTAGAGCGTCACCTCCCGGCCATCTTGTGAGAGCACATACGCCCGCAGGCGGCCGGAGCGCAATACCAGCAATCCCACACAGTCCGTCCCGGCGCCGGAGAGCACCGCTCCCGCGGGAACTTCCCGCAGTACGGCCCGCTGGGTAATCAGTGCCTGCTGCGATGCGCTCAGCTGGTCCCAAAAGGGAAACGTCTCCCGAAGTTCCATCTCGTCCTCCTCCTTTTCCGCCTCGAGTATACGGAAATTCTCCGTCTGTGTCAAGAAACCCTTGACGGATCACCATAATCCGCTACAATAGTTCCACCTGCCCTTTCTGCTTTTCTGCGGAGCAGGATTCATTTCAACAGCAAAGGAGACACTTCGTGCAATATCTCATTTCCTTTTTGGAGGGCATCATCACCTTCCTCTCCCCCTGTCTGCTGCCCATGCTGCCCATCTATATCTCCTACTTCGCAGGCGGCGGTGTGCGTTCTACCCGCCGCACCCTCACCTGCGCCGCAGGATTCGTGCTGGGCTTTACCATCTCCTTCGTGGCCATGGGTGCTCTGGCCGGAACCATTGGCAGCGCCCTCAAGGCCCACCAAACCGCCGTCAATCTTCTCTCCGGCCTGGTGGTGATCTTCTTCGGTCTGAACTTCCTGGGCGTATTCCGCATCCAGCTTTTCCGGGGCGGCAGCGGACGGGGCGTGGACACGGCAAAACTCGGCTTCTTCTCTTCCGCTCTGTTTGGTCTGGTGTTCTCTGTGGGCTGGACCCCCTGCGTGGGTGCATTCCTGGGCTCCGCTTTGATGCTGGCTTCCCAGCAGGGCCACGTGGCCGCAGGGATGGCCATGCTGCTGGCCTATTCCCTGGGTCTGGGCGTTCCGTTTTTGCTCAGTGCGGTGCTGATTGACCGCCTCAAGGGCGCCTTTGACTGGATCAAGCGCAATTACCGCATCATCAACATCATCAGCGGCGGACTGCTGGTGCTGGTGGGCATTCTCATGGCCACCGGAACCCTGGGGCGCCTCATCAGTCTGCTCAGCTGAAAGGAGACCGCTATGAACAAGAAAACCCAACTGATTGTCCTGACGCTGATCCTGATCGTCGTTCTGGGCGGCGCCGGTATCCTGTACAGCCGTCTCTCCGCCGGGGCACAGACCGGCCAGCTCTCTTCCACCACTGCTTCAGACACCGACAGTGCACCCGGCTCTGCCGCCTCTGACTCCCAGTCCCCTTCCTCTGAGCCTCCGGCTCAGGAGGGTGATCCGGCTCCGGACGAAGAACCCCCCGCCCAGGAAGACTCCGCCGACACGCAGTCGGACATTCCGGAAGCTCCCGATTTTACCGTGGTGGATGCCGACGGCAACGAGGTCCATCTCTCCGATTTTCGGGGCACCCCGGTGGTGCTGAACTTCTGGGCAAGCTGGTGCGGTCCGTGCAAAAGTGAAATGCCGGACTTTGACGATGCCGCCGCCCGGCTGGAGGGGCAGGTCCAATTCCTGCTGGTCAACATGACCGACGGCTCCCGGGAGACTCTGGAATCCGCTCAGGCCTATCTGGAGGAGACGGGAATCTCCACGCCGGCATACTTTGACACGTCGTACAGTGCCGCCATTGCCTACGGCGTCACCTCCCTGCCCACCACCTATTTCATCGATGCCCAGGGCGGCGCGGTGGCCCGGGCCATGGGCGCCATTGATGCCGACACTCTGCAAAAGGGCATCGACATGATTCTGCCTCCGGCGGAATAAATGCGGATAGCAAACAAGACGGCTGTGCAATGCACAGCCGTCTTTTTGATTGGGATCAGTTGTCCATGACCTGCGCCATCCGGGCGCCGGCGGAACGGATGGTCCGCCGCAGGAACACAATACTCAAACCCAGGGCAACCACCTCGGCGATGGGGAACGCCCACCACACCAGCTCCAGTCTCCCCAGCTGAGACAGCAGCCAGGCCGTGGGCAGCAGCACCATCAGCTGACGGCACACGGAGACGATCATGCTGTAAAACGGATTGCCGATGGCCTGGCACACAGAACCGGCAATCACGGAGAATCCAGCCATCAGGAAAGAAATGCTGATGATCCGCAGCGCGGGCATACCGATGGTCAGCATGGACTCAGAGGCATCAAAGAAATTGAGCAGAGTATCGGGAAACAGCTGGAAAATCAGGAAGCCCACCGCCATGATGGCTATGGCTGTGAAAATGGTCAGTCGCACCGTCTTCCACACCCGCTGGGGCCGGGCAGCGCCGAAGTTGTAGGAGATGATGGGCACCATGCCGTTGTTCAGGCCGAACACCGGCATGAACACAAAGCTCTGCAGCTTGAAGTACGCGCCGAAAACCGCGGTGGCGGTGGGCGTGAACACAAAGAGGATCTTGTTCATTCCGAAGGTCATCACCGAACCGATGGACTGCATCACGATGGAGGGCAGACCCACCCGGTAGATCTCCCGCACCACAAAGCGGTCAAAGCGGATCAGGCGGGCCCGGATGTGAATCTCCGGGTTGAGCTTGAGGTTCATGATCACAGCCAGGATGGCTGCCACAATCTGTCCCAGCACCGTGGCCACAGCGGCACCGGCCACCTCCAGCCGCGGGGCACCCAGCAGACCGAAGATCAAAATAGGGTCCATGATAATATTGATGAGCGCGCCCACCAGCTGGGTGCACATGGCCAGTGTAGTCCGTCCGGTGGACTGGAGCAGCCGCTCAAAGCAGAACTGGCTGAACACACCCACAGACAATCCCAGGCAGATCCGGGTGTACTGCGTGCCCATTTCCACGATTTCCGGTACGGAGGCTGCCTGCGCCATAAAGAAGGGCCGGGCGAGGAAAATGCCGATCAGAGCAAACACCACAAAGCTGCACAGGGACAGGAAAATACCCGTACCCGCAGCCCGGTCTGCCATCTCCTGCTTCTTTTCTCCCAGGGAGCGGGACAGCAGGGCATTGATGCCCACAGCGGTACCCGCGCCCACGGCAATCATCAGGTTCTGAAGGGGGAACGCCAGAGACACCGCATTGAGGGCATTCTCGCTGAGCATGGCCACAAATACACTGTCCACCACATTATAAAGTGCCTGCACCAGCATGGAGATCATCATCGGGATCGCCATACCGGCCAACAGTCTGCCGATCGGCAGAACACCCATTTTGTTTTCCTGCGGGGCCGCCCCTGCGGCCGGAGTTTTGTTTTCCATCGTATGTGATAGTCCTTTCTCTATAATTTCAGAAAAAGGACGCGGCCTGAGCCGCGCCTTTCCTGATGGTTTCCGTTTCTCCGCCCAAAGCGGAACTCACTTTTTCAGTTCACCGGTGGCCAGCTGGGTGAGGTACGCATTGAGGAACCCATCCAGATCGCCGTCCATCACATTGTCAATATTGCCGGTCTCATAACCGGTGCGGGTATCTTTGACCATCTGATACGGCATGAACACATAGGAGCGGATCTGGCTGCCCCACTCGATCTTCATCTGCACGCCCTTGATGTCCGAGATCTTCTCGGCATGCTGCTGTGCCTTGAGTTCCAACAGCTTGGCCCGCAGCATCTTCATACAGTTATCCTTGTTCTGGAACTGGCTGCGCTCCTGCTGAGAAGCCACCACAATGCCCGTGGGCTTGTGGATCAGCCGAACGGCAGAGGACGTTTTATTGACGTGCTGGCCGCCGGCGCCGGAAGCGCGGTACACCTGCATTTCAATATCCTCGTCCCGGATCTCGATGGTCTCGTCGTTTTCAATTTCCGGCATGACCTCCACGGCAGCAAACGAGGTCTGACGGCGGGCATTGGCGTCAAAGGGAGATACCCGCACCAGACGGTGCACACCGTTTTCGCTCTTCAAAAGGCCGTAGGCATTTTCGCCCTCAATGGAGATCGCGGCAGACTTGATCCCCGCCTCGTCACCATCTTCATAGTCCAGAATCTTATAGGTAAAGCCGTGACGCTCCACCCACCGGGTGTACATCCGGTAGAGCATCTGCGCCCAGTCCTGCGCCTCAGTGCCGCCGGCACCGGCATGGAACTGCAAAATGGCATTGGAGGAATCGTACTCGCCGGAGAGCAGAGTGGTCATCCGGGTCTCTTCCACCTTCTCCTCCAGAGCGGCATACTCCGCCTTGAGTTCCTCCAGCAGCTCAGGATCGTCCGCTTCCTGGCCCATCTCACAAAGAGCTGTGAGATCCTCCCAGGAAGAGACCAGCTTTTCCTGCCGGGAAATTTTGTTTTGCAGCTGCTTAAGCCGCATCTGCACCTTCTGGGAGCGCTCCAGGTCGTTCCAGAACCCGTCCTGTGCGGTTTCATCTTCCAGACGCTGCGCCTCCTGGCGGGCACCCTCAATATCCAGCGCGGCGGAGAGTTTGTCCAGCTCCGGCCGCAGATCCCGCAGCTTCTGCTTGTAGGCATCATATTCAATCAAAGCCATGGTTGTTTCTCCGTCCTTTGAATTTCATTAACCATAGTATTATATCGGAGAGTCATTTATTTGTAAAGAAAAACCTGCTTTCTATTAAAAAAAATTGCTTGTTCATAATTTGTTCATGATTTGTTCGGGCATTTCCGGTATGTTACAAGAAGAAATGTTTTAGGCAGAACAAATACCTGTGCAGTTCGTCTGAAAAATGGGAGGTTGCATATGAGAGGATTTTGGTCCAGAAAGCTGCCGGCCGGCCTGCTGGCAGCCGTCATGGCGCTGAGCCTGACGCCTGTGGCCTTTGCGGCAGATTGCGGCCATAACAATTGGAGTGCCTGGCAAAAACTGGACGCTTCGCAGCATCAGCGCAGATGTCAGTCCAACGATTGTGACGGCATACAGGTAGCTCCCCACAAGTGGGCCGCCGCCTATGAGACCGACGCCGGTTCCCACTGGCAGGTGTGTTCCGACTGCGGCGCGCAGACCGCCCATACGGCCCACACTTACAGCGGTACCATGAAGTCCGATTCCACCAGCCACTGGGATGAGTGCACCGTGTGCGGCTATAAGGACAACCTGGGCGGACACATGGACCCCAACAACGACGGCAAGTGCGATACCTGCGGCTATTCCATGGGCACCGCCGAATATACCGTTACATTCATCAACGGCTCCCGCACGTATAAGACCGAAAACGTCAAGAAGGGGTATAAGCCTTCCAACCCGGGTACGCCCACCCGCTCCACCGACAGCCGGAACTACACGTTCAAGGGCTGGACCACCAAGGATCCCGGCTCTTCCGCGCTGTACACCGGACAGTCCTATCTCACTTCCACGCAAGTGTCCCAGACCTCCGTCTCCGGCAATACCACCTACTATGCTCTGTACACCAAGAACCGTTCCAGCTCCAGCGATATCACCTATGAGGTGGATCCGGGCAAGAGCGTGTCTTTCGACCGCGCCGATTTCAAGGAGTTCTTTGAGGACGAGTGCGACGAGGATGATACCTTCCGGTATGTGATCTTCTACGCCGACAGCTCCCTCAAGTCCTCCAACGGCAAGCTCTATCACGACTATGAGGGCAAGGACGAGGAGACCTTCTCCCGCTCCGACCTGGAAGATTACGAATTCTATTACAAGTCCGAGGATTACCTCATCGACGATCTGACCTTTGTGGCCGATGAGGATGCCGACGGCGAGACCGTCACCCTGGAATTCCGGGCCTACGGCGATGATGAGCGTGTGGACGGCACCGTCACCATCGAGATCGGCGACACGGATACGGACAAGGGCGACATCACCTACAAGGTGGATCCGGACGACAGCGTGGACTTTGACCGTGCGGACTTCAAGGAGTACTTCGACGACGAATTCGACGGCGATGACACCTTCCGCTACGTGGTCTTCTACGCCGGCAGCTCTCTCAAGTCCTCCAACGGCCGGCTGTATCACGACTACGACGGCAAGGACGAAGAGGAATTCTCCAAGTCCGATCTGGAGGATTATGAATTCTACTACAAGTCCGAGGACTACCTCATCGATGATCTGACCTTCGTGGCGGATGAGGATGCCGACGGCAAGATCGTCACTCTGGAATTCACCGCTTACGGCGATGACGAGGAAATCGACGGCGTGGTCAAGATTCTCATCGGAGATGTGGAGGAGTCCGACTCCAAGGGCGACATCAACTACACCGTCGAGGGCGGCGAGGAGGTCGAGTTCGACCGCAGCGATTTCAACAAAGTCTTCAAGGAAGAGTATTCCGGCTCCATGCGCTACCTCACCTTCTACCCCGACAGCTCCTATAAGTCTTCCAACGGCACCATTTACTACGACTATGACGGCAAGAACGAGGAGGAGTTCTCCCGCTCCGAACTGGAGGAGACGAAATTCTACTACAGCTCCTCTGACTACGGTGATTATCCCATCAACGATCTGACCTTTGTGGCAGACGACGATTTCGACGGCAAGGTAACCCTGGAGTTCCGGGCGTGGTTTGATGAGGAAAAATATGTGGACGGCACCCTGGTCATTTCCTCGGAAGAGAACACCGTGGGCGGCTCCGGCTACGGCAATATCCGCTACTATGTGACCACCGGCACGGCCGTGCAGATCAATGCCAACGACATCGCCCGCTTCTTCTCCGCCCAGTATCCCGGCAGCACGCTGGAGTATGTCAAGCTCATGGGCATTCCCTCCACCGGCACTCTGTACTATGATTACTACTCCAGTGACCGCATGCAGTTTACCGTGGGCAACTGCGATGACGAGAATCTGTACTTCTCCCCCAGCGGCAGCAAGTACAGTCTCCATTCCCTGACGTATATCCCCTCCGGTTCCAACTACTGCGCGTCCATTCCCTTCACCGCTTACGGAAGCAGCAATCGCTCCGTGCAGGGCTCCATTCTGATCAGCGTGACCAAGAATGCCGTCTCGGAGGTCTATGGCGTTACGCCTAAGAACACCGCCGTAACCCTGCCCGCTTCCGCCATTTACAGCACCGTGTACAGTGCCACCGGCACTGCCCTGGCCTCCATTCAGCTGCTGGAACTGCCGGAAGCCAATGTGGGCTCCGTCACCGTCAGCGGCGGCTATGTCAGCCTGAAGGCCAACACCACCACCCGTTATGGCTATGGCAGCGGCGACCAGCAGATGAGCCAGCTGCGCTTTACCCCCGCCACCGGCTATACCGGTTCCGTGGAAATTCCCTACGTAGCCTATGACAAGGACGGCGATGCCATCGCGGCCGGCAAGTTCTGCCTGGGCGTGGTGACCAGCATCAAGCGCTTCTCCGATGTCAGCTCCTCTTCCTGGTGCTATAAGTACGTCACGGAGCTCTCCGACGTGGGAATCATCGGCGGTTACTCCAACGGAACCTTCAAGCCCGATAACACCGTTACCTACGGTGCTGCGCTGAAGCTGGTCATGCTGGCCGCCGGCTATCCCGAGCAAAAACCCACCGGAAGCCACACCTTCAGCGGATATCTCTCCAAGGCCCAGTCTGACGGTCTGGTATCCGGCAGCGTGAATCTGGACCAGCCCATTACCCGCCTGCAGGTCTCCCAGCTGGCAGCCAAGGCCATGAAGCTGGACATTTCCAATCTCTCCAGCACCCATCCCTTTACCGATACCGCCGATGTTTATGTCCAGGCCCTCAACGCCGCCGGCATCGTGGAAGGCTACTTCTCCAATGGCACCAGCACCTTCAAGCCCAGCAACACCCTCACCCGCGGCCAGCTCTCCGCCATTGTCTGGCGCATGCGGAATTACGAGGCGTAAGCAACCAATCCCCCATACAGCAAAAGCGCCGCGGCATTTGCCGCGGCGCTTTTTTTGTATGGATTTGATTTATTCTGCATGGTCTTTGCTGCCGATCCGGCAGGCAAAGCGGTCCTTCTGACCCGGAGGGGGAACTTTGGTAGGATATTCGCCGCCAAAGCAGGCGGTGCAGAATCCCTCCATTGCTTCTCCGCCCAGGTGCATCAGATCCTCCAGGCTCAGATAGCCCAGGGAATCCACCCCGATGATCCGGGCGATTTCTTCCACCGTGTGCTGGTTGGCAATGAGATTTTCCGCGCTGTCGATATCCGTACCGTAGTAGCACGGCGCCACAAAGGGCGGTGCGCTGACCCGCATATGAACCTCACTGGCTCCCGCCTGACGCAGCAGCTCAATGGTTCGGCGGCAGGTAGTTCCCCGGACGATGGAGTCGTCCACCAGTACTACCCGCTTGCCGCTGACCACAGAGCGGATGGGGTTGAGCTTCAGGCTCACGCCCGTCTCCCGCATGGTCTGGGTGGGGGCAATGAATGTGCGGCCCACGTATTTGTTCTTGGTAAATCCCATGGCATAGGGAATCCCGGAGGCTCGGGCATAGCCCAGGGCAGCGTCCAGACCGGAATCCGGCACGCCCACTACCACATCCGCCTCCACCGGGTGCTCCTTGGCCAGGAAGGCTCCCGCACGCTGCCGGGCCAGCGTGACGCTGCATCCGTCAATCACGGAGTCCGGCCGGGCAAAGTAGATCAGTTCAAACACGCAAAGCCGCTTGGGCGCTGTGCCGCAGTGGCTGGTATCCCGGTGAATTCCATCCCGTCCCACGGTCACAATCTCGCCGGGCAGCAGGTCCCGCTCAAAGGCAGCTCCCACCGCATCCAGTGCGCAGGACTCCGAGGCAAATACCACCGCTCCATCCGGCCGGCGGCCCATGCACAGCGGACGGAACCCATGGGGGTCCCGGGCGGCGATGAGCTTGGTGGGCGAAGAGATCACCAGGCTGTATGCGCCCTCCAAACGGTCCATGGCCGCACAGACCGCGGCCTCAATGGACGGCGTCCGCAGCCGCTGCTGCACGATTTCGTAGGCAATGACCTCGGAATCCGTGGTGGTGTGGAAAATGGAACCCCGTTCCTCCAGCTTGCGCCGCAGTTCCATGGAATTGGTCAGGTTTCCGTTATGAGCCAGGGCCATACGGCCCTTGAAATGATTGATGACCAGGGGCTGCGCGTTGAGTGCAGCATCCGAGCCGGTAGTAGCATAGCGCACATGGCCCACCGCAATGGACCCCTGCCCCAGCTTCTCCAGACGCCGGGCAGGCAGAGCCTCACTGACCAGTCCCACATCCCGCCAGACAGAAAAAACACCGTCGTCATTGATGGCGATTCCTGCGCTCTCCTGCCCGCGGTGCTGCAGGGCATACAGTCCGTAATACACCAAACCGGCCAGATCCTCATTCTGTGGTGCAAAGATCCCGAATACGCCGCACTCCTCATGAAGGTGACGCGGGAGGATCCTGGCGGATTCCTCAGCAGTCCTCATGTTCCATCAGTCTCCGCATCACTTCCGCATAGGCGTCTTCCACGCCGCCCAGATCCCGACGGAAGCGATCCTTGTCCAGCTTTTCGCCCGTGGCGGCGTCCCACAGCCGGCAGGTATCCGGGCTGATCTCGTCCGCCAGAATCACAGTGCCGTCAGACAGGCGGCCAAACTCCAGCTTGAAGTCCACCAGAGTCACGCCGCAGCTGGACCAGAAGGCCCGCAGCAAATCGTTGGTCTGGAAGGCCAGACGGCGAATGGTGTCAATCTCCTCCTGGGTAGCCAGACCCAGAGCCAGAGCATGGCTGGTGTTCAGCAGGGGATCGCCCAGCTCGTCGTTCTTATAGGAGAACTCGATGGTGGGCTGAGAGAACACCACGCCCTCTTCCACGCCGTAGCGCTTGGAGAAGGAACCGGCGGCAATGTTGCGGATGATGACCTCCAGGGGCACGATCTGCACGCGCTTGACCAGAGTCTCCCGCTCACTGAGCTCCTCAACGAAGTGGGTGGGGACGCCGGCCTTTTCCAGACGCTGCATCAGCCGGTTGCTCATCTCATTGTTGATCACGCCCTTGCCGGCAATGGTGCCCTTTTTCAGGCCGTTGAACGCCGTGGCGTCATCCTTGTAGGAGACGATCAGAAGCTCCGGATCCTCCGTGGCATACACCCGCTTGGCTTTTCCCTCATAAAGCATTTCCCGTTTTTCCATGTGTACGTACCTCCTGCATAAAATAGATCTCAGACACACCCGCGCCCCGGCGAACCGGACCTGTCCAGCAGATCCGCCCGTCAGGGAGTATTCCGTCCGCAAACAGCACCGGCCTGGCTTGTCCATACTTCAGGTCCTGTCCTGCTGCCTCCGGGGGAAGATTTTTGCTGATTCCATCATAATTGCATTTTTTCTCCAGGTCAATGGTAATACCTTATCAAATCCAACAGTTTTTTTCCCGGTTCTCCGTTCATACAGCCGGACGCGGAACACATTCACAGACACAGCAACGCGCAGGCCGGTCTCCCGGTGGAGAGACCGGCCTGCGTATCCGTCTTCTTATTCTACATCCTGGAGTGCGTCATACCCTTCCTCGCCGGTACGAACCTTCACTGCGTTTTCCACATCGTAGACGAAGATCTTGCCGTCGCCGATGTGACCGGTAAAGAGCACCCGCTTGGCCGTCTCGATCACGTCCCGGACCGGCACCTTGCTGACCACGATCTCTACCTGGACCTTGGGCAGCAAGGTCGCCTCCACGGGAACGCCGCGGTAGTACTCCTGACGGCCCTTCTGTGCGCCGCAGCCCAGCACGTGGCTGACCGTCATGCCGGTAATGCCCAGCTGCATCATGGCCGCCTTCAGCGCCTCCAGGCGGGACTCGCGGCACAGAATCTCCACCTTGGTGAGCTTGTGGCCGCCGGGGGCGGCAGGCGCAGGCTTCTTCGCTGCATCCACAGCGGCTTCCTGCACCGGAGCTTCAGCGGGAACGGCTTCAGGAAGCTCCACCGGAAGCGCATCATCCACAAAGGTGTCCGGCATCATGGCAAAGCCCGCATAGGCTGTGAGCAGGCCATGCTCCGAAACATCCAGGCCGGCCAGCTCGTCGGCTGCATCCGCCCGCAGGCCGATGGTGTGCTTGATCACTACAAATACCACGGTGATGACCACCGCCACATAGGCCGCTACCGTCACCACGCCCAAGGTCTGCACCCCCAGCAGGTGGAATCCGCCGCCATAGAGGACACCGGCCTCCGTGGAAGCGCCGTCCGCGAACACGCCGACCAGAATGCTGCCCAGGGCTCCGCAGACGCCGTGGACGGAAATGGCGCCCACCGGGTCGTCGATCTTGGCGACCTTATCGAAAAATTCCACGGACAGCACAATCACAATGCCGAAGATCACGCCCATAATGGCCGCGCCCACAGCGTCCACCGCATCGCATCCGGCGGTAATACCCACCAGACCGGCCAGGGCGGCATTGTAGGTCATGGACACATCCGGTTTTTTGTAGCGCAGCCAAGTGAAAATCAGCGTCGTGCAGCAGGCCACAGCGGCAGTCAGGTTGGTGTTGAAGAACACGCGGCCCGCCCGGACGATCAGTTCGTCGGTATCCATTCCCACTGTGGAAGCGCCGTTGAAACCAAACCAGCAGAACCACAGAATAAACACACCCAGCGCCGCGAAGGTCAGGTTGTGGCCTAAGATGGCCCGGGGCTTGCCGTCCTTGCCGTACTTGCCGATCCGGGGGCCCAGGATCGCCGCGCCGATCAGGGCGCAGACACCGCCCACCATGTGCACAGCGGTGGAACCGGCGAAGTCATGGAATCCCATCTGGGCCAGCCAGCCGCCGCCCCAGATCCAGTGGCCGGAAATGGGGTAAATGATTAAGGAAATGGCGGCAGAGTAAATGCAGTAGGCACTGAACCGGGTCCGCTCCGCCATGGCACCGGAGACGATGGTGGCGGATGTGGCGCAAAACACCGTCTGGAAAATGGCGTAGGCCCACAGCGGCACACCGGCGGGCAGGATATGGCTGTAATCTCCCATAATCAGGGGGTCAATCCAACCGAACAGCCCTGTCCCCAAACCGAACATGGCGCCGAACCCAAAGAGCCAGAAGCAGGGGGTGCCGATGCAAAAGTCCATCAGGTTTTTCATCAAGATATTGCCGGTGTTCTTCGCCCGGGTGAATCCGGCCTCACACATGGAAAAGCCCGCCTGCATAAAGAACACCAGCGCTGCTCCCAGCAGCACCCAGATCGTATTGACTGCACTGTAAGTCATCCCAAATCCCTCTTTTCTCTCAAGATCTCCCAAAACAATTTTCTGTTTCCCCGGCGGGTCACAACTCCGCCGGGGAACTGCCGATTACCGCACGCTGAAGAGCAGATCCCCATAAGTGGGATACGGCCAGCAATCAGAGGCGGTGATGGTCTCCGCCTCATCGGCGGCAGCCCGCAGAGCACTCATGGCGGGCAGGATCTCGTCCCGAATCCGGCAGGCGGAAGCGGTGACATCCTCCGTGGTTTGCAGCTGTGCCATGAGATGCTCCAGGTTTTCCGTGCGCTGGGCGATACAGTCCGTCAGGCCTGACAGGCGGCGCACCAGATCCGTCTCATAGGAAGCCGCCAGATCGGGAGCCAGTGCCTTCTTGGCCGCGGCGGTGCCGGCCACCTTTGCGGCGTAGGTCTCCACGGCGGGCAGGATATCCCGGCGGGCCATATCCACCATGGTCAGCGCCTCAATGCTCACGCACTTGCAGTAGTTCTCCATGGTGATCTCATAGCGGGACTCCAGCTCTGCCTTGGTGTACACGCCCAGACCGGTGAGCATTTCCACATTCTTCTTTTCCAGCAGGCAGGGCACGCAGTCGGGCGTGGTGCGCAGGTTGGCAAGGCCCCGCTTCTTGGCCTCTTCCAGCCAGGCATCGTCATAGCCGTTGCCGTTGAAGATGATGCGCTTGTGGGCTTTCACCGTCTCCTGAATCAGGGCGTGGATGGCCGCGTCAAAGTCCTCCGTGCCCTCCAGGCGGTCGGCAAACTTGCGCAGGGTATCCGCCACGGCGCTGTTGAGCATGATGTTGGCGCAGGCGATGGAGTTGGACGAACCCAGCATCCGGAACTCGAACTTGTTGCCGGTGAAGGCGAAGGGAGACGTACGGTTGCGGTCCGTGGTATCCCGGAGGAAGCGGGGCAGCGCCGGAACCCCCAGCTTCATGCGGGTGCGCTCGGCACCGTGATAGGGGGCATCGGTCTCAATGGCATCCAGCACGGCGGTGATCTCATCTCCCAGGAAGATGGATACCACGGCCGGCGGCGCCTCGTTGGCACCCAGACGGTGGTCGTTGCCGGCGGTGGCCACTGCGGTGCGCAGCAGATCCTGGTAATCGTCCACCGCCTGGATCACCGCGCACAAGAACAGCAGGAACTGCGCGTTTTCATGGGGCGTATCGCCGGGGGAGAGCAGATTCACGCCCGTATCCGTGGCCATGGACCAGTTGTTGTGCTTACCGGAACCGTTGACTCCGGCAAAGGGCTTTTCATGGAGCAGGCACACCATGCCGTGCTTGGCCGCCACGGTCTGCATGATCTCCATGGTCAGCTGGTTATGGTCGGTAGCCAGGTTCGTGGTGGTATAGATGGGGGCCAGCTCATGCTGAGCAGGTGCCACTTCGTTGTGCTCCGTCTTGGCCAGAATGCCCAGTTTCCAGAGTTCCTCGTTGAGTTCCTCCATGAACGCCGCTACCCGGGGCTTGATGGTGCCGAAATAGTGGTCATCCAGCTCCTGGCCCTTGGGCGGGCGGGCACCGAAGAGCGTCCGGCCGGTGTAGATCAGGTCCGGACGGCGGTTATAGAGCGCGCGGTCCACCAGGAAATACTCCTGCTCCGGTCCCACGCAGGTCCGTACACAGTGGACATCCTCATTGCCGAACAGATGCAGGATCCGCATGGCCTGCCGGTTGAGCGCCTCCATAGACCGCAGCAGAGGGGTCTTTTTGTCCAGCGCTTCGCCGCCGTAGGAGCAAAATGCCGTGGGAATATAAAGGGTATGGCCCTTCACAAAGGCGTAGGAGGTGGGATCCCAGGCGGTATAGCCCCGGGCCTCGAAGGTGGCCCGCAGGCCGCCGGAGGGGAAAGACGAGGCGTCCGGCTCTCCTTTAATCAGTTCCTTGCCGGAAAACTCCAAAATCACCCGTCCATCGGGCGCGGGGGTAATGAAGCTGTCGTGCTTTTCCGCGGTGATGCCGGTCATGGGCTGGAACCAGTGGGTAAAATGGGTGGCGCCCTTTTCCACCGCCCAGTCCTTCATGGCGGCAGCCACCGCATTGGCCACAGACAGATCCAGCTTGGTTCCCTGATCAATGGTCTTGCGCAGGGAGTCATACACCTCTGCCGACAGGCGGGCCTTCATCACCCGATCGTCAAATACCATGCTGCCAAAATACTCCGGTACACGCTTCATAACGGTCACCTCACAAGAAAAATAAAAAAACGACGATGTGCCGGCAGAAGGACCCTTCTGCGACGTCATCGTCGTTGGATGCGCTTATGATACGCCGTCGGGTGCCGGCCTGTCAATGGCACAATTTCCAAAAAAATGAAGTCATACCCTGCGTTTTTAGTAAAAACGTTCGTTGACAAGCGCGGCATTTGGCGGTATTTTAATTCCCAAGAACAAAGATGTTCAGCCGTGGAAGGAGTCTGTCCTTCTGCGGCTGGGCATCTTTTTTCATTCCCCGAAAGGATGAGCGCACATGAAACAACTGGAAGGACAAGTCCGGATTCCCTCCGGCTGCGCCGTCTCCGCCGTGATCTCCCGGGAAGGCAAGCGGATGGACGGTCAGGCCGTCATCGAGAGCATGAAGCCCATGCACGACCGTTCCAACGGTCTGGGCGGAGGCTTTGCCGGCTACGGCATCTACCCCGAGCTGCGGGATTACTTCGCCCTGCATCTTTTTTTCCGGGATCACGCCTGCCGCAAGGAATGCGAAGCCTTTTTGAAAGAACGCTTCGATATCGTGCTGGCAGAAGAGATTCCGGTGCGCAAACTGCCCGAAATTACCGATGAACCCCTGATCTGGCGCTACTTTGCCGCACCCCTGCGTTCGGCCCTGCGCACCATGCAGGTGGACGAAAAGGAGTTTGTGGTCCGCACCGTCATGCGCCTGAACGCCCAATTCCCCGGTACGTATGTCTTTTCCTGCGGGAAGAACATGGGCGTGTTCAAGGGCGTGGGGTACCCCGAGGACATCGGCCGGTTTTACCGGCTGGAGGAATACCGGGGCTATTGCTGGACCGCCCATGGCCGCTATCCCACCAACACGCCCGGCTGGTGGGGCGGTGCACATCCCTTTGCCTTGCTGGACTACTCTGTGGTGCACAACGGCGAAATCTCCTCCTACGACGCCAACCGCCGCTTCATTGAGATGTTCGGCTATCAGTGCACGCTGCAGACGGACACGGAGGTCATTGCCTACATCATGGACTTCCTGCTCCGGCGTCAGAAACTGCATCTCACCGAGGCTGCCGCGGTGGTCGCCGCGCCTTTCTGGAGCACCATTGCCCGCCGCTCTCCCCAGGAGCAGGAAGTGCTGACCTATCTGCGCACGGTGTTTTCCAGCCTGCTGGTCACCGGACCATTTTCCATCATCCTGGGCTTTGAAGGCGGACTGATGGCCCTCAATGACCGGCTCAAGCTGCGCAGCATGGTGGTCGGCGAGAAGGAGGACCGGGTCTATATCGCCAGCGAGGAAGCCGCCATTCGGGCCATGGAGCCCAACGCCGAACACATCTACGCCCCCACCGGCGGCGAGCCGGTGATCGTGCGGGTAAAGGAGGGTACCTACTGATGACGGTCCGTGATGTTTATCCTGAATATGAAGTCATTCGCTCCGACAGCCGCTGTACCCGCTGCCGGATCTGTGAGCAGCAATGTGCCAACGGCGTCCACCGCTACGACGAAGCGCACAAGATCATGCTGGCCGACGAGAGCAAGTGCGTCAACTGCCAGCGGTGCGTGGCGGTGTGTCCTACCCGGGCGCTGAAGATTGTCAAAAGCGACTGCCATCTGCGCCAAAATGCCAACTGGGATGCCGACACCGTCCGGGAGGTCTATAAGCAGGCCGCCTCCGGCGGCGTACTGCTCTCTTCCATGGGCAACCCCAAGCCGCTGCCCATCTACTGGGACCGTCTGCTGCTCAATGCCTCACAGGTTACCAACCCCTCCATCGACCCACTCCGGGAACCCATGGAGACCCGGGTCTTTCTGGGCAAGAAGCCCGGTCAGGTCCGGCGGGATGCCCAGGGCCATCTGGACTGCCGCCTGCCGCCTCAGCTGGAGCTGCGCATGCCGGTTTTGTTCTCCGCCATGAGCTACGGTTCCATCAGCTACAATGCCCACTCCGCCCTGGCCCAGGCCGCCGAGGAACTGGGAATCTGCTACAACTGCGGGGAAGGCGGCCTGCATGAGGACTTCTACCGGTACAGTGCCAATACGGTGGTGCAGGTGGCCTCCGGCCGCTTCGGCGTCCACAAGGACTACCTCAACGCCGGTGCTGCCATCGAGATCAAAATGGGCCAGGGCGCCAAGCCCGGCATCGGCGGACACCTGCCCGGCACCAAGATTGTGGGAGACGTCTCCCGCACCCGGATGGTGCCGGAGGGCTCCGATGCCATCTCTCCCGCTCCCCATCACGATATTTACTCCATTGAGGACCTGCGCCAGCTGGTCTACTCCATTAAGGAGGCCACCGGTTACCGCAAGCCCGTCATTGTCAAGGTAGCAGCCGTTCATAACATTGCCGCCATCGCCAGCGGCATTGCCCGCAGCGGCGCCGATATCATCGCCATCGACGGCTTCCGCGGCGGCACCGGTGCCGCCCCCACCCGAATCCGGGACAACGTGGGCATTCCCATTGAACTGGCCCTGGCCGCGGTAGACCAGCGGCTGCGGGATGAGGGCATCCGGGGACAGGTCTCCCTCATTGCCGGAGGCAGCATCCGCAGCTCCGCCGACGTCATCAAGGCCGTGGCCCTGGGCGCGGACGCCTGCTATGTGGCCACCGCCGCCCTGCTGGCCTTGGGATGCCACCTGTGCCGCACCTGCCAGAGCGGCAAGTGCAACTGGGGCATCGCCACCCAGAGACCCGAGCTGGTGGCCCGCCTGGACCCGGAGGAGGGCAAAACCCGCCTGGTCAACCTCATGACTGCCTGGAACCACGAAATCAAGGAGTTTATGGGCAGCATGGGCATCAACTCCATTGAGGCGCTGCGGGGCAACCGGCTGATGCTGCGGGGCATCGGCCTGACGGACCGGGAGCTCAAGGTGCTGGGCGTGGCCCACGCCGGTGAATGAACCGGTTGAAAAAATGCGGAGGTATGATACTATGATCATTGATGCATCCTCTCTGCCCTATTCCGCCCTGAATGAGGAGGTGCGGGGCTGCGGCGGACAATGCCGCATTATCGGCTGCCTGGGGCAGCGGTTCATCGGCGCGGGTCTGGAGCGCGGCAGCATTTCCATCAGCGGGATTCCCGGCAATGCCCTGGGTGCCTATCTCAACGGCGCCGCCATCCAGGTGGAGGGCAATGCCCAGGACGCGGTGGGCGACACCATGAACGCCGGGTCCATCGTTATCCACGGCAGCGTGGGGGACGCGGCCGGCTATGCCATGCGGGGCGGGGCCATCTACATCCAGGGGGATGCCGGCTACCGGGCCGGTGTCCACATGAAAGCCTATGGAGACCGGGTACCGGTCATGGTCATCGGCGGCCGGGCCGGCAGCTTCCTGGGGGAATACCAGGCCGGCGGCCGAATCGTGGTGCTGGGCCTGACCGGACAGGAGCGCCCCATCGTGGGCAACTTCCCCTGTACCGGCATGCACGGCGGTGCGGTATACCTGCGCTCGGACTGCCGGGACATTCTGTTTCCCGGACAGGTGACAGCCCGGCCCGCCGGACCGGAGGACCTGGCGCAGATCCGCCCCAGTGTGGAGACCTTCTGCCACCTGTTTGGGCAGGATGCGGAGGAAATTCTGGGCGCACCCTTCACCGTGGTGACGCCGGACTCTCAAAATCCCTACCGGCAGATGTATGTGGCCAATTGATTATCAGATCTCAAGAAAGCGGGGAACGCCATGAAGTGTACACCGGAAGAAGTCATCCAGTACGTAGAGGAAGAAAACGTCAAGTTCATTCGCTTGGCTTTCTGTGACGTCTACGGCCAACAGAAAAACCTGTCCATTATGCCCGGGGAACTGCGGCGGGCATTCTCCCAGGGCATGGCCTTTGACGCCTCGGCCATTGCCGGTTTCGGCGGAGCGGTGCGCTCCGATCTCTTCCTGCGCCCGGATTCCGCCACTCTGGCGGGTCTTCCCTGGCGTCCGGAAAACGGGCGGGTGGTGCGGATGTTCTGCGGCATTACCCGGCCTGACGGCTCCGTCTTTGAGGGCGATACCCGTCATCTGCTGCAGCAGGCCATAGAAGATGCGCAGAATCTGGGCTATTCGTTTTCCTTCGGCGCGGAGATGGAATTCTATCTGTTCAAGACGGACGAAAACGGCGAGCCTACGCAGGAGCCCTATGATCACGCCGGATACATGGACATTGCACCGGCGGATAAGGGAGAAAATGTCCGCCGGGAAATCTGCCTGACTCTCGAGCAGATGGGCATCCGGCCGGAGAGCTCCCACCACGAGGAGGGCCCGGGCCAAAACGAGATCGACTTCCGCTACTCCGACGCCCTCACCTCCGCGGACGACGCCATAACCTTCCGTTCTGTGGTGCAGACCATCGCCGCCCGCAGCGGACTGTGGGCCGATTTCTCCCCCAAGCCGCTCAGCGGGCAGCCGGGCAGCGGTCTGCACATCAATCTTTCCGTCCACGGCCCCGACGGTTCCGATCCCATGCCCCAGGTTCTGGCGGGAATTTTGCGGCACGCCTATGATCTGACGGCATTTTGCAACCCCTGCCGGGATTCCTACCGGCGTTTGGGCAGCAGCAAAGCCCCGGGCTATATCACCTGGTCGTCGGAGAACCGTTCCCAGCTCATTCGCCTGCCTGCCGCCCAGGGAGAATACCGCCGTCTGGAGCTGCGCTCTCCCGACCCTACAGCCAATCCCTATATCGCCTTCGCCCTGCTGATCTGGGCGGGGCTGGACGGCATCGTCCGGGATCTGCCCCTGCCGCCCAGCGCGGATCTGAATCTCTACGAGGCCCCTGCCCAGGTGCTCGCTTCCTTCCGCCGCCTGCCCGCCACTTTGGAGGAGGCACAGTCGGCCGCGGCAAAGAGCCCGTTTATCCGCAGCCATCTCCCCGCAGCCATTCTCAGCGCATACACGCAAGCCTGACCTTCGCCTGCGATTTCAGGAACGGAAGGAGGGAATCCATGGTATTTCAGGAACGAACATACAGCGTCCTGCTGGTATCCGCGGGAGAGAAGTTTTCCAAAACGCTGACCGAGCTGCTGCCTCCCACCCATTTCTGGCCGGTCAATCTCGCACGGAGCACCGATGAGGCCCGCCGGGCCCTACTGAGCACCCAATACGATATGGTACTCATCAATGCCCCCCTGCCGGACGATTTCGGTGTGCAGCTGGCCATTGACGTGTGCAGCCGCTCCGACGCGGGAGCCTTGCTGCTGGTCCGAAATGAACTCTTTGAAGAGATCTACGCCAAAGTCACGGAATTCGGCGTACTCACTCTGGCCAAGCCTACCTCCACGCAGATGATTACCCAATCTCTGCGGGTGCTGTGCGCCGTCCGGGAGCGAATGCGCCGGATGGAGGCCAAGCAGGCCACGGTGGAGGATAAAATTCAGGAAATCCGCCTGGTCAACAAGGCCAAATGGGCCCTGATCCAGTGCCTGGGCATGACGGAGGAAGAGGCGCACCGTCACATCGAAAAGCGCGCCATGGACGAGCGCCTCACCCGCCGGGAGGTTGCCAGCCGGATTCTCTCCACCTATTCCCACACTTCCACCTAGCGCCGGGATGCTTCCCTTCCATGCCGGAGTGCGGTCTTCCCACGTACTCCGGCATTCTCTTAACACACACTCTATAAAAAGAAGGACATCCTCTTGGATGTCCTTCTTTTTGCGCTGCTTTTGTCTGTGGTTTTGTGCAGCCCGATCTGGCTCCGCCCGCCATTTCCAAACACTGCGAAAGGACGAAAATTAGAGGTAAATATAAAAAAATCGAAGCAAGCAATGCTTGCTCCGATTTTGGTGCGCGAGGCGGGACTTGAACCCGCACGTCCGTAATGGACACTAGAACCTGAATCTAGCGAGTCTGCCAATTCCACCACTCGCGCATAGAGCGGACGACCCTTTCGGGAACGGACCTGGTGCGGCTGACGGGATTTGAACCCACACGTCGATTCGGACACCAGCACCTCAAGCTGGCCTGTCTACCAGTTCCAGCACAGCCGCAAATCAATGTTCCCCGGAAAAGACTGCTTGATTATTATAAGCCAAACCGGGGAAAAATGTCAACTATAATTTTCGGTTTTTTCAAAAAACTTTCCCCCGCCGCCTCTGCGGCGAGGGAAAGAAGGCTTTCAGCGGTTTTCCATGGGCACAAAGGAACGGTGTTCCTCCACGCATTCATACCGGGGCCGGATCAGTTTGCCGCCGGAGGTCAGCTCCTCCATGCGGTGGGCACTCCAACCAGCAATCCGGGCCACAGCAAACAACGGCGTATAGAGCTCCATGGGCAGTCCCAGCATCTCATAGACGAAGCCGCTGTAAAAATCAATGTTCGTGGACATGGCGGACTTATGCCGACGCTCCATCAGCAGCTCCTTGCCCACCCGCTCCACATTGGCATACAAGGCCAGTTCCGCTTCCCGGTGCTTTTCCGTAGCCAGACGGGTCACGTAATCCCGGAAGACCTCACACCGGGGGTCGGACTGGGTATACACCGCATGGCCCAGGCCGTAAATCAGCCCGCTGCGGTCAAAAGCTTCCTTGTTGAGCATCTTTTTCAGATAATCGGCCACCGCACCGGTGTCCTCCCAGTTTTTCACATGGGTCTTGATATCATCCATCATGGCCATAACCTTGCTGTTGGCGCCGCCGTGCCGGGGGCCCTTCAGCGAAGACATGGCCGCCGCGATGGCGGAATAGGTATCCGTGCCCGAGGAGGTCACCACATGATTGGTGAAGGTGGAGTTGTTGCCGCCGCCGTGGTCGGCGTGGAGTACCAGTGCCACATCCAGCACCCGGGCTTCCAGCTTCGTATAGCCCCGGTCCTCCCGCAGCATCCGCAGGAAGTTCTCCGCGGTGGACAGCTCCGGCTGCGGCACATGGATGAACAGGCTCTCCCCCTGGCTGTACCGCCAGGCCTGGTAGGCATAGATTGCCAGCACCGGCATGTTGCTGGTCAGCTGCAGGCACTGCCGCAGCACGTTTTCCAGACCGATGTCATTGGGCTTGTCGTCATAGCAAAACAGCGTCAAAATGCCCCGCTGCATGGTGTTCATCAGATCCCGGGGCGGATTTTTCATAATGACGTCCCGGAAGAAGTTGGTGGGCAGCGTCCGGTAAGAAGCCAGCTGCACACAGAAATCCTGAAGCTGCTCCTCCGTAGGCAGCTCGCCGAAAAGCAGCAGATACGCCGCCTCCTCAAAGGCAAAGCGGCCCCGGGCAGAAGAGCCCCGCACAATGTCCCGCACATCGATGCCCCGATAGTACAGCACGCCTTCTGCGGGGGTAATATGCTCGTGGTTGCTCTCTCCGGTCACGTTATAGGACTGGATCTCCGCCACGCGGGTCAAGCCTGTCAGAACGCCCCGGCCGTCCTCGTCCCGGAGTCCCCGCTTGACGTTGTATTCCTTGTAAAGCCGTGGGTCGATGAAGTTCTTCTTTTCCCACTGCTCCTTCAACGCCAGGATCGCAGGGGTAATCTCACAGTACGAATTCTCCCGATTTTCTTTCCAGATCATGGGCCAGGGCTCCTTTCAATGACGGGGTGCGTCGGTATTGATGCAATATTAGCACGTTGCAATTTCATTTTCAACTATAATTTCTATGTTTTTTTGAAATTCTTACGCTATTTTTGCATATCATCTCAGTGATGCTTGCATTTTATGTGTTGACCTTTGTGAAAAACGACGCTGTCCCCAGCGAGACAGCGTCGTTTTACGATGGACATTTGTTATTTTATACAAAGACAGCTTACAGCTGCGCCAACACTTCCCCAATGGGGTCCGTAATCACCAGAGCCGCGTCCACCTCCCGGCTGACGGAAGAGCGGTTGATGAGCACCAGCTTATGGCCCTGGTAGTAGTTGATGAGCCCCGCGGCGGGATAGACATTCAGGGATGTCCCGCCGATGATCAGCACATCCGCCCGGGCAATGGCCGTCAGCGCCGCGTTGAGGGTCTTTTGATCCAGCCCCTCCTCATAGAGCACTACATCCGGCTTGATGATGCCGCCGCAGCTGCACCGGGGTACCCCCTGGGTGTGCAGGATGTAATCCAGATCATAGAAAGTGCCGCAGTGCTGGCAGTAATTGCGGTGCACGCTGCCGTGGAGCTCCAGCACATTGCGGCTGCCGGCGGCCTGGTGGAGTCCGTCGATGTTTTGGGTCACCACTGCCCGCAGCTTTCCCTCCCGCTCCCACTGCGCCAGCTTATAGTGGGCAGCGTTGGGCTTGGCGTTGGGAGCCAGAAGCTTGGCCCGATAGAACCGGAAAAACTCTTCAGGGTTGCTTTCATAGAAGGTATGGCTTAAAATCACTTCAGGCGGATACTTCCACTCCTGGTGATACAATCCGTCGGTGCTGCGGAAATCCGGAATCCCGGATTCCGTGGAAACACCGGCGCCGCCGAAGAACACAATATTGTCGGATCCATCTGTCAGGTCCTTGAGTTTTCGAATTGCTTCCTGCATCGCATATCCTCCTCCATAGCCCAGATTCCCGGGCCGCGCAGCAGTGCCCGGCGTATAAAAAGGAGACCTTATGAATATTCAGATCTTTGGCTCATCCAAATCCTTTGACTCCAAAAAGGCCGAGCGGTGGTTTAAGGAACGCCGCATCAAATACCAGTATATCGATCTGCCTTCAAAGGGATTATCTCCCCGGGAGTACCAGTCCGTCAAGCAAAAAGTTGGATTTGAGGCGCTCATCGATCCCAAATCCCGGGCCTATGAAGCGCTCTACATGGCCTACATCACGCCCCAGGCTCAGGAGGAAACCCTGCTGGAACATCCGGAGCTGTTCCGTGCTCCCATTGTCCGCAACGGCCGGGAGGCCACCGTCGGATACTGTCCGGAAATCTGGGCCACCTGGGAGTGAACAAGAATCGCCCTGTCTGCGCATACTATGCTCTCAGGAAGGGAGGTGCCGTCCTTGTATATGCCGCCCCTGCCAAAAAACCGCTTTTTGCGGGGCATGTATCTCATGGTTCAGCGCTACCTGCGCCACGACGTCGGCATCCACAGCGCGGCGCTGGCCTTTTACCTGCTCTTTACCATCTTTCCGTTTTTAATTTTCATCAGCGCCCTGCTGGGCCTTCTTCATCTGGATGTGGCGGAGATCTTGCAGGCACTGCAGGAAATTCTCCCTGCGCAGATCGTGGATTTTCTTGATGTCTATCTTACCTATGTGGGGGAAAACTCCAGTCTGCGGCTGATGCTGTTCGGGCTGTTCTTCTCCATTTATTTCCCCGCCCGGGCAGCCAACTCCCTCATGCGATCCGTGCGCATCGCCTACCATCTGGGGCCGCCCCGGGGCGCCGTGTGGCAGCTGTGCAAGACCCTGATCTACACCTTGCTGTTAATGATCACCATTGCCCTGACGGTGACGCTCATGACCGTCAGCGACCGGCTGCTGGCCTACGCCGTGGTCCATTTCCGCCTGCCGCTGTTCATTGCGGTCCTGTGGGGAAAACTCCGGTTCCCCATCATCGCCGTGGTAGGATATTTTGCCCTGCTCTTTCTTTACGCCATGGCACAGGACGGCCGTCCCATCTGGCGCAACATCTGGCCCGGAACCCTGGCAGCTTTGGGCGCGTGGCTGGCCCTTTCCTGGCTGTACGCATGGTACGTGGAGAACATCGCGCACTACTCGCTGCTCTACGGCTCCATCGGAACCATCATTGTGCTGCTGATCTGGCTGAACATGAGCGCCATGACGCTCATTATGGGGGCGGAGCTCAACGGAACCCTGATCAGTCTGCGCAAGGATCACCAGGCAACTTGAAGGAGGCCTTCCGGCCTCCTTTTCCCCGTTCCCGCTGTGTTCATGAACGAATTTTGAATCCTGATGGTCTTTTCTTTACATCCCGGTAGAAATCCTCTAAAATAGCACATATTAGGAAAAACATTGGAAAGGAAGCAGTGACTCATGAACGAAAAACTCCACGAATATGCCGCTCTGTTAATTCGGATCGGCCTGAATATCCAGAAGGGACAGCGGCTGGTCATTTCCTCCCCGGTGGAATGCGCGTATTTTGCCCGGCTGTGCGCCGAGGAGGCCTACGCGGCGGGCTGCCGGGAAGTGGTGATGAACTGGCACGATGACGCCATGGCCCGGCTGAAATACCTCCATGCCGACGATGAGATCTTCGACACCGTGCCCCTGTGGCGGCGTCACTTCTTCAACGATCATGCCCTGGAAGGCGCCGCCTACCTGGCCATCTCCGCCTCGGACCCCGAGAACTTCCGCGGCGTGGAGCACAGCCGGATCGTCCGGGCGCAGCAGGCTTCCGGCAAGGCCCTGAAGGACTTTGACCGGCTTCAGATGTGCGGCGGCTTCCCCTGGTGCATCGCCTCGGTACCCATTCCCAGCTGGGCCAAGACCGTCTTCCCCGACGTCAGCGAAGAAGAAGCCATGGAACAGCTCTGGGACGCCATCTTTGCCTCCGTCCGCATCAGCGGCGACGGAACCTGCGTGGAAAAATGGCATCAGCATCTGGCCACCCTCCACTCCCGGGTGGAGAAGCTCAACGCCCTGAACTTCCGCTCCCTGCACTACACCAACTCCCTGGGCACCGATCTCACCGTGGAGCTGCCGGAAGGACACGTTTGGGAAGCCGGCAACGACGTCACCCTCTCCGGCCAGGAGTATGTGGCCAATATGCCCACAGAAGAGCTGTATACCTCTCCCCTGAAAACCGGTGTCAACGGCGTGGTATACGCCTCTATGCCCCTGGTCCACGACGGCTCCATCATCGACGGGTTCCACTTCGTCGTCCGGGACGGCAAGATCGTGGAGGCCCATGCCCAAAAGGGCGAGGAGACCCTGCGGGGCGCCATCTCCGTGGACGAGGGCGCCAGCTACTTCGGCGAGGTTGCCTTGGTCCCCTATGACAGCCCCATCTCCAACCAGAAAATTCTCTTCTACAACACGCTCTTTGACGAAAACGCCGCCTGCCACATTGCCTTCGGCGAAGCGTATCCCTGCCTCCAGGGCGGCCAGAAAATGACCAAGGAGGAGCTCAAGGCCCACGGACTCAACGATTCCATCACCCATGTGGACTTCATGATCGGCACACCGGACCTGTCCATCGTGGGCACCACCCATGACGGCCGGGAAGTGCCGGTATTTGTCAACGGAAACTTTGCCATCTGACCCAAACAAATTTCAAACAAAGGAGAACTGGCTATGGATTACAAAAAGAGAACCTCCGATCCGGACGTGTTGATTGCAGAAGGCGCTGTGGTGGTCGGCGATGTCAAGCTGGCCAAGGGCGTCAGCGTATGGTACAATGCCGTGCTCCGGGGAGATGAGTCCCCCATTGAGGTCGGAGAAAACACCAACATTCAGGACGGCGCCATTCTCCATGCCCGGGCAGTGGTGGGCTCCAACTGCACGGTGGGCCACTGCGCCATCATCCATGGCTGCACGGTGGGAAGCCACACCCTCATCGGCATGGGCTCCATTTTGCTTGACGGTGCGAAAATCGGCAACCACTGCATTGTCGGTGCCGGAGCCCTGGTCACCGGCAAGCTGGACGCCCCCGACGGGTCCATGATTCTGGGCAGCCCTGCCAAGGTGGTCCGTCCCCTGACGCAGGAAGAGATGGACAGTGTGGACGCCTCCGTTCAGGAATATCTGGAATTTGCCCAGCATTACCGCGCCAGTCACGAATAATTCCGGGCCGTCCCGGTGAAAGGAATCGTTTCCTATGGAGTGGAACAAGCAGCAAGTCAAAGGACTTTTGTTGGTCGTATGCGCCGGCATCGCCTTTTACTGCATTCTGCAAAATCTGGGGAGCGTCGCCCTGGCTGTGGGGCAGATTCTCTCTATGCTCAGCCCGTTTTTATTGGGCGGTGCCATGGCCTTTATTCTCAATGTCCCCATGCGGACCATTGAGCGGGGTGTCTTTCGGGGGGCGGCCGGAAAAGTCCGCCGTCCCTTGTCCCTCCTGTTGACCCTGATCGCCGTCATCGGTGTGCTGGTACTGGCCTCCTGTGTCATTGGTCCGGGAATCGGCGAGGCGGCCAGTTCCATTACCGCCCAGATCCCCTACGCTATCCAGCGTCTGCAAAACCATCTGGAACAGCTTTCCGCCTATCTGCCCCAGCTGCAGGAGTATTTGGGGACTCTGGACTTTAACTGGGCCACCATCTCCAAACGGGCACTGGAAATCGCCCAAGCCTGGGGCAGCGGCCTCGTGAACTCCGGCGGCGTACTGATCGGCGGTGTGGTCAGCGGAGTGAGCACCTTTGTCATCGCTCTGATCTTCTCGTTCTACATCCTCCTGCAAAAGGAAAAGCTGTCCCGGCAGGGACGGCAAGTCCTCTATGCCCTGCTGCCGGAACGGGGCGCCGATCGGGCGTTGGAAATCCTGCGGCTGTCGGAGCGGACCTTCTCCAGCTTTCTTTCCGGCCAGTGTCTGGAGGCGGTTATTCTGGGCACGCTCTTCGTGATTTCCATGACCATTTTCCGTCTGCCCTACGCCTTGCTGGTGGGTGTGCTGATTTCCCTGACCGCTCTTATTCCCATCGTGGGCGCTTTCATCGGCTGCGCTGTGGGCGCTCTGCTCATCGCCGTTACCGATCCCTGGAAGGCCCTGCTGTTCATCGTCCTCTTCCTGGTCCTCCAGCAGGTGGAGGGAAATCTGATCTATCCCCATGTGGTGGGCTCCTCCGTGGGGCTTCCCTCGATCTGGGTGCTGGCTGCCGTGACCTTGGGCGGCAAACTCATGGGAATTGTGGGCATGCTGTTTTTCATTCCCCTGTGCTCCGTGTTCTATGCCCTGTTCCGGGGCTTTGTAAAGGACCAGCTGGTACAAAAACAGGTTCCGGATGCCAAATGGCAATCCGCCCCGCCGCGACCAAGGCGAAGATGACCCATCGCCCTCCGCATGCAGCGGAGGGCGATTTTCTTTTTGCTATTGACAAGGATCGTTGTCAATGCTATTCTGCATTTGACAAGAATCATTGTCATTTTGACAGGAATCCCTGTCAGAAAGGAGACTGCCGTATGCCGCTGCATAACCGGCTGAAGGAACACCGGGCCCGGCTGGGCGTCAACCAGCAGCAAATGGGTGCCCTGGCCGGTGTTTCCCGCCAGACCATCAGCCAGATTGAACGGGGAGACTACTCCCCCTCTGTGACATTGGCCTTAAAGCTGGCCAAGATCTGTCAGGTAACCGTAGAGGACATTTTTTCCTATGAGGAGGATGAGAATCATGAAGCGCAGTAAAACGACCCCCAATCGCAAGGCACTTCCGAAATTTTTGAAGTGGCTGCTCATCAGCGCCGTGTTTGGATTTTGCGTTGGCATCGCCAGCGGCATTCTGGATGATCTGGACGTCGGCGTATGGCTCACCGATGGCCTGATCCGTCTGCTGACCGTCATCGCTCCCTGGGGAATTCCCATCAGCTCCGTGGTGCTGCTGGGCATCTGCCTGTGGCATTACCGCTCCGCCAAATCCCTGTTTGACCGCTGGGACGGCGAGGACGACTCCGCCCCGGAGGAGGCGGACCGGAAGCTCAATGTGGTGGTACTGTGCTCCACCCTGGCTATGATTCTGGATCTCTTTTTCCTGGCAGTGGGTGTTGTGTACATTGACAGCGGGCTCCAGTCCCTGCTCATCATGGGAGAGCTGGTCCTCTCCCTGATTCCGGTAACTCTGGCCCAGCAGAAAACCGTGGACCTGACCCGTCGGATGAATCCGGAGAAACAGGTCAGCGTCTACGACACGAAATTTCAGGAGAAGTGGTACGAGGTCTGTGACGAGGCGGAGCGGGCCCAGATCGGTCAGGCCTCCTTCCGCGCCTTCCGGACAGTCAATGTGTTTTGCCCGTTTTTGTGGATGGCACTTTTGTTTTTGAGTTTTGTCTTTCCCATTGGCCTGATGCCCATGGTGGCGGTGCTGCTGGTATGGGTCGTACTGGAAGTGAGCTACATTTTCGAGTGCATGCGTCTGGCCAAGCAGAAGGCGCGCCCGTAACAGGTTCTGTCCGGCGGCTTGGGCAATCTTCGGTGTACACCCCGCCGCCCGTTATCTTTCAGCTTTTGCAGTCCATTTTGCACACAATGGCGCCCGTCTTGCAAGACGGGCGCCATTATGGTATGCTGACACTGTTGCAAAGGAGGTGCGGCAGTGGACCTTTCCCAAAAGAAGCTGTTTTTGCTGGATCTGGATGGAACCCTCTATCTGGAGGAAACCCTGCTGCCCGGGGCGGCGGAATTTCTGGAATACGTCCGCAGCCGGGGCGGGTGCTATCGGTTTTTGACCAACAATTCTTCCCGGGGCGTGGATGCGGGACTGGAGAAAATGCACCGGTTAGGTGTCCCGGCAGTCCCGGAGGAGTTTCTCACCGCTGTGGAGGCCACCATCCATTACCTGCGGACTGTGCGCAGTCCCAACGACATATACTACGCGGTGGGAACTGCGTCGTTCTGCCGTCAGATCGCCCAGGCAGGCTTCTCCCTGCGGGATACCCCAACCGAAGATGTCACAGCCGTCCTGGTGGGATATGACACCACCCTGACTTATGAGAAGGTGCAGGATGCCTGCCGCCTGCTGTGCCGGGGTGCAGACTTCCTGGCCACCAATCCGGACCTGGCCTGTCCCACCCTGTTCGGCTTCGTACCGGACTGCGGCTCCATCTGCGCCATGCTGGAAAACGCCTGCGGCCGCAAACCGGTCTTTATCGGCAAGCCCGACCCCACCATGATTCACCTGGCCTGGGCTCAAACCGGATATGGCCCCGCTGAAACCCTGATGGTAGGAGACCGGCTCTACACAGACATTGCCTGCGGCGTCCACGCCGGAGTGGATACCGCTCTGGTCCTGACCGGGGAAGCCACTGCCGCAGACGCGGCCGTCTCCGACACGCCGCCCACTGCCATCTACGAAAACATGGCGCAGCTGCTTGCAGCTTTGCGCCAGGCCGACCATGAGAAAGGAGAAACCGCTTGAAACGAACCAAACAGGAAAAACGATGGCTGAAAAAAACATTCAAAGAAGCCATGGACAAGGAACTGCGGGAGCACAAAAGTTCCTTTATCGTCTTTTCCATTCTGCGTTTTTTGGTCCTGGTCATTCTGGTGCGCCAGCTGTTCATGGCCCACTATGAAGCCGCTTTCTTCTGTGTGCTGACCATTGTGCTGCTGTATGTCCCCAGCTGGGTACAGGTTCGCCTGCGCATTGAGCTGCCCCCAGCATTGGAAATTACCATCCTATGCTTTATCTTTGCCGCAGAAATTCTGGGAGAGGTCAACGCCTTCTATGTTCGGGTTCCCAACTGGGATACCATGCTCCATACTCTGAACGGATTCCTTGCCGCCGCGGTGGGCTTCTCCCTGGTGTTGCTGCTCAATGACGATGACCGCCTGACCTTCCATCTCTCTCCCTTTTTCCTGGCTCTGGTGGCCTTCTGCTTCTCCATGACCATCGGCGTGCTGTGGGAATTTTTCGAGTTTGCGATGGACTGGTTTTTCCACACGGATATGCAGAGAGATACCGTGGTCAACGCCATTTACTCCGCCAGTCTGGACGTGACCCGCAGCAACAAGGTCGTCTCCATCCGGGACATTCAGGATGTTTTGATCCATGGGGAGAGCCTGGGCCTGGGCGGATACCTGGACATTGGCCTGATCGATACCATGAAGGACCTGATCGTCAATTTTATCGGCGCAGTCGTGTTCTCCGTCACCGGATTTTTCTATGCTCTGAGCAAGGGCCGGAAACGGACGCCTGCCCAGAACTTCGTCCCCAGCAAGAAAACTGCAGACCGGGATTATCTCGCTCAGGTGCGGGAAGAATCCACCCCGTCGGCTTCTCCGGCGGATTCCCCCTCCGACCAAATTCCTCCTGCAGAGGAATCATAACAAACCGGACGGCAGCCCGTGGGCTGCCGTCCGGTTTTTCTTTTAAACGTCTAATCGTCGTATTCTGATTCTGCCTTGAGAATGGTCCCGGTGGCCGCGTCTACCTCATATTCATATTCCATCCGGCCAGCCCGGAATTCCACTTCATAAATCGTGCGCCCGTCATCCTGGTCGCGTTCACACTTCATTTCACTCACCGCTCCGGCCTGAACGCCGGCATGGTTCAAAGCCGCCGTCTGGGCCGCCTGGGCTCCGATATCCCCGGAGGCCGTCCCGCTGCCCGTCTGGGTTCCTGCGGTGCTCTGGCTTCCGGTGGAAAGAACGGGCATGTTCTCGCCATCCCGCTCAGCCTTGACAATCCTGCCGTCCGAGGCCCGCACCTCATATTCATACTCCACACCGCCGGCGCGGAACTCCACCTCGTAGAGCAGCTGCCCATCATCATATTCACCCTTGACTTCCAGCCCCAGGGCATTCTCTTTCTGGACACCCGCATCCGCCAAAGCAATGGACAATGCCTTCTCCTGTCCGATGGACTGGCTGGGGTCCAAGGTCGGAATCCGGCCGGCTCCAGCTGCCGATGCCACATCTGCCGGGCCGCTGAGCACAGCGCCGGAATAGGCATCCACCAGATATTCAAACTCTCCGTAAGCCGTCAGCAGCTCCACCTCATAGTGGGCGGGCGCCTCATCCAGCTCCGGATCCACATCCCGGGTAATCACATCCGCATCCGAGATCCCGGCATAGCTCTGTGCGGCAGCGGCTGCCGCATCTGTTCCCACCGGCATGCCCGGCGCACCGGTGTGAATCAGCTGATCCAGCTCTTCCACCGTTAACGCTGCCAAGGCATCAAACTCCAGAGCGCTGTTGAGCGCCTGTACCTGCTGCACCAAAGCAGCCTTTCCCACCGAGATCTGGCTGGTCTTTGCCTGCTCTTCCAGCGCGGCGTCGGAGGTCAGCGTCTGGCTGAGCACAGCCGCACCGGCGGAGGCATTGGCCAGGGCGGCATCCACCTCTTCCGTCAGGGACGTCTCCAGCCGGGAGGCCCGCTGCACATCATCATCTTCCACCGAAATCAAAATCGCGGTGGAAATCCGGTCCAGATACCCGTGCTGCAGCAACGAGCCCACAATGGCGTTCACCGCCACAGTCAGCTGGGTCTTGCGCAGATCCATGCCTTCCAGGATCTCCTGTGCCTCGGCATTGAGGGCCTGCGCCTCCAAAACGATCTCCTTTTGATTGACCTGAAGCTGAATGCTGGGATTGACATCCAAGGACACCACGGAGGCCACCGCGTGGCTCGTCTGCCAGCCGCGCAGGCCGAAGCCGCCGCACAGCAACACCGCCAGCATGGCCGCTGCCGCCCAGGCCATCCGCGGACGGCGCCGCCGGGAAGGCGGTGCGAAGGGAACCACCTTGTCACGGTTTTGCGGCCCGCAAGCCGCCAGAATCCGGTCCAGGTCCTGCGGCGCGGCATGATCCATGGCTTGGTAGAGCTTCTGTTCCAGTTCGTTCACGTCAGTTCCCCTCCTTCCATGCTTGCTGCAATTTTTTCATTGCCCGGCTGTATTTCGACAGCACTGTGGGCAGAGGCATTCCCAACAGCACCGCAATCTCCCGGTGCTTCAATCCGCTCAGGGCGTGAAGCGTCACCACCTGACGTTCCTCATCCCCCAAGGAATTGAGCAGGGATTCCAGCAACAGCCGGTCCTCCTGTGTCACATCCGGCCGGTGAGCAAAGCGGTCCCCCGCCTCCTCCAGGGACTGCGTGCGGCCTTGGCGGCGCAGGTGATCCATGGCCAGATTCCGGACAATGGTCATCAGCCAGGCCATGGGTTTTCCCTGGGAGCGGTAGTCTCCTGCGGCGTTCCACACCTGCAGATAGGCATCGTGCAGCACATCCTCGGCGTCGTGGGGGCTTTTGAGTATGGACAGTGCAAATCCATAAACCGCGGGCCGGGTGCGGTCATACAGCTGTGCCAGAGCCTCCTGGCTGCCCTGGGCAATCCGGGTAATACAGCCATCCAGCGCGGCGGCGGCGCCGGCATCCGGTGCCGCCGCAGTCATGAATATGATCATGGCGCTCCTCCTCTTCATCCAGATAACGATTTCAGCCGCCTGTTTATTGCACAGCTGCGGCGGAAATTTTTCTCTCCTCCAGTATAGCATGCTCCCCATGGAATGGAAGTAAAAAAATGCCCCATACCGGCGCAGTCTCCTGTACCATTGAAAGGCAGCTGCGTTCCAGAGCGCGCAAAAGGGCGGCGCGGCCTAATGGCCGCGCCGCCCTGCGCTTGGTTTTGTCCGCTCAACCCACGGACTTCCAGTGCTTATCCACATGATTGAGGATTTCGCAGCCGTTTTCCGTCACCAGCACCAGATCTTCCACCCGGACGCCAAATTCGTCGGGAAGATACACACCCGGTTCGATGGAGAAAATCATACCCGGCCGGGCCTCCACGTCGGCGGTGGCGCTGACGTCGCCCTGCTCATGCTCCGTCTGACCGATGAAATGTCCCAGACGGTGGGTAAAGTACTCCCCATATCCTGCGGCGGCAATGTGATCCCGGGCGGCCTTGTCCAGATCGCACAGCTTCACGCCGGGCCGGATCATGGATTCGGCCAGCTCGTTGGCCTCCCGCACCAGATCGTGGATGGCGGCATACTTGGGATCCGGCGTGCCGCAGAAGAAGGTCCGGGTCATGTCGGAACAGTACCGGTCCTTCCGGCATCCCATGTCAATGACGATGCAGTCCCCGGCCTTCAGGCGGGTCTGATCCGCCTCATGGTGGGGATCAGCAGCATGGGGGCCAAAGGAAACAATGGGCTGGAAGGCCATGGCGTCACAGCCCTCAGCAGCATACTGGGAGACAATGTAGTCCGCGATCTCCCGCTCCGTCATCCCCTCCCGGATCCATGCGGAGGCCCGCTCCATGACGATGTCATTGATCTGAGAGGACCGGCGCATCAGTTCCCGCTCCGTTTCATCCTTGCAGGCCCGGGCATCATCCACGCAGGCAGATGCCAGCACGCAGCGGCTGTTGGGATTGTGCGCCATCAGCGGCAGCAAGAACCGGGCAGGCCATTCCTTGTCGATGCCCATGGGCTTATCGGCATCCACATGCTGCGCCAAAATTGCCACATAATCATCCGTATCGGAGAACCACACCTGCTCCCAGGGGGCCTCGGGTACCGGGAACATCCGGTTCAAGAACAGCTTGTGGGCACCGTCTGCCCGCAGATACAGCGCAAACAGCCGCTCAAAGGGATAGACATAATAGCCTGTGAGATACCAAATGCTGTCCGGGTCGGAGACAATCATCTGCTCCAGGCCCATGGCCTTCATAGCCTGCAGAACCCGGTCAATTCGTGCTTGATACATGGTTCAGCCCTCCTTCTTCATAATCACCCGCTCCACCAGCTCCGGGGAGAGCAGGGACTTGACAGTGCGCACACCGGTTTTCAAAGACTCCACCGGTGCGTATTCAAACCGGCCGTGGGCATTGTGCCCCGCGCTGGGCAGGTTGGGGCACAGCAGGCCCTTGTAGGTCAGCATGCAGCCGTCGGTACCGCCCCGGATGGGAGAGTGGGTGGGATTGGGAATCCCCGCGGCCTTCATAGCCTCCTCCGCCAGGCGTACAATCTCCATGCGGTCCTTGAGCACCTCGTACATGTTGTAGTACTGGTCCTCCATATCGCACACCACGCTGTTTTCCCCATAGCGCCGGTTCATCTCATCGGCAGCCTTGGCCATGGCGGCCTTGCGCTCCTGGAAGCGCTCCATGCTGTGATCCCGGATGATGTAGACCATGGTGGCCTGTTCCACCTTGCCGCTCATCTCCTGGAGATGGAAGAAGCCCTCATAGCCATCCGTGCGGCCGGGGGTCTCCAGGGCGGGCAGCAGGGCGTTGAACTCCATGGCCATCAGCAGGGCGTTTTTCATCTTGTCCTTGGCCGTGCCGGGATGGATGCTGAAGCCGTTGACCGTGACATGCGCCATGGCTGCATTAAACGTCTCGTACTCAAAGTCCGTGATATCGCCGCCGTCCAGGGTGTAGGCAAAGTCCGCACCGAAGCCCTGCACGTCGAAGTTGCTGGCGCCCCGGCCGATCTCCTCGTCCGGCGTGAAGCCCAGGCAGATCTTACCGTGGGGAGCCTTTTCCGCCAGCAGCTCTTCCACCGCCTGGAGAATGATGGCCACGCCGGCCTTGTCGTCGGCACCCAGCAGCGTGGTGCCATCGGTGCAGACCAGATCCTGGCCCACAAACTTGGCAAGTTCCGGGAACCGGGCCGCCTCCATGACGATGTTTTTCTCCTGGTTGAGGACGATGTCTCCGCCCTCGTAGTGAATGATCTGGGGCTTGACGTCCTTTCCGGTGAGATCCGGCGTGGTGTCCATATGGGCAATGAGACCGATGGCGGGCAGATGCTCGCATCCCGCCGTAGCGGGAATGGTGGCATAGACATAGCACGTCTCGTCCACAAAAGCATTGTCGATGCCCAGGCCATGGAGTTCCTCCACCAGAAGATTGGCCATATCAAACTCCGCCGGATTGCTGGGCGTTCCGCTCTGGCCGTAATAATCGCTTTCGCTGAATACCTTGGCGTACCGGATCAGCCGGTTGACAACCGTATCCATTATGCATCCTCCTGTTCTTCACTGAGCAGATTTTCGGGGTTCAGGCACTGGAGCTCCTCGGGCAGGAACCGGCCGTCCTTGCGGATGAGCACATCGTCAAACCAGATCTCGCCGCCGCCGTACTCCGGCGTCTGGATCTGGATAAGATCCCAGTGCACGGCGGAGTGGTTGCCGTTGGAGGCGTTGTCATAGCTGTTGCCGGGCGTGAGATGGAAGCTGCCGGCAATCTTCTCGTCAAAGAGGATATCTCCGATGGGATGGTGGATGACGGGGTTGACGCCCAGGGCAAACTCACCCACATACCGGGCACCTTCATCGATGTCCAGAATCTCGTTCATATAGGCGGTGTTGTTGCTGGTGGCATTGACAATTTTGCCGTCCCGGAACTCCAGGCGCACATCCCGGAAGAGGAAGCCGTCATAGGGAGACGGGCAGTTGTAGGTGATGACGCCGTTGACGGAATCCTTCACCGGAGAGGTATAGATCTCGCCGTCGGGAATATTGCGGTTGCCGTGCATGCCGTAGCTGGGAATGCCCTTGATGGAGAAGGAAATGTCGGTGCCGGGGCCCACGATCCGAACCTTGTCGGTGCGGTCCATCAGAGCTTCCAGATGCTCCATGGCCCGGCCCATCTTCTCATAATCCACCAGGCAGGCCCGGAAATAGAAGTCCTCGTACTCCTCGGTGGAAACGCCGGCCAGCTGCGCCATGGCGTCATTGGGATAGCGCAGCACCGACCACTTGGTGTGGTTGCAGCGCTCAGCCAGATGGATCGGGCCCCAATAATACTGGCGGTAACGCCGCTGCGCCTCATCGGAAACATTGTGCCACATGTTGATGTTGGTGGTCGCCCGGATATCGATGTAGGCATCCATATCCCGCATCCGCTCCAGCTCATAGGAGGCAATCTCCTCCATGTGCTCGGCGTCAGCGCCCTGGACCAGAGCGCCTTCCACCGCATAGTCAAAAATGTGGATAAAGGGCTTGCCGCCCACGGCGTAGGCCTCCTGCACCAGGGCCTTCATCAGCCCCGTTTCGCTGCCGTGCAGTTCAATGAGGATTTTCTCCCCTGCCTGGAGCTCCACCGCTCCGCGAATGAGAAAGCGCGCCAGCTTCCGAATGCGAGGATCTTCCATATGAATTCCTTCCTTTCATGCCGATAGCGTAATAGAAAATAAACAGGGCAGAAGTCATCCTTCTGCCCTGTTGTCGGTCAGTTATCCTTGTAGAGGGCTTCCAGAGAATGCTCCGTATTGCTGCGGGTCAGAGCGGTGACGACCAAAATGGCAATCACCGAAGCAGGCACCGCCACAATGGCGCACTGCACGCCGCCGGGCGTTCCCATCAGCGTCCAGACAATGGTGGCCAGGCCGCCCACTACAATGCCCGCCATACCGCCGGCAGGCGTCACCCGCTTGGAGAAGAGGGCAAAGAGGATGGCCGGGGTGATGGCAGCGCCGTACATGGTGTAGGCGGTCATCTGCAGAGCCAGCACGGTGGGGAAGTACAGCGTCAGAGCCACCGCCACAAAGCTGAAGACCACGATGGTGCCCCGCAGGACCAGCATCTTCTGCTTGTCCGTGGCATCCTTGTGGATGTACTTGACATAGATGTCATTGGTGAGGTTGGTGGCGGAGGAGAGCAGGTAGCTGTCCGCCGTGGTGACGATAAAGGCCATGCAAGCGCACATCACCAGGGCGCCGAAGGCCAGGGGCAGGTAATCCACCGCCACCTGGAAGATGACGTTGGAGGGGGTATCCAGAGAGGGATAGAGCTTGGCGGCCTGGGTTACCACCGCGATGATGGCAATGATGACCAGGATCTCGCCGATGAACATGCCGATGTTGGACTTCTTGGCCTCATCGCTGTTCTTAGCGGAGGCAAAGCGCTGGAGCATGTTCTGGTCGCCCAGCATCAATGCCAGGGAGGGCAGGAAATAGCCCAGCAGTTCCACACCGGACATTCCGCCGGTCAGGGTGGTCTTCTCCGGCGGCAGCACCGCACCCTGAGAAGCTGCCACGCTCATCAGGAAGGGAATGGCCAGGAAGAAGCCGCCGATCATGATCAGGGCGCTGACGGCATCGGAGTAAGCCACAGACACCAGGCCACCGCCCACGGTAATGATTGCGATGATCACGGTGCAGATGGTCAGTGCCATTCCATAAGACATGGTAATGCCGCTGGAGCTGCACAGCAGCACCAGAATGTCGGCCGCCGCTTTGAGCTGCGTAGCCAGCACGCCCACATAGGCCAGCATGACGCACAGGGCGGAGATGATGCTGGCGGCCTTGCCGTAGCGGGCCTCCATGATCTCCGGCACGGTGACCTTGTTGGACTTGCGGACCTTGCCGGCGATGAAATACAGCAAAATGATGCCGATGGGGGGCGCGGCAAAGGTGATGGCACCAACCCAGGGACCGCCGGAGTACACCACACCGGCAGAACCGGTGATGCCTCCGCCGCCGCACCAGGTGGCCAGCAGGCTGCCTACCAGAATGATAAACGGAATCCGGTGTCCGCCGGTGACCATATCATCCGCCGTCTTAACCTTGCGGTGGGCGATCACCAAACCGTACACCATCAGTGCCACCAGGTAGATGGCAATGGCGATTAAGTAACCCATATACACTTCCTCCTCATTTCCAAAACAACAGTGAAAAAATTGTACCCTACTGTCGGCCCCCTGTCAAGACATTCAAAACACAGCAAAATCTTGCCAGCACAGGAAATCCGGCTTATTCAGCCCCCGTGCAGCGGGAAGCCGCTGCACGTCCGGCAGAAGAAAATGTCCTCATATTGCGGACAAGCTCTCTATGACCGGCGCATGCGGCGCAGGTGCAGCAGCGCTCCCCGGAAGGCAGAGGATGCCAGAATTCCCCCCGCCGCCAGAGCTGCCGCCATCCCCAAAGTATGGAGCAGCATGTCGAGAAACGCCTGGGTCTCACCGGCCACGCAGTAACGCATTGCATAGTAAATGCCGCCGCCGGGCACCAGGGGCAGCAGGGCCACCAGCAGGTAGCCGGTCACGGGGCAGCGGCGCACCCGGGCCATCACCTCAGAAAAGAGGCTGATGCTCACCGCCGCCAGGAAGGCCGCCGGAATGCTTTGTCCGCACAGCAAATACACCAGCCAGCCCAGCGCCCCGCCGGCACCGCAGATGAGCTTGCCCCAGCCGTGAATGTTAAATACAAATGTGAAGGCCACACAAGCCGCCCCGGCATACAGGCAAGGCAGCAGGGTCTGCATGATAAATTCCATATTCCCGCGCTCCTTTTCAAAAGGTCTGCCCGGCCCACAGCCCCAGGGCCGCTCCCAGCGCGATGCCCGCAGCCGTCAAAATGGCCTCCGTGGTACGGCTCATGCCGGAATAGACATCTCCGGCCATGATCTCCCACATGGCGTTGGTCAGCGCCACCCCCGGTACCAACAGCATCAGTACGCCGATGGTGATGAGGTCCACGCTGACCCCCACGCCCATCCGCACCAGCACCACCGATCCCAAGGCCGCCACCGCGCTGCATACCACCGTGCGCAGCAGGCTGTTATTGCCCAGCCAGCGGGAGCCATACAGCAGGCATACGCCCACTGCCAGGCCGCACAGCAGGGCACACAGAGCGTCCCGCACGCCGCCTCCGAACAGCGGCGTAAAAAATGCCGGGGCCAGCGCATAGCCCAGCAAAATCTGCGCAGGCCGGTAGACCCGGCGTTCCGTCAGACGCTGCGCCTGCTCCTGTGCCTGTTCCAGCGGCGGCACCGTCCGGCACAGTGTGCGGCAAAGCTCATTGCAGCGCTCCAACAGCTCAATATCCGTGCCGTGGGGCGGAATCCGCCGCATCCGGGTCACCGGATGGCCGTCCGAGGCCCGAAGACTGACGATCAAACAGCTGGGGATGGCAAACACCTGGGCATCCTCTCCGCCGTAAGCCTGCAGCAGCCGGTAGACGGATTCCTCCACACGATAAATCTCCGCACCGCTGCGCATCAGTTGGCAGCCGATCTCCATGGCCAGATTCAAAAGCGCATCGCAGTTCAAGCAGCTCTCCTCCTTCGGAAGGGGTTTTCAGGAACCGCAGGTTCCAAATCAAACACAGGCGAAAAGAAAAGGCCGGAGCAAAGCGTGCTTTGCTCCAGCTTGGCGTCCCCGGCGCGATTCGAACGCGCGGCCTTTCGCTTAGGAGGCGAATGCTCTATCCTGCTGAGCTACGGAGACAAGGTACAAAGCGTATTGTACCCGATTTTCAAATGTCTGTCAATTCAGTGCCGGAAAACCAGCGGGGGATTTCTCACTCGATGACCCGGACCCGAATCACGTTGGCCAGCTTGCGCACATCCTCGATGACGCTCTCGTCCACCCGGGTCCCCAGGTCCACCATGGTATAGGCGTAATCGCCCTTGGACTTGTTGCTCAGGTTTTCCACGTTCACCCCGTCCTTACTCAGCAGGGTGGTGATGCTGGCCAGCATGGCGGGGATGTTCTTATGAATCACGCACATCCGCATGACGCCGCTGCGCTCCATGGACACCGCGGGCAGGTTGACGGAGTTGCGGATATTGCCGTTTTCCAGATAGTCCCGCAGCTCTTCCACCGCCATGGCCGCGCAGTTCTGCTCGCTCTCCGGCGTGGAGGCGCCCAGATGGGGCATGGCAATGACATGGGGTGCCTGGACAATCCGGTTGTTGGGGAAATCCGTGAGGTAGGCCGCCACCTTGCCGGTATCCAGAGCAGCCAGCATGGCCTCATCGTCCACAATCTCGCCCCGGGCCAGGTTGATGAACCGCACGCCCCGCTTCATGGCGCCGATGGCCTTGGCATCAATCATGCCCTTGGTCTTGTCGGTAAAGTGAATGTGAATGGTAATATAATCGGCCCGCTTATAGAGCTCGTTGATATCCTTGACCACATGGATGTGCCGGTCCAGACGCAGTGCCGCGTCCACGGAGAGGAACGGGTCATACCCGTAGACATCCATGCCCAAAGACAGAGCCGCATTGGCCACCAGGGAGCCGATGGCACCCAGGCCGATGACGCCCAGCGTCTTTTTATAGATCTCCGGTCCCACAAAGGCGGACTTTCCCTTTTCCACCACCGTGGTGACATCCACACCGGCCGCCACCTGACTGCGGACCCACTCGATGCCCCCGACAATATCCCGGGAGCCCATCAGCATGGCGCACAGCACCAGCTCCTTAACGGCGTTGGCATTGGCGCCGGGGGTGTTGAACACCGCGATGCCCGTCTCGGAGCAGCGGTCCAGGGGGATGTTGTTCACACCCACACCCGCCCGGGCGATGGCCAGCAAATTCTCCGGAAACGCATAGTCGTGGAGCTTGGCGGACCGCACCAGAATGCCGTCCTCGTTCTGCTCGTCATCTCCAACGGCATAGCACTCCGGGTCGAATTTGTTCAGCCCTACAGGAGAGATCTTGTTGAACGTTTTGATGTGATACATGGCACATAAGCCTCCATTGGGTGGCCCCAGCGGGCCACGATACTTGCGGCGGAACGTGCGGCGCTGGCGCCGCTTCCGTCACAGCATCTCCTATTATAATGCCCGCCGGGTGCAGAAGCAATGCTGCCGAATCCAAAAAAACGCCCGGGTTCTCCCGGTTCTTTGTGGAAAAAAAGCGGTCTCGGGCTTTGGGGAAAAGCGCCGGAGAAATCTTCATGTTTTTTCTGAAAAATGTGGAGTTTTACCTTGAAAAGCGGGAAAAATCAGACTATAATAACGGACTGTATGTGAAAATCTGCCGATATACCGGAACAGAGAAAGAAAGGGACGTTCAGTTTATGAAGAACGAGCAGCTGAGAAACGTAGCCATCATTGCCCACGTTGACCACGGCAAAACCACTCTGGTCGATGAAATGCTCAAGCAGGGCGGCGCCTACCGGGAAAACCAGGAGGTTGTGGACCGTGTCATGGACTCCGGCGACCTGGAGCGGGAGCGCGGCATCACGATTCTGGCCAAAAACACTGCCATTCGCTATAAAGATGTGAAGATCAACGTGGTCGACACCCCGGGCCACGCGGACTTCGGCGGCGAAGTCGAGCGCATTTTGAAGATGGTAAACGGCGTCATCTTGCTGGTGGACGCTGCCGAGGGCCCCATGCCCCAGACCCGCTTCGTCCTCTCCAAGGCGCTGGAGCTTGGCCACCGTGTCATCGTGGTGGTCAACAAGATTGACCGTCCGGACCAGCGGATCCACGAAGTCATCGATGAGGTTCTGGAGCTGCTGATGGATCTGGACGCCACGCCCGAGCAGCTGGACTCCCCCATGCTCTTCTGCTCCGGCCGTCAGGGCACTGCCTCCTACTCTCCCGACGTGGCGGGCGAAGACCTCAAGCCCCTCTTCGACACCATCCTGGAGTATATCCCCGCTCCTGAAGCGGACACCGATCAGCCCTTCCAGATGCTGGTCAGCTCCATTGACTACAACGAGTTTGTGGGCCGGATTGCCATCGGCCGCATTGAGCGCGGCACCCTGAAGCAGAATCAGGAGATCGCCGTGTGCAACTACCACGCGCCCGACGCCGTCCTGCGCAAGGCCAAGGCCACGGCCATCTATGAGTTCGAGGGTCTGAGCCGGAAAGCCGTGACCCAGTCCACTGCCGGCAACATCATTGCCATGAGCGGTATCCCCGATATCACCATCGGCGATACCATCTGCGCGCCCGACGCCGTGGAGGCCCTGCCCTTCGTGAAGATCAGCGCCCCCACCCTGGAGATGACCTTCTCCGTCAACGACTCTCCCTTCGCCGGCCGGGAAGGCAAGTTCGTTACCTCCCGCCAGCTGCGGGAGCGGCTGTTCCGGGAAACCCTGAAGGACGTGTCCCTGCGGGTGACCGAAACCGACCGTGACACGGCCTTCAACGTGGCAGGCCGCGGCGAGATGAGCCTGTCCATCCTGATCGAGACCATGCGCCGGGAGGGCTATGAATTCCAGGTCTCCCCCGCCCGCGTGCTCTACAAGGAAATCGACGGTGTCAAGTGCGAGCCCATTGAGCGGCTGGTGGTGGACGTCCCCGGCGACTGCGTGGGTGCCGTCATCGAAAAGCTGGGCCAGCGCAAGGCCGACATGCTGGAGATGACCCCCGTGGGCGACCGCATGAAGGTGGAATTCCTGGTGCCTGCCCGCGGATTGTTCGGCTACCGCAACGACTTCCTCACCGACACCCGCGGCGAGGGCATCATGGCCTCCGTGTTCGACTCCTACGCTCCCTATAAGGGCGACATCTCCCGCCGCGGCAACGGCTCCATGATCTCCTTCGAGACCGGCGAGTCCATTACCTACGGTCTGTACAACGCCCAAGAGCGCGGCACCCTCTTCATCGGCGCCGGCGTGCCGGTATACGGCGGCATGATCATCGGCGTCAGCCCCCGCAGCGAGGATATGACCGTCAACGTCTGCAAGAAAAAGCAGCTGACCAACACCCGTGCCTCCGGCTCCGACGATGCCCTGCGGCTGACCCCGCCCCGCCAGATGAGCCTGGAGCAGTGCCTGGAGTTCCTGGCAGACGACGAGCTGCTGGAGGTCACTCCCAAGAGTCTGCGGATGCGCAAAGCCATTCTGGATCACGAAAAGCGCATGAAGGCCCTGCACGGCAAAAAGGCATAATCCTGTTTTCCACAGCGTTTCCGCTGCCCGGCAAAATGCCGGGCAGCTTTTTTGGAAAATTGGGAACTTTTTTTCCGCCCCTGCGTCTTTTCTCATAGAACCCCCACTCCGTGGGCACACAGCCAGGGAGCAGTTCCTGCTCCGGAAAGGATGATTTCCATGAAAAAACGGCTTTTCGCATTGGTTTCTCTGCTGCTTTGCACCGTACTGCTGTGTCTTCCGGCAGCTGCCGCGGAAACCGAAGGCCCCGCACTCACCCCGTCGCCCGGTCCCGTCCGCGTATGGGGCACTCTGACCCATCTGGAAGACGGCGGATTGCTGGTGGAAAACTCCAGCACAGAAGCCCTCAACTCCGTCATTCTCCACGGCGAGGACATTTTGTGCCTCGATGCCGTGACCGGCGAACCCATGGAGCTCTCTGAGCTCAAAGACGGGGAGACGGTTTACGCCTGGATGGGCCCCGTCATGACCCTGAGCCTGCCGCCCCAGGCTACGGCCATTTTGATCCTGGCCAATATTCCCGCGGACTACGGCGTCCCCCAGTATTATGAGATCTCCGCAGTAACCCCGCAGGCCATGATCGCCATTTATCCCCCTCCGGCCCTGACCTGGACAGAAGTCACCACTTCTGACGGCGCCACCATCAAAATTACCGACCAGGCGGAGCTGACCGCCTTCTCCGAAGACACCACGGTCCGCCTGGAGGACCTGGTTCCCGGCACCCGGATGCTGGTTTGGACCAATCAGAAAGGGGAGCCCTCCCGTGTGCTGGTATTCCCCTATGCCTACCGCGGCTATATTTCCTGCGTAGAAGACGGCCTGCTGACCGTCAGCGGCAAAGTCTTGACTGAGAAGGCCATCGTCTCGGGCGGGGAAACCCTGCTGCCCCTGCGGGCCGTGGCGGAAGCCCTGGACCTGAAGGTCTTCTGGGATGCCAAGACCGGCGCCAATGTAGCCCTTGCCGACGGGACCAAGCTTCTTTCCGTGGATCCCGGACACGGTACAATCGTCTGCGGCGACGGAAGCGAACTCTCCGCCGCAAGCATCATGCAAAACGGCACCACTTACGTCTCTGCCTCCGCTTTGATCTCCCAGCTCAATCTCTTTGTGGCCTCCTGAAATCAGCAACACCCCCGCCGGGATGGCGTGGGTGTAAGAAGGTAATATTGCGTTTTGAAGGAACGGCATGGCTTCGGTCATGCCGTTTCCTGCTCCTTCTCCCGTCAGCGCGGGTGGAGTGTTTTCATTTCCGGCATAAAATGAGGATAAACAATACCGCTGATCTCCCACATGGCGGTGTGAAAATCAACGGTTCGTTTTTTGGTATTAAAATTGAGAAACATCAGAACAGGGGGATTTCGTCAACGAAAAAGAATTTACATTGTACAAGGAGATATCTGAACAATAAGATACTATCATTCTTTGCTTATTCTTCATCAATGATTATTTTTTTACACCTCTCACAGCGGTATGCGGTAATTCTGTCGCCATTGAATCTTCCCAAAAAACCGTCTTCATCGTTAAGACGGTGCTTATCTTCTCTGTTCTGCCACCATAATGCCTCATTGCTGCACACTTTACCCTGTATCATCTCTTTTCCGCAAAACGGACAATTCAAAACCATCCAGCCCCTTTCAAATTTCGACTTGCTGCATATTGGATCAATTGAATTATACTGCAAGCCGTGAACTACTTCCACCACCAACCGTGAAAATCCCTGAACACGGGAAAAAAGCGATACCTGGCGAAAAACCAGGTATCGCTTTTTTGCTGGCCAATCTTCTCTGACAGATGCCCCAAGTGTAATGTTGTATGTATATTCAGGAAAACCGCAGGTGGAACCGGGCGCCGGGATCTCCGGCAAAGACCACCATGCCGCCTTCCGGCAGCACAGCGGAGGTCTCGTCCCACAATACCGAAGAGGCCGTGACCGCACCGGAGGCGTCATACACCCAGAAACCGGCATTCTCCGGCAGCTGGACGGTCATGGTGCTTCCGGCGGCATCTCCTACCTGATACCACCGTGCATAGCCCTCTTCCCCCACGGTGGTATAGGCCCAGCCGCTGCCGGTATAGAGGTCTGCTGCCAGCTCCTGGGGCATGTAGAGTGAGCCGTTGACTTGGAGCCAGGTGCCGTTCTCCGTTTCCACCAGCGTCCAGTTTTGGCCGTCCCGCCCCTGCGTACCGGGAATCTGGAGGGTATAGCGGGCTGTGGTCTCATCTACAATCTGGCTGCTGCCGATATAACCGGGCACCATCTCAACGAGTGTGGTAAGTGCAGTGTCCGCAGATCCTCCGCCCAGGGACAAATACACCTGGGAGGAGTATTTTTCATTCACCGGCAGCACGCTGGTCACCGCCACACGGTCCCACACAGCCTGCACCGCTTCCGGAATGTCGTTTTCCTCCAGCTTGACCGCTGTGTAATTGGAAACCGGCAGGGCACTGAGCTCCGGGACCGGAGAAACGCTCTTTTGATAGAGATAGGTCTGCCCATTGTCCTCCTGCACAAAGCGCAGCGCCGCCGTCCCGGTCGCGTCCCGGAAGGAGCCGTCTGAATAATATGTAAAGGTCTGGTCCGGAATCGCAGGGTAATTGAGATAATGGATCGCGAGGACCCCGTCCTCGGAAACCGAAATCTCATACTGCGCCGCGGTGGCACCATAGTATCCGCTGTTTTGCATCAGCTCCGCCGGCATCTCCGCGGGCTGGGCATCCGGCAGGGTCGGAATGGTCTCATCCACATCAATGCCCTGCTCCTCCAGGGCCGTAATGAGGATTCGGGTCGCTGCCAACTGATTATAGGTAGAAAGTCCTCCGGAGGTCAGCACCGCCGCAGCCATGTGATATTCCGGAAGCACGACCAGGGCGGCGTGATAGTAGAGGGTATCTCCGCCTTTGGTCAGCGCGACGATGTCACTTTGGCTGAAGGGATACCACTGCACATTGTCCCATCCCAGGCCATAGGCCAGGCTGTCCAGTGTATCCTCCGGCCAAATGCCCCGGTCATATTCCGCCGCTGCCGTTTTGTCCAGCATCTCCCGGGAGAGCAGGGTATTTTCTGTCAGGATGCCGCCAAAGACCGCCAGATCCTCCGCCGTGGCATACATGCCGCCGGCGCCGACTACGTTCAGACAATCCTGCGGCAGAGGACGCGGGTCCGTTCCGGTATAAATGGGCGCCAGCTGCGCATCCGGCGCATCCGCCGGGGCGTAGACGTGCTCCAGTCCTGCAGGGGCCAGAATGTGCTCCCGGACATAATCCATAAAGTCCTGGCCGCTCACAGCCTCCACCACCAGCTCCGCCAGGGTGAATCCGTCATTGCAATAGACGCTGTAGGCACCGGGGTCCGCTTTCAAAGTCTGGGTGGCAAGACGCTCCAGCAGCGTATCCGTGGCAGTGGGGTCCGGATCGTCAAACAGCAATCCGTTTTCCAAAGAAGATCCCATCAGCCCGGAGGAATGGTTGAGCAGCATCCGCACGGTAATCTGCCGGTAGCGGGGATCTGCCATCCGGAATTCGGGCAGATACTGCGTCACCGGCGCATCCAGGGAAATCCGGTGCTGATCCACCAGCTGCATCACAGCCGTCGTGGTAAAAATTTTGCTGACAGACCCGATTCCATATACTGCTCCGGCAGATGCCTGTGCCGCATCCCTCTGTCCGTGGAGGCTGCCCGATGTGGTAATCTCTCCCTCTTCCCATACTGCCCAGGAAATGCTGTCTGCGGCACCGTAGGCCATGGCGGCCGTGCATGCCGTCTGCACCGCGTCTTCCAACGGCACATGGGACACTTCGCTGGGGGCCGCAACCTCCTCCGAAGGGGTATCCGCTGCCAGGGCCGGCAGGGACGTGGTCAGCATCAGCACCAATGTCATCAGCGCAGCCGCCCATTGTTTTCTCTTCATCACATCTCATCCTTTCCCACCCCGCAGGGCGTTTCCTGTGCGATATGGTATCCCTTCCCCCAAGGGGAAGGTCAAGACATTTTTTCAGCCGCAGTTGCTTTGCGCAGGGAATCCTGTGTCAAAAGGCCCAGCAGAGGTTCAAAATCCACACCCTCCCGCAAAGGAAGGTCCTGCTCTACAGTCCGCACCGCACAGAGCCGCACAAATTCCGCTGCCTGCGCTGCGGCAGACACCAGTGCGTCCCCTTTCACCAAAGCACCGGTCAGCACACTGGCAAACACATCTCCGGTTCCGTGCAGGGGATGGGCCACGAAATCCGTCTGCACCGTCTCAATCTGCACCGTCGCCGCATCATAACACATGGCTCCGGTTTTTCCCGCCTGCAGGGATACACCGGTCAGCACCACCGAGCGCTTGCCCTGCAGGCTCAGCGCTGTTACAATCTCACGCAGCCCCTCAGGGTCTTTGGGCAGCTCCTCATAGGGCTTGTTCAAAAGGAACGCTGCCTCCGTCAGATTGGGGGTAATCACATCCGCCAGTTCCGCCAAGCGGGCCATCCCCGCGCACATCTGGGGCGTATAGGTGCGGTATGCCCTGCCGTCATCTCCCATGACCGGATCCACCACCACAATTGTATCCTCCCGACAAAACTGCCGGATAAAGGTCTCCACAATATCGATCTGCCGGACACTGCCCAAAAATCCGCTGTAAATTGCCTGAAACCGCAGGTCCAGGGACTTCCAGTGTGCGGCCACCCGGGGCATTTCCTCCGTCATATCCAGAAAGGTAAACCCTTCAAATCCACCGGTATGGGTGGAGAGAAATGCTGTCGGCAGTGGACAGCACTGCAGTCCCATAGCAGAAAGAATGGGAATGGCAACCGTTAAAGAGCAGCGGCCAAAGCCGGAAAGATCGTGTATTGCGGCAACCCGGGGGGTCAGCATGGTGATGTTCCTCGTTTCCTGAAGTTTCGTTGAGTGTTTTCATTGTACCGCAGAAATTTAGGTTGTTCAAGGCCGGAGATTGTGGTATACTTCTTGTGTTCATTTTGCTTCCCTGTTTGCTGCCCATATTCTCCAAACGAAATATGCGCCTGTGATGGAATTGGTAGACATGCGAGATTTAGGTTCTCGTGCTTTTAGCGTGTGGGTTCGAGTCCCTTCAGGCGCACCACCGTCGGAGCAAGCGATATTACGCTTGCTCCGGCTTTTTTACTGGTCCGCACCTGCTCATTTTGCTCCTCTTCGATTACAGCCCCCCGCCGGGAATCGATTTGAAAAGCCGCCCTCTTGGGGCGGCTTTTTCTATCCCCCACAGCCCCGGACATTGCAGGCGAGTTTTCCAATCCCCCTATCGTTCCTCCGTACCCCGGCCTGATCGGCAAAACTCTCCCTGGAATTAAATCTACAAATGTATAATATATTGACAAGTGTAGATTAAAGTACTATGATAGCTCCACCTGATATCGGAGGCATGATCATGAACTATCAAAACGAAGATCATTTGGACTTACGACAGAAAAAAACCCGCAGGCTTCTTGTGGAAGCCTTGGCACAGCTTCTGACAGAACGCCCCTTTCAGGAGTTGTCGGTTGTGGATATCTGCCGCCGTGCCATGGTACACCGCACCACCTTTTACGCGCATTTCAACGACAAACAGGAACTGCTGCATTATCTCCTGGAGGGGCTGGAACAAGAATGTGTCGCCACCTGCCTGCCTCAGGATCCGGACCGCAGCCCCCGGGAATATCTGCTGACAGCTGCCCAAAATGTCTTTCAGTTCTTTGCTCAGCACCGGACTCTGTACCGGGCCTGCCTCAACAGCGGCGCCGACACCCGCGTTCAAACTCTGGAAGCGTGTGCTGCCGGGGAACTCTGCCGTCTGCTTTCCGAACCCCGCTTTCGGGCAGTCTCCCCGCAGGTGGATCCGGAAGTCGCCGCCCGCTTTTATGCCGGAGCCATGCTCTCTCTGATCCGCTGGTGGCTCTCCAGCGAGCCCCCGCTGCCAGCCAGTCACCTTCTGGCTAATTTGGAGCAATTCATTCCCATTCAGTGAGGCACAACTATGCAGGAAAAACGCACCGAAAGTCCCATGACGAAAATCGCCCGCTTCATTGTTGACAAGCGGAAAGCCTTTTATCTCATTTTCATTGCCGCCTTTCTCTTCTGCGCCGCTTCCATCAACAAAGTGCAGATCAATAATGACATTACCTCCTATCTCCCCGCCCAGACCGAAACCCGGCGGGGCCTGACCATCATGGAGGAGGAATTCATCACGTTGGGGAGTGCCAATGTGATGGTGTCCAACGTGACTTATCAGACTGCCCTGGAACTATCGGAAAAGCTGGAAGGAATCTCCGGCGTCTCCGAGGTGGTATTTGATGACACGCAGGAGCACTACAAACAATCCTCCGCCCTCTTTACCATCTCCTTTGACGCCGAGGAAACCGACCCGGCCACCATAGAGGCCATGAACCAGGTGCTTGCCGCCCTGGACGGCTATGACGTATACGCCTCCACACAGATCGGACGGGATGAGTCGGTCACACTCCAGCAGGAAATGACGGTGATCCTGCTCATCGCCGCTGTGGTCATCGTGGTGGTTCTGCTGTTCACTTCCAAAAGCTATATGGAAGTTCCCGTCTACCTCATCGTCTTTGTTGTCGCAGCCGTGCTGAACATGGGCACCAACTTCCTCTTCGGCACGATCTCCTTTATCACCAATTCCATCGCCGTGGTTTTGCAGCTGGCACTGGCCATCGACTACGCCATCATCTTCTGTCACCGGTATATGGAGGAACGCGACAACGGGCTGGATCCCCGGGAGGCCGATATTTCCGCACTGAGCAAGGCCATTGTGGAGATCTCCTCCTCCAGCCTGACCACCATTTCCGGCATGGTAACACTGATGCTCATGCAGCTGCGCATCGGCTTTGATATGGGCATCGTGCTTTCCAAAGGCATCATCTGCTCCATGCTGTGCGTGTTTTTGCTCATGCCCGGATTGCTGATGCTCTTCAGTGGCCCCATCGACCGTACCCGGCACCGCAGTCTGGTGCCTAAAATCAACTTCTGGGGCAAGGTGATCGTGCGGCTGCGCTACGTGATGCCCCCTGTCTTTTTGGTGATCGTTGCCGCATCGGCCATTCTCTCCGCCCGGTGCGACTATGTCTTTGACGCCAATGACACCGATTTTGACAACAAGCCCGACTGGCGGATTGCAGACGAAAAGGTTGCTGATACCTTTGGGTCCAAAAACACCATTGCGGTCTTGGTTCCCCAGGGGGATTATGAGAAGGAACAGCATATTTTGGAGCGGGTCGCCCTATTGCCCCAGGTCACGCAGGCCACCGGTCTTGCCAACATTGAGGTGGAAGACGATTGGATGCTGACGGATGAGCTGAACCCCCGGCAGTTTTCCGAGCTGGCCGGCGTGGATATCGAGCTGGCCCGTCTGCTCTACCAGGCTTACGGTCTGAGCGTGGAGGAATACGGCGCCATTTTTCAGGATCCGGACGACTATTCCGTTCCGCTCATTGATGTTTTTGAATTTTTGCTGGAGCAAAAAGACAAGGGCGTCGTCAGTTTGACCGGCGAACAGGCGGACAAAGTGGACGATCTGCAGGAACAGCTGGATGTGGGATTGGAGCAGCTGCGGGGGGAGCACTGGTCCCGGCTGGTGTTCGTAGCCGACGTTCCCACCGAAGGTGACGATACCTATGCCCTGTTGGATCAGATCCGCGCCATTGCCCAGACCTATTACGGGGACGATGTCATTCTGGTGGGCAACTCCACCAACGCCTTCGATCTGGCCAATTCCTTCGCCGGCGACAACCTGAAAATCAGCATTCTCACTGCGCTGTTTGTCATGGTCATCCTGCTCTTTACCTTTAAGTCGGCAGGTCTGCCCATTTTGCTGGTTCTGACCATTCAGGGCTCCATCTGGATCAACTTCTCGGTACCGGTTCTGACCGACACCAACCTCTTTTTCCTGAGCTATCTGGTGGTCAGTTCCATTCAGATGGGTGCTACCATTGACTACGCCATTGTCATCACCAACCGCTACCTGGAGCTCAAAGGCAGTATGGAGCGCAAACAGGCAGCGGTGGAAGCTTTGAGTCAAAGCTTCCCCACGATCCTGACCTCGGGCACCATTATGGCAGTGGCCGGTTTCCTCATCGGCGGTATTTCCACCGATGCCACCATCGGCTCCGTGGGCCAAACCCTGGGACGGGGCACCGTAACCTCCATCATCCTGGTCATGACGGTGCTGCCGCAGTTTTTGATGCTGGGCGACGCCCTCATTGAGCGTACCGCCATTACCCTCAACCGGGACCGCAAGCAGAGATTCAACCAGGGCACCATGCGTCTGGACGGCCATATCCGGGGCCATGTGTCCGGCTTTGTAGACGGCGAGTTCAAGGGCGTGCTCCACGGCAGCGTGGATGCACTCATTGAGAGCAAGCACCAAAAACCGGAACCGGAGCAGGAACAGGAGGTCCATCCATCATGAAACAGCTTCGGCGCGGAGCCGCTTTTCTCACAGCACTGGCTCTGCTTTGTACCCTGACCCTGCCCGCCGCCGCAGCCGCCGACACGGTTACTATTTCCAGTGTGCAGGACTTTGTCCAGTTTTCCAAGCAGTGCACCCGGGACACCTGGTCCCAGGGCATCACCGTGGAACTCACCGCTGACCTGGATCTGAGCAATGAGGAGATCACACCGGTTCCCATCTTTCAAGGGACCTTTCACGGCAACGGCCACACGATCTCCGGTCTGTCTCTGGAGACAAAGGGCTCCAAGGTCGGCCTGTTCCGCACGCTCAGTGCCAGCGCCGTGGTAGAGGATCTGACAGTGGAGGGCACCCTCTGCCCACAGGGTTCTGCCAATGAAGCAGGCCTGCTGGCCGGTGAAAACTATGGCACCGTGCGCCGCTGTACAGCCCAGGGCTCCGTCACAGGCCAGGAAGATATCGGCGGCCTGGTCGGGTTCAACAGCGAGAGCGGCAGTCTCATTTCCTGCACCAGCTCGGCTGATGTTGCCGGCGTATACAATGTCGGCGGCATTGCCGGTGAAAATCTGGGCACGGTGGAGCGCTGCAGCAATACCGGCGATCTCAATGTGGAGGCCGACCAGGATACCCCCACCAACGTCGGCGGCATTGCCGGACTTTCCCGCGGAACCATCCGGGGCTGCAGCAACACCGGCTCGGTGGGGTATCAGCATGTGGGCTACAACATGGGCGGCATCGCCGGGCTGCAGTCCGGCGAAATTTCCGAGTGCACCAACACCGGCCCTATCCAGGGGCGCAAGGATGTGGGCGGCATTGCCGGTCAGTTTGAGCCCTATACCAGTCTTACTTACGGCCCCTCCCCCTCCCAGCAGCTTGCCGACAGTATGTCCGCCTTGTTCGACCAGCTGGACCGCTTTGCCAGCCAGGTCAATGATATGGTCAGCCGCGGAACAGAGGATGCGCAGGTCATCCACGATGCACTCTCCGCCATCCAGGACCGTACCCACGCTGCCGGCAGTGAGGGACATACGGATTTTCGCAACATGTCCGATGCGCTTTATCAGCACATTACCGCCATCAGTGACAGTCTGGACGCTCTGCAATCCCACGCAGATCGGTTCAGTGACGACGCAAGCGACGCACTGCAGGAGGCGCTGGATCAGTCGGACACCCTGCTCGACGAGCTGGAGGCCCTGGCCAAGCAGGCAGACAGCGGTCTGAAACAATCCATTCAATCTCTGGAAGATACGGTCAAAAAAATTCGCGCGCTGTTTGAGGAAATTCATACACACCGCCAGGCCATTCTCCAGGAGCTGACCGCCCTGAGGGAGTACGTGGCGGAGGTCTCCCGTCTCATTGCCGCCGGAGACTATGAGGCGGCACTTCAGGTTCCCTTTCCCTCCCTGGCGCTGAAGGACCACATCACGGCCATTGCCGACGCATTGGAAGAATGTCCCCGGCTGGCTGCGCAGCTCGTCGAACAGTGGAAGAAAATCTATCAGGATACCTCCTCTGATCTGGGGCAAACCGGCTCCGCCATTGACAAGGCCCAATCCAAACTCTACCGCGCTCTGACGGACCTGACAGACGCGTTTACGCACCTGTCCGACTCCGCGCAGAATGACCTGGATGCTGTCAGCCGGGAATCTGATCAGATTCGGGATCTGCTCAAGGACTATACCGACACTCTGGGCGACAAGGCGCAATCCGCTGTGGACGACATCAATCAGGAGTTCACCGTGATTCAGGACCGGGTGGATAGAATCACCCAGTCGGTAGAAGCGGACAATGACGCACTCTATGCAACCAGTCAGGACATTCTGGATCAAATGGACCTGGTGCGCCAGGCAATCCTGGATCTGAGCGCCGAACCGGAGCTGACGGTGACCGATCTGACCGACGAGGTCGATACAGGTCCCGGCCTGATTCAAAACTGTAGCGCTTCCGGAACGGTATCGGGAGACTCCAATACCGGCGGAATTGTGGGTGCCGTGTCTCCTGAACTGGGGGATGACCCCGAAGCCACCTTTGATTTGGGCGATGTGGAACTGCTCAGCGACGTCTATGCCACCTTGCGGGCCGTAATCCGGGCGTGCCGGTTTGACGGAACGGTAACGGTCAAAAACGAGTGCGGCGGCGGCGTGGCCGGCCGGTGTGAAGCCGGCGCCATTTTGGAATGTGCCGCCCGGGGAAGCGTGGAAACCGGCGGGGACTACTGCGGCGGCATCGCCGGCCGCACCCGGGGCACGGTGGAGCGCTGCGCAGCCCTTGTGGATCTCACTGCCGAGAGCTGGCTGGGCGGCGTGGCCGGTCTGGCCGAGGACATCACGGACTGCCGCACCATGGTCCGGGCAGACAGTGACGGAGAGTGCCAAGGTGCCATTGCCGGACAGGCGGATGGAACCCTTTCCGGCAACCGCTACCTTTTGGAGGACCTGGCCGGTCTGGATGGCGTGGATTATGCACAATCCGCCCAGGGGCTGGACTTTGCCGCCTTTTCTCAGCTCAGCTACATCCCCGCTGACTTTCTCACCTTCTCCTGCCGGTTTGTGGTAAACGGCAAGACCGTAGCAGAAATTCCCTTTTCCTATGGGGAGAACCTGGACCTGAGCCAGATTCCCCAGGCCCCTCAGCAAAACGGGCAGTATGGGCAGTGGCCGTCATTTCCCACACAGGATCTGCGGCGTTCCATGGTCCTGGAGGCGCAGTTTTCCGCCCCGGCCTCCACGCTGGCCGACCAGGAGGGCATTGCCCAGATCCTTGTGGAAGGCACCTTTGCTCCTGACGCCGTTTTGACCGTGCAGGAAGAAACGCCGCCCAGCCAGAGCATTGACGGATATACTCCGCGTTCTGCCTGGAGCTACACCGTAACCGGCAGTCAGGCAGACACGCTTACGGTCCGCCTGCGGGCGGAGGGAATGCAGCATCCGGCAGCCGCGGTGTATCAGGACGGAACCTGGACCCGGGTAGACACTACGCAGGACGGCAGTTATCTGGTCTTCTCCGCTCCCACCCAAGGGCGTATTTTACTCATGGAAAAAACTTCGCTTAGCGTGTGGATTGTTGTTTCCCTGGCAGGTGCAGTTGTGGTATTATGCATAGTAGGCCGGATCATCCGGCGAAAAAGACGCCGGTCTCCGGAATCTGAACACCAGATGATTCCGTCCTGACGGATTCCGCAATTGCAGGCGGATGCAATTGCCCGGATGCAGCAGGGGAGCTGCGCTGCCGCAGCTCCCCTTTTTTCTTCTGCCGCAGCCGGTGATTTTACATCGCCTCCACGGCGCCATCGTAAAGGAGACAACACACATGAACAACTATGACGCAGCATTCATTGCCTGGGTCCAGCAATACTGGAACTGGATTCTTTTTCTCGCCGGCGCCCTGCTGGTAACCGGCTCCACCCGCGACTGGGACTGGCTGTGCGACCCTGACACTTCCCCCTTCGGCCAGCGGTTCAGCCGGAAAAGCCGCCGGGTCTTCTTTTTCATACTGGGTGTCATTTTGATCTTCGTGTGCGTGTGGCAGTGGAACCAGGCAGCGATGCAATAATTTGCGCCGTACCGCTTTCCCTCCGCAGCCACACTCCCCAAGGCTTACATCGTAGAAATTCGGATTAGGAGTGATCTGCATGTCCTCTCAGCTCTCATCCCTCCTCACGCAAACCATCGGCACCTTTTCCATCAGTGCCATCCTCTCCGCTGCTGTGACCCTGCTGATCTGCTTGGTGGTGGTGCGGGTACTGCTCAAGCTGACAAGGAAGCTGCTCGCCGGCTCCAAGCTGGACCAGCGGGTACAAAAATATATCCTTGCCGGGATCCGGCTGCTGCTCTATATTGTCACCGCGCTGATTGTGGCCGACTGCCTGCACATCAACATGACCTCTCTGGTGGCTCTGCTGTCTGTGGGGTCTCTGGGCATTACCCTGGCAGCCGAGGATATCCTGGGCAACGTAGCCGGCGGACTGGTGATTCTCTCGTCCCACCCCTTTGCCATCGGAGACTTTGTGGAAGTTTCCGGCACCTCCGGCACGGTGGACGAGATCTCCCTCAATCATACCAAACTGGTCACGCCCGACGGCCTTATGGTCATGCTGCCCAACAAGGAGCTGGCCAGCTCCCGGATGACCAATTACACCGTCCTGGGCCGCCGCCGGGTCACCCGGAAGATCACCGCCTCCTACGACGCCCCCACGGAAACCGTCAAGGCCGCCTGCCGCCAGGCTTTGGAGGCAACGGAAAACGTCCTGGAGGACCCTGCTCCCAGCATCTATCTCACGGAATATGGCTCCAGCTCCATCGAGTATACCGTTTACTGCTGGGCCACGGTGGAGCATTACTGGCAGGTGCATTTTGACCTCAACGAACACCTGCGCACGGCCTTTGCCCAAAACGGCGTGGAGATGACGTACGACCATCTCAACGTGCATCTTGTGGAAAAACACAGTTGACAAACCCGGTCCCGCTTTTTATAATAGGCCCAAAGCAATGACGGAGAGGGACAGGAACGGATGCCTCAGAGAACCGGCGGATGGTGCGAGCCGGCGGCGGAACTTCCCGGCTCCTATGGCTCCCGAGCCGGACGTTCGAAGGCGGAAACGCCCTAGGGCGCCCCGTATGCGCCGCGTTAGGGCGAAGGGGTTGTTGGACCCTATGAGTGGCGGATGGTCTTGGACCACCGCAATTTGAGTGGTACCGCGGAAGCATTGTACGGCTTTCGTCTCAAGGAACTTTCTTTGGGACGAAAGCCGTTTTTTCGTTCCATGGACTCTAGAAAGGAGCAATTGATCATGCAGCACTATCGTCCCGAAACTCTTTGCGTCCAGGGGGGCTACACCCCCGGCAACGGTGAACCCCGCCAGATCCCCATTGTCCAGTCCACCACCTTCAAGTATGCCACCTCTCAGGACATGGGCAAGCTCTTCGACCTGGAGGCCAACGGATATTTCTACTCCCGGCTCCAGAATCCCACCTGCGACTACGTGGCGGCCAAGATCGCCGCGCTGGAAGGCGGCACCGCCGCCATGCTGACCTCCTCCGGTCAGGCGGCCAACTTCTTCGCCCTGTTCAACATCGCCACCTGCGGCGATCACATCGTCTCCTCCTCCAGCATCTACGGCGGCACCTTCAATCTCATCGCCGTCACCATGGCCAAAATGGGCATCCAGGTGACCTTTGTCTCTCCGGACTGCTCCGACGAGGAGCTGGAGGCCGCCTTCCGCCCCAACACCAAGGCCGTCTTTGGTGAGACCATCGCCAACCCCGCCCTGACCGTGCTGGACATTGAGCGCTTTGCCGCCGCGGCCCATGCCCACGGCGTCCCCCTGATCGTGGACAACACCTTTGCCACCCCCGTGGGATGCCGCCCCTTCGACTGGGGCGCCGACATCGTCACCCACTCCACCACCAAGTACATGGACGGCCACGGCGTGGCTGTGGGCGGCGCCATTGTGGACTCCGGCAAGTTCGACTGGATGGCCCACGCCGACAAGTTCCCCGGCCTGTGCACCCCCGACGAGAGCTATCACGGCATCACCTACGCTGAGAAGTTCGGCCAGGCCGGCGCCTTCATCACCAAGTGCACCGCCCAGCTGATGCGGGACTTTGGCTGCACCCAGTCCCCCCAGAGCGCGTTCTATCTGAACCTGGGTCTGGAGAGCCTGCATGTGCGTATGGCCCGGCACTGCGAAAACGGCCAGGCGGTGGCGGAGTTCCTGGCCAGCCATCCCAAGGTGGAGGCCGTTCACTACTGCGGTCTGCCCGGCGATCCCTATCACGCTTTGGCCCAGAAGTATCTGCCCCACGGCTCCTGCGGCGTGGTCTCCTTCGAGGTCAAGGGCGGCCGTCCCGCCGCCGAGGTCTTCATGAGCCACCTGCGTCTGGCCGCCATCGAAACCCATGTGGCCGACGCCCGGACCTGCTGCCTCAATCCCGCCACCTCCACCCATCGCCAGATGACAGAGGAGCAGCTTCAGGAAGCAGGCATCCCCGCCGGGCTGATCCGCCTGTCCTGCGGTCTGGAAAACAAGGAGGACCTCATCGACGATCTCCGGCAAGCACTGGAGGCCATCTGATGCCCATTAAAATTCCAAACCAGCTGCCCGCCACCAATGTCCTGACCCAGGAGAACATCTTTGTCATGACGGAGACCCGGGCCATCACCCAGGACATCCGGCCGCTGCAGATTCTCCTTTTGAATCTGATGCCCACCAAGATCGACACAGAGACCCAATTGGCCCGGGTATTGGGCAACACGCCCCTGCAAATTGAACTGGAGCTCATCGCCCCCAGCGGCCATGTCTCCAAAAACACCTCTCAGGCACACATGCTCTCCTTCTACAAGACCTTCGACGATGTGTGTGAGCGGACCTTCGACGGCCTCATCATCACCGGCGCACCGGTGGAACTGATGCCCTTTGAGGAGGTGGACTACTGGCCGGAGCTGTGCCGGATCATGGAGTGGTCCAAGACCCATGTCCACTCCACCCTGCACATCTGCTGGGGCGCACAGGCGGGACTCTACTACCATTACGGCATTCCCAAGCGGCAGCTGCCCCACAAGCTCTTCGGCGTGTTTGAGCACCGGGTGGAGGACCCCAACTTCATCCTCTTCCGGGGCTTTGACGACACCTTCCTGGTTCCCCACTCCCGGAACACCACCGTGGACCGGGCGGATATCGAGGCCATTCCGGATCTGAAAATTCTGGCTGCTTCCGAAGAGGCCGGCGTCTACGCCGTGAAGACCCCCCAGTGCCGTCAGGTCTTTCTCATGGGACACGCGGAATATGACCGGGATACTCTGAATAAGGAGTACATGCGGGATCTGGCTGCCGGGGTAGACATCCAGCTCCCCCGGCACTATTTCCCCAACGACGATCCTACCAAGATGCCCCCGGTGCGCTGGCGCAGCTGTGCCCATCTGCTCTATGCCAACTGGCTCAACTACTGCGTCTACCAAACTGCTCCCTACGACATCCGGGAAATCCAACAGGGCATCCGCACCGACGACTAAGCAAAGAGGCCGCTTCCCCCGTGGGGAAGCGGCCTCTTTTTCAGTCAAAATAGAACAGTTCCTCAAATTTTTTATCCAGGGCGATGCACAGCACCAGTGCCAGCTTAGCCGTGGGATTAAACTGCCCGGTCTCAATGGAGCTGATGGTGTTGCGGGACACACCCACCATCTCCGCCAACTGCGTCTGAGAAAGGCCCTTTTCTGCCCGGGCCACCTTCAGACGATTTTTGAGAATCAGCTGATCATCCATGCCATCCCCCCAGAAACAGCAGCAAATTGGCCGCCAGTACAGCCGCGCAGGCCACGGCACTCACCAGGGCCGATCTCCGGCGGGTCTTCCAGTACTGATGCGCCTGGGTGCCGGTGAGATACGCAAACACAATGGCGGCGTAATCATACACCTGGCCGCCCCGGAGCAGCGCCGCTGCTGCCAAGGCAAACACCACCAGCATCATCAGCCCCGCGCCGAAGCCGAAGGATACGCCCAGCATCTGCTGCTCCCGCTCATCCAGTCCAATGCTTTGAGACTGGGCCCGTTTCAAAATTTTCTCCCGGTCCATGGCGCACCTCCTCATCTGAAAATCTGAAAGAATTTTACCAGATTATACCCCAAAAAAGCAAGGCAGATTGCCAACGTCACCATATCGGACGTATTTCGCCGCTGGGCCAAGCGATAGATCCGACCGGCGGCAGTGGCCGTCCAGAACATGATCAGCACATCCTCCGCCGGCAGACCGTGGGCCCGCTTCCACGCCAGCAAAACAAGTCCCATCAAAAAGACAAATATCAAACTGAAGGACTCTCCTTGAATGCGCACGGTCCGCTCCCGCTCGTCACCTCCACGATTTTCCCGGCGGCTGCGCGCCAGGATTTCCTCCTTGCTGGGCTGCTGCATTTCTTGGCTGCTCTCTTCCATCGTTGTTCTTCCTTTCCGGCAGGCATACGCCTGCCACCTTGCAATGTTTACTGGTAATTTTACAAAGTTTTCTTTGCATGCAAACCATACTACATACCAAGTAAACTTGTCAAGAGGCAAATAGAAAAGAGGGCCGCATGGCCCTCTTTTTCTATTTGCTGTTTGCAGCGCGGTCTTCCTGAATGAGCCGCTTGAGCGCCTCCACCGCCACCCGGACGGACGTCGAGGTATCCTCGCTCATGCGCTGGTCCAGTCCGGCGGCTTCCCGCTCCTGGTTCCACACCACGTGGAAACAGGACCCGCACCGGCAGCGCAGCGCCGACGCCACTACGAACAGCGCCGCCGACTCCATCTCACTGGCCTTGACGCCCAGCCGCTTCCAGGATTCCCACTTTTGCTGGAGCTCATAGGAAACCGGGGAGGCCTCCGGGCTGTGCTGGCCATAGAAGCTGTCCTTACACTGGACGATGCCGGTGTGCACCGGCAACCCCAGATCCCGGGCGGCCTGTACCAGACAGCCCGCAATGGTGAAGTCCGCCACCGCCGGAAACTCCAGAGGTGCGTACTCCCGGCTGGTATGCTCATACCGGATGGCGCCGGTGGCCACGACGATATCGCCCGCCTGTACTGCCAAATCGATTCCGCCGCAGGTACCGGTGCGGATGAAGGTGTCGGCACCGCACTTGTGCAGCTCCTCCATGGCGATGGCGGCCGACGGCCCGCCGATGCCGGTGGAGCAGGCCGTGACCTTTTCTCCCAACAATGTCCCCGTCCAGACGCAAAACTCCCGGTTATAGGCCACCTGCCGGGCGTCGTCAAACAGGGCGGCAATGGCGGGTACCCGCCCCGGATCGCCGGGCAGGATGCAGTAGCGTCCCACGTCTCCGGGTGCACAGGCAATGTGATACTGTCGTTCCAGTTCGTGCATACCGATCACCTCGCTGAATTTGATACCGCCAGTATAGCAGACTCCGGCGCGCCTTGTAAAGGCGGCCCCGTCCTCGTTCCTTTTTCTCTTTTGTTGTCTCTTTGTCATTTTTTTGAGATGTTCTTGGGAAAATGCCGTGATAAAGTGAGGAAAACTTCAGAAAGGACTTCCTTATGAGATCCATATTTGCTCTTTTGCTGCCTCTGGCGCTCCTGGCCGGCTGCGCTGCTCCGCCGTCCTCCCCAGTTCCGGAGGACACCGCCCAGGAAAGCTCACCAAGCAGCCTCTCCCCCGATGATGACGCCCAGGATGGAACCTTTTTTGATCAAACGCTGTTCGTGGCGGTGGACGGCGGCAGAACACTGACGCTGGTAGCCCACTGCAAGGAAACGGCCATGGAGGGCTTTTCTACTTACGGCACGGGCTCCATCGTCGTGCTGGATGGCGAGGATCTGCTTCAGACTCTGAATGTGGGGGAGGGCGTCCTCACTCTGGAGGAAAATCCGGCAGCTTCCTCAGGGGAAGTCTATCCCACAGTTTTCGAATCCTTCTACCTTCCCACATTGGAGGATCTCAACTTTGACGGTGCCCAGGACATCCTGTGCATGTGCGATATGGGCACGGTGAACGGGTCGTATCTCTGCTGGCTGTGGGATCCGGCCCAGGGCCGGTTTACCGACGGCCCCGGGCTGTTGGGCTACGCCGTGGAGCCTGACCCCGATGCCCGGCAAGTCTGCGTCAGCAGCCGCGGCGGTTGGGGGACTTACGACACGGACATCTATGTTCCCGATGAGCACGGCACTCTGGTCCATGTGAAGAACATCCACGAAGAGCCGGCCGCAGACGGCAGCGGAACGCCGCAAGTCACCGTCCGGGAGTTGGTGAACGGCCAGTGGGTAGAGCGCACCGAATAAAAAAACGCCATCCGGGCTTCGGATGGCGTTTTTTCGATAGCATTTTTGAGCTCGTGCTGCTTATTTCAGCGTTACCACGGTGACGCCGCTCTCTCCCTCGCCGTAGACACCCAGGCGGAAGCTCTTGACCGCCTTGTTCCGGCGCAGGATATCGTGGACCGCCTTGCGCAGGGCGCCGGTGCCCTTACCGTGGATAATGGTCACGGTCTCCAGCCGTCCCATCACCGCCGCGGACAGGAAATTCTCCACCACCGCCTCGGCTTCCAGGGTCTCCAGGCCCCGGATATCCAGCTCCCGGCTGGCGGAGGTCCGCAGCTGCCGGGATGCGCTCTGCCGCACCGGGGCGGAGGGCTTCCGGGCCGCGCGCTCATCCTCTTCGATGAGCCGCACTTCATTGGACTTGGCCTTCATCTTCAAAATTCCGGATTTGAGCTGCAGCGTCCCGTCCTTGCCCACGGACACCACTTCCGCCGGCGTCCGCACACCGGGAATCTCCACCAGATCTCCCACCCGGATCGGCCGGCTGGGCTTGGGAATGGGCTCCTGGCGGGCATCACGTTTCGTGACGGCTTCCTCCGCCTCATTGAGCTGACGGCGCAGCTGGGCCCGGGCCTCATTGGTATTGGCCGCCCGCTCCGCCTTGGCCTGTTCCTTGCGCATTTGATCCAGCTGAGCAAAGACCTGATCTGCCGCGGACCGGGCGTCCCGTACGATCCGCTTGGCCTCCGCCTCGCCGCGGCTGCGGGCATTTTCCTTGGCCCGCTCCATCTGTTCCCGGAACTCCCGGGCCTTGCGGGCATCCTCTTCCCGCTGACGATACAGCCGGTCCGCCTCCTGCTCCCGCTTTTCCAAAGCCTGGCGCTTGGCTTCCAGCTGCGTCAGGACGTCCTCAAATCGAACGCTCTCGCCGCTCATCTGCACCTGAGCCGCTTCAATCACCGCCTCCGGCAATCCCAGCCGCCGGGAAATGGCAAAGGCGTTGGACTTGCCGGGAATGCCGATGAGCAGCCGGTAGGTGGGGCTGAGGGTCTCCACGTCAAATTCACAGGAGGCGTTTTCCACCCCAGCAGTGGTCATGGCAAAGGTCTTCAGCTCAGCGTAGTGGGTGGTGGCCGCCACCCGTGCCCCGGCGGCACGAACATGCTGGATGACCGCAATGGCCAGGGCGGCACCTTCCACGGGGTCGGTACCGGCACCCAACTCGTCGAAGAGCACCAGGCTCTGACGGTCCACTTCCTTCAAAATCGCCACAATATTGACCATATGGGCGGAGAAGGTGGACAGGTTCTGCTCGATGCTCTGCTCATCGCCGATATCCGCCAGCACCCGGCGGTATACGGAGACCGCGCTGCGGTCTCCCGCCGGAATATGCAGCCCGCACTGTGCCATTAGGGTCAGCAGTCCCAGGGTCTTCAGACTGACCGTCTTGCCGCCGGTATTGGGGCCGGTAATCACCAAGGTGTCAAAGGCATCCCCCAGCTCGATGTCGATGGGGACCGCCGTCTTGGCGTCCAGCAGGGGATGGCGGACCTTGCGCAGCCGGATGGCTCCGTCCCGCCGGACCTCCGGCCGCACAGCATCCATTTTATAGCTCAGCTGGCCCCGGGCGAAAATCAGATCCAGATGCACCAGGGCATCATAATCCCACTGGATATCCTCCCGGTGGGCCGCCGCCTCGGCGGAGAGCTCCGCCAAAATCCGCTCGATCTCCTTTTGCTCCTTGGCCTCCAGCTCAATATACTCGTTGTTGGCCTGAACCACACCCATGGGCTCCACAAACAACGTCGCACCCGTGGAGGAAATGTCATGGACCAACCCCGGCAGATCTCCCTTGTGCTCTGCCTTCACAGGCACCACAAACCGTCCGTCCCGCTGGGTGATGATGGCCTCCTGCAGCACCTTGGAATAGCTGGGGGAGGAAATGATCCTCTGGAGGATCTGGCGGCTTTTGGCCTGGGCCGCCCGCATATGACGGCGGATATCCGCCAGTTCCGTAGATGCCGCGTCGGCAATGGTATCCTCGTCTACAATGCACCGCTTGATCTTCTCCTCCAGGTAGCGGTTTCCGTGGAGGGACAAAAAGAGGTGGTCAATGGCGGTCTTTTCCGCGGCGTCGGCGTTGAAATACTCCTTGGCACGCCGGGCCGCCGTCAGCAGATCCGCAATCGTCAGCAGCTCCCGGGTGTTGAGGCCGCCGCCCCGGTCCGCCCGGTCCAGCGCCTGCGCCACCGGCTTGACACCGGAAAAGGAGGGGCTGCCCCGCAGGCCGATCATGGTCCGGGCCGCATCGGTCTGGTCCAGAAGGCGCAGGACCTCCTCCGGCTCCGTCTCCGGCCGCACGGCCAGCGCCCGGGTCTTGGCCTCAGCACTGACCGCCTGATCGGCCAGCATCTGCAGCACCCGGGGCAGTTCCAGCGTCCGGATCGATTTATCAAATAATTCGCTCATAACTGGTTCTCTCCCAGAACGGGGCTTTCCCCGTTCAATCGTCTTGATATGGATTCTTCTTGTTCAGCAGCCAGGGCAGATCATGGTTGAACTCCATCTGGAAACAGGGACGGGGAAAATCCTCCTCCAGCAGATCGCAGTCCGACTTGAATGCCACCGAGCAGTGTTCGTCCAGCTCATACCACCCCGCCGGAAACAGGACCTTTGCCCCCGGCTCTGTATCACCGGACAAAATCCGCCCCGCCAGATGGTACCATCCGCCGCCGCTGAGACGCTGCGCTGTTCCCTGGTAGTAACACAGCTCCCCCGGCTTCTCCGGGTCCAGACCCAGAGTATGAAAAAAGTCCCGCACAGCCTGGGGCAGCATTTTGACCGCCAGCATAAAGTTCCGGCACCCATCGCAGGTGCAGGTAATCCAGGGTCCCGGATGGGAATCATAATAGGCCCGGGTGGCTTCCACATCCACCTCCAGGCGGTACCCGCCCCATACAAATTCCGCCATATCCAATTCCTTTTCGTATAAATCGAAGTTTAAACTACAAATTGTATTCTATTTCGACGGCATTTGCACCGGACGAAGTCCCTTGTAAAAGTCCAGGGTCCGGAATCCGCGCTCCAGCTGTGCCGCGGTAAATGCCTCCGCTGCGGCGCGGAGCCGCTCCAGCGCCGCCCCGCCCAGCCGGAAGCTGTACAGCCGCTTGGGATCTCCGTATACAATATGCCGCAAGGCCGCCAGGGAATCCGCGCACAGGGGCATGGACAGCCGTCCCGCCGCTCCAGCCTGCCCACAGCGGCGGCAGTGCAGCACGCCCTGCACCACATCCAGCATCGGATCCTCCGGTTCTTCCCTGCCGCAATAGGCGCAGGTGTCCGCCAGGGGTTCATAGCCGGCAAGACACAAAAGCCGCAGCTCAAAGGCCGGTTTTACCAGATCCAGCGGCTTGTGTAAAGTAGAAATCGCATACAGCCCATTGAGCAGATGCCGGGTCAGTTCCGGAGCCGGAACCTCCTCCGCGGTCACCGCTTCCGTCAGTTCCGCGAAATAGAACCCCAAAGCCATGGCCTCCAGATCTTCCCGCAGACCGGAGAACAGCTCCAATGTGGCGCCCTCATTGACGTAGTACCAGTCGCCCCGGTGATACAGTGTCCATTCCGACCACACCAGCGCCTGGGCGCAGGCGGCATAGCGGCAGCTTTTCCGCCGCACTCCCCGTGCAATGACAGAGAGCTTCCCTCGTTCCGGGGTCAGGAGGGTGAGAATCTTGTCGCTCTCCTTGGTCTGCGTCTCCCGCAGGACAATGCCCTGGGTGACGATATAGGGCGATCCGGCCATGCGTTTCCTCCCGATGTACAGGGGGCAGCGCCCCCAGATCCTGTTATGTTTCCTCTTGACTGCCAGCCGTGCGGTAAAGCATATACGCCTCCGGTGCGCCAGTCATGCAGAACAGCCGCCAGTAACGTTCCGATTCCATACGCAGACCTCCTTTTGCAACTAGTCTGCGAATTCTGTCGGAATTCATGTGTGGAAAAGTCTGCGCGCAAAAAACACATATTTGCGCAGCAAAAATAGCGTTCCCGCTTACGCGCCGGAAAACCGGCGGGCAAAGATTGCCTTTCTCCGGTGTCCTTACTCGTCCCGGTAGCCGAAGCTTCGCACGTAATTCACATTGTCCCGCCAGTTTGTCCCATGGACCAGCTGCTCCATGGGAACCCTTTCCACCTGCATGGCCAGGCAAAGCCCGTCCATGCCAAGGCTCCGCTTTGCGGACCGCTTGTACGCCGCGCATGCGGCGGGCGCTTACGCGTCCGGAAAACCGGCGGGCAAAGATTGCCTTTCTCCGGTGTCCTTATTCGTCCCGGTTGTGCCAGTAACACGGAAAACCGTCGCACAGTCTCACGTATCCTGGCCGCATCAGAAGAAGCAAATCTGGATGGAGC
>CALXDJ010000009.1 GCA_944387035.1 uncultured Oscillospiraceae bacterium | reverse complement strand
GCCCGCTGGGGCGCCCGCATGGGTGACAAGAAGCTGGTGGACACCATGATCAAGGACGGCCTGTGGGACGCCTACAACAACTATCACATGGGCACCACCGCTGAGAACATCAACGACATCTGGGGCATCACCCGCAAGGAGCAGGACGAGTTCGCCGCTGCTTCCCAGCAGAAGGCTTGCGCTGCCCGGGATGCCGGCCGTTTCGACGATGAGATCGTGGCCGTCCCCGTGAAGGTCAAGAAGGAGATCGTGGAGTTCAAGCGCGACGAGTATCCCAAGGAGGGTGTCACCGCTGAGAGCGTCGCCAAGCTCAAGGGCGCGTTCCCCGTTGGCCCCGAGTCTCCCAACCCCCAGGTTGTGCACACCTTTGAGCCCAAGGGCATCCAGGAGGCTGAGGACAAGGGCACCCAGCGCGTGACCGCTGCCAACGCTTCCGGCATCAACGACGGCGCTGCCGCCATCGTGCTGGCTTCCGGCGAGGCTGTGGAGAAGTACGGCCTCAAGCCCATGGCCAAGCTGATCGGCTGGGGCCAGGGCGGCGTGGATCCCAAGATCATGGGCGTTGGCCCCGTGGTGGCTTCCCGCAACGCTATGGCCAAGGCCGGCGTGACCATCGACGACATCGACCTGGTGGAGGCCAACGAGGCCTTTGCCGCGCAGTCCATCGCCGTGGCCCGCGAGCTGGGCTTCGACATGAGCAAGGTCAACGTCAACGGCGGCGCTATCGCCCTGGGTCACCCCGTGGGTGCTTCCGGTGCCCGGATCATCGTCACCCTGCTGCACGAGATGGCCAAGCGTCCCGAGGCCAAGAAGGGCCTGGCCACGCTGTGCATCGGCGGCGGCATGGGCACTGCCACCGTGTTCGAGAAGTGCTGAGCGGTTTGCAAGAACCCCAATAAGTGAAAAACGGAGGAGCCAGATGGCTCCTCCGTTTTTTTGTGTCCGGCTCAGCGGGTGACCCGAATGGCGTTGACCGGGCAGCCGTTGGCCGCGTCGTAAACCCGGCCGGTCCGGCCGGGTTCCGGCTGAGCGATGACCGTGGAATGCCGGCCGACGATGGCAAAGACCTCCGGCGCGGCATACGCGCACATGCCGCAGCCAATGCAGCGGGTGGGATCGACAGTAACCGTCATGGTGGGACCTCCTCGTTGGGATTTACCTTCATTGTAATACATCGGAGGCCGCAGTCCAAGATGTTTTTCCGCGGAAAGGGCAATTGGAATTGGGTGGAACCTTTTGCGCGGCTGTGTCGTCTCTCTTACAGAAATTCTGGAAATGCCGGCGGATTTTGTCGCTTCTTTGGGATTTACAACGCAGCCGGTTTGTGATATCCTAAGAAACGTTATTATGTAGACTGCTGGTATCTTGACTTGGAGGCGACTCATGAAACCATTTTTTCGCAAAACCGTATCGCTGCTGCTTGCCGCGTCCCTCCTGAGCGGGATCAGCCTGAGTGCCCAGGCCTCTGAAGCCTTGGGTGAGGACCTGACCGCCAAGGACACGCTGCTCAACTATGAGACGCAGCTTTCCACCAATGTGTTCTGGAGCACGTCCTATTCGGACCTGCGGACGGAAAATCTCATTACCTATACGCCCAATGAGGACGTGACGCCCATAGTGACCTATGGCAGCGTGCTGACCTCCCGAAACACCGTTTCTTCCGCTGCCAAGACGTTGGAGAGTCAGGGCTACCGGGTGGTGGCCGGGATCAACGGAGATTTCTACAATGTCGGCAACGGCCTGCCCATCGGCATTGTCATTACGGAGGGCCAGCTGCGCAGTACGGACGGTGGCTATCATGCCATCGGCTTCCGGGCAGATGGGACTGCCGTCATCGGCAAGCCTGCGGTAAAGGTCAGCGCAGACCTGGGCTATCAGGCCCTGGACAGCTACGGCGTGCCTACGCAGGTCGTCCGCCAGCTCACCGGCGTCAACAAGGCCCGGGTTTCCACCGGCGGCATTTACCTCTATACGTATGATTTCAATACCGCCCATACCACCGGCACCACCGAAGCCGGTGTGGATGTGCTGTGCACCATTGTGGACGGCCAGCTTGGCATCGGTGACACCCTGACGGTGGTGGTGGACCAGGTGCTGGAGACCTCCACGGCGACGCCTATCGGACCGGATCAGGTGGTGCTGTCTGCCAACCAGCAGTCCAACACGTACTATACCGACGCGCTGCGCAACATCCCGGTGGGTTCTACCATTACGCTCACTGCCACGGCCTCCAGCGAGGAGTGGAATGATGTGGAGTACGCGGTGGGCGCTCTGTACTCCCTGGTGGAAAACGGGGCTGTGGTTTCCGGTCTGCCCAGCGGCGTCAATCCCCGGACCGCAGTGGGCCAGAAGGCCGACGGCACCCTGGTGTTCTATACCATTGACGGCCGGCGCTCCGGCTATTCCATTGGTGCGTCCATGACCCAGGTGGCGCAGAGACTCATTGAGCTGGGCTGTGTCAGCGCACTGTGCCTGGACGGCGGCGGCTCTACCACCATTTCTGTCACGCAGCCGGATGAAGGGACGGCCTCTACCATCAACCGTCCCTCCGACGGCAGCGAGCGGGCCGTGAGCAACCAGATTTTCCTGGTGGCCACCGGGGAGCCCAGCGGCGACCTGAGCCATTTCTATGTCAGTGCCGATTATCAGTATGTTCTGGCCGGCAGCCGGGTGAATATCTCGGCGTCTGCGGTGGATACCCACTTCCTGCCCATGGAAGAGGATTATGACCTGGAGAGCGACGCCGGCGAGATGGACGGCAATGTGCTCATCACGCCCAAGGAGGGCGGCACAGTCACCGTGACTGCCAGCTGCAACGGAAAGAGCGGCACCACTACGGTGTACGCGGTGTCTGACCCGGATAACATTGCCATCCGGGATTCGAGCAGCAACCTGCTTACCACACTGAGTGTGGCGCCGGGTTCCACAACCCAGCTGACAGCCTCGGCGGTCTATCAGCATCTTTCTTTGAAGGCGGATACCGACGCCTTTACCTGGAGTGTCACCGGCGGTATCGGCACCATTGATGAAAACGGCCTCTTCACCGCCACGACACCCGGAACCGGCACCATTGTGGCCTCCGCCGGCGGAAAGTCTGCGGTGATCCAGGTGACGGTTTCCAAGATGGCTCTGGATACGGTGGAGGACTTTGAACAGCAAAGCACCATCCTCACCGATGGCACCGGGACCAATATGACGTACAGCCGTGTCGGCAGCGGCGACTTCGTCCGCTACGGAAAGAGCGCCGCCAAGCTGGACTACACCCTCACTGAAGAGCTGGGCTGCATCGCTGAGTGGAGAACCTGGGGCACGACTTCGGGCATCTCCGTGCCGTATACCAGCCTGAACCTGTGGGTCTATGGCGACGGTTCCGGCAACGTGCTCTCCTTCCTGTACGGCGACGACACCCAGAGCAGCCTCACCCTGCCCATTACCACGTTGGACTTCACCGGCTGGAAGCAGGTGAGCGTGACGCTGCCCACGCAGAACTTCGTGATTCAGGGCTTCCAGGTCAGCACCACCGGCGCCAATGTCTATGACGACGGCATGGGCAACATCATTACGGAATATCCCGCCACTGCCCGGACCGGCACCATCTATATCGATCAGATTGTGGCATCCTACAACGGCATTGTGGATAATGAAGTGCCGCAGATCAGTGCCTCTCTGGATTCTGCTTCCTGGAAGGTGACTGCTACCGTGTCGGATGCGGTGGACGGCGTTCTGGCCAAGAGCGCCATCTCCGTGACCCTCAGCGGCGGCACCTATAAGGGAACGGCGCAGGACTTCTCCTATGACGCCTCCACCGGCAAGGTGACCGTGAACCTGCCCATAAGCGGAGAGACCCATGAGGCCATGCGTCTGACCATCACCGCCCGGGATGGCTCCGGCAACATCGGCCGGGCTTCCGTGGATGTGGAGCCTGCCGGCGTGGAGCACAAGTTTACCGACATCTCCGATTACTGGGGCGCCACCTATGTGGACTTCCTGTATAATTCCGGCGTCACCACCGGCTATGACGACGGGACCTTCCGCCCCAATCAGAATATCACCCGGGCGCAGTTCGCGGTGATGCTCTACCGGTATCTGGGGCTGGATGAGAGCCAGTATGCCGATGTGACACTGCCCTTTGCGGACAATGCCTCCATTCCGGAATATGCCGTGCCCGCTATCCGGGCGCTGTACACCGAGGGCATTATCAACGGTTCCACCGGCAGTGACGGACGGATTTACTTCAATCCCAACAGCAGCCTCACCCGGGCCCAGGCGGCGACCATGATTGGCCGTACCCAGGAGAAGGGCTATGCCACCACGGCGCTGACCTTTACCGACAGTGCCTCCATCCCCGCCTACGCCACCTACTATATCCAGACCATGGCGGCCCAGGGGATCATCGGCGGCTACACCGACGGGACCTTTAAGCCCAACAACAACATCACCCGGGGCCAGATGGCCAAGATCCTCTACAACCTCATGTAATGCATTGCAAAAGAGCGGGGACGCAGATCATGCGTCCCCGCTCTTTTCAGTTGGGTCCGATATGTGGTTAAATGCCGCCGCCGCTGAGATTATAGCGGTCTGTGATATCCGTGCCCTGGCTGTCGTAAAGCGTGAGCTGACCGAGGTCCACGGTTCCATCCCAGCCGGAATGCTGAACCGGTGTGCAGACCAGGAACGGGGCGGGGGGAATGTCCAGATGATACACCGTGCCGTCGATCCGGAAGTCGGCTCCGGCGATTTCCTGGAGAGGATTCCGGCCGCCGAATACCAGGTACTGCGTCCCGTCGGATTCCCAGCTGCCATAGCGGAAGCTGCCGCCTCCGTATCCGAACGAGGAGATCTTGTACCAGCCCAGGATGTTTTCCTCCAGCACGGCACGGCCCAGAGAACCGCCGATGTCAAACAGAACCAGGGTTTCCCGGCCGAAGGTGAGGGAGTCGTAGAGTTCCACCTTGGGTTCATACGAGGGATCGAAGTGGAAACTCTGACGGTAACGGTCTGCAATACAGTCCGTCAGATTGGAGCGGTCCGGTTGGATGGGATAGGTACGCAGATCAAACAGGAAGAGCAGGCAGGCTGCCGCCAGCGTGGCGGCGGCAAACGCCAGGGCGGATTTGCGGGATGGACTGCGATGCATCAGAGCACCTCCTCAAACCGAATAGGGCAGTCCCAAAACCAGCATACCATGCGCGCACGGAGGATGCAAGCGCCCCCGGCCCAACGGGCCGGGGGCGCAGATCTTCAGATTTCCCGGCGTCCTTCCAGAGCGCGCATCAAGGTGGCGTCGTCGGCGAACTCCAGATGCCCGCCCACGGGGATGCCGTAGGCCAGCCGGGTGACCCGGACGTCAAAGGGCTTGAGCAGACGGGACAGGTACATGGCGGTGGCCTCACCCTCGGTGTCGGGGTTGGTGGCCATGATGACCTCCTTCACGTCCCCTTTGCTCACCCGCTCCAGCAGAGGCTTGATGGCCAGATCATCCGGTCCCACATGGTTCATGGGGGAGATGACGCCGTGGAGCACATGATAGCGGCCGTTGTACTCCCGGCTGCGCTCCAGCGCGGCCACATCCCGGGGGTCGGCCACCACGCAGATGGTGCTGGCATCCCGCTTGGGGGAGGCGCAGATGGGGCACAGTCCTCCGGCGGTGAAGTTTTGGCACTCCGGACAGCAGGTCACGCTGCGCTTGGCGTCCAGAATGGCCTGAGCAAACTCCTGGGCCTCACTCTCCGGCAGGTCCAGAATGTGAAAGGCCAGCCGCTGGGCGGACTTGCCGCCGATGCCCGGCAGCCGGGCAAACTGTTCCACCAGCTTTTCCAGCGGTGCGGGAAAGTATTCCATGATGGTAAAGCTCCTTCCAAAGGGTCTTGCGGATGGCCGGTCAGGCCAGATCCATGGCGAACAGGGCTGCTGCGCCGCCGGTGTGGAAAAAGACCAGGTCGCCCCGGTCATCAAAGGCACCCTGTTCCAGAAGATCCAGCATGCCGGACCAGGCCTTGCCGGTGTACACCGGATCCAGTAAAATGCCCTCCGCCTGGGCCAGCTCCCGGATACGGGGAGAATCCTCCGGCGCAGAGACGGCATAGCCGGGGCCTACATGAGACTCCACCGTGAGCGCAGCGGGGTCCGGCACCGGGCAGCCCAGCAGGTCCGATGCCTGTGCGGCCAGATCCAGGGCGATCTGCCGGAACGGTCCGTGGTCCACGCACACGGCGTGGACCTGAGCCTCCGGCAGGAACCGGGATGCCCCCAGGAACAGCCCGGCCGCCGTGCCGCCGGAGCCGGTGGCACACACCAGATGGCCCGGCCGGAAGCCCAGTGCCTGCGCCTGCTCGGCCAGTTCCCGGACACCCTCCACATATCCCAGAGTGCCCAGCGGCGTGGAGCCGCCCAGGGGAATCCAGAAAGCCCGGTGTCCCTGTGCCTCCAGGTCCAGACTCAGCTGCTGGGCCTGGGCGTGAATGTCGTCATAGGAGTCTGTATCCACAAAGCGGACCCGGGCGCCGTAGAGATCATCCAGTACCAGATTGCCCCGGCGCTCCATGACACCCCGGGCTTTGAGCAGCAAAATGGCCTGCATGCCCAGCCGGGCCGCGCAGGCGGCGGTGAGCATGGCGTGATTGGACTGGGCACCGCCGGTGGTGATCACCGTGTCGCAGCCCTGGGCCTTGGCCTGGGCCAACAGAAACTCCAGCTTGCGGACCTTGTTGCCGCCCAGAGCCACGCCGCACAGGTCGTCCCGCTTGATCCAGATATCCCGGCCATACCGGGCGCTGATGGTGTCCAGATGCTGAAGCGGGGTGGGATACAGTCCCAGAGACTGCCGGGGCGGGAATGTCAGAGTCTGCATCCGCTCACCCCCGCAGCTGTGCGATCCGGGCGGGAATGTCGGCAGCCTTGTAGACGGCGCTGCCTGCCACCAGAACATTGGCACCGGCCTCAATACAGACCTTGCATGTCTCCGGGTCCACGCCGCCGTCCACCTCCAGTTCGCAGCCGGGGTTGCGCTGGTCGATCCACTCCCGCAGGGTGCGGACCTTATCCATCTGGTCGGCCATGAACTTCTGCCCGCCGAAGCCCGGCTCCACGGTCATGACAAGAACCATCTCCACCTGCTCCAAAAACGGCTCGGCAGCCTGAGCGGGCGTGGCAGGCTTGAGGACAATGCCCGCCCGTTTGCCTTTGGCGTGAATCTTGTCGATGGCGCTTTGGATGCCCTCGGGAGTGTCAGATTCCACATGAACCGTGACGATATCGGCCCCGGCGTCGCAAAACTCCTCCACGTACCGCGCCGGCTTCACAATCATCAGGTGGACGTCCAGGGGCAGTGTGGTGGTGGGACGAATGCAGCGCACCACGGGAATCCCGATGGTGATGTTGGGGACGAACATGCCGTCCATCACGTCCACATGAACGTAGTCAGCGGTGGAAATGCGGCCAATGTCCCGCTCCAGATTTGCAAAATCGGCGGAGAGGATGGATGGTGCAATCTTAATCATGAAATACCCTTCCTTTCAGTTCCGCCGGCCCGCTTTGGAGCAGGACAGCCTCCGTGGAGCCGGTAGCTGCCGGAGCCGGCGGCGCATAGAATGGTGCAAGCGGCTAGGGCGCCTCCGTTCAGCAGCCCCGCGCAGCGTCCGTCCCTACGGGTACGGCGCCGCCGCTTTTCAGATAGGGAGCCGGCGGCCATCCGCCGACTCCCATTTGCGTTTTTAGTGTAGCAGACTCCGGGAGCAAAAGCAACTGAGGCCGGAAATTTTAGCCCTGTTGCAAAAACGACTTCGCCGGTTAGAATATCATGATATTCTAATACCATCAATCCCAGGGTGGTGAAACGCATGGAATTATGCATAGACTATCAGGAGCGGGCAGCTTTTTTGAAGGCGCTGGCCCATCCGGTGCGGCTGCAGATTGTGCACAGCCTGCTGACAATGGGGTGCCGGAATGTCGGGTGCATTGAAAAAAGCACCGGCATGTCCCAGTCGTGCATTTCCCAGCATCTGCAGAGACTGCGGGCAGCAGGCGCGGTGATTCCGGTGCGTTCCGGCAACGAGGTATACTATCATGCATCCTCCGGTGAGCTGGCGCGGCTGGTGGCGGCATTGATGGGAGAGGAGGCGGAGTCCTATGTCCTATGATGTGGTGGTGATCGGCGGCGGTCCGGCAGGACTGTCGGCAGCGCTGAATGTGCGGGCCCGGGGCCGCAGCGTGCTGGTGGTGACGAATCCGCCGGAAGAAAACCCCCTTTGGAAAGCCGAGCGGGTGGACAACTACCTGGGCATGCCCGGTCTCTCCGGCGCGGAGCTGCTGGAGCAGCTGCGCCGTCACGCGGAGGCAGCGGGGGCGGAGTTCCGCACCGGCAAGGTTCTCAGTGCCATGCCCATGGAGGACACATGGTATCTCAGTATCGGCACGGATATGGAGCACGCCCGGGCGCTGGTATTGGCGGCCGGCGTGAACCGGGGAAAGAAGTTCCCCGGCGAAACGGAGTTTTTGGGTCGGGGCGTAAGCTACTGCGCCACCTGTGATGGAATGCTCTACCGGGGCAAACCGGTGGCGGTGTTGGGCTATACGCCCACCGCACGGCATGAGGCGGAGTTCCTGGAGGGAATCGGATGCTCTGTGACGTATTTTGAGCGCCCGGCGTCCTGTACGATCCGGGGCGGCAGTCAGGTGGAGGAAATCACCTGTGACGGCAAGACGGCGGCGGTGGCCGGCGTGTTCATTCTCCGGCCTACCATGGCTCCCACGGAGCTGTTCCCGGGGCTGGCTGTGGAAAATGGGTACGTAACGGTGGACCGGCGCATGGCGACCAATCTTCCCGGCGTCTTTGCCGCCGGAGACTGCACCGGCGGACCGCTCCAGGTGTCCAAGGCCACCGGCGAAGGGCTGGTGGCGGGCCAGAGTGCCGCAGCGTATGCCGCTGCCATCATGCGGAAAGAGCAGGCGGCAGAATCATAAATTTATCATCCATGAATGATCTGATACAGACAAAAGAAAGGAAGAATTACAATATGGCAATGCAGCATTTCAAAACCGCAGAGTTTGACGCCGCCGTGGAAGCGGCTCCCCTGGCAATGGTGGATTTCTGGGCTGAGTGGTGCGGCCCCTGCAAGATGCTCTCTCCCGTCATCGAGGAGCTGGCCCAGGAGTTTGACGGCAAGGTTCTGGTGGGTAAGGTCAACGTGGACGAGGAGCCCGAACTGGCCCGCCGGTTTGGCGTCATGACCATCCCCACGGTGGTGTTCCTGAAAAACGGCAAGGAAGTGGAGCGCAAGGTGGGCGCTATGCCCGCCGCCGTGTTCCGGGGCGTGCTGGACAAGCACTTGGGATAAAGACAACATGAATCAGTCGGAGCGGGGAGATCCTATCAGGATCTCCCCGCTCCGCTTTTGTGCTCAGGTGCTTTGGATCACATTGCCCGCCGCATCATGGAGAAGTCAGGGCAATTCGGAAAAGACGGCGCTCAGCCGTTCCATGGCCTCCGGCAGGGCCTGGGGTGTCAGACCTGCGTAGTTGATGACCAGGGTGTGGGCGTGCTCCGGACGGGGAACCGCGGCATAAGAGGCGAGAAAGCCCAGCTTGACCCCCAGGGCCCGGGCCCGGCGGTCCAGCTCCGCGTCCGGCTGCCGGGTGTCCAGCCGCAGCAGAAAATGAAGCCCCGCACCCTGCTCGAAGAGGGCAATGCGTCCGGCAAAGGGGCTGGTGCGGAACGCCTCCAGCACGGCGGCGCGCCGCTGTCGGTATTCTTTGCGCATCCGGGAGAGATGCTGTTCATAGGCGCCGCTGGAGAGAAAGCGTGCCAGGACGTGCTGCTCCAGAGCGGGAACTGTGCAGGCGTAGACATCCATTTCCCGGCGGTAGCGCGTGAGCATCCGGGGCGGCAGTACCATGAAGCCCACCCGCAAAGCCGGAGAAATCGTTTGGGAGAAGGTGTTGAGATAGATCACCCGTTCCCGGTGGTCGATGCTCTGCAGCGTGGGCAGGGGACGGCCGGTAAAGCGGAATTCGCTGTCATAGTCGTCCTCGATGATGATGCCGCCGGTGGTCTCCGCCCACCGCAGCAGGGCCTGCCGCCGGGCAATGGGGGTGATGATGCCGGTGGGATAGTGGTGGGAAGGGGAGAGGTGGACTACCCCGGCACCGGAGGCCGCCAGGGCGGCCGGGTCCACCCCCTGCGGGTCCAGGGGGACGGGACGGCAGTCCACCCCGCACCGGGTGTACACCTTTCGGATTTTGGGGTATCCCGGGTCCTCCACGGCAAAGGGGGCGCTGCTGCCCAGCAGTTGGGCCAGCAGGAGGTAGAGGTATTCCGCTCCCGCGCCTACGACGATCTGCTCCGGGGACACGGACATGCCACGAAAATCCCGCAGATCCTGGGCAATGGCCTGCCGCAGGGCGGGCAGTCCCTGGTTGGGAGTGGGAGAGAAAAAGGCGTCCCCTTCGGAGAGGACCTGCCGGGTCAGCCGGGCCCAGGTTCCGGCGGGGAAGCGGGAGCCATCCACCCGGTTGGCAGTCAGATCCAGCTGCCAGACGGGTTCCGGCGGCGGAGAGAGTGCCGGAGCCGTTTGCGGCACAGCCGGGGGAATGCGCTCCACCGGACAGACGAAGAAGCCCCGGCGGGGCCGGGTAATCAGGTATCCCTCCGCTTCCAGCTGGCGGTATGCGCTCTCCACTGTGATGACGGACAGGTGCAGATGTTCTGCCAGGGCCCGTTTGGAGGGCAGGCGCGTTTGAGGCGGCAGAGTACCGGTGAGAATATCCTGCCGGATGCAGCGGTAGAGAGCCTCGTAAAGGGGGATGCCCGGCTGCTGTGTCAGATCATAGGTCAGCATGGAACACCTCTATCTGGACTGATAAAAAAATCAAAAAGTGGGTATTTCAATCATACCACAGATGCAGTATCATGGCAACCAGAAGCCTTTGACAAGGAGGAGACGGAGATGGAGAAGATCAGGGAGACGGCGCGGGCTGATGTGCAGGACCGGACGCGCATGCTGGTGCAGGCGGGGGCTCTGGCGGCCCTGAGCTGTGCGGCGACCATGGTACTGCGGATTCCCTCGCCCACCGGCGGATATTTGAATCTGGGAGATGCGGTGGTGCTGCTGGGTGCGTACCTGCTGGGACCGGCATGGGGGGCCCTGGCCGGCGGAATCGGTCCGGCCCTGGCAGATCTGCTGGCAGGCTATGCGGCCTATGTGCCGGCCACTCTGGTCATCAAGGCCCTCATGGGACTGCTGGCGGCGCTGGGATACCGGTGGGCGCGGGAGCGTGCCGGGGGCTGGACAGCGGTGTGCGCTGCGACTGCGGAAATTGTGATGGTGGCGGGCTATGCCCTGTATGACGCATTCCTGGCCGGCAGTCTGGCTGTGGGGATGACGGGAGTGCCGGGGAATATCGTGCAGGGCGCTTTCGGTGCGGCGGCTTCCACCCTGCTGTGCCTGGCGCTGCGGCGCAGCGGCTATGTCCGCAGGGTGTTCCCGCGGCTTTGAAGAAGCCTTGAAAAGCAAAAAACCGTCCGGCGCGGAGCTCCGCGCCGGACGGTTTTTTATGGGATCGGAATGACAAGCTGAGAGGGGAAAGGAAGATTGCCTCACAGTCCGCCCAGTCCGTCAGGACCGCGGCGGGAGGGGCAGGCGGCTTTGGCTTCCTCAAACAGCGTCAGCTGAGCGCAATAGTAATGGGGCAGATAGAACATCGTTACCGCCACAACCCAGACGCCGGTGATGAGAGTCCAGGCCCAGCTTGGAAGGAGCAGCACCGAGGCGTCCGGCGTCATCAAAATGCCGGAGGGGGAGGCCAGATAATCGAAAAACATCCGGAAGGCTGCGGAGTAGTAGAGGAAATTTTGAATCAGGGTGGGCACAGAAGCCAGCAGGGTCCAGCCCAGGAAGCTCACGTCCAAACAAAACAGCTGCCATTTGCGGCCCTGGGTCTGCTGGCAGCTGAGGGTAATGGCCTCCAGAATACCGATGTCCGGATTTTCATAGAAATGGAAGAGAGCGAACCGATACCGGTAAATGGCCACAATGCCGGGGATGACAAACAGCATGGACCAGAGCACAATCAGCAGACTGATGAGCAGATTCAGGGCGATCAGCCGTCCAGCAAAAGAAAAGCCATCGAAGAGGGTCAGGTACTCGCTGCGCTCTCCCCGGCGGATCGCCATGCAGTAGAGCACGAAGCCTGCGCCCAGCACAATGGAAATCAGCCAGCAGAGAATCCGGATAAAGACGGAGAGTACGCCGTAGCCGCTGCCCAGGAGAATGATGAGATCCAAAACCAGAAGCAGGCCTGTATAGAGGGCGGTCATGGCCCGGGGGGAGACCTGAGCGCTGCGGAGTCTGCGGCGCAGGTCCCGTTTGAGTTCCGCCAGGCGGTAAAACTGTGAATGCATAAAAAATAACCTCGCAAGGAAAAGAATGTGCCGGTTCAAACGGCCGAAAAAAGCAGCTCCAGTATAGCATGTTTCGGCAGAATTGACAAGAGAACCTTCACTTGACAGAGACGTTTTTCGGGAAAACGGTGAAAATGACCAAAATAATAAAAGAAATGCCAAGAAAAGGGGGAATTTCCATAAAAACTGTTGTTCACAGTCTGGACATTTTTTGAAGTATGGTGTAGAATGAAGCACAGTATGTGGTAGTATCACCAGGACAGTCAACCCCATCCCGCCGGTGGATGGGGGTTTCACCGTGCCTGGCTCACTATCAGGAGTAAAAATGAGGTGAAGAAGACAATGGCACAAGCTTTCTTTGGCGGCGTTCATCCCAATGACATGAAAGCCGCGACGAATGAAAAGGCCATCGAGCAGCTGGCACCGCCGGCGGAGGTGGTCATCCCCATGTCGATGCACTTTGGCGCACCCTGCACACCCCTGGTGAAAGCTGGGGACCACGTGAAGGTGGGCCAGAAGATCGGCGAGTTCCATGGCTTGGGCGCCCCGATCCATGCCAGCGTTTCCGGCACGGTGAAAGTGGTGGAGCCCCGGCCCTACTCCATGGGCGGCAACATGATGTCCGTGGTCATCGAAAATGATTTCCAGAACGAGCTGAGCGAAGAGGTGAAGGCTCCGGCTGATCCCGATGCGCTGACGGCGGAAGAGATGGTGGAAGCCATCAAGAACGCTGGTATCGTGGGTATGGGCGGCGCTACGTTCCCCACTCATGCCAAGATCTCCAGTGCCATTGGAAAGGTGGACACCGTGATCATCAACGGCGCCGAGTGCGAGCCCTACATCACCGGCGACCACCGTACCATGCTGGAGCGTCCCGAGGAGATCATCGGCGGTGCTACATATCTGGCCAAGATGTTCGGCGTGGACAGGGTCGTCATCGGCGTGGAGGACAACAAGCAAAACGGCATTGACGCCATGAACAAGGTCATTGCCGAGAAGAAGGCCCCCGTTGTGGTGGAGCCCCTGCGCTGCCGTTATCCCCAGGGCGGTGAGAAGCAGCTCTGCCAGGCCATCACCGGCAAGCAGGTGCCTCCCGGAGGCCTGCCCGCCGCCATTGGCTGCGCGGTGTTCAACATCAACACCACCTGTGCCATTTTCCGCGCCATCACCCAGGGTATGCCCGTGGTGAACAAGATCGTCACGGTTTCCGGTTCCGGTGTGGTGGAGCCCAAGAACCTGGAGTGCCCCATCGGCACGCCGTTCTCCTGCCTGTTTGACGCTTGCGGCGGTCTCAACGACAAGACCTACAAGCTGATTGCCGGCGGCCCCATGATGGGCATGGCCCAGTACACCGCTGATGTTTCCGTGGGCAAGGGCACCGGTGCGGTGCTGGCTTTCTGCGAGAACGAAGAGCAGACTGTGGAGCATCCCCAGTGCATCCGCTGCGGCAAGTGCGTGGCCGCATGCCCCATGCATCTGGAGCCCCTGTTCATGTATCAGTACGCCTCCAAGAACATGCTGGATGAGCTCAATGACGCCCATATTATGGACTGCATGGAGTGCGGCGCCTGCGCGTACGTCTGCCCCGCCCGGGTGCATCTGACTCATATGTTCAAGACCGGCAAGCAGAAGCTCAAGGATAAGATGGCCGCCGACCGGGCTGCCGCCGAGGCCAAGAAGGCTGCCGAAGAGAAGAAGGAGGCCGCAAACAAATGACGGACTATAAAAATCTCAAACTGATTGCCACTTCTTCACCCCATATCCGTGGCTCTGAAACCACCCGTTCCATCATGCTCGATGTCATCATCGCCATGCTGCCCGCTCTGATCTGGGCCGTGGTCATGTTCGGCATCAAGGCCCTGACGCTGACCGTGGTGTCCGTGATCGGCTGCATGTTCTGGGAGTGGCTGTATCGTACCCTGATGAAGAAGCCCCAGTCTGTGGGCGACCTGAGCGCCGTGGTGACCGGTATGCTGCTGGCGTTTGTCTGCCCCGTGACCACCCCCTACTGGATGATCCTCATCGGCGACTTCTTCGCCATCGTGGTGGTCAAGCAGCTCTTTGGCGGCATCGGCAAGAACTTTGTCAACCCCGCTCTGGCTGGCCGTGCATTCCTGCTGGGCAGCTATGCCGGTGAGATGACCAAGTGGATTGCTCCCGGCGAGACCGCTCCTCTGTTCGGCTCCACCGCCGACATTGTGACGGCTGCCACTCCGCTGGCCTACATGAAGACCGGCGACATGGAGACCCTGATGAGCACCTATTCCATCAACGATATGTTCCTGGGCAAGATCGGCGGCTCCCTGGGTGAGATCTCCGTGCTGATGCTGCTCATCGGCGGCATCTATCTGATTGTCCGCAAGGTCATCAACTGGCAGACTCCCGTGGGCTACATCGCCACCGTGGCCGTGCTGAGCTTCCTGTTCCCCAAGGCCGGCAGCGGTCTGGACTGGATGCTCTACAGCATCTTCGGCGGCGGATTGATGCTGGGCGCCTTCTTCATGGCGACCGACTACGCCACTTCTCCCGTTACCAAGAAGGGCCAGCTGATCTTCGGCATTGGCTGCGGCCTCTTCACCATCCTGATCCGTTACTTTGGCTCCTATAACGAGGGTGTTTGCTACTCCATCATGGTGATGAACCTCTGCGTGGCTCTGATCGACAAGTATACCAAGCCCACTCGTTTTGGCGTCGTGAAATCCGATAAAAAGGAGGCGGCTGCGAAATGAGCAACGAAGTGAAAACCAAGGAAAAGGTCGATATGGACCCCAAATATATCATCAAGCTGACCGTGACCCTGTTTGTCACCTGCGTGATCGTGGCAGGTCTGCTGGGTGCCGTCAACATGGTGACCGCGCCCAATATCGCCGCAATCAACAAGGAAAAGACTGAGACCGCCATGAAGGCTGTTGTGGCTGATCCCGATAACAGCACCTTCTCCGATGCGCTCGAGCTCACCGATGAGATGACGTCTGCCGCGCTGGGCGCCGGCGGTACCCTCACGGAGGCTTATGAGGTGCAGGTGGGCGGCGAGCCTGCCGGCTACGCATTCAAGGTTGTGGCTTCCGGTTCCCAGGGCAACATCGAGATGATGGTGGGCCTGGATGCCGACGGCATCGTGACCGGCGTGTCCGTGGTTGACAGCTCCGAAACTGCCGGCATCGGCACCAAGGTCACCGGCAACGAGCCCCTGTCCAGCGGCGTCGGCGTTCTGGATCAGTTTATCGGCAAGAGCGCTGCGGACGGCACCCTGACCGTGGGCAGCAACGTGGTTGCCATCACCGGCGCCACCGTCTCCACCAAGGGCGTCACCACCGGCGTCAACGCGGCTCTGGCTGTGGACGCCGTGATGGGCTGAGAAGGGAGGACGTGAGTTTATGAATCTGAAAAAACAGTTTATGGAGGGCCTCCTGACCCAGAACCCCGTTCTGGTGCAGGTGCTGGGTATGTGCTCTACCATGGCCATCACCACCTCCTTCTTCAACGGCCTGGGCATGGGCGTCGCGGTTATCGTGATTCTGACCCTGTCCAACGTCATCATTGCTGCCATTCGTAAGATCATCCCCAACAAGATCCGTATCGCCATGTTCATCGTGGTGATCGCCGGCTTCGTGACCTGCGTGGATCTGCTGATTCAGGCCTTTGTGCCGGATCTGGCATCCTCTCTGGGCGTGTTCATTCCCCTGATCGTCGTCAACTGCATCATCCTGGGCCGTGCGGAGTCCTTCTCCTATAAGAACGGCGTGGCCGCCTCCTTCTTTGACGGCATCTTCCAGGGCATCGGCTACACCGTGGTGCTGCTGATCATGTGCATCATCCGCGAGCTGCTGGGCGCCGGCACCTTCGGCGGCGGCATCCTGGGTCCCGACGCCAAGGGCATTCAGATCATTCCCAGCCAGTTCCCCGCCGGCATGCTCACCCTGCCTGTGGGCGGCTTCCTGGTGCTGGGCTGCCTGATCGCTGCCATGCAGTGGGCCCTGTCCAGACCCAAGAAGAATAAGGAGGAGAGCAAATAATGGATCAGATCTATCAACTCCTGGCAATTATGCTGGGCGCCATCCTGGCGAATAACTTCATCTTCTCCCAGTTCCTGGGCATCTGCCCCTTCCTGGGCGTGTCCAAGAAGGTTGACACCGCTGTGGGCATGGGCATCGCCGTGACCTTCGTCATGGGCCTGGCTTCCGCCGTGTGCTTCCTGGTGAACAACTACGTGCTCATTCCCCTGGGCCTGGGCTACATGCAGACCGTGGCCTTCATTCTGGTCATTGCGTCTCTGGTGCAGTTCATTGAGATGTTCCTGCAGAAGTCCATGCCCTCCCTGTACACCGCTCTGGGTGTGTATCTGCCCCTGATCACCACCAACTGCGCTGTGCTGGGCGTGGTGCTGCTGAACGTGCAGAACAACTACAACTTCATTTCCTCCGTGGTCTACGGTATTACCGGCGGCCTGGGCTTCCTGCTGGCCATCGTGCTCTTTGCCAGCATCCGGGAGCGGCTGGTGTTCGCGGACTACCCCAAGTGCTGGGACGGTTTCCCCATCGCCCTGGTCACTGCCGGTCTGATGGCCCTTGCGTTCATGGGCTTCTCCGGTCTGAAGATCTGGTAAGGAGGCTGGAATCATGAATATTGTTTATGCAATTGTAGTGCTGGGCGTTCTGGGTGCTCTGTTCGGCCTGGTGCTGTCTGTTGCCTCCAAAATCTTTGAGGTCAAGAAAGATCCCCGGGAAGAGGCAATTTTGAGCCACCTGGCCGGCGCCAACTGCGGCGGCTGCGGATATCCCGGCTGCGCTGGCTGCGCCGCTGCCATTCTGGCCGGCGAGGCTCCTGTGACGGCTTGCGCTCCCGCTGGTGCGGAGAATGCCGCTGCCATTGCCCAGATCATGGGCCAGGAGGCTCCCACCGGTGAGCGTCAGGTGGCCTTCGTTCGCTGCAACGGCGGCACCAACGCCAAGAAGCGCTTTGAGTATGTGGGTGTGAAGGACTGCCTGTCCGCCACTAAGGTGGCTGCCGGTCCTCTGGAGTGCGCCTTCGGCTGCCTGGGCTTCGGCTCCTGCGTGGCTGCCTGCCACTTCGGCGCCATGAGCATCGGCCCCAACGGCACCGCTGTGGTGGATCCCGACAAGTGCACCGCCTGCATGGCCTGCGCCTCTGCCTGCCCCCGCAAGCTGATCGTCTCCGTTCCTGCGTCCAAGAAGGTCCACGTGGCCTGCGCCAACCAGGATAAGGGCAAGGCTGCCATGAGCGTGTGCTCCAACTCCTGCATCGGCTGCGGCCTGTGCCAGAAGGAGTGCAAATTCGACGCCATCCACGTGGTCAATGGTGTGGCCGTCATCGACTATGACAAGTGCAAGGGCTGCAAGCTGTGCACCAAGGTCTGCCCCCGTGACGCCATTTTGCCCATCGCCACTGCGGAAGAGAAGGAAAAGTACAAGGCCATCAAGAAGGCTCAGGCTGAGAAGGCCAAGGCCGCTGCTGAGGCCAAGGCTGCTGAACCCAAGGCTCCCGCTGCTGAGTAATTTTTACGAAAAAAGTTCCCCAGATCTTCGGATTTGGGGAACTTTTTCTATTGCTATTTGGAACCGGAAGGCATATCATGACGGTAACAGGCAGAGTAGGACCGCACGTGTGAAATAGTGCCGGAAAAACGGGGAGTTGTTTTCCGGACGAAAGGGCAAAGTGCCTTGCAGTGTGCGCTCCGCATCCCGCTGCCGCATAAGGGAAAAACAGGACCTTCCTCTGTGCGGCATTTTCCGATTTCGGACTGCCAAAACAGAAGGAGGATTTTTTATGTCACTGTATTCCCATCCCTTTACCGCCGGCTACTGGCGGGAAGCGCTGCAAAGCTTTCGCAGCGTGCGAACCATGATCTTTTCCGCTGTCATGATTGCCGTCTGCATCGCACTTTCCCATTTCCAGATTCCCTTGACCGAGACGCTGAGTCTGAGTGTCACCTTCCTGGCAAGAGCCCTATGCTCTCTGGTCTGCGGCCCCCTTGCGGTGTTGGTGTTTGCCGTTGCGGAAGACACCCTGAGCTTTTTCCTTTCCTCCGGCGGCTATCCCTATTTTCCGGGCTATGTGCTGACCACCATGCTGGGGTGCTTTACCTATGCCCTTTGCTTTTACAGGGCCAGAATCTCCTGGGGAAGGATTATCCTGGCCAAGACGCTGACAAACATTCAGAATGTCCTGCTGGGAGCACTGTGGAGTTCCATTCTGTATTCCAAGGGATATTGGTATTACTTAACGACCAGTGCCATTAAAAATGTGCTGTATTTGCCCCTGCAAATTGTATTGCTGGCACTGGTGCTGCGCTATTTGCTGCCGGTGCTGTATCAGCAGGGACTGACGCCCAAGCAGCTGAACGGGAACCGTATCTTTTCAAGAAGAGGGTAATCCCATGACCGGACAGGAGGCCATCGCCTATATCCACTCCTATCAAAGAAAGGCGCATGCGCCGGGGCTGGACCGGATGCGCATTTTGCTGGACCGGCTGGGCAATCCCCAAAAGCAGCTGCGTTTTGTTCATGTGGCCGGGACCAACGGCAAGGGCAGTACCTGTGCCTGCATGGCCGCGGTGCTGCAGGCGGCGGGCTATCGGGTAGGACTCAATACCTCTCCGTATCTGATTACCTTTCACGAGCGGATCCGGGTGAACGGGGAGATGATCTCGGATGAAGCCCTGGCGGACCTGACGGAGGAGATTCGCCCCATTGCCGAGTCCATGGCGGAGCACCCCACGGAGTTTGAGCTCATCACGGCCAGTGCCTTTTTGCACTTTCTCCGCAGCCACTGCGATCTTGTGGTGCTGGAAGTGGGATTGGGCGGAGCGCTGGATGCGTCCAACGTCATCGATGTGCCGGAAGTGGCTGTCATCACGGCCCTGGGGATGGACCATATGGCTCAGCTGGGGCCCACGCTGCGGGACATTGCCACTGCCAAGGCCGGGATCATCAAGCCTGGCGGCTGTGTGGTCAGCTACGGCGGTTGCCCGGTGGCAGACGAAGTCATCCGAAGTGTTTGCCGGGAGCAGCATGCGGACCTGACGGAGGTGGACTTTTCCCACCTCTCCGTTCAGCAAGCGGATTTGCAGGGGAACCGATTCGATTTTCTCCCCCACCGGAACTTGGAGCTGCCCCTTGCCGGGGCGTATCAGCCCCGCAATGCGGCTGTGGCGATCACGGCACTGGAGTGTCTGGCCCGAAAGGGGTGGTCCGTGCCGGAGGAGGCCCTGCGCCGGGGACTGGCCGCAGTCCAATGGCCCGGCCGGTTTGAAGTGCTGCGCCGGAATCCGGTGTTCATACTGGATGGGGCTCACAATGCCCACGGGATGCGGGCGACCGTTGAAAGCCTCCGGCAGATGTTTCCTGGGCAGCGGATGACGCTGATCCTGGGGATTTTGGAGGACAAGGACGTAGAGCAGATGCTGGATCTTCTGGCCCCGGTGGCGGGGACCGTGTTTGTGATCCGGCCCGAGAGCCCCCGGGCTATGGCGCCGGAGGCACTTTGCGCCCGGCTGGAATGCCGGGGCGTGACGGCATATCCCTGCCCGGATGTGCAGGCGGCAGTAGACGCCGCGCTGCGGACGGCAGGAGAAACGGGGGCGGTATGTGCCCTGGGGTCGCTGTATTCCGCCGCTGCGGTCCGGCAGGCAGTGCAGCGGGAGAGTGTGTGCCGATAAACGAAAAGCGTGCGCAAAGCCCGAAGCGGAATTTCCGCTTCGGGCTTTTTGTGGTAAAATAAAAATACAATGGAAGGCTGTTCCGGCAACAGGGGAGGAGGAAGAGACCATGAAGCGCGAATGGATGGAGCGCCTGGGCTTTTTGATCCTGGCGGCACTGGTATGGATTCCGGCTGTGCGCTGGGAACAGCAGCGGTCACAACCGGACCATACGGCGTGGGAAGAGGCGGTGGCGCGGGCACGGGAAGAGGTCGCGCAGGGCGCTGCGGCTTTGCAGAAGGCGCAGGAGGCCGCCGCGCAGCGCACGGCCCCAGAGGTGGTGGGGGAGTCTGCCCCGGATCTTCCGTCCAATGATGCGCCCAAGTGGGTGGAGACCCGCTACGTGGGATTCGGCAATGAGGGGGACTCCGCAACCCCGGAAGAACAGGGGACTTTGTATCTGCCCCGGATTTTATTGGACTCCCCGGACGGGACGGCAGTCAACCGGCTGATTCAGACGTGGTACGAGGAAAACCAGAGGGGCACAAAAGGAAGCGGGCAAACAGATGCCTTGGAAGCAGACGGACTGCCGATCTGGGATCCCATATGGGATCACGTATGGTACGCTGCCAATACCTGGGACGGGATGCTGTCGGTGGGAATTTTGTGCCGCAATGTTTTTGGCAGTGTTCATGTCCAGGGCGGATGGACGTTTGATTTGGATCACGGTACCTTGCTGGATAACCAGGAGGTGCTTGCACGGGTGGGGATATCCCAGTTTGTACAGGCGGTCCGGCAGGAGCTCCGTGCCATGGTAACGCAGGAGTGGGATGCGATTGCCCAACGTTCGGCACAGCCGGGAGATGTCATTGCCGAGCACGCAGAGGAGAACCGGGATCGGCTGCTGGCAGAGATTCAAAGCGGACAGCATGATCCGGAGGCCCCTGCTGTCTTTGTAACAGGCGACGGAGCGGTCTGCTTGTCGGTATGGAATCCCAGTCAGGAATACTATTATGATGGAGGCGATGAGGACTGGACGACGCTAATCACGCTGCACGCAGCCTCCACCTTGCAAAACGCGGGCTAAGTGCCCGCGTTTTTTCCGGGAATGCCGGGATTCAAGGAACCGCAGAAAAAAGATTCAAAATTCTGTTCCCCTTTGTTTACAATTTGTTTATATCCATCCATTGACAATGGTTTGCAGTGGTGGTAAACTCGCTTTAGCACTCCGGGAAAGAGAGTGCTAAAGCATCAAAAGCAAGCCGACAGGCAGAGGTGTCACTGTGGAACTGACGGAGCGAAAACGGCAAATTCTGAAAGTGGTGGTGGAGGACTATGTCCGCACCGCTGAACCAGTGGGCTCCAAGACCATTGCCGCCCGGATGGGCGGGAGCGTCAGTTCCGCCACCATCCGCAATGAACTGGCTGATCTGGTGGAGTTGGGGTATCTGGAACAGCCCCACACCTCAGCCGGACGGGTACCTTCTCCCAAAGGATACCGGCTCTATGTCAACGAGCTGATGGAGCAGCAGAGACTCAGCGTGGCGGAGACGGAACGGATCAATGCATCCCTTCACCTGAAGATGGAGGAGCTGGATCACCTTCTCTCCCAGGCCAGCCGGGCTGTCAGCTCCTTTGTCAATTATCCGGCCTATGTGACCGCTGCCGGACGCAAACATCTCACTGCACGGCGGTTTGATCTGCTGGCGGTGGATGAGCGCAGCTGCATCGTGGTCATGATGATGGGCGATAACCGGGTGAAAAGCCAGCTGCTGCGGCTTCAGCTCAAGGTGGATCTGGAGCAGATGCCTACCTTGGTCAATCTGCTCAATACCCACTTTACCGGCATCTCGGTGGATGAGATGAATCAGGAGCTGATGAATGTTGCCGAGCAGGTTCCGCCCCAGCTGTTTTTGCTGCTCTCGCAGACCATTGCCTACGCGGTGGATGCGTTGGAGGAAGCCAGCCAGAGGGAGATCGTCACGGCAGGTGCCAGCCAGCTTCTCAAGCTCCCGGAGTTTCGGGATGCGGATAAGGCCCATGAGCTGATGAGCTTTTTGGCCGACCGAAAAGAGAGCCTCCCCATGCCGGAGGATGGCCCCATGAAGATCCTCATTGGACCGGAAAATGTCACCGAGGTACTGAAAGATACCAGTGTGGTGGTGGCCAGCTATGATATCGGCGATGAGATGCGGGGCCTGATCGGTGTGGTGGGACCCACCCGTATGGATTATGCAACAGTGGCCGCACGGCTGTCCGGCTTTGCCGACGGACTGACGCGGCTGTTCGGAAAACAGGAATTACCCCCGAAGGAGGAAGGTAAGGAATGAACGAGGAAAACAAGCAGCCTCTGGAGGAAGAAGAGCAGGCGCCTGAGGCGCAGGCTCAGGAGGCGCAGCAGCCCCAGGCGGAGGCGGCCGCTGAAGGCGAGAAAGAAGAAAAGAACGCCAAAGCAAAGAAGAAAAAGGAAAAGGGAATCACCTTTACCCGGGAGCAGGTGGAGCAGATGGAACTGGCTGCCAAGCAGCTGGAGTCCGTGAAGGACCAGTTCGTGCGCCTCACTGCCGAGTATGACAACTACCGCAAGCGCACCACCAAGGAAAAGGAAGGATTGTATCAGGACGCCAAGGCGGACACGATCCGGGAATTCCTTGCCGTGTATGATAACCTGGAGCGGGCTGCGGCCAGCGAGGGCGGAGAGGACTCGCCTCACAAGAAGGGGCTGGAGATGATCTTTGCCCAGTATAAGGAGATCCTCAAAAAGCTGGGTGTGACCCAGATTGAGGCTTTGGGCCAGCCCTTTGACCCGGAAAAGCACAACGCTGTGATGCACATTGACGACGAATCCCTGGGGGAAAATGTAGTCAGTCAGGTGTTCCAGGAAGGCTTTGAACTGGGCGGAAAGGTGATCCGCCACGCCATCGTGCAGGTGGCCAACTAAATCAGCATAAGATTGAAAGAAATTTTCGTTTTTATAGGAGGAACCCGTTATGTCTAAAGTTATTGGTATCGACCTTGGTACTACCAACTCCTGCGTGGCCGTCATGGAAGGCGGCGAAGCAGTCGTTATCCCCAACGCGGAAGGCAACCGCACCACGCCGTCTGTTGTGGCCTTCTCCAAGACCGGCGAGCGGATGGTGGGCCAGGTGGCCAAGCGTCAGGCCATTACCAACCCCGAGCGGACCGTCATCTCCATCAAGCGTGAGATGGGCTCGGACCACAAGGTGAACGTGGACGGCAAGTCCTACACGCCGCAGGAGATCAGCGCCATGATCCTCCAGAAGCTCAAGGCGGATGCCGAGGCTTACCTGGGCAGCCCTGTGACCGAGGCGGTCATCACCGTTCCCGCATATTTCACCGACTCTCAGCGTCAGGCAACCAAGGACGCCGGCAAGATCGCGGGCCTGGATGTCAAGCGGATCATCAACGAGCCCACCGCTGCGGCTCTGGCCTACGGTGTGGATAAAGAGCAGGCCCAGAAGATTATGGTTTACGACCTGGGCGGCGGCACGTTCGATGTCTCCATCCTGGAGATTGACGACGGCGTCATCGAGGTTCTGGCTACCGCCGGCAACAACCGTCTGGGCGGCGATGACTTCGACGAGTGCATCATGAAGTGGCTGGTTTCTGAGTTCAAGCGCAGCGACGGCGTGGACCTGAGCGGTGACAAGGTCGCCATGCAGCGGCTCAAGGAGGCTGCCGAGAAGGCCAAGATCGAGCTCTCCGGCGTGACCACCTCCAACATCAACCTGCCCTATATCACCGCCGACGCCACCGGCCCCAAGCACCTGGATATCACCCTGACCCGGGCCAAGTTCAATGAGCTGACTGCACACCTGGTGGATGCCACCATGGGCCCCGTGCGTCAGGCTATGTCCGATGCCGGATTGAATCCCAGCGACCTGTCCAAGGTCCTGCTGGTGGGCGGCTCCAGCCGGATTCCCGCAGTCCAGGAGGCTGTGAAGAACTTCACCGGCAGCGAGCCCTTCAAGGGCATCAACCCCGACGAGTGCGTGGCCATGGGCGCAGCGCTCCAGGCAGGCGTCCTCACCGGCGACGTCAAGGGCCTGCTGCTGCTGGACGTGACCCCGCTGTCCCTGGGCATCGAGACCATGGGCGGTGTGTGCACCAAGCTCATCGACCGCAACACCACCATCCCCGTCAAGAAGAGCCAGATCTTCTCCACCGCCGCGGATAACCAGACCAGCGTGGAGGTCAACGTCCTGCAGGGCGAGCGGGAGATGGCCGCTGCCAACAAGTCCCTGGGCCGCTTCCACCTGGACGGCATCGCTCCGGCCCGCCGAGGCGTGCCTCAGATCGAGGTGACCTTCGATATCGACGCCAACGGCATCGTTAACGTCTCCGCCAAGGATCTGGGTACCGGCAAGGAGCAGCACATCACCATCACCTCTTCTTCCAACATGAGCAAGGACGATATTGAGAAGGCTGTCAAGGAAGCCGAGCAGTATGCCGCTCAGGACAAGAAGATGAAGGAAGAGGTCGAGGTCCGCAACCAGGCCGACCAGATGGTCTACCAGAGCGAGAAGACCCTCTCCGAGATGGGCGACAAGATTCCCGCCGACGACAAGGCCAAGGTGCAGTCCGGCATCGATAAGCTCAAGGAGACCCTGAAAGGTCAGGATACCGCCGCCATCAAGGCCGCTACCGAGGAACTGACCCAGGCCTTCTACGCCGTCAGCGAGAAGCTCTATCAGCAGGCCAATCCTCAGGGCGCCCAGGGCGGTGCCCAGCAGCCCGGTCCCGACGCCGGTGCGCAGGGACAGTACTATGACGCCGACTACAAGGTGGTTGACGACGACGAGCAGAAGCAGTAAGTTTCCCTCACATAAAACGTATCAGGGACAGGAATTTGACCTGTCCCTGATACGGCGTTTCGGAATATGAGGAGTTTTCAGTATGGCAGAGCAAAAACGAGATTATTATGAGGTCCTGGGCGTCTCCCGGGGAGCTTCGGAGGCCGAGATCAAAAAGGCGTACCGCAAGCTGGCCAAGGAGAACCATCCGGACCTCCATCCCGGCGACAAGGAGGCCGAGGCCCGGTTCAAGGAAGTCAACGAGGCCTATGAGGTGCTTTCCGACGCCGACAAAAAAGCCCGCTATGATCAGTACGGCCACGCCGGCGTAGACCCGAACTTCGGCGCCGGCGGCGGGTTCGACGGCAGTTTTGACTTCGGAGACCTGGGCGATATCTTCGGCAGCTTCTTTGGCGGCGGCTTCGGCGGCGGCCGGCGGACCAATCCCAACGCCCCGCAGCGGGGCGAGAGCATCCGGCTGTCTCTGGCCATCAGCTTTGAAGAGGCGGCATTCGGCTGCGAAAAGTCCGTCACCGTGGAGCGGATGGAGACCTGCGATACCTGCCACGGCAACGGCTGCGCCCCCGGCTCCACGCCGGAGGTGTGCCCGGAGTGCCACGGCACCGGTACGGTTCAGGTCCGGCGGCAGACGCCCATGGGCGTGTTTGCCACCAGTTCTCCCTGCACCCGCTGCGGCGGAAAGGGCAAGATCATTCATCAGCCCTGCAAGGACTGCCACGGCACCGGCGCCGTCCGCAAACGCAAGACCATTCAGGCCAGCATTCCCGCCGGCATTGACAACGGGCAGACCATCTCCATCCGGGGACAGGGCAACGCCGGCAAAAACGGCGGTCCCGCCGGCGATCTGCTCATCACCATCACCGTCCGGCCTCATGAGCTGTTCCGCCGGGAGGGTACGTCGGTGCTGTGTGAGGCGCCCATCACCTTCGCCCAGGCGGTTCTGGGTGCGGAGCTGGAGATTCCCACCATTGACGGCAAGGTTAAGTATGAGCTGCCGGAGGGAACGCAGAGCGGCACGACGTTCCGTCTCAAGGGCAAGGGCATTCCCGCCCTCAATGGACGGGGACGGGGCGACCAGTACGTTACGGTCTACATTGAGACGCCCCGCAACCTGAACAAGGAGCAGAGAGAAGCCCTCAAGAAGTTCGCGGAAAGCATGGGGGACAGCAACTATGAAGCCCGGCCCAAGTTCTTCAAGAAGTTCAAGAAATGAGGCACGGCATGTATCTTGCGGACTATCATACCCATTCTGACTGTTCCCCGGATGCCTCCTTTCCCATGACGCAAATGGCTCTGGCGGCAGTGGAGGCGGGTCTGGATGAGCTCTGTTTTACGGATCATCTGGAGCCGGTCACCTGGACGGACCAGCAGCCCAGCCCGCCGTATCCCTGGCATAAACTCCAGGCAGAGTTTCAAAAGGCCCGGGAAGCGGTGGGCAATCGGATTGAGCTGCGTCTGGGTGTGGAACTGGGCGATGCGCCCCGGGACTTTGCCCATACCCAGACCCTGATGGCTGACGCGCCGGAGCTGGATTTTATCATTGGATCGGAGCATATGCTTTCCGGGCGTTACGGCTGGATCGACCTGTCCGTTTTCAATCCCGGAGATGAGGCGTCCGCCCGGGCGGGCATTGCGGATTACCTGACGCTGGTATACGAGATGGCCAAATGGGGAAAGTTTTCAGTCCTGGGCCATTTGACGCTGCCGCTGCGGTATCTCAATGAAAAGCGGGGCTTCCACCTGACCTTTGACGGCTTTGAAGCAGAGGTGGAGGCCATCTTCCGGGCCCTGATTGAAAACGGCTGCGGCATTGAGATCAATACCAACCGGGGCAACGATCCCCTGCCTGGGGAAAAGTGGCTGCGGATGTACCGGCAGCTGGGCGGGGAAATCATTACCCTGGGCAGCGATGCCCACAGCCCCAACTTTGTGGGCTGCGCCGTCCGGCAGCGCCAGGAACTGCTGCGTGCGTGCGGATTTACGCGTTTTTGTACCTTTGAGAAGATGCAGCCGGTTTGGCATGCACTGTAAATACAAATTTGAATTGCGGGAGGAACATTCCATGAAAATTGCCCTGGGTGCCGATCACGGCGGATATGCGCTCAAAGAAGAGATTAAGAAGATGCTGGAGCGGCTGGGTCACACGTATGAGGACTTTGGCTGCTTCTCCACGGACAGCTGCGACTATCCGGATTTCGGCGCGGCGGCAGCCCGGGCTGTGGCTGACGGCAGCTGCCAGATGGGCATTGTGGTATGCACTACAGGAATTGGAATGTCCATCGTGGCCAATAAGATCCCCGGCATTCGCTGTGCCCACTGCGCCGATTCTGTGGAGGCGGAAATGACCCGCCGCCATAACAATGCCAATATGATGGCCATTGGCGCAGGCTTTACCGGCCGGAATATGGCCGAGCGGATGGTGGAGGCATTTTTGTCCACGGAGTTTGAGGGCGGACGCCACGCCCGCCGGGTGGACAAGATCATGGCGCTGGAGGAGCGCAGCAACTGACCGCAGCGCCGCAATGGCAAGGAGGAAACGGGTGTGACACGCTCGAGAGGATACCACAGCTACCGGGGGCGAACGCCCAAGTGGAAGGCCGCTTTGGCTGTTGTGCTGGTGCTGGTGATTTTGGGTGCCGTAGGCTTTATGGTGCTTCAGGAGCATATTGTCTATGACGGGACGGGAACACCGCACCTGCGTCTGCCTCAACAGGAGACGGAGGACACCGGGAATGCACCGGAAGAGGAAGAGTCGGTGGAAGTCGTGATTCAGGAGCCGGAGGGCCCCCAGGAAATCCATGCATTCTCCCTGCCTGTACAGGCATTGACGCAGCAGACGGTGGAGACGGCTCTGGCGCAGCCGCAGGCGGAGTGCAACGCCGTTGCCGTCACACTGAAAGACGCTGCCGGATTGGTTTATTTTGACGCGGCCGGAGCCGTGTCCGGAACGGTGCGGACGGAGGAGGACACCACTGCGGCCCTGGCGACCTTGACCGGGCAGGAGGACCTCTACACCGTGGCCCGCATCAGCTGTTTCCATGATCCCAAGGCTGCCAACGCTGAGGTGGAGTCCATGGGACTGAAAAATACCGGCGGATATATTTTCTACGACGGGAACAACAGTCAGTGGCTGGATCCCGCTAAGCCGGAGGCCCGGCAATATCTTACGGGAATCATCCGGGAGGCTGCCGAACTGGGATTTGACGAGATTCTCCTCACGGACGTCTCCTATCCCACCGAGGGCAAGCTCAATAAGATTGCCTATGGAGAGGTAGACCGGCAGGCGCAGCTGGGAGAGTTTTTGGCGGAAGTGCGTCTGGCCCTGGAGGGCTGTGATGTAACGCTTTCTGTGGAACTGCCGGAGACCGCCGTTTTGAACGGTTCGGAGGAGAACTCCGGGGCATCTCTGGCCCAGTTTGCGCCCCACGTCGACCGCCTCTATGCCGTCACTGCGTCGGACCGGACCACTGCGCTCTCGGCTTTGGCTGCGGCGGCGGAGGGGACACCGGACTTCGTGGCGGAGCTGAGTGCCTATGATCCCGAGGTCAAGGGCAGCTGGCTGCTGCTGGCATCGTGATGCCTGGAATCAAACAAGAAAAACGGACGCCTTGCAAAAGGCGTCCGTTTTATATTCTGCTGAGAGTGTCAGAAATGCAGCCGTGGTTCTGTGTGAGGTCTGGACAGGCGGTTCAGATGTCCAGAGAAAAGACCTGGCCGTTTTCCGCAACGGGAAGGACACGGCTGCGGTACTGGGGATAGGCATCCAGGAACTGCCCGGTAAAGCCAAAATCCTCCCACTGGTGCATGGGGATCATGCAGCGGATCCGGGCCAAATCCAGGAAGTACCGGGGACCCCGGAAGCCATCTTTGCCCAGCCGGGGGTCCAGGGGCAGCATGGCCAGATCCAGATGCCGGTCCTGGAGCGGCTGTGTATAGGCTTTGAAATTGACTTCCATGTTCCGGTTCCAGCCGGGATCTTCACCCTCCCAGTGCCACCAGTTCAGATCCCCGGCGTGAAACAGAGTGCGGCCGCCCACGGTGACGAGGAAGGCCACACCCTCATCGGTGGAGGTCAGCGTCTCAATCTTTACGCCGGACGGAAGGTCCCGGACTTCCCCGCCGCCCAGGCGAATGCAGTGCTCCGCAGCGGTGTCGGAAACATTCCAGCGGGTGCGGTTGCGGTCAGTCAGCCGGATGTCCCGGCCCAGCAGGAATGTGACGTCCCGGGTGCCGTCATCCAGAGAGAAGATGGCGGGGGAGAAGTGATCCTCGTGGCGGTGGCTGGCAAACACCAGCAAAGGCCGGTCTTGGGGAATGGGAGGCAGAGTCCCTTTCCACCAGTCAAAGAGGAGGCAGGCCTCCGGCAGTTCCACAAAAAAGCCGCTGTGGGCCAGAAAGGTCACGCGCATTACAGCACCCGCACCGCCGTGCCGTAGGCAATGACTTCCGCGGCACCCTGCATCACGGAAGAAGAGCCGAAGCGGATGTTGATGATGGCATCGGCTCCCAGGGCCTCCGCTTCGTCCACCATGCGTTTGGTGGCAATCTGCCGGGCTTCCGTCAGCATTTCCGTGTAGCCCACAATTTCACCGCCGACCAGGGTCTTCATCCCGGCCATAAAGTCTTTTCCGATGTTCTTGGACTGCACCACCGTTCCCTTGACGATTCCGAGTGCCTCCACGTTCTTTCCGGGAATGTGATCAATATTGAGCAGCAGCATCTTCTTCTCCTCCTTCAATTTCATTAAGACGTTGCTTTAAAACGACAATGGTGGGGATTATGCTCCCCAGTTCCACCAAAATCAATGCCAGAAGCAGGGTGGAGAGCACACCGTCCGGCATGTTCCGTCGAACCCAAAGCAGCACTGCCGCGGCCAGCAGCCGCGCAGCGATGCCAGTCAGCGCGCCGCGGATGGCGCTGGCGCGCCGGGTACGCTGATCAGTATTTTTTGGCATCCTCTTCCTCCCCCTGGTCCAGTTCCCGCAGCCGCTGGCGCATGGCTACCAGGACCCCCAGTGCGACCGCCAATCCGGTCACCGCATAGAACAGCAAAAACAGCAGTGCCGCCAGATTTTCTCCGATCTGGATGAGATCCAGTGCCGCCGGGACTCCCACTGCCGCCAGCGGCAATACAAATACGATCACCAGGACGGCCGCCGCAATGGGAGCGGCCCGCTGTTTCCATCGCTTGTCAGAATTGCCGCGCTTCATCCAGCTCCCTCCTTCCGATTTCCCGGACCCGCTGCACCAGTGCCAGCAGCACGCCGCCGGCCACCGCTGCCGGAATGGCGGCCAGAGCCACCATAATGGCCAGGGGCGGCGCGTTTTCCGCATCCTGCACGTAGCCCCAGGCCATCAGTGCCCCGATGGAGCCCATCAGGGCCACCGTCAGCAGCGTGATGACCACCGGCGCCACATAGCGGAAGCGGATGTCCAGCCGCTGCTTGTTTTGAAACGTGGTGCCCCGCTGTTCCATTTCGTCCATTTGCTCCAGCAGTGCCTGGGCGTCCAGAGTCTCCAGCTTGTCCCGGCACTCCGTCAGTCCGGCACACAGCCGGGCGGCGGCCGCCAGATTCTCCTGCTCCCGCTCCAGCGTCACCAAGTGACGGCGCATCCCGTCGCCCACGGTGTGGGCGCCGCTTTGCATTTGGCGGATTTCCTCCAGAGGGACGCCCAGCTTTCGCAAAAGCTTGATCCGCCGCAGCACCGCCACATCGGCGTCCCCGTAATCCCGGTATCCGTTTTCGCTGTTCCGGCGGGGCGTGAGCAGACCTTCTGCTTCATAAAAGCGGATGTTTTTCTTGGTGATGCCCACCAGGGCCTCGACCTCGTTGATTCTCATGGGCGTCCTCCCTTTCTGGCTTTTATGATATACCTTCCTCAAAGGGGAAGGTCAAGAGGGTTTGCAAAAAAAATCGGACAGGGGGGTGGGAAGGTGTCGGGAAATGTGGTATAATCCCCCCATGTGTATGGATGAAACAACGATGAAATCGATGCTTGCGGCTCTGCCGCAGCCCCTTTTGAACTGGTATCGGGAACACGCCCGGGATCTGCCCTGGCGCCGGACCCGGGACCCGTATTCCATCTGGGTGTCGGAAATTATGCTCCAGCAGACTCGGGTGGCGGCGGTATTGGGCTATTATGCCCGGTTTCTGGAGGCGTTCCCCTCAGTGGAAGCTTTGGCCCAGGCGCCGGAGGAGCAGCTGATGAAGCTCTGGGAGGGCCTGGGATATTACAGCCGGGCCCGGAACTTGCAGAAAGCGGCCCGGCTGGTGGCCCAGCAGGGCGGCTTTCCTCAAAGCTATGAGGGACTGCTGGCCCTGCCGGGAATTGGAGAGTACACCGCCGGAGCCATTGCTTCGGCGGCCTTTGGTCTGCGGGTCCCTGCGGTGGACGGCAATGTGCTGCGGGTGGTATCCCGTCTGACCGACAGCCGGGAGGATATTGCCCTGCCCAAGACCAAACGGACCATCCGGGCGGCCCTGGAGGCAGTCATGCCCCAGGAGGCGGAGCAGATCCGGATTTTCAATCAGGCCACCATGGAACTGGGGGCCACGGTCTGCGTTCCCAACGGGCCGCCCCGGTGCGAGGAATGTCCCGCAGCGCCGTTTTGCCTGGGACGGATACGGGGCACGGCGCTGTCGCTGCCGGTAAAATCCGGGAAGAAAGAGCGGCGGCGGGAGGAGAAAACCGTTTTCTTGCTGCTGCGGGAGGGCCGCCTGGCCCTGCGCCGGCGGCCGGATACCGGCCTTTTGGCCGGCCTTTGGGAGTTTCCCAATGTGGAGGGGGCGCTGGAGGAGGCGTCCGCAGCCGCGGCGGTGGAGGCCTGGGGCCTGACGCCGCTGGAATGGCGGCAAAAGCTGAACGCGCGCCATATCTTCACCCATGTGGAGTGGGAGATGACCGGCTACGTGCTGGAAGTGCGGGGACCGGGACCGGAGACATTTGCGTGGGTAGACGCGGAAGCGTTTTCAACGCGGGCGGTGCCCTCGGCGTTTGCCCGGTACCGTGCGGAAGCGGAACGGATTTTGCAGGAGAAAGCGTGAGGCGTCCGCAGCGGCGGACGAGAGAGGAGAAGCCGATATGGGGTGGCTGCTGGGACTGCCGCTGAAGCTGTTGAGCCTGCTGGGCGGCATTTTGATGGTGGTGCTGCGCTTTGCATTGCCGGTGCTCATCGGTGTTGGCGCGGCGATGCTGCTGCGCCGCTATCGCCGGAGAAAGACGGACGAGGAAGCCGCATCCTGGAAAAAACCGGAAGAGCCGACCTTTGACGGTCCGGTGTACACGGTGGACTATCAGGAGGTGCAGCCGGTGTCCGATACGCCGGACCGGCCGCTGCCCTTTGGATATAAGACGATTTGGATGGCGGCGGCGTCGCAGGATCCGAAGCAGGTGATCCGGGCCCTGGGCGGGCGGGATATCCGCCGTGCCAACTGGCAGACGGGACTGCAGGCGGCCGCGGAAGAGGCAAACTGTGTGTTCGTCTCGCCCTGCCTGGATGGGTTTGTGCTGGTGATCGGCCTGTCCCGGTTTCCGGAACAGGGGCTTGCGGGTGCCTTCCGGCAGGTGCAGGCCTTTGCCACCCACCGGGTGACGGAGTATCACGCCTGGGCCCGGTGGAACAGCGGCACGCTGGAGCGGATGTATGTTTACGACGGTTCCCGGGGCGTGGTGACGGTCCAGACCGGGGAGCTGACGGCCCAGGAGATCGCCCTGGGATTTGGCCGGTTTCCCCAAAAGGGACGGGAGGACCGCTGCGAAGCCAATCCCACCGAGGAGGATGTGCTGGATCTGGCCGCTGCCTGGGGCGTGGACCCCAGAATGGAGGCGGCCGCGTATCCGCCCTCCGCGGGATGGATCTGTACGGTGCGGTGAGGAGGTGTCGGAGATGGAGCTGGTGAATCTGGCGGGGGCGGCACTGTTGCTGCTGCTGATCCGAAAGCTGGCGTGGTGCATCCGGTGGCTGTGGTGCTATTATCACGGCCAGGAGACGCCGGAGCCCATTTCGTTCCTGCCGCATCGGTCGGGAAAAGACTTTGACGAGCATGTCCGGCAGGCCAGAGAGCAGGATAAGGAGGCGTGAGCATGCCGTTTTGGAAAAAGAGCGAGGATCCCTGGGATCAGCCGGTCCGGCGGCCGAAGCCACGCCCGGCACCAGAAGCCGGAGCCGGGACCGGCCAGGAGGAGAATACGGCCCAGGAGCTGCGGGAGATGTTCCGGGAGCTGGGAAAAGGCGCACGGGAGTTTTTCGGCATGGAAGAGAAGGCGCCGGAGCCGGAGGTTCCGCCGCAGATGTGCCCCTGGTGCGGCAAGGAGATGGAGCGGGGATATCTGCTCAGCGGCCAGTGGATCTACTGGCAACGCAAACGGCCTACGGCCCTGTCCCTGCGGGGACATGCCGCCGATGCCCTGGTAATCAATACCGAAGGGGGCACATTGGCCGGTTACCGAACCGCCTGGCGCTGCGGCGCGTGTGAAAAAATGGTTCTGGATGTGGCAGACATCCAACCGGAAGCATTTTTGGGGATTCCTGCCCGCGCCCCGGAGGAGGACACGCAGGCCCCGGAATCCAATATAGATCATGAGTAAGGGAGAAACAGTGTTTCATGGCACAGCTATACTTTAAATACGGCGTTATGGGGTCCAGCAAGACCGCCAACGCCCTGATGGCCCGGTTCAACTATGAAGAGCGGGGGCAAAAGGCCCTGCTGGTCAAGCCCCGGATGGATACCCGGGATGGAGATCATCAGGTGGTCTCCCGGATCGGCCTGACGTATCCGTGCATTTATTTTGATGAGATGCAGCAGCTGACGGTGATGGAACTGGAGCAAAATGCCTGCATCATTGTGGATGAAGCCCAGTTCCTCACCCGGGAAGAGGTCATGTACCTGGTATATCTGGTGGATGATCTGGGAATTCCGGTGATGTGCTACGGTCTGCGGGCCGACTTCAAGGGCGACCTGTTCCCGGGCAGCGAGGCGCTGCTGGTCATGGCGGACAAGATCGAGGAGATCAAAACCGTGTGCTGGTGCGGCCGCAAGGCCACGTTCAACGCCCGGTTTGACCGCAGCGGCAAGGTCCTCAAGGAAGGCGAACAGGTGGTGCTGGGTGCCAACGACCAGTACATCGGGCTGTGCCGCCGCCACTGGATGACCGGGGATCTGGGACCGGACTTTGAGGTAGACCGGCGATGATCTGCAATCTCTGCCCCCGCCGCTGCGGCGCGGAGCGTACCGACACCCGCTCCGGCGGAGTCTGCGGCCAACCGGCTATGCCGGTGGCCGCCCGGGCCATGCTCCACCAGTGGGAGGAGCCCTGTCTGGTGGGGGAGCATGGCGCGGGAACGGTCTTCTTTTCCGGGTGCAATCTGCGCTGCTGCTTCTGCCAGAATCAGCCCATCTCCCGGGGCGGTATGGGCAAGGCCATTACGCCGGAGCGGCTGCGGCAGATCTTTCGGGAGCTGATTGACCAGGGAGCAGCCTGCCTGGACCTGGTGACGCCCACCCACTTTACCCCCGCCATTTTGGAAGCGCTGGGAGACGAGGTCTGGCCGGTGCCGGTGGTGTGGAACTGCGGCGGCTATGAGGACCCGGAGACGCTGCGGCAACTGGAGGGAAAGGTGCAGGTGTATCTGCCGGACCTGAAGTACGCCCTGCCGGGACCGGCCAAGCGCTACTCCGGTGCGGAGGACTACTTTCAGTGGGCATCCGCGGCGATTCTGGAGATGTTCCGCCAGACGGGACCATATGTTATGGAGAACGGCCAGCTCAAGCGGGGCGTGCTGATCCGCCACCTGCTGCTGCCGGGAGAGATGGAGAATACCCGCCGGTGCCTCGACTTTGTGGCGGAGCACTTCCGGCCGGGGGAGGTGCTTGTTTCCCTCATGAGCCAATATACCCCCCAGCCCGGGGCGGAGGGGAATCTCAGGCGCCATGTGACCCGGGCGGAGTACCGGGCGGCGGTGGCGTATATGGAAAACTGCGGCATCACCGACGGCTATACCCAGGAGCGGACCTCCGCCAAAGAGGAGTACACGCCGGATTTTGACGGCCGGGGCGTATGAGCGGAATGCCCGGTTTGGACCGAATGCAGATATTGCGGAAAAACAGGGCTTGCAAACTGGAAACGGTGTATTATAATGATGGGACTGCCGGTGGTGCGGCAGTCCCATTTTTGTGTGTGAAAGCGGAGAGACATGTTATGAAATTGGAGAACAACCTGGGAACGGATCCCATCCGGCCCCTGGTGTGGCGGATTGCCATTCCCAGCATGCTGGCCCAATTTGTCAGCGTGCTCTACAGCATTGTGGACCGGATTTATATCAGCAATATTCCCTTGATCGGCGATACGGCCCTGGCAGGTGTGGGCGTGTGCGGTCCGGTGGTGACCATGATCGGCGCCTTTGCCTCCTGGATCGGCGTGGGCGGTGCGCCGCTGATGAGCATCCGCCTGGGCGCGGGAAAGCGGGAAGAAGCCCGGCACATCCTGGCGGACAGCTTTTTGATGCTGTGCGTGTGCGGTGTGGTGCTGACAGCGGCAGTGTTCCCGCTGCGGGAGCCCATGCTGCGGACCTTCGGTGCCAGCGAGGTGACGTATCCGTACGCCGAGACCTACTTCACGGCCTATCTGTGCGGAACGGTATTCAACCTGCTGGCGCTGGGCCTGAATCAATTCATCATTTGCCAGGGCTATGCCAAGCGCGGCATGATCTCCGTGATGCTGGGAGCGGTGCTGAATATCGTGCTGGACCCGGTGTTTATCTTCGCCCTGGATCTGGGCGTGGTGGGAGCAGCGGTGGCCACCGTGTTCTCTCAGATGGCCAGCTGTGCCTACGTGCTGCGGTTTTTGTTCAGCAAGGAGGTGCCGGTCCCCATTACCTTCGGCGGCTACCAGCTTCGGCGGATGGGGCGGATTCTGCTCACCGGTCTGACGCCCTTTTTGATTGTGGCGGTGGACAATGTCATGATCATCACCATGAACGCGGTTTTGCAGCGTTACGGCGGGCCGGAGCTGGGAGATCAGATGGTGACCTGCGCCACCATTGCCCAGAGCTTCATGCTGGTGGTCACCATGCCCCTGGGCGGGATTTCCTCCGGCACCCAGACGATTCTGGCCTTCAATTACGGTGCCCGCCGCAGGGACCGGATTCTGCAGGCACAAAAGCACATCGTCCTGATGTGCGTGGGGTATACGGCGCTGCTGTTTTTCCTGGCCCGGGCAGCGGGCGGATTGTTTGTGAGCCTGTTTACCCGCTCCCCGGATCTGGCTGCGGAGGCGATGGAAGCCATCCGGATCTGTACGCTGGCGGTGGTTCCGTTGGGCTTGCAGTATGCTCTGGTGGACGGATTTACCGGCATGGGCCTGGTGCAGCTGTCGCTGCCGCTGTCCACGTTCCGGAAGGTGACCTACTTTTTGGCGCTGTTCTGGCTGCCCGGAGCTTTCGGCGTGCGGGCGGTTTTCTACGCGGAGCCCATCTCCGATATTCTGGGGCCTCTGGCCAGCGTGGTGGTATACGCGCTGTGTATCCGAAAAATTCTCGACTTTTCCGAGAATACGCCAACATAAACAGCACGCCCGACAGGCATGATGCCTGTCGGGCGTATCTCATTATTTGCGGATCAGGTTGCGCAGAGTTTCCAAAGCTTCCCCGAAGTCACGGGCTTTGGCGGTGGGGTTATCCCGCAGCAGACGCAGTGCGGCACGGTGTGCACCGGCTTTGCGGGTACGGATTGCCGCCCGGTAATCCCGAATCCGTTCCAGCGCCTCGGCCAGCTCCTCCCGGCCGGATGCGGCGGAGTCCTCCGCCATGCTCTCCAGGCGGGCCTTGCCCCGCTCCAGAGCCTCGGAGATGGTGTCCAGAATCTCCAGCTTGGCTTGCTCACGTCCCTGGATCCGGGCTTCTTCCAGCTCACGGCGGCGCAGTTTGCGGGCCTGATGGGCCGCTTCGGCGGTTTTCCGCTCCGCTTCCACCCGTTCCCGCAGCAGATGGGCATCCAGTGCAGTTTTGGCCCGGAAGCGCCGGAGATCATCTTCGGCAAAGGCTGCGGCCACTTCCGCCCGTTTGGCCAGGCGCCGCAGTTCTTCGTTCTCCTCCGTCACACGCATGAGCACTTCCCGCAAGTCCATGGCTGCCTGGACGGAGCGGACCACATCGACGGTAAACACAGCCGTTAACACCAGCGCCAGGGGATCCACACACCAGCTGGGGATGTCCAGCAGCAGCCGGCCAATGGGCGGATGGAGAAAGCGCACCAGAAAGATGGAGAAAAATCCCCAGGCAATGGAACTGGACAGGCAGATGTGTCCGTTGAGCTGAAAGCGGTGCTTGGAATAATCCCAGTACCGTACTTTGAAGAGGGCCTCCATGGCCGCGCCGGTGATATATTCCAGTGCCGTGGCGGCAAGCATGCCGAACAGCCATACCAGATACAGGTTGTCCTCCACCGGCAATGTGGCAAACAGAATGATGATGGCGCCAAATCCATAGATCGGCAGCAGGGGACCGTTCAAAAAGCCCCGGTTGACCCAGCGGCGCTGGCACACGGATACATAACACGATTCCCAGACCCAGCCGCAAAAGCAGTAAAAGAAGAACAGCAAAACCCACTGTCCGGTGGTATAGACGTGCATGGATGCTCCTTTCTCAATTTTCTCAATCCAGATGGACCCGGAAGTCTCCCCGGGCGGTGGCTTCCGCACGGCGGCGCTTTTCCTCCGCCAGAGCGTCCAGCATACCGCCGATGATGCGGTTGGATACCAGGAAGCCCTTGGGGGTCAGATGCCAGCGGCCGTCCTCTTCCACCGCGTAGCCCGCCCGGCAGCACTCGTTCAGGAAGGGCAGAAAGCAGTCGAAGCGGCGGCGGAAGCGGGATTCAAATTCCCGGGGGTCCAGACCCTGCACGGTGCGCAGACCCAGCATCAGCCATTCCGTATCGCGGTCCAGGGGCGGAATCCGTTCACTTTCGGAAAGCAGGGGCATGTGGTGCTTCACGCCGTGAATATAACCTTCCAGGTCCTTTTCATAGGCATAGCGCACGCCGCCGAAGTCGGAGTGGGCACCGGGACCAAATCCTGCGTACTCCTGCAAGGTCCAGTATTTCAGGTTGTGCCGGGACTCCCGGCCCGGCCGGGCAAAGTTGGAGATTTCGTACTGGGCGTAGCCGTTTTGGGCAAGATACTCCACAGTATATAAGTACATATCCGCCTGGGCTTCGTCATCGGGCAGGTCTTCCTCCGCCTGCCGGGCATAGAGGGGGGTGCCCGGTTCCACCTTCAGCCCGTAACAGCTCAGATGTTCCGGCGCCAAGGATACGGCAGCGGCAAGATTTTCCTGCCATTGCTCCGCACTCTGGCCGGGCAGGCCATAGATGAGATCCAGAGAGAGGTTTTCAAACCGGGCCTTCCGGGCTGCTTCCACAGCGGCGGTGACCTGCTCCATGGTATGGACCCGGCCGATGTGCTGGAGTTCTGCGTCGCTGGCGGACTGCATCCCCAGGGACAGCCGGTTGAATCCGGCCTTGCGCAGGGTTTTGAGCGCCTTCCAGTCACCGGCAGACTCCGGATTGGCTTCCAGGGTGATCTCCGCATCCTTGGCCACGTGATACCGCTTGGAGACGGTTTTGAGCAGGGTGGTCAGACGCTTGGGACCCAGGAGACTGGGAGTTCCGCCCCCAAAATAGATGGTGTCGATCTGATGGCCGGAGGCGGAGGGCGCGGCCTCCGTCAGATGGGCGCACAGAGCGTCCACATAATCATCCATCCGGGCATCCTGACCGGACAGAGAGTAGAAGTCACAATAGGCACACTTTTGCCGGCAGAAGGGAATATGAAGATACAGGCCCAGTGGGCGCGGCGTAATATGCATCGATGTGGTCCCCCCATTCACTGATTCTTTTAGTCTACCGCGTTTGCGGAATATTTGCAAGAACGCATATTTCCTGCCCGGAGCGGTCAGACTAGGAAAAACGAATGGGAAGGGGACATGATCCGTGGATATGACGCCGGAGGCGTATCAGCGTTTTGTCAGCGCCCGTGCCAAGAAATCCCCCATTGTGCGGGACACGGCGCTGGCTTTCGTGATTGGCGGAGGAATCTGTGTGCTGGGACAGCTGATTCAAAACGGATGGATTGACGCGGGGCTCAGCCGTCAGGATGCGGGAACGGCTACCTCCTGCTCCCTGGTGGCACTGTCGGCCCTCTTAACGGGATTGAACCTTTATAACCGGCTGGCCCGTTACGGCGGCGCGGGAACGTTGGTGCCCATTACGGGGTTTGCCAATGCGGTGGTTTCACCGGCCATCGACTTTAAAAGCGAGGGATTCGTAACCGGCATGGCGGCCAGAATGTTTCAGGTGGCCGGGCCGGTGATCGTATTTGGAACGTTGGCGTCGGTCCTTTATGGGGTGGTGCTGATGCTGCTGGGATAAAAAATGTGCCGCCGGGAAAAACCGGCGGCACATATGTTATTCTGCCCGGAGGAGACGATGTTTGGTGGCGTCCATGCCCAGGGCGCCCAGGGGAGCGGTAATGAGGATTCCCAGCACGGCCACCGACAGCACCAGATTTCCGCAGGAAAGCCCCATGGCCAGGGGGACGGAGCCGATGGCGGCCTGGACGGTGGCTTTGGGCAGATAAGAGATGACGCAAAACAGCCGCTCTTTGGCGGTGAGGGCTGTACCCAGGAGGCATACCAGCACGCCGCAGGAGCGTACCGCCAGGGCGAGGAAGATCATCACCAGAGCGCCGGCACCGGCGGCAAGCGTATAGCGGATGTCCACCGCCGCGCCCACCAGCACGAAGAGGATCACTTCTGCTGCCAGCCACAGCTTGCCGAACTTTTCAGACAGCCGCCGGGAGACGACCTCCGCGCTGCGCATCTGCAGGGCGCAGGCCATGGCAATGACCGCCAGCAATCCGGAGAAGGGAACCAGGCCGTCCAGCCAGTCCTCCAAAGCGGTCAGCAAAAACGCCGTGCCCAGGATGATGATGACCTTTACGCTGCCCCGGACCTTGTGAGAGCGGGCATAGCGGGTTTCAAAGAACCAGGCCAGTCCCACACCGCTCACAGCGCCCACGACAATGCCCAGCACAATGGATACCGGGATGCCGGCAAAGGCGCTCAGATCCGCGCTGCCGCCCTGGGCCATCCCCGTGAAGGTGGAAAAGAGCACAATGACATAAACGTCATCCAAAGAGGCACCGGCCAGAATCATCTGGGGGATGTGCTGCTTGGTGCCCCGGCCTTCTTCCATCAGCTGCACCATCCGGGGTACCACCACCGCCGGAGATACCGCCGCCAGCACGGAGCCCATGACCGCGGCTTCCACCCGGGTCAGTCCCAGCACCAGAGGCGCGAAGAGAATATAGGCCACAATTTCAAAGCTGGCCGGGACAAAGCTCATCATCAGAGCCGGGCGGCCCACCGCCTTGAGGTCCTGAAGCTTGAGCGACAGACCCGCCTTGATGAGGATGATGACCAGGGCCATCTCCCGCAGGTCGGCGGAGACCAGTAAAATTGAGTCGTCCAGCAAGTTCAGCACGTAGGGACCCAGCAAAATGCCGGTCAGGAGCATACCGATGATCCGGGGCAGACGGATCATCTGGCACAGCGCGGCCATAGCCAGTCCCACCAAAAAAATCAGAGCGAGAGATGTCAGCATGACAATGCCACCTTTCCATAAAAAAAGCTGATGATCCCGCGATGGAGTGCATCGCAGAAGTCATCAGCTCATTGCAAGCGGTTTCGGGTTGCCCCGGGGGAGAACTTCATTCCCTGGGCGGTATCATATCATATGCACCCGCCAGCGTCAAGGTATTTCTTCCAGCGGAATCCAGTCGGCGCGGCTGTCTCCGAAGGTCAGATTGACTGCCACGGCCAGGCTCCGCTGGGCCGTGGCGGTTTGAGCCGTCACGGTGACCTGGTAGGATTCCAGAGGGTTCAGCGCCGCCGTGCCGCTGCACACGCCGCCATCCAGTGCCGGATCAAAGGTTTCCGTGTCTCCCTGGGAATCTGTGAAAGAAATTTGATAGGTGATTCCCGGTGCGGCCATACTGGGAGTAAAGGTATAGGAAAGAGTGCCGCCCTGACTGGAAAAAGACAGCCCGGAGACGGTGAATGCCTCCGGCAGGTCCGCGGCGGACGCCGCCTGAGAGGGGACCAGCTGAAATTGACGAAGGCTCCACAGGGTGCCGAGCGTCAAGGCCGCGCCCAGGAAAAAGGCAATGACCAGCGGGAGCACGCGCCGCAGCCGGAGACGGGTGAGGATGGAATCCTGGCAGGGAGGCGGTGCGGACTGGGAGGAGTCGGGCAGAAAAGTGGACTCCGGCGTGGGAGTGCTGATCGGAGCAGGCGGTTGAGAGGGGGACGGAGGGGGTTCCCGGCCGCACAGGTCGTCCAATGGCAGTTCCAGGGCATCGGCGAGGGCCAGCAGGCGCGGCAGATCCGGCAGGGCGTCGCCGGTTTCCCACTTGCTCACGGCCTGCCGGGATACGCCGACCTGGTGGGCCAGGGTCTCCTGATTCATCCCTCGGGCTTTGCGGGCCTGGCTGAGGCGTTGAGAAAAGGTCATGGGGCATCCTCCTTTCGCTCTGCTTTTATGATAGCAGACGCTGCGGTTGCACGCAACCAACGCAAACTGGCATCCCGGCAACTGACGGTTGCGCATAGGAATTTTTCCGGGAAGTGTAGAGTTTACATAACAGTGTGGAAAACCCTGTGGAGAATGTGCAAAACCCTTTATTATGAAGGAATTATGAAGGTGACAGCCAGGTTATGAGAAAATTTGCGCAATAACATTTTCTCGAAAAATACTCCTTCCCGGCGGGAAAAGACGGGAAAGCCGGGTTGGCGGCGCCGACCCTTGAACTGCCCGGCGGGTTGTGGTACAATAACACCCGATCAATCACGGCAGTTTTTGCCGTTTCGGAGGCACTATGGCAACGAGAAAGCAATCTTACGGCAATGAGAGCATTTCCGCATTGAAGGGAGCAGACCGGGTCCGGAAGCGGCCCGGTGTCATTTTCGGCTCCGATGGGTTGGATGGCTGCGAGCACGCGGTCTTTGAGATTCTCTCCAACTCCATCGATGAGGCCCGGGAAGGGCATGGCCGGGTCATCACCCTGACCCGATATGCCGACCGCTCCGTAGAGGTGGAGGATGCCGGACGGGGCTGCCCGGTGGACTGGAACGAAAAGGAGCAGCGCTACAACTGGGAGCTGGTGTACTGTGAGCTGTATGCCGGCGGCAAATACGACAACCTGGCCGGAGACAACTATGAGTACTCCCTGGGTCTCAACGGTCTGGGCGCCTGCGCCACGCAGTATGCCTCCCGGTATATGGATGTGACGGTCTGGCGGGACGGCCAGGAGTATCGCCTCCATTTTGAGCGGGGCGAGATCGTCGGGGGACTGGAATCCACGCCTCTGCCCAAGAGCCAGCAGAAAAAGACCGGTACCCGCACCCGCTGGCTGCCGGATCTGGATGTGTTTACCGACATCGCCATTCCCGCGGAGTACTTTACGGATGTGCTCAAGCGCCAGGCGGTGGTCAATGCCGGCATTACCTTCCGCTTCCGCAATGAGACGGAGCCGGGCAAGTTTGAGGAGACGGAATTCCTCTATGAAAACGGCATCGCCGACTATGTGGCGGAGCTGGCCGGAACGGAGACGCTGACGGCGCCGGTATTCTGGCAGGCGGAGAAGAAGGGCCGGGACCGGGCGGACAAGCCGGAGTACAAAGTCAAGCTCAGCGTGGCCTTCTGCTTTTCCAACAAGACCTGCTGTATCGAGCACTACCACAACTCCAGCTGGCTCGAGCACGGCGGCAGCCCGGAAAAGGCCACCAAGTCCGCCTTTGTCTCAGCGGTGGATGCGTATCTGCGCCAGCAGAACAAATATCAAAAGAGCGAGAGCAAGGTAACCTGGGCGGATATTGAGGACTGCATTGTGCTGGTGTCCAACAACTTCTCCACCCAGACCTCCTATGAAAACCAGACGAAAAAGGCCATTACCAATAAGTTCATCCAGGAGGCCATGACGGAGTTTCTCCGGTCCAATCTGGAGATCTATTTCATTGAAAACCACTTTGACGCGGAGAAGATCGCCGAGCAGGTGCTCATCAACAAGCGCTCCCGGGAGAGCGCGGAGAAGGCCCGGCTGAATATCAAGAACAAGCTCTCGGCCAACATCAGCATTGCCGACCGGGTGCAGAAGTTCGTGGACTGCCGGTCCAAGGATGTGTCCAAGCGGGAGATCTATATCGTGGAGGGCGACTCCGCCCTGGGCAGCGTCAAGCTCAGCCGGGACGCGGAGTATCAGGGTATCATGCCCATCCGGGGCAAGATCCTCAACTGCCTGAAGGCGGACTATGCCCGGATCTTCAAAAGCGATATCATCATGGATCTCATCCGGGTGCTGGGCTGCGGCGTGGAGGTTCAGGGACGGCACGTCAAGAACATGGCGGCCTTCGACCTGGCCAACTTCCGCTGGAACAAGGTGGTCATCTGCACCGATGGCGATGTGGACGGCTTCCAGATCCGCACCTTGGTGCTGACCATGCTCTACCGGCTGACGCCTACGCTGATCCGGGAGGGCTACGTCTACATTGCTGAGACGCCCCTGTTTGAGATCAACTCCGGGGAGAAGACCTGGTTTGCCTATTCCGACAAGGAGAAAAACGACATCGTCAAGAGCCTGGAGGGGAAGAAGTACAAGATCGACCGCTCCAAGGGCTTGGGCGAGAACGATCCGGACATGATGTGGCTGACCACCATGAACCCCGAGACCCGGCGGCTGATCCGGGTCATGCCCGAGGATGTGGAGCGCACGGCGGCGGTCTTTGATCTGCTGCTGGGGGACAACCTCCAGGGGCGCAAGGACCACATCGCGGAAAACGGCTACAAGTATCTGGAGATGGCGGATATCTCGTAAGAGCTGCTGATGGAGCCCAGTGCAGGCTGTGCGTGTGTACGGCGGGAACGCCGGGAGGAATCAAATGAACAAGCTGAATTTTGCCTTGAGCATCGGATTGCTGGCTGTGGTGCTGGCGCCTTACTGGTGGGAGGACTTTCCCTCCATGGCCGTGCTCTACGCTCTCATGACTGCCTCATCGGTCCTGTACGGATTGGGCTGCCTGCGGGGACCGGGAAATGCGTATCTCTGGCAGCAGCGGAAGGTTCCGGAGGCGGTTCAGCGGCTCTGGGCCCGGCGGATGGGCGTGGGGTATCTCCTCAATGCCGCCCTCTGCCCCCTGGGCTGGCTGCTGGCTGCGTTTGTGTCCTTTGATACGGACTTCATTCTGCTTGCCCAGATCGTCGGCCTTCTGCTGGTGTCCCTGCTGGGGTTTGCACCTCTGCTGAATACCGGAAAGACCTCCGCCTGACCCGATAAAACGCCTGATATACGGATAAAGGATAAGGAATCAACACCATGCCAAAAAAGAAGAAGCCGGAGGAAAACCGGCACAAAGCGAACAATCCCAATGTCATGGGACTCCACGCCGCAGTGGTGGAGCAGCCCATTACCGATACCCTGGAAGTCAACTACATGCCCTACGCCATGTCGGTCATTGTCTCCCGGGCCATTCCGGAGATCGACGGCTTCAAGCCCTCCCACCGCAAGCTCCTGTACACCATGTACAAGATGGGGCTTTTGACGGGAGCCCGGACCAAGTCCGCCAACATCGTGGGCCAGACCATGCGCCTCAACCCCCACGGCGACGCGGCCATCTATGATACCATGGTGCGCCTGTCCCGGGGCTACGGCGCGCTGCTCACGCCCTTTGTGGATTCCAAGGGCAACTTCGGCAAGGCCTATTCCCGGGACATGGCCTGCGCCGCTCCCCGGTACACCGAGGCCAAGCTCACCCCCATCTGCGCTGAGCTGTTCCGGGACATTGACGCCGATACGGTGGATTTCGTGGACAACTACGACAACACCATGATGGAGCCTGCCCTGCTGCCCACCACCTTCCCCAATATTCTCGTGTCCGCCAACAGCGGCATCGCCGTGGGCATGGCCTCCCAGTTCTGCGGGTTCAACCTCAAAGAGGTCTGCGAGACCACTGTGGCCTACCTGAAGAATCCGGAGTGCGATCTTACCGCCACGCTGCTGGGGCCGGATTTCCCCACCGGCGGCGAGCTGATCTGCGACCCCGATGCCCTGCGGGAGGTTTACGATACCGGCCGGGGCAGCGTCCGGGTGCGGGCCAAATACCGCTATGTCAAGGAAGAAAACCTCATCGAGATCTATGAGATCCCCTACTCCACCACGGTGGAGGCCATTTTGGATAAAGTGGCGGAGCTCATCAAAGCCGGCAAGGCCAAAGAGATTGCCGACATGCGGGATGAGACGGACCTGTCCGGTTTGAAGCTGACCATCGACCTCAAGCGGGGAACTGATCCGGACAAGCTCATGGCCCGGCTCTTTAAGCAGACCACCCTGGAGGATAGCTTCTCCTGCAACTTTAACGTCCTCATTGCCGGCAGTCCCAAGGTGCTGGGGGTACGGCAGATCCTGGAGGAGTGGACGGCCTGGCGCACGGAGTCCGTGCGGCGGCGGGTGTACTTCGTCATGAAGAAAAAGCAGGATAAGCTGCACCTGTTGAAGGGCCTCAAGCGCATCCTGCTGGACATCGACAAGGCCATCAAAATCATCCGGGAGACGGAGGAGGAGTCCGAGGTCATCCCCAACCTGATGATCGGCTTCGGCATCGATCAGGTCCAGGCGGAATACGTGGCGGAGATCAAGCTGCGCAATATCAATAAGGAGTATATCCTCAAGCGGGTCCAGGAGACTGACGCCCTGCGGGATGAGATCGAGGATTTGGAGGATACCCTGGCCAAGCCCCAGAGAATCCGCAAGATCCTGGTGGATGAGCTGACGGCCGTGGCGGCAAAATACGGCGAGCCCCGCCGCACCACCATTGTCTACGGCCATGAGCTGCCGGTGTATGAGGAGGAGCAGGCGGAGGAGTATCCCGTGCACATCTTCCTCTCCCGGGAGGGATACTTTAAGAAAATCTCCCCCCAGAGCCTGCGCATGAGCTCGGACCAGAAGTTCAAGGAGGGCGACAGCCTGCGCCAGAGCTTCGAGACCACCAGCAATGCCGAGATCATGTTCTTCACGGACCAGCATCAGGTCTACAAGACCCGGCTGGGCGAGTTTGAGGACAGCAAGGCCAGCGTGCTGGGCGAGTATCTGCCTGCCAAGCTGGGCATGGACCCGGGGGAGAGCGTGATCTACGCGGTACTGCCGGGGGCGGATTATGCCGGTGCGCTGCTGTTCTTCTTTGAAAACGGCAAGGTTGCCCGGGTGGAGCTCTCGGCCTATCAGACGACGTCCAACCGCCGCAAGCTCACCGGCGCGTATTCGGACAAGGCACCCCTTTGCTGCATCCGGCGGGTGGACGAGGAGGGTGAGCTGGCGGTGTACTCTTCGGAGCCCCGCTGCCTGATCTTCCATACCGCCCTGCTGGCACCCAAGACCACCCGGACCACTCAGGGTGTGGCGGTGATGAACCTCAAGCCCAAGTATCATTTGGAGCGGGTAACAACGGTGGAAGAGAGTGCCATTTCCAATCTCAGCCGCTACCGGGTCCGGGCCATCCCGGCTGCCGGTGCGCTGCTGCGGCAGGAAGATACGGAGGAGCGGCAGCTGGGTCTGCTGGATGAGAACACATGAAACAGTTTTTGAAAAGCTATACCATCATTGCCCTGGGGTCCCTGGCATTTGCCTTGGGCTTTGACTGGTTCTTTGCCCCCAACCAGATCGCCATGGGCGGTGTCACCGGCTTGGCCCAGGTAATCAATGTCTTGATTCCGGCGCTTCCAGTGGGTATTTTGACCATTATATTGAATGTTCCGCTGTTTTTGGCCGGATGGAAGCTCATCGGCTTTCATCTGCTGGCCTCCTCGCTGTTTTCTATGGCGGTGAGCTCGGTGGCCATTGACATCATTGCCGCATGGTACACATTTCCGCCCATGGACCCGCTGCTGGCATGCCTGTGCGGCGGTGCTGTGATGGGAGCGGGCTTTGGCCTGGTGTTTTCCCAGGGGGCAACCACCGGCGGCACCGATATCGTGGCCCGGCTGCTGAAGCTGCGCTTCCCCTGGCTGCCGATGGGAAAGCTGCTGCTGGTGCCGGACGGCGTGGTGCTGGCCCTGGCGGCGGTGGCCTTTGGCCAGGTGGAGACCGCCCTGTGCGGTGCGGTGGCCCTGGTGGTGATGGCTAAGGTGATGGATGCCGTGCTCTACGGAACGGATGCGTCCAAGGTGGCCATTATCGTCTCCGACTGCTGGCAGGAAATTGCCGATGTGCTGCTGCGGGAACAGGACCGGGGCGTGACGATCCTTCGGGGACAGGGCGCCTATACCGGCGCGGAAAAACAGGTGCTGATGGTGGCGTTTCCCCAAAAGGAGATCGTGCAGCTCAAGCGGACCATCCGGGATCTGGACTCCAGCGCGTTTTTGATTGTCTGCAACGCCCACGAGGTGCTGGGTGAGGGATTTGGAGATTATCACAAGGAGGAGATCTGACATGGCGTTTGAAACGGTAAAGAAGAATCTGGAGGCCCGGGGCTTTTCCGTACAGACCTTTGCCACGGCGGCGGAGGCGGCGGAATATCTCAACGGAGCCATTGACGGCGTCAGTGTGGGCATCGGCGGCAGCATTACCATTCAGGAGATGGGACTCCATGACCGCCTGGCCTCCCACAATACGGTCTACTGGCACTGGACCGACGGAGCGGAAGTCCTTTCCAAGGCCATGACGGCGCAGGTATATCTCACCTCCGTCAACGGCCTGGCCGAGACGGGAGAGATCCTCAACATCGACGGCAACGGCAACCGGGTGGCCTCCATGCTCTACGGACATCGGAAGGTTTATCTGGTAGCCGGACGCAACAAGCTGGCACCTACTTACGAAGAAGCGCTTTGGCGGGCCCGGAACATTGCCGCGCCGAAAAATGCCCAGCGGCTGGGCAAGAAGACGCCCTGCGCCATGAAGGGGGACCGGTGCTATGACTGCAAGAGCCCGGAGCGGATCTGCCGGGGCCTGGCAGTCCTCTGGGAGGCCATGTCCGGCGTGGAGATGGAAGTGGTGTTGGTAGACGAAGACCTGGGCTACTGATCCGGAAAGGAGGTCCGCCATGAAGCGGATGGTGGCAGGCATCCTGGTGATGCTGACGCTGCTGGGCATGACCGGCTGCGCACCGCTGCTGGAGCGGACGTATGTGACCGCGGAGCCCCACAGCAGCAAATTCTGGGAGAGCGAGGCAGCAAGCACCCTGCGGGCGGAGAATTATCAGGATGTGGTCAATGATTTGCTGCTGCTCATCGGCCAGCATACGGAGACCGCCACGCTGCGCCTGTACAATTTCCAGGACGATATGACCGTGGCAGAAACTCTGGAGCAGGCAACTACGGAAATTCAGCAGGAGACGCCCATGGGGGCGTATGCGGTGGAGTATATCACTTCCTCCAGCCAGGCCCAGAGGGGTTACTATGAGATCGCCGTCCAGATCAGCTACCGCCGCACAGAGGAGCAGATTCAAAATGTGGTGAATGCCACCAGTACGGAGGCACTGTATACTCTGCTGCAGGCCGCGCTGGATGAAGGGAAAACGGAATTGGCAGTGCGAATTGGCTACTGGGGTGAGAATGGAACGAGCCGGGTTGCCGAAGCAGTGACCCGCGTTCGGGAAGAGCGGGGGTTGACCCAGACACCGGAGTGGACCATCTACTACTATCCGGCCAATGGCCCTGTGGGAATGGTGGAGTTTTTCTTCCAGACTCAGGAGGACGGAGCGCAGGGCGCAGGGGAGCAGGAGACCCCCTGAAAATAAAATTAAGAAATTTGGAGAAATCCCTTGACAAGGAGCATAATGTCTGGTAAGATACTCCCTGTTCCGCGGGCATAGCTCATCTGGTAGAGCGCCACCTTGCCAAGGTGGAGGTAGCGAGTTCGAGCCTCGTTGCCCGCTCCATATAGCAAGAGGACATCCGATTTGGATGTCCTCTTTTTTGCATAGACGGAGAGAACGCGCTGCCTCCACCGGCGCGGAGCGCGTAAAAAGAGAGGTGCGGCAGGGTTCCTGCAAATGGCGAAGCCGTTTGCGGGATGCCGGAAGCGAGTTCGAGCCTCGTTGCCCGCTCCATATAGCAAGAGGACATCCGATCTGGATGTCCTCTTTTTTGCATAGACGGAGAGAACGCGCTGCCTCCACCGGCGCGGAGCGCATCCGGAGTGGCAGTTGGGCACTGTACACGAAAATCCCCCGCAGAAGCCATTTTAAGGGCTTCTGCGGGGGGTTAACGTTATGCCAGCAGTAAACGGACCATTTCCTGCGCCGGGTCGATCAGCGGCAAAGAGGTTTGCTCTGCCAAGGCCTCCTTAAAATAGGGAAAATGAGTGCAGCCCAAAATCAAAGCGTCCATGCCGCAGGTGCGGTACCACTCGGCCAGTTCGCCCAGATGGTGCTGCTTCACCAGTTCCCGGGGCGGAAGCCCGGCCTCAATGGACAATACCACCGGGAGCAGGCAAGCCCCCAGTAAATCCAGCTCCGGATTGGCGGTGAGCAGCGTCCGCTCGATCCCCGCCAGTCCTTGAGCGTTGGCGGCAATGAGTCCCAGACGGCCATAGGAGGGCGCCAGATGCCGGTAGACATCCAGGGGAGTTACAATCCGCAGGCCGGTCTCGCGGGCCAGTGTGGGGAAGTCTACGGAGGAAGAGAGGGAATTGCAGTAGACAAACACACGCCGGCAGCCCTGGGTTTGCGCTTGGGCCAGCACGTCACGGACGGTCTGCATCTTTTCCGCGTAGGAGGAGATCTGAAAAGCGGTTTGGGACCGGGGATCGGCTGCCAAGGGGAATGGACAGGCCAGGAGGCCGGCTTGTTTCACAAAGACGGCGCCCATCTGCGTGTCTACGGGTGTTCCGGCCAAAACGGCGACAGGGGTTTCCATTGTGTAATCATTCCAATCTTTTGGGGAAATTGCCGTAGATGCGGGTCCCCTCCTGTACAGTCACAAATGCGTGGGGATCGATGGAGCTGACGGCATGAAGCAGCTCTTCAATTTCATATTTGGAAAGACATACGCACAGCACATGGACGCCTTCACCGGTATAGGCGCCGGTTCCGGACCAGAATGTGACGCTGCGGCCCAGCCGGTCGATGATGAAATGGCTCAGCTGGCTTTCGTCCTCCCGGGTAAAGATCAGCGCCTGAACGCTGACATTTTGCTGATGCATCCGGTCCAGTACCAGGGAAGTGCAGAAATTATAAATGATGGAGTAGATCGCCACTTCCACACTGAACAAGACGAGGCAGGCGGAGTACAAAACAGCGTTGAACAGCAGAGAGAACCGGCCCACGGTGAAGGTACTGCCCCGCTTGCTCAGGCAAAGCCCCACAATGTCCAGTCCGCCGCCGCTGCATCCGCAGGTCAGGACAATGCCGCTGCCGATTCCTGTCAGGATTCCGCCCAGCAGGCAGGCAGTCAAATAGTCATTGACGATGGGAGCGGAAGGCGTGGGGATGATACTGTAAAAGAACGAGTAGGCAACCGTGCAGATCACCGTGCGGATCACCAGTCCCCGTCCCAGGTTCTTGTAGGCAAAGATCAGGATGGGGATGTTGGTGATGAAATAGAGAATGCCGGCCACATCGTAAGGGCCGAAATCCAATCCGCCATACGTTTGCAGCAGCGTCCGCACCAGCTGGCATACGCCCATGGTGCCGCCGGTGTACAGGTTCAGGGGCACAATAAACAGGTTCAGTGCCAATGCGGAAATCAGTTCGCCCACAACGGCGGCGATCAGGCGGAGCCATCGGTTATGCAGGGTGTTGTACAGCATGGCAGGTCCCTCCCGGACAATGTACTCAGGGCTGGGTGATCCATCTGGGACAATTATACGGGCTTGTCCGAAAAAGCTCAAGAGAAAAATGTACAGATCAGAGACAATAGCGCAGGCAGCGGTAGAGCCGCTGCTTGGCCCTCCGAATGGTTCTGGACACCGTAGAGCAGTTGACGCCCAGAGTCTGCGCAATCTGGGTCATATTCATTCCTTGGTCGTAATACAGGGTCAGGACCTGCTGCTGGCGGGGGGTAAGCTCCTGCTGGCGCGCCCGGCGCAGATTCTGCCGCAGACGGGTCAGCAGCTCAGAGTTGGTATTGGCGTTGTCCCGCAGCCATACGGTCATATCGCCCAGCCATTCACTGCTGCGGGTATCAAAGGTGCGATTTGCCATCTCAATGCCTCCTGTCGTAGTAGTGCGCTGTGCGGCGGGTCATTTCCCGCATGTCCCGCCACAGGGGCGTCAGCTCCAGAATCCGGCGCCGGAGTGCCTGAGCACAGACCGGGTCTGTCTGGAGCTGCTCCAGCTGTTCCAGCTCCCGAATGCGGGTATGGATGGCGGCAGCGCCGTCGGCATATTGAACGGATAGTTCCAGTAATGTCATAAGGGTATCTCCTTTCCCCGCGTCTGCCGGCAGGCGGCAAATTCCTGTTTGGCAAAATCCAAAAGGCATGCAGCACAGACGCGGCTGCCATTGCAGGCCCAGTATTCTTCGCCTGGCGCAATTTCCCGGCCGCAGAGCGTGCACAGCAAAATATGGTGCCTAATGCGATGTGAAAAATGCAGGTTCATTCCTCCTTCAAAAAAAATCAAAAAAGGTGTTGACAAAATGGGACTTATCTGCTAAGATAAATCCTGCTGTTGGAACTGCTGGTGTAGCTCAGCTGGTAGAGCAGCTGATTTGTAATCAGCAGGTCGGGGGTTCGAATCCGTCCACCAGCTCCAAAATTTCATATGGGGGAATTCCAGAGCGGTCAAATGGGGCAGACTGTAAATCTGTTGCTTCGGCTTCGGTGGTTCGAATCCACCTTCCCCCACCAAGTTGGGACAAGCATTGCTTGTCCCAACTTTTTTTGTTTTCAGGCAGATCTGCGAAATAGACACGAACTGACAATTTACCTGATTTACTGTGAGGGAGTTTACAAGTTTCCTGTAAGCATGACTACATTAACACAAGAATTTTGTTATGTCAATATATTTTTTACAAGAAACTTGTAAATTAAGATTGACAGGCAAGGAAAAATCCGATACCATAATCATAATGGGAAGAGGATGAGGAAAGGATGAACGGGATGAGCTTTGGACAACGCATGCGGGAACAGCGAAAAGCGCTGGGAATTTCCCGGACCGAACTGGCCCAGCGGTTGGGTGTTTCGCCGTCCGCCATCGGAAACTATGAACAAGACACCAGTTTTCCCAAGGAGCCGGTATTGCTGCGGCTGTTTGACTGTCTGGAAACGGATCCCAATACCCTCTTTCAGGATCATTTCCTTCGGGGGGAAACGGTTCTCAGCGACCGGGAGCGGGAACTGCTGAAACACTACCGGAGTTTGTCTGCGCTGGGAAAAGAGGCGGTAGGTTCCATGGTAACCGCCATGTGCGCCTATCGGGATGATCTGGAGGCCATGCCTACGGAACCGGAGCCCCGTGTGATTCCGCTTTATCGCAGTCCGGCGGCGGCAGGCTATGCCGCACCCGTGTTTGGGGAGGATTTCGACTATATCCAGGTGGACGAGACTGTTCCCCAGGCAGCGGAGTTTGCCGTGCGCATTCAGGGAGATTCCATGATCCCGGTCATTGCCGACGGCTCGATTGTCTATGTGAACCGGGATCCGCTCCGGGCCGGTGATGTGGGCATTTTCTGCGTGGATGGAGATATGTTCTGCAAGCAATATTATAAGGACCCGGCGGGTGTGGTGTATTTGTTTTCACTGAACCGTGCCCGGGCAGATGCGGATGTGGTGCTGACTCCGGGCTGCGGACGGAACGTGGTTTGTCTTGGCCGGGTTATGGTGCATACGCTTCCGCTGCCGGGAAAGAACTAAAAAAGAGCGGGCTGATAAGGCCCGCTCTTTTCGCATTTGGAGAAGACTTCAAAGAAGAGCGTGTCAAATGCTTGGGTGATGACCGATTTTGCGGAGAATGACCAGCAGGGAATTTTGGCAGACGGAGGAACGTCTTTTAAAGTAAAAACTAAAATTGGAAGAGCGGGAAGAAAGGGCCTTGGAACTTACGGTTCCAAGGCCCTTTGGCAAACGTATAGAGGGGAAGCGGAGAATTTGGGGAGAGACTGCGGCAAATGCCGCCGGATAGCCCCGCTATAAGAACCATCCGGCTGCGCGGCATTCGATGCTGATATGCCCGCGGCGTATGGTCCGTGAGGTAGGCAAACAAAGACCGGCCGACACAGGCTTATCATGTGCGCATCCTGTGTCGGCCGAGCGGGGAAGGGATTAAGCTGTACAAAGCTGCAGAGCAGCATCCGCAGCAGAAGCGGCGTCGGGCGTGTAGCAGTCTGCGCCGATCTGGTCGCAGTAGGCCTGCGTAATGGGTGCGCCGCCAATCATGACGCGTACCTTGCCCTTGAGCTCGGAGTCTTCCACTGCTTCCACAATGTTGCGCATCTCGCCCATGGTAGTGGTAAGCAAAGCAGAGCAGGCGATGATTTGCGCGTGGTTTTCACGGGCGGCATCCAAAAAGCGTTCCACCGGTACGTCCACGCCCAGATCGATTACTTTCAGGCCCTTGCCTTCCATCATCATCCGTACCAGATTCTTGCCGATATCGTGCAGGTCGCCCTTGACGGTGCCGATAACAACCGTGCCTTTATCTTCCACACCAGCAGCCACCAGATGAGGACGCAGGATTTCGGTGCCCTTGTTCATGGCGCGGGCGGCGATCAGAACTTCGGGGACGAAGACCTCGTTGTTTTTGAACTTTTCGCCGATGGTATTCATGCCGCTCAAAAGGCCTTGCTCCAGGATCTCGCTGGCAGGAATGCCTTCATCCAGCGCCTGCTGCACAAATTCCTTTACCTTGGGGACACGGCCCTGCTGCAATGCGTCACTGATATCATTTAAAATACTCACGATGCATTCCTCCATTTGTAATTTTACATGATCGAATCAATGAATTACCTGTCATAGCTTACTCTAAAGGGTTTCGGGAAAATTATCTTGAAATTCCTTGCACTGTTTTTGAACAATTTTCTCTATCTGAAAAATACACTGCTTTTTTCCCTCAAAAAAGCATTTTCAGGATGGGTTAAGCCCCTGTTGTCTCCGGATTCCAGGGAATGCTGTGAAATTTTTGAGCGGTATAGTCGGCTTCGATTTTGCTGTGGGGAGGGCAGACAAGGAACTGGTCATCCTCCCAGGGACCATTGATCAGACGGGACAAATAGGCCAGATCTCCCGGAATTTCCTGATAGGTCCATCCAAAGTCGCGGGAGACCTGCTTGGCAAATTCAATGTGCTCAGGCAAATCGCCCAGGGGGCAGGTGATATATCCGCAATTTTGGTAATTGTGCAGCCAATGATTTTGGTGTTCCATGAGATACTCGGCGTTTTCCTCGCCGTACAGCTCCACATACTGGGCACGGTCCCGCTCATAGCGGGCCCTGCAGGGAGGATTTCCCTGCTCAATCCGGCCGGTGGTATACCAATATGTGCCGGGAAGCTTTTGAAAAAAATGCTGATAGCGCTCCGCAGATCCCAGCAAAAGTGCGATACAGTCGTCGCAGCGGGGCAAGACAACGGGGAGGGAACGGCTGCAAAGGCCGATCACGCTGTTGGAACAGAGACCGTATGCCAGAACAATTTGGTCAAACCGTTCTGTCGGTACGAGCGTCTCGTTTTCCTGTTCAATCTGATCAATCAATGACTGCAGCTGGGTGTGGAGCAGGTCCGGGGTATTGTGATAACTCTGCCGCAGCCACCATGGGCGCACAATATTGCGGCTTTGAGAGATCAGATAGCTGAGCTGGCGTGCCATCACCATATGGATGGGATCGGGAAGAAGGGGCATGGAAGGTCACCTCGTAAGCGAATTTGATCGGGAACAGTACCTGAATTTACAGGTACTGTTCGATGGCTTTTTCCAGTTCTTCCCGGGAGGGAATGATGGACTGGAATGCCAGCTTTCCGTTGATGTACAGAGAAGGCAGATTGGGAACCCCCATTTTCTTGGTGCGGGCAATGTCTTCCCGGATGGTATACCGGTACACCCGATAGTCGATGCGGTCGCCAAAGGCGGCCTTGGCTTCATCCGTGGCGGCAACCATATAGGTGCAGGCGGCACAGGTGGCCGGGTCCAGGGTAAAGGCCTCCACCAAAGGCTTATTCAGGTGCTCATAATCCGGCAGTTCCACATCCAGGGTGTCCTCAGTGGCAGTATAATCCCGGACCATTTCCCGGACCTGATCGGTCTGCAGCACGGCCTGGGAGCAGCCGATGGTGTTTTCAAAGGGGGTTTCAAAGGGCATGTCGCATCCCGGCGCCACCACCAGGCCGGTGTGGTCCTCCAGGGAATCGAGAAGGTCCACCACCCACTTCATGTTGTCCTGCTGGGTGCCGTGGAGCATCGTGGTCGTGAGGGGGATGTTGCCACCGATGCTTACGCCGTAGCGGTCACAGATTGCCTTTGCCGCCTTGAGGTCGACGTTTTCGTCCACGGAAATGGCATGGCAGCCGGTTTTGCACATGGCTTCAATGTTGCGCGTGGCATCACCGCAGACAAAGAAGGAAGAGTAGACCCCCAATTCACGAATCCGGGCAAACAGGCGGGAGAACGGATCTGCCATGAACGTCTCAAAAGCGGAGGTGGAAATCTGGGAGATCAGGGGATCCACCACGGCAATGACATCCATTCCGGCGTCCACATAGTACTCCGCCATTTTGCAGGCCACCTGGGTGCAGTAATCCAGCAGGCTGTGGACATATTCCTCGCGGTCAAACATATCCATAAACAGATCGCTGCCGCGCAGATGAGAGGCCAGGGTGAACGGACCGGTAATCAGGCCATACAAACCGGTCGTATCGCCGATGGCCTCTTTTACCCGCCGCATGGCACCGCAGATCAGGGGAATGCGGCCGTCGCTGGGGCCGGGAATGGTGCAGACGCAGGGGACGATGGGCTCATCATCTTCATCGCAGGCCAGCGGGTGGGAGGCAACAGACGGGGGACCGTTATCTGCCCATGCCAGATCACAGCCCAAAATTTCTGCCTCTACCTGGAGGTCAAAAATACAGCACTCGCCATCCGGCTTGAACATACGGTGGACCTCAAGAAGACACCGAACCATTTTATCTTCGTTTTGCAGGAATTCCGTGGCAGTGTATCCCAGAAGCCGAGCAGCATGGGCACCGGCAAAGGGAACCCAGGCGGGACGGGGAGTGGGTTTGTGTTCCAGCGTGGCAAATAAGAGTTCCTTGGGTGTCATGAATGGTTCCTCCAATTCGTTTCCTGATTTGGCGGGCGGCATCAAAACGGACCGCCGCCGGGTTTGCACCGGATATGACAACACAGCACAAAGATGCGTAGCTCATTTCATTATAGACACTTTGCAAAGAAGTGTATTGAAAAGGGTTTTGAATTTTGGTAGAAATTTGCACTGATGTGAATTGGAGGTGGACATGGTGATTGGGATGATCGAAAATGGAAGTCGGGGATTGACAAGCTCTCTGGAACGTGATTAAAATAAAAACAATCTTTGATTATTTCGATACTTCAAGTGTCTCATGGATGCGTTCAGGTCCTGAGAAGAATAGAGAACCGGGTGAGAATCCCGGACAGTGCCGCCGCTGTATGCGTACGGGCCGGATGCGTTGACGAAAGTCAGTCACTGGGAAACTGGGAAGGCAGCGTCCGGCTGGAGAAATCTCTTGTGCGCGAGTCAGAAGACCTGCTTGAAGTCCGCTCGTTTCCACGTGTGATGGAAAAGGGCGTTTTTTGTCGTGGAAAAACAGCCGCGGCAGCATGAATTTGCTGCCGCGGCCGTTTTGCATGCGGTACGTTCGGCGCAAGGGCAAGGCGCCGGAAAGGAAGTGGAAAGATGGAGCAGATACGGCCCCGGGTCCTGCTGGCTGGAACGGGCAGCGGCTGCGGAAAAACGTCTCTGACCTGCGCGGTGCTGCTGGCACTGGCGCAGCGGGGAGTCCGGCTGGCGGCCTGCAAGTGCGGCCCGGACTATATTGATCCCATGTTTCACAGCCGGGTGGTCGGAGTCAGGAGCACGACTCTGGATGCCTTTTTCTTTGCCCCCAACACCCTGAAAAGCCTCCTGGCGCAGAATGGGGCGGAGCGGGATGTGACCATTTTAGAAGGTGTAATGGGGTACTATGATGGCATCGGCCTGGATGGACGGGCCAGTACCTGGGAAATTGCCCGATTGACAAAGACGCCTGTGGTACTGGTGGTGGATGCCCGGGGGGCCGCCCTGTCCATTCTGGCTGTCATTGAGGGATTTCGGACCTTCATGCCGCAAAGCTGCATTCGGGGCGTGATTTTAAATCGCTGCTCCGCCGGAACCTACCGGATGCTGGAGGCAGCCATTCAGCAGCGATTCGACGGGCAGATCCGTCCGCTGGGCTATTTGCCGGTCATGCCGGAGTGCGGGCTGGAGAGCCGCCATTTGGGATTGGTAACAGCCGCGGAAGTGGAAGGACTGCAGGAAAAACTGATGCGCCTGGCCCATCAGGCAGGAGACAGCATCGATTTGGACGGACTGCTGGAGCTGGCCGGTTCCGCGCCGCCGCTTTCCTGCGAACCGATCTCGCTGCCGCAGCAGGAGCCGGTGCGGATTGCGGTGGCACAGGATACGGCCTTCTCCTTCTACTATGCGGAAAATCTGGAGGTGCTGCGGGCCATGGGTGCACAGCTGGTGCCGTTTAGTCCGCTGACGGACCCCGCGCTGCCCGCGGGGATTCACGGCCTTTATTTGGGAGGCGGATATCCGGAACTGCATGCGCGGCAGCTGAGTGAGAACCATGCGATGCGGAATTCTGTGGCGGCGGCACTGGCGGGAGGACTGCCGTGCATTGCAGAATGCGGAGGCTTCATGTACCTGACAGAGGCCATCGGAGAGTGGCCCATGGTGGGGTTCCTTCCCGGCCGGTGTTTTGACGCCGGAAAGCTGACCCGCTTTGGGTATGTGACGCTCAGCTCCCAGCGGGAGAATCTGTTGTGCGGCGCGGGGGAGGAGATCCGAGGGCATGAATTCCACCGCTGGGATTGTACCTGTCCCGGTGGAGACCTGACTGCGCGGAAGCCCACCGGCCGCAGCTGGGCTTGCGGAGTGGCGACGGAGCGGCTGTATGCGGGGTTTCCCCATTTCCATTTCCATGCCAACCTGTCTTTTGCCCGGCGGTTTTATGAAATCTGTTTGAAGGAGAAGCGGAGTCATGATTGAAACAATTCGGCCGCAGGAGATTGAGCGGCGCAGCTTTGAAATAATCGGTGAGATGCTGCAGGGCCATCCGCTGGCTCCGGAGCATGAGGCTGTAATCAAGCGGGTCATCCATACCACTGCGGATTTTGATTATGCGGACAATCTCGTGTTTTCCGCAGGCGCTGTGGAAAAGGGCGTGGCGGCACTCCGGTCCGGGTGCGACATTGTGACAGATACGCAAATGGCCCGGGCGGGAATCAACAAAACCGCGCTGGCGCGTTTGGGCGGACAGGTACACTGCTTTATGTCCGACCCCGATGTGGCGCAGGAGGCACAGGCACGGGGTGTCACCCGGGCAGTGGTATCGATGGAGCGGGCGGCGGCCTTGGGACGCCCGTGCATATTTGCCATCGGCAATGCGCCCACCGCCCTGCTGACGCTGTATACACTGGTGGAAACCGGGCAGATCGATCCGGCGCTGATCATCGGTGTGCCGGTGGGATTTGTGAATGTAGTGGAGAGCAAAGAGCGGATTCTGACGCTTCCGACGCCCCACATTGTGGCCCGGGGCCGCAAAGGCGGCAGCAATGTGGCGGCAGCGATATGCAATGCACTGCTCTATCAGATTACCCGCTGAAGCGAAGTAGGAGGAAGGCGTTATGCAACCAGCAAAGGTCCTGCGGCACGGGTATACCACCGGCTCCTGCGCGGCAGCTGCCGCCCGGGCTGCCGCCTGGATGCTGCTGACCGGGCAGCGGCAGGAGCGGAGCACGGTACGGATGCCCGGCGGCACAACATGGAGCCCGGAGCTGCAGGAGATCTCCATTACGGAGACGGCGGTTTCCTGCGCGGTCAAAAAGGACGGCGGAGATGATCCGGATATTACGACGGGTGCTCTGATTTTCGCTACGGTGTCCCGGCGCGACCTGCCCGGTATTGTTGTGGACGGCGGGGAAGGCGTGGGACGTGTCACCCTGCCTGGTTTGGACCAGCCTGTGGGCGAGGCCGCCATCAATTCGGTCCCCAGAAAGATGATCCGGGAGCATGTGGAAGACGTGTGCCGCATGGCCGGATACCAGGGAGGACTTTTGGTGGTGATCTCCGTTCCCGGCGGACAGGAGCTGGCGAAAAGAACCTTCAATCCCCGGCTGGGCATCCAGGGCGGGATTTCCATTCTGGGGACCACCGGAATCGTGGAGCCCATGAGTGAACGGGCGCTGGTGGAAACCATCCGGACACACCTGCGCCAGCGCCAGGCCAGCGGGGAGCGGTTTTTGCTGCTGGCGCCGGGAAATTACGGGGCTTCGTTTGCCGGAAAGATGCTGGGAATGGCACCGGAACAAGCGGTACTGACTTCCAATTTTATTGGGCAGACCCTGGAGATGTGCCGGGAAATGGAGTTTGCGGGAGTGCTGCTGGTCGGGCATATCGGAAAGCTGGTCAAGGTGGCCGGCGGGATGATGGACACCCACTCCCGGTATGGAGACTGCCGTATGGAGATCCTGGCGGCCTATGCTGGAGCGGCAGGTCTTGCCCCGCACCGGATCGCGGAGATTCTCCGCTGCGTGTCCTGCGATGAGGCATTGCGCATTCTGCGGGAAGACGGCAAAGACGGTCCGGTTCTTCAGCACTTGATGGAACGGATAGAAGAACAGCTTTCCCGAGTCGGAGCGGGAGCACTTGCTGTGGAGGCGGTGGTGTTTTCTGAACGGTATGGACTGTTGGGAAAAACGCCCCGGGCGGAGGAGATGGCCGCCGCCATTGTCCGGCAGGTGCAAAATTCCAAACAATATCCGTGGAGCCTGGAGGAATGAGTATGAATAAGATCTGCGTGTTTGCCGGTACCACGGAAGGGCGGCGTCTTGCGCAGCTGCTGGCAGCCAATGGAATGGATGTGACGGCCTGCGTAGCTACCGAGTACGGGCAGACGCTGCTGTCACCGTCTGAGTGCCTGCGGGTGCGGGCCGGACGGATGGAACCGGAAGAGATGGAACGCGTGATGCGTCAGGAGCGGTTTGATCTGGTGGTGGATGCCACGCATCCCTATGCCCGGGTCGTGACGGAGAATGTGCTGGCTGCTTGTCAGGCCGCGGAGGTAGAGTACCTGCGGCTTTTGCGGGAGGAAAGCACGGTTCCCGACGGCGCAGTGACCGTGCCGGACAGCGCGGCTGCCGCCGCATTTCTGGATGAAACCGAAGGGACGATTCTGCTGACGACGGGCAGCAAGGAACTGGCGCAGTATGCGTCTGGAATCCGGGACTTTGGGCGGCGGGCCTATGTGCGGGTTTTGCCCATGGAAGCATCCCTGCAGGCCTGCCAGGCGGCAGGCGTCCCGGCCGGGCACATCATAGCCATGCAGGGGCCCTTTTCCGAAGAACTCAACGCAGCCATGCTGCGCAGTGTGTCGGCCCGGTATCTGGTGACCAAGGAGAGCGGAGACGTGGGCGGCTTTGCGGCCAAGGCGGCTGCCGCCCAGCAGACTGGGGCCGTGCTGGTGGTGGTGGGCCGTCCGCCCAGCCGGGAGGGAATGAGCCTGAGCGCGGTGCTGGAGGAAATACAGCGCCGGTTCGGCATGCAGCTGTATCCACGGATCAGCATTGTGGGACTGGGTCCCGGGGCGGAGGCCTGCATGACCGGAGAGGCCCGGGCGGCCATTGCCCGGGCGGACTGCGTGGTAGGAGCCCGGCGGATGCTGGCGGCAGCGGCGCCGGGGCAGGAGGTTCTGGAGGCGGCTACACCGCAAGCAATGGCGGAAGCGATTCAGGCGCATCCGGAGTATGGCTCCATCGCCGTGGTGATGTCCGGGGATACGGGGTTTTACAGCGGGACCCGAAAACTGGTGCAGTATTTACCAGAACATCCGGTGGAGATTCTGCCGGGCATCAGCTCGCTGTCCTATCTGTGTGCCCGGCTCTCCTGCAGCTACGAAGATGTGGCCTGTGTCAGCCTTCATGGGCGGACGCGCCCCATTGCGGAGGAGGTCCGGGCCAACCGCCGGATTTTTGTCCTGGTCGGAGGCAGTACCGGGGTAAAGGATCTGTGCCGGGTACTGACGGAATCCGGGTTGGGAGCGGTGAAGGTATATGTGGGTGAGCGCCTGAGCTATCCCGACGAACAGATTCGTACCGGGGAGGCCCGGGAACTGGCGGAGCAGGACTTTGCCCCGCTGAGTGCCGTGCTGATTGAAAATCCGGCGGCGGACCGCGCTGTGGGAATCGGCTTGCCTGATTCGAAATTCTGCCGCGGCAGCAAGCCGGAGGGCATGGTCCCCATGACCAAAAGCGAGGTGCGGGCTGTGTGCCTTTCCAAACTGCAGCTGACGGAGCGTTCCGTTTGCTGGGATGTGGGCGCGGGAACCGGCTCGGTATCTGTGGAGATGGCATTGCAGGCCCGCCGGGGACAGGTCTACGCGGTGGAACGGGTCCAGGAAGCCGCAGCACTGGTGGAGGAAAACCGCCGGCGGTTTTCACTGGACAATCTGACGGTGGTATCAGGCTGCGCGCCGGAAGCATGCCGGGAGTTGCCCGCTCCGGACCGTGTATTTCTGGGGGGAACTTCGGGCCGGTTCCGGGAGATCATAGCGCTGGCGCTGGAGAAAAATCCGGCTGTGCGGATCGTTGCGGCTGCGGTGTCGCTGGAATCGGTTGCGGAGCTGACGGCATGTATGGAGGCGTTCCCTGAACTGGAGTGGGAAACGGTCTGCCTGTTTGTGGCCCGGACCCGGGAAGCGGGGCACTATCACCTGTTTTCCGGACAAAATCCGGTTTACCTCTTTACTATGCAGGCAAGGAGCGGTACAGAATGAATCTGACACTGGTGGCAGTGGGAATCGGAGGCGTGCTGGATGCACTGTGGGGAGATCCGCTGAGCAGGGCACACCCTGTGGTGTGGATTGGAAAGCTGATCGCCGCACTGGAGCAGCTGGTGAGACGGGTTTTTCCGGACACGCCCGCCGGCCAAAAGCTGGGAGGCGGGGGACTGTGGCTGATGGTGGTGCTGGTATCCACTGCGCTTCCCGCAGGAATTTTGTGGCTTTGCCGGATGGTGAGCCCCTGGCTGGCGCTGGTGGTGGAAAGTGTGATGTGCTGGCAGGTCCTGGCGCTTAAGTGCCTGTGTCAGGAGGCCACGCGGGTGGAGCGGGCCCTGACGGAAGAACCCCTGGAGGGGGCTCAGCGGGCTGTGGCCCGGATTGTGGGCCGGGAAACACACCGTTTGGATGCGGCAGGAGTTACCCGGGCTGCGGTGGAAACCGTGGCGGAAAACGTATCTGACGGGGTCATTGCTCCTCTGATTTTTCTGGTGCTGGGCGGCGCACCGCTGGGATTTTGCTACAAGGCTATCAATACCATGGATTCCATGCTGGGATACGTGGATCCGCCCTATCGGGACATCGGGCTGGTTCCGGCCCGGATGGATGATCTGGCCAACTGGATTCCCTCTCGGTTTTCCGCCCTCATGATGCTGGCAGCTGGCGCCATGCTGGGCATGGATTTCCGGCGGGGATGGAAAATCTTCAGGCGGGACCGGTTCTGTCATGCCAGCCCCAATTCCGCACAGACCGAGTCGGCCTGCGCGGGGCTTCTGGGGGTACAGCTGGGAGGCAGCGCCTGGTACCACGGAGTCCGGCATGAAAAACCGGTTATTGGAGATGCCCTGCGCGCCATCGAACCCGGGGACATTTCCCGGACATGCCGTCTGGCGAAGGCGGCATCGCTGCTGGCGCTGGTGGTGTTGGTGCTGATGCGGCTGGGATGGAATCTTTTGAGAGGAGGTGGAGGCGTTGTTATATGAACAGAAAAACCCCCACGGCGGAGATGGGTATGGCATGCAGATCGCGGCAGATTTTTCTGTCAATACCAACCCGCTGGGGCCTCCGGAGGCAGTGTGCCGCGCCGTGCAGGAGTCCATTGGACAGCTTGCGTGCTACCCGGACCCGTTTTGCCGGGAGCTGACCGGTGCCATTGCCCAATGGGAAGGAGTCGCGCAGGAGAATCTCCTGTGCGGAAACGGGGCGGCGGAGCTGATCCATTCGTATTGCCAGGCTCTGCGCCCCCGCCGGGCGATGGAGCTGGCGCCGACGTTCTGCGAGTACACAGCATCGCTGGAGGCAGTGGGGTGCACGGTGGTGCGATATCCGCTTTCTCCGGACCGGGGGTTTGCGCTGGAGGAGGATGTGCTCTCCTTTCTCGAACAGCAGGCTCCGGATGTGCTGTTTTTGTGCCATCCCAATAATCCCACAGGGCGGCTGGTGGATCCGGTGCTGCGGGAGCGGATTGTGGAGCAGTGCCGACGGCAGGGGAAACGGCTGTTTGTGGATGAATGCTTTCTGGATTTATCGGACCAGGGGCGGGAAGCATCGTTCCAGTCCTATTTGCTGGACTGGCCGGGGCTGTTTTTGCTCAAGGCGTTTACGAAAAGCTACGCTATGGCCGGCTTGCGGCTGGGGTACGGCATAAGCGCCGACCGGGCGTTGCTGGCGCAGATGAGCCGGATGGTCCAGGCGTGGAACGTGTCGCTGCCGGCGCAGAAAGCAGGAGAGGCAGCGTTGGGAGAAAACGCGTATCTGGCTGAGGCCAGGAAGCTGATTGTACAGGAACGGGCATATCTGGAAAGGGCACTGCGGGAGTATCTGGGGGCACGGATTTGTCCGTCCCAGGCCAACTACATGCTGTTTTACTGTGATCGTCCCCTGTATGAGGCGTTGTTGGAGCAGGGAATTTTGATTCGGCGCTGTGCCAACTATCCGGGTTTGGGACAGGGCTGGTATCGGATTGCAGTGAAGCGGCCGGAAGAAAACCGCCTGCTGGTGGCGGCGCTGCGCAGAATTGCAGAGGAGGAATGAAATGGCGGCGCAGAGCATCATGATTCAGGGGACCATGTCCAATGTGGGGAAAAGTCTGCTGGCAGCCGGTCTTTGCCGGATTTTCCATCAGGATGGATACCGAGTAGCCCCCTTCAAAAGTCAGAATATGGCGCTCAATTCCTTTATTACCGCGCAAGGCGGGGAGATGGGACGGGCGCAGGTGGTGCAGGCGGAGGCGGCAGGCATCGAGCCGGACGTGAGCATGAACCCCATTTTGCTCAAACCCACCACGGATGCGGGCAGCCAGGTGATCGTCAACGGACGGCCCATAGGGAATTTGAGCGCCGCAGAGTACTATCAAAAAAAGCAGGCGCTGGTTCCCGCCGTTCTGGAGGCCTACCACAGCCTGGAAGAAGCGTATGACCTTGTGGTGATCGAGGGGGCGGGCAGCCCTGCGGAAATCAATCTCCGGCAGAATGATTTCGTAAACATGGGGCTTGCCGAGATGGTGGATGCGCCGGTGCTGCTGGTGGGAGACATTGACCGGGGCGGTGTGTTTGCCCAGCTCTATGGTACGATCGCGCTGTTGGAGGAGTCGGAGCGGCGGAGAGTCAAGGGACTGATTATTAATAAGTTCCGGGGAGACCGCGCAATTCTGGAGCCCGGCCTTGCGCAGCTGGAAGCGCTGTGCGGCATTCCGGTAGTGGGAGTGGTCCCGTACACGCAGGTGGACATTGATGAAGAGGACAGCCTGTCCCGGCGCTTTGACCGGCGCTGTGCCCGCAAGCTGCTGGATGTTGCGGTGATTCGCCTGCCCCGGATTTCCAACTTCACGGATTTCTCGCCGTTTGAGCGGTATGAAAATGTATCCGTACGGTATGTGGACTGCGTGGGAGATCTGGGACGGCCGGATCTGATTTTGCTGCCGGGAACAAAAAGCACGCTGGCCGATCTGGCGTGGCTGCGGCAAAGCGGGCTGGAAGCGGCCCTGCTGCGCGCCGCAGAGGCTGGAACGCTGCTGATGGGCATCTGCGGCGGATACCAGATGCTGGGGAGCCAGATCGAGGATCCCGAACAGGTGGAGGCCTGTGGAATTACCCGGATGAAGGGCATGGGACTGCTGGAGATGGAGACCGTCTTTGCACCGGAAAAAGTCCAGCGGCAGACCAGCGGCACATTTTCTGGCGTGACGGGGGTCTTGGAGCCGCTCAACGGCCTGCGGTATGAAGGATATGAGATTCATATGGGCCGAAGCCGGGAGGAACGGCCGGCCATCAACGGCGGCGGCAATGTATACGGCAGTTACATCCATGGACTGTTCGATGCCCCGGGAGTGGCGGATGCGGTTTTGCGGGCGGTATGTCTCCGGCAGGGAATTGATCCGGAAGGACTGGGCGCCTTTGATATGACGCAGTACCGGCAGCAGCAGTACGACCTGCTGGCCCGGACGGTACGCCAGGGACTGGACATGGAACGGATTTACCGGATTTTGAAGCGGGAGGAATAAGCGATGTGGGGAACGCCGGGACGGATTCACCTTTATTGCGGAGACGGAAAGGGAAAGACCACTGCCGCAGTGGGATTGTGCATCCGGGCAGCAGGTGCCGGAGCGCGGGTGGTATTCACGCAGTTTTTCAAGACCGGGACCTCCTCAGAACTGCAGATTCTGCGGCAGCTGCCGCAGGTACAGGTCGTGGAGGCGGCGCATCCCCACCACAGATTTGCCAAAATGGATGAAGCGGAGCGGCAGCTTGCAAAGCAGGAGTATACAGCGCTTCTGGAGCAGGCACGGGCCGCGGCATGGGACGGCGCCGGGCTGTGGGTGCTGGATGAGGCGGTTTCCGCATGCAGCCACGGCATGATTCAAACGCAGCGGTTGGTGGAGCTGCTCCGCACCCGGCCGGATGGCCTGGAAGTGGTGCTGACCGGGCGGAATCCGGACCGGACGCTGGTGGACCTTGCGGATTATGTGACGCAGATGCAGAAAATAAAGCATCCCTATGACCAGGGAGTGGGTGCCAGGCGGGGCATCGAGTATTGAATCGCAGATCGGAAGGAAGTGCGCACATGGAACTGATGGAACGGATTGCGGGGATTAAGCCCGCAGACCAGGCGGCCTATGCGGCCTGCCAGGCACAGTTGAATCAGATCGCCAAACCTCTGGGGAGTCTGGGAAAACTGGAAACGCTTTTGTGCCGGGTAGCGGCGGCATCCGGAACGGCGCAGATCGACGTGGGGAAAAAGTGTATTCTGGTGTTTTGCGCGGATAACGGAGTGGTGGCGCAGGGCGTGGCCCAAAGCGGCAGCGAAGTGACCGGGGCGATTGCCCGGTCACTGGCGGCCGGAACCACCAGCGTCAGCGTCATGGCCCAGGCCTGCGGAGCGGATGTATATCCGGTTGACATGGGCATGCTTCAACCGGTTCCGGGGGTAATGGACTGCCGCCTGGGCAGCGGGACCGGCGACATTTCACTGGGACCGGCCATGTCCCGCCAGACGGCGCAGCAGGCTGTGTGGACCGGCATGGAACTGGTCCGCAAGCGCGTGGAGGAAGGCTATCGGGTGATTGCCACCGGCGAGGCGGGAATTGGAAATACCACCACGTCCAGTGCGGTGGCCAGCGTATTGCTCCGCCAGCCGGTGGAACGGGTAACCGGGCGCGGCTCCGGCCTGAGTGATGCGGGACTGGTACATAAGCAGCAGATCATTGCCCGGGCACTGGAGGTCAATCGGCCGGACCCGCAAGATCCGCTGGATGTGCTGGCCAAGGTAGGCGGGTTCGACCTGGCTGCCATGACGGGCGCGTTTCTGGGAGGAGCGGCGTTTCATGTGCCGGTCGTCATAGATGGACTGATTTCCTCAGTGGCGGCGTTGTGCGCGGTGCGGATGTGTCCGGCGGCAGGCACCTATCTGCTGGCCTCCCATGTCAGTGCCGAACCGGCCGGAAAACTGCTGATGGAGGAACTGGGCTTGTCCGCGCCGCTGCATGCGGACATGCGCCTGGGAGAGGGCACCGGAGCGGTGGCTCTGTTCCCGCTGCTGGATTTGGCGGCGGCGGTATATCACCGGGCGGCGCGGTTTGAACAGATTCAGGTGGAGGCATATACACCATGGGAAAACTGATCGTGGTGTCCGGCCCCAACGAGAGCGGAAAGAGCGCGTTTGCCGAATCACTGATGAGCCGCATACCGGGACAGCGCTATTACATTGCCACCATGGTTCCCCAGACGGAGGAGAATTACCGCCGGATTGAAAAGCACCGCCTGCAGCGGGCGGATCTGGGCTTTACCACCCTGGAACTGGCGCACGGAATTGACCGTGCGCCGGTGGAAGCGGAAAGCGCAGTACTGCTGGAGGATGCGTCCAATCTGCTGGCCAATCTCTTCTTCGAAACACACGGAGATGAAAAAACAGCCCTGGCAGAAATCCGGAAATTGCAGAATCGGTGCCGCGTCCTGACAGTGGTGACCATTTCGGGGCTGCAGGCGGAACAATATACAGGAGAAACTGCGGAGTATATCCGGGGGCTGGATGCGCTCAATGAGGAGCTGTTCCGCCAGGCGGATGCGGCTGCGGAGCTCCGTGACGGAGTTGCCTGCTGGCGAAAGGGGGGAGTGGATGCGTTGGCTTGAACCGCTTTGGGCGGCGCTGTCCACTTACAGTGTGCTGCCGACGCCGCAGCCGGCCTGGGGGGATCCCAGAACCCGCTACGCCATCTGCTGGTTCCCGGCAGTCGGTGTGGTGTGCGGCATTGTGCTGTGGGGTTGGAACTGGATTTGCCGGGCTGCCGGTGTTGGCAGTGTCCTGTTTGCCTGCGGGGCAGTTTGCCTGCCGCTGCTGCTGACCGGGGGCATTCATCTGGATGGGTATATGGACACTGTGGATGCGTTGGCATCCCATCAGCCCAGGGAAAAGAAGCTGGCCATTTTGAAGGATTCCCACTGCGGTGCCTTTGCGGGAATTTACTGTGGAATCTGGTTTATGCTGCTCTTTGGGCTGTATGTGGAAATATACACTGCCGGACAGGTGGCGGCGCTGTATCCCGTATTTGCATTTTCCAGGGCGCTTTCCGCTCTGTGCGCCATTACCATGCCCAACGCCCGGGGTAGCGGGATGCTGGCGACCTTTACCAGTTCCGCACGGACCTCGGCCGCAGTGGCAGCCACAGGGCTGACGGCTGTGCTGGCAGGCAGCGGCATGGTGATGCTTTCGCCCGCAGCCGGGACCGGTGCGGTCGCTGCGGGACTGATCAGTGTGGCGGCGTACCGCCGGATGGCGATGCGCCAGTTTGGCGGAGCGACGGGCGATACCGCGGGATTTTTCCTTCAGGTATGCGAGCTGTCGGCTGCCGCGGGCTGCTGGGTTGGAGGTTTGCTGGCGTGAAAGAAATCATTTTGATTCGGCACGGTGCCACAGCCAGCAATTTGGAGCGGCGGTATATCGGCCGCACGGATGAGCCGCTTTGCGAACAGGGCCGGCTGCAGGCACTGTGGCTGCAGCAGCAAGGACTGCATGTGGATGCCCTGCTGGTCAGTCCCGCGCTTCGGGCCAGACAAACCGCGCAGCTGGCATTCCCGGCGATGCCCTATCAGGTGATTCCGGAATGGCGGGAGACGGATTTTGGAATCTTCGAGGGAAAAACTGCCCAAGAGATGGAAGAAGATCCGGACTACCGGGCCTGGGTGGATTCCGGGTGCCGGGGGCCGGTGCCGGGCGGAGAGCAGCTGGCGGAGTTTCAGGCCCGCTGCTGCGCAGGATTCCGGCGGATAGAGCCCTTGCTGCCGCCGGACATCCATACGGCGTGGGTGATCCACGGCGGCGTGATTATGGCGCTGCTGGAAGCCTACGCCAGACCGGCCCGGAATTTTTATGACTACCACATCGGCAACGGCGGGTATGTTCGCTGCTCCTGCCGGGAGGGCATCTTGCATGTGGAAGAAATCCGGACGCCGGAGTGAGCGGCGTCCTGCCGGATGGAAGAAGCGGTGAAGTCCGGTTTCTCTTCCGGCGAAGAGACGGCGCGAAAAATAGATGCAGCGTCTTTGGAACCGCCGCGGCGGTGGAGCGCAACAGGATAAAGGAGGCAATCTCATGATTCATTTCATTGGAGCGGGGCCTGGCGCGGAAGATTTGATTACGGTGCGGGGAGCCCGGCTGCTGGGGCTCGCCGGACAGATCATCTACGCGGGCAGTTTGGTCAATCCCGCCCTGCTGGCATACAAACAGGAAGGCTGCCGGGTTTATGACAGCGCAGGAATGACGCTGGAGGAAGTCCTGGATGTGATGCGCCAGGGAGAACAGGAAGGCGTGGACACCGTCCGCCTGCACACCGGGGACCCTGCCCTGTACGGCGCCATTCGGGAGCAGATGGATGCGCTGGAAGAGCGGGGCATTCCCTATGATGTGACGCCTGGCGTCTCGGCGTTTTCCGGGGCGGCTGCGGCACTGAAAGCGGAGTATACATTGCCGCAGGTGAGCCAGAGTGTGATCATCACCCGGATGGAAGGGCGGACGCCAGTTCCGGAGCGGGAGCGGCTGCGGGAAATGGCCCGTCATGGCTGCACGATGACGCTCTTCCTCTCCACGGGGCTTTTGGAAGAAGTGGAGCGGGAATTGCTGGCTGGGGGAGCATATACCCCTGATACGCCGGCGGCCATCGTCTACAAAGCGACCTGGCCGGATGAGCAGGTGTTCCGCTGCACGGTGGGGACCCTGGCCCGGACAGCCCGGGAGCATCAGATTACCCGCATGGCACTGATTACGGTAGGAGCGTTTCTGGAAGGTGCCTACGAACGCTCCAAACTCTATGACCCTGCCTTTACCCATGGGTATCGGGAGGGGCGCTCATGATTTGCGCATTGGTGGCGTTTACGCCCGGAGGAGCCGCACTGGGAAAACGCCTGGCGGACGCTTTGGGCGGAACGCTGCATGTGCCTGCGCGCTTGGCGCAGTCCACTGGAATGCCATCCTATGATTCCCTGGAAGCTTGGACTGCCAGTCATTGGGAAACCGGACGGGCATTGGTGTTTATAGGAGCTGCGGGAATCGCAGTTCGGGCGATTGCGCCTCATGTCCAGGACAAGTTCCGTGATCCGGCGGTAGTCAGCGTGGATGAAACGGGACAGTACGCCGTGGCGCTGCTCTCGGGACATGTGGGGGGAGCCAATTCGCTGGCCGCTCGCATCGCCGGATTAACGGGGGGAACGGCCGTGATCAGCACGGCTACGGATCTCCACGGCCGATTTGCGGTGGATGTCTGGGCGAGCAGGCAGGGACTCTTGCTGAAGGACCGTCAAGTGGCGAAAGAAGTGTCAGCTGCGCTGCTGGCCGGGGCATCGGTTCGGTTTTCCTCGGAGTTTCCCGTGGAAGGCGCCCTGCCGTTTGGATTGACGGAACAGGCCGGCATTTTGCCGGAAATTCAGGTGACCTGCCATAACCGGCCGCAGCCGCGGGTTCTCCGCCTGGTCCCCCGATGCCTGGTTCTGGGCATCGGCTGCCGGCGGGGAACGACGGAGGAGGCCATTGCGCAAGCGGTACAAGCTGCCGCGGAGGAGGCCGAGATCGACACGGCGGCAGTGCTGGAAGTGGCGACCATTGACCAAAAAGCCGATGAAGAAGGACTGTGCAGGTACTGCCAACGGCAGAACTGGCCGCTGCGGACCTATTCTGCCCAGGTGTTGGGATCTCTGCCGGGGACCTTTACCGCGTCATCCTTTGTCTACTCCGTGATGGGAGTGGACAATGTGTGTGAACGGGCTGCCCTTGCCGGCGGCGGAACCCTGCTGGTGCCCAAACGGGCGCAAAACGGGGTTACGGTGGCCATTGCACGGCGGAATCCTGTGTTGAAATTCGAAGAAAGTGAAGAATAAATATGAAACTGACGGTTGTGGGCCTGGGGCCCGGCGCGGGTGAAGATCTGACTGGACGAGCCCGGCAGGCCATTGCGCAAGCAGATCTGGTGGTGGGATATTCTGCCTATATTGCGCTGATTCGCGACGCATTTCCGAATAAGGAGATGATTTCCACCGGAATGAAGCAGGAGGAGGCACGCTGCCGCGCCGCGGTAGCGGCCGCTGCCGGCGGAAAGAACGTGGCGGTGGTCTGTTCGGGAGATGCCGGGATCTACGGAATGGCGGGACTGGTGTACGAAGTGGCCCAAGAGTACCCTCCCATTGAAATTGAGGTGATTCCGGGGATCACGGCCGCGTGCGGCGGCGCGGCGGTGCTGGGAGCGCCGCTGACCCATGATTTTGCGGTAATTTCGCTCAGCGATTTGCTGACCCCCTGGCAGACGATTTCCCGGCGGTTGGAAGCTGCTGCCGAGGCGGACTTTGTTATTTGCCTTTATAACCCCCGCAGCCGCGGGCGGGCCGAGGCCCTGCGCCGGGCTTGTGATATTCTGCTGCGGCATAAACCTGCCGAAACGGTATGCGGCTTTGTCCGCAATATCGGCCGGGAGGGCGAGCAGGCGGTGACCTTGACGCTGGAGGCGCTGCGGGATAATGAAGAGGTGGATATGTTTACCACCGTTTTTGTGGGCAACCGGCAGACCATGCTGCTAAATGGCCGGATGGTGACGCCCCGGGGATATCTGCAGCGGGCGCGTTCGGGAGATGCTGCGGAGAGTACGGATTGTCCCGAGCCCCCCGCCTACGAGACGAAGGCAGAAAAGGAGTGAAAGGATGACTTCTCGCGGTGCAACTCTGGTGGTATCCTTTGGAACCAGCTTCCCCGGCACTCTGGAACGCAATATCGCAGCCATTGAACGGGAGATTGCGGCGGCGCTGCCGGATATGCCCGTCAGGCGGGCGTTTACCAGCGGCATGATTCTGCGCAAGCTGGCCCGCCGGGATGGGGTTGTGATTGATGATGTTCCCCAGGCACTGGACCGGCTTTACCGGGAAGGATACCGGCAGGTAGTGGTGCAGCCGACTCACATCATGAACGGGGATGAATTTGAAAAACTTTGCGCGCAGGCGTCCGCGTTTGGCTCCATGCTCTCTTTGCGCATCGGCACGCCGCTGCTGACGGAACTGGAAGACTATTTTGCTCTGGCGGATGCCCTGATGGAGTCCCTGGAAGAGCCTGGTGAAGGAGAGGCACTGGTGCTGATGGGGCATGGCAGCGGACATTATGCCAATGCCGCATATCCGCAGCTGGAATATGTCCTGCAGGACCGGGGATGGTTCCGCGCCTTTGTTGGAACGGTGGAAGGGTATCCGGGATTTGAAGAGGTGCTGCGCCGCCTGCGGGAACGTCCGGATCTGCATGCGGTCCATCTGCATCCGCTCATGGTGGTAGCGGGCGACCATGCCACTTGTGATATGGCTGGCCCGGAGGCGTCTTCCTGGCGGGCTCGCCTGGAAGCAGAAGGCTATGCCGTGCGCTGTACCCTTCGGGGGTTGGGAGAGTATGCCGCTGTTCGCCGGCTGTTTGCCCGCCACGCAGTGGAGGAATGGAACCAGCTGAAAAAAACACAGGCGGATTGGAACGCGGAAGAAGAGACGTGACACCTTTGGAAACAGTCGGTTCAGGACAGACAGGGAAACCGGCTTCAACCATGTGGAAAGGAGAGACAAGCATGAAACAGCTGAAAACTGGTCCTTGTAGGGAGGAACAGAGTGGGTGGATTCGCGGCCTGACCCTGATTCCGCTGGCCCTGACCTTGCTCGAGACATCTGCCGGAGCGATGCACATTGCCGAGGGAATGCTTCCGAAACCTTGGGCATTTGGTTGGATGGCGGTCTGTGTGCCTTTTCTTGCGGCAGGATTGAAAAGCATTCGAAAAACAGTGTCCGACTTCCCGCGGGCGAAGATCCTGCTGGCCATGTGCGGCGCATTTGCCTTTGTACTCAGCGCACTGAAAATTGCGTCGTTCAGCGGCTCGTGTTCCCATCCGACAGGAGTGGGCCTGTCTGCCATTTTGTTTGGCCCGGCCGCGACCTCGGTGCTGGGACTGATTGTGCTGCTGTTCCAGGCGCTGCTGCTGGCTCACGGCGGGATTACCACTCTGGGCGCCAATATGTGTTCCATGGCGATTATCGGGCCGCTGGTTTCTTGGGGAGTGTATCGGCTGATGCGCTCCCGGGAGATCAGGCCTGCAGCGGCGGTGTTTTGCGCTGCCGCACTGGGAGATCTTGCAACCTATGTTACCACCGCGCTGCAGTTGGGTGTGGTCTATGGAAACACCAGAGAATACCTGATGATTTTTGCGGTGACCCAAATCCCGCTGGCCATAGCGGAAGGGTGCCTGACTGTGGTAGTATTCAATGTGCTGGAGAAATATTCCGCGCCTCAGCTGCGGGAACTGAAGGTACTGGGGGGAAGGGATGCAACATGAAACTGTGGCAGAAGAATCTGATTTTGCTGGTGCTGGTGGTAGGGCTGGCAGCGGGGCCTTTGTGGCTTTGCAAAGAGGCGGAATTTGGCGGAGCGGACGGCATGGCAGAGGAGATGATTCTCCAGACGCATCCGGATTATGAGCCCTGGTTTCAGCCGATTTTAGAGCCCGCCAGCGGCGAGATCGAGTCGCTGCTGTTTGCTTTGCAGGCGGCGGCAGGAGCTGGCGTACTGGGCTTTGCCCTGGGACGGCTCACTGCCCGGGCACCGGAGGAGCGCAAATAAATGGGAACGGACCGTTGTGCTTGCCGCTCCCGCCTGCGCTGGGTGGATCCGGTCCCCAAGCTGTGGCTGTCGCTGGCAGGACTGCTGGTCTGCGTGTTTGCCGACAGCGCGGCGGTGGGAGGATTCACGCTGCTGGTGTTTTCCGTGCTCAATTTGCTGCTGGGGGGGCATACGCTTCGGATATTGACGCGATTTTTCGCCGTTCCCATGGGATTTTTGGCCATTGGGTGTGGAATGATCGCCTTTCGCCCCTTGGAGCAGGCGCAGGCTTTGTGGGCACTGGGAAACTCCGGCTGGGGAATCAGCCGCCAGGGTCTGCTGCTTGCATGGATGGTTTTGTGCAAAGCCTTGGGAGCGCTGGCGGCGGTGTACTTTTTCTCCATGAACACCCTCATCACGGATTTGACGTGGGCGCTCAGGCGGCTGCGGGTTCCCGGACTGCTGGTGGAATTGATGGAGCTGATTTACCGATTTTTGTTTCTTTTACGGGAAGAGGCTGCCCGGATTCAGGTGGCACAGAAGTCCCGGTTGGGATATCAGAGTATCCCACAGTCCCTCCGCTCGGCAGGAATGCTGGCGGGAATGGTGCTGCTGCGGGCGCTGCGAAGGGGAGACCGGGTTTATACGGCGCTGGAAAGCCGGGGCTATACCGGGCAGATTGCCACTCTGCCGAGGACCTATACCACCGGCCGTTGGTGTTATCCGGCAGCGGCGGCGATTGCAGTGAGTCAGGGGTTGATTTTGTTGGCGGAGCGGGGGAGCTGGATATGAAGGACGCACTGGAAGTACAGGATCTTTCCTATACATACGAAGATGGAACCCGGGCGTTGGATGCCATCTCCCTGCGGGCCAGGGCCGGGCAGATTACCGGAATTTTGGGGGGAAACGGCGCGGGAAAGTCTACGCTGTTTCTCAACCTCAACGGGGTGCTCACGCCCCAGAGCGGAAAGGTGCTGCTGGACGGCCGCGAGGTGCGGTACAGGCGGCAGGACCTTCCCCAGCTGCGCCGTCAGGTGGGAATTGTATTTCAGGACCCGGACGACCAGCTCTTTTGCGCCGATGTCTATCAGGATATCTCATTCGGCGCGGTGAATCTGGGCCTTCCGCCGCAGGAGGTGCGCCGGCGGGTAGAGGAGGCCATGGCCTGGACCGGGATCAGTGCGCTGCGGGAGAAACCGACCCATGCGCTGTCCTATGGGCAGAAAAAACGGGTGGCAATTGCCGGTGTGCTGGTCATGGAACCGGAAGTGATGATTCTGGACGAGCCGACAGCCGGTCTGGACCCGCAGGGAGTCAGCGACATTTTGCGCCTGCTGTATCAGCTGCGGGAACGCCTGGGGATGACCCTGCTGCTGGCGACTCACGATATGGATCTGGTTCCGCTTTGCTGCGACCAGATTTACTTGCTCAGCAGCGGGAGAATCGTCTGCGGCGGAACGCCGGAAGCGGTGTTTTCCCAGCCGGAGATTCTGCGGGAGAATCACCTGCGCCTGCCCCGGATTGCGCACCTGATGGAAATTCTGCATGACCAGGATGGCGTGGAGGTCTGCCGGTCCGCCGCCACGATTTCTGCTGCCCGGCGGGAGATTCTGCATCTGCTGCGGCAGACGGAGACCGCCGAGGCGGCAGCGGTGAAACAGGACCGGATGGTATAAGGAGGAAAACGAGATGACAAAGCAGGGAATCCTGTATGGGGTGGGAGTAGGTCCGGGCGATCCGGAGCTGCTGACCCTGAAAGCGGTCCGGCTGCTGCAGGAAGCGGACGTGATCGCGGCACCGGACAAGGGAAACGGAGAGCAGGTAGCGCTGCGGATTGTGGATCGGTGGATTCAGGGAAAGCCGCTGCTCTCCTGCCCCATGCCGATGACCCGGGAGCAGGCGGTGCTGGACCGCTGTCACGATGAGGTGGCAAACAGCATCGGAGCGCTGCTGGACCAGGGGAAAACGGTGGTATTCATTACATTGGGAGATCCGACCGTATATTCCACCTATCTGTATCTGCACCGGCGGATACTGGCCATGGGGTATCGGGCTGAGCTGGTTCCCGGCGTTCCGTCCTTCTGCGCGGCGGCAGCCCGCCTGAACGTCAGCCTGTGTGAGGGAAGTCAGCGTCTGATGATTGTTCCGGCTTCCCGCACGGAGCTGGCTGACTGCCTGGAGCAGGATGCGAATCTGGTCTTTATGAAAGCCGGGCGGGAACTGGGTACGCTGAGACAGGCCCTAATAGAGCACGGCCTGATGAAGCGGGCTTCCATGGTGGCAGACTGCGGAATGCCGTCAGAGGCCGTCTGGGAGCATCTGGAGGATGCGCCGGAGACGTCCGGATACTTTACGATTGTAGTCGTCAGGCGGGGGGAAAACGCGACATGAATATTTGCATGGCTGGCCTGGACCATTCCCTGCCCCCCATTGCGCTGCGCGAGCGGATGAGCTTTACCAGTGCCGGAGTGGTGGAACTGAATCAGAAAATCGCCAAGTCTCCGGATTGCAGCGGGGTAGTGCTTTTGTCCACCTGCAACCGCACGGAGCTGTATCTCTCTTTGCCGGATGGCCAAAGCGCGGATCCGGGTGCATGGCTTTGTGAGGCGGCCGGTGTTTCCGGTGCGGAATTTACGGACGCATTCGTCATTCGGCGGGGAACGGACTGCGCCAGGCATCTGATGGAGGTGGCCTGTGGACTGTGCTCCCAAATTCTGGGGGAGGATCAGATCCTGACCCAGGTGAAAACGGCGGTAACCCTGGCCCGGCAGGCAGGCAGCGCCGATGGCGTGCTGGAGACGTTGTTCCGGACGGCCGCCGCTTGCGGGAAAACGGCCAGATCCGGCGGACGAATCAGCGGTGTGCCGACCTCGGTAGCACACCGGGCTGTGGAAGTCCTGCGGGAGCAAATGGGAGAGCTGGCAGGAAAATCCGCGCTGGTGATCGGCAATGGGGAGATGGGCCGTCTGTCCGCCTCGCTGCTGCGGGAGGCCGGATGTCAGGTGACGGTGACCCTGCGCTCCTATCACCATGGACAGACCGTGGTGCCGGCGGGATGCGAGGTGGTTCCCTATGAGGCGCGCTATGAGGCGATGGAGGGCATGGATCTGCTGCTTTCGGCTACGACCAGTCCCCACTATACGGTGAATTTGGCGGCGTTTGCCGCGCTGGCCCGCCCGCCGCGGATGCTGGTGGACCTGGCCATTCCCAGGGACATCCAGCCAGAGCTGGCCCAGCAGGCCGGGGTGACCCTGCTCAATGTGGATCATCTGCGGCGGCAGGATGTGGTGGATGCAAATGCCATGAAGCGGGTTCAGGCCGCTGTGGAGGAATATCTGGAACGGTTTCTCCAGTGGAATACATACCGGGAGAGCCTGCCGGCGCAGGAAGAACTGAAACAGGCGCTGCGCCAGAGAATGCGCGCCTATCTGGAAGCTGGAATGGACGCGGAAGAGGCCATGGAGCTGACAGTGGAAAAGACAGTGGAGCTGATTGCCGGAGGTCTGAACGACACTCTGCCCGCACATGCGATTCGGGAATGTGCCGCCCGGATCCGGCAGCATACCCGGGCGTGAAGCGGCACAGGAGATGCGTGCCGGGCAGCGGATGCGGGCATGACGGCTGGTTCCGCTGCGGGAAAGCTGCATAAAAATGGGTGATGATGGCAAACGGCAGCGCGGCGGCAAAGGATCTGCCCGAGCCGTCTGTAAGCGGCAATCCGCTGGATTGCGGAGGATTGGGAGGAGTAAACATGAAACTGCGCGTTGCCAGCCGGGAGAGCAGGTTGGCTGTCATTCAAAGTGAACTGGTCATGGAAGGGCTCTCTCGCCTTCATCCGGAGCTGGAACTGGAACTGGTGACCATGAAGACCACCGGAGACCGGATTCTGGATCGGACTCTGGACAAAATCGGGGGAAAGGGGCTCTTCGTCCGGGAGCTGGATGCCGCGCTGCGAGAAGGCCGGGCCGATTTGAGTGTACATAGCTGCAAGGATCTGCCCATGGAGGAGGCACCGGATCTTCCGCTGCTGGCGTTTTCCGTGCGGGAAGATCCGCGGGATGTGCTGGTGCTTCCCCAGGGGGTGCAGGAGCTGGACCCCGCCAAGCCGGTGGGCTGCGCCAGCCCGCGGCGGGCGCTTCAGTTTCAGGCGCTGTACCCCGGAGTCCGGGTGGAACCGGTGCGGGGAAATCTCCAGACGCGCCTGCGCAAGCTGGATGAAGGACAGTTTTCCGCCTTGATTCTGGCGGCAGCAGGGCTGCGGCGGCTGGGACTGGAGGAGCGAATCTTTCGGATCTTTTCGCCGGAGGAGATGCTGCCCGCCGCCGGTCAGGGAATCCTGGCGGTACAAGGCCGGGCGGATCTGGATCCGGCCTGCCTGGCAGGCTGGGGGGACCCGGACAGCCGGGACTGCGCCTTGGCGGAACGGGCCTTCGTCCGAATGCTGGGAGGAGGCTGTTCCTCTCCGGTGGCAGCATATGCCACCACGGCCGGAGAGACGTTGACACTGCATGGACTCTATGTGACGCCGGAGGACCAGATGGTGCGGGGAACCGTTTGCGGTCCGCGCACCCAGGGGCCGGATTTGGCAGCAGGATTGGCCCGAAGATTAAAGGAGGAGCTGGCATGAGCGGAAAAGTGACGCTGGTGGGAGCGGGACCGGGGGATCCGGGCCTGCTGACGCTCAAGGGCAGGACGGCGCTGGAAGAGGCGGAAGTCGTGGTGTTTGACCGGCTGGTAGGCCCCGAGATCCTGTCTATGATCCCGCCGCAAGCCCGGCGGATAGATGTGGGAAAGGAGGCTTCCCACCATCCCGTTCCCCAGGAGGACATCAACCGCATTCTGCTGGAGGAGGCCTTGGCAGGTCACCGCGTTGTGCGGCTGAAAGGGGGAGACCCATTTGTTTTTGGCCGCGGCGGCGAGGAATTGGAGCTGCTGGCGCGTCATGGCGTGGAATTTGAAGAGGTTCCGGGGATTACCTCCGCCATTTCCGCACCGGCTTACGCCGGAATCCCCGTTACCCACCGGGATCTCTGCTCTTCAGTGCATATCATTACGGGCCATGCCCGGGCCGGAAAAGCGCTGGACATTGATTTTGAGGCGCTGGTCCGGACACGCGGAACGCTCGTGTTCCTTATGGGAATCAGTACCCTGCCCCGGATTGTATCCGGACTGCTGGCAGCGGGAATGGAAGGAACGACACCGGCCGCGGTGGTGGAAAACGGGACATTGCCCACGCAGCGGCATTGTGTCGCTACCCTGGAGACCCTTTTGCAGCAGGTGGAGGCAATGCAGATCCACAGTCCGGCTGTCATTGTGGTAGGCGATGTGTGCGCTCTGTCCGCACGATTTTGCTGGATGGAGCAGAGGCCGCTGCATGGCAAGACCCTGGTGGTGACCCGGCCGCAGTCCCGGAGCGGAACCATTTCCCGGCGCCTCCGGGAGCTGGGCGCGAAGGTTTGGGAATATCCCTGCATTGAAACGGTGCCGAAAATCCCCTGTCCCGCCATGGAGCAGGCGCTGCTCCACTGTGCGGACTACGAGTGGCTGGTATTCACCAGCCCCGGCGGCGTGGCCGCCTTCCGTCATCAAATGGACGCATGGGGCTGGGATGGCCGGAAGCTGTCGGGGCTGTCCTTGGCGGCAATCGGCCCAGGCACTGCGCGGGCACTGGCGGAAATGGGGTTGCGGGCGGACTATGTCCCGCCCGTCTATGACGCCGCTCATCTGGGAGAGGGACTGCCTGCTCAGGGAAGAGTTCTGATTCTCCGGGCGGAGGAGGGCGACGCTGGCCTGACGGAGGCTCTGCAAAAACGCGCCGTTGCCTACGACGATATCGCCGTGTATCGCACGGAATACGCCTCTTCCCAGAAAGAGTCGATGCGGCGTGCGCTGGAGCAGGGAGAAGTGTCCGCCGTGTTGTTCACTTCGGCTTCTACAGTTCGGGGCTTTGCTGCCACGGTGGGAGAGCAGGTGGATGCCGGCGCGATCCATGCGCTTTGCATCGGACCGCAGACTGCGGCGCTGGCCCGTAAGTACGGTATGACGGTACAGATGGCGCGGGAGGCGACGATTGATTCTCTGGTAGAGCTGGCCTGTTCCGGCTGCCAAATGTGAGAAAGCCTGCCCAAGCCTCGGCACTGCCGTTTGCGCAAGAGCGGCTTTTTGACCCAATCCGGCGCCAAGCGCCTGCGGTCAGGGTACCGGGAGAACAGCGTTCCGGCGAGCGGCCGGCGTCTGGCAATGCGGTGTTCACTGCCGCCCGGGCACAACAGCAAAAAAGGAGACCGGGGAGACCGGTCTCCTTTTTATAAAGAACGTCTGAGGGCAGCGGAAGGCATTCCTGCCACAGGGGATGTCCGCCGGAGGGGCGGCTGGACTGCCGCTGCGGATGATGGAACTTCCGGCGCCTGCGGAAAGCATTCAGCCGATAAAGCCCCCGTCTGCGGTGAGAATTTGCCCCGTGAGGAACGAGGCCTTCTCGGAGGCCAGGAAGGCCACTGCGTGGGCAATGTCCTCCGGCGTGCCCAGACGCCCCAGGGGAGTTTCCTCCACCAGCATGGCCCGGGTTTCCGGGCTGAGCACCCGTACCATGTCGGTTTCAATACAGCCCGGGGCGACGGCGTTGACCCGAATCCCGGAGGGGGCCAGCTCCAGCGCCAGGGAGCGGGTCATTCCCACAATTGCCGCCTTGGTGCAGGCATACGCCACCTCGCAGCTGGCGCCCCGCAGCCCCCAAATGGAAGAGATGTTGACAATGCAGCCCTGCTTGGCTGAGATCATGGCAGGCAGTACGGCCTGAATGGTATTGCGGGGGCCGGTGAGATTGACGCCCAGGATGCGGTCCCACTGTTCGTCAGTCGTATCCTGAAACAATCCCTGCAGGGAGATGCCGGCATTGTTGACCAACAGGTCCACGGGGCCCCAGGTATCCGTAATCGTGTGGATCATGTGCTCCACGGCTGTCCGGTCTGCAACGTCTGCCTGCACTGCCATGGCGCGGCAGCCCCGGGCCTGGAGCTGGCGGACAACCTCCTGGGCGGTTTCGGCGTGCTGGTAATAGTTGACGCAGACGCAGCGGCCTTCCTGGCCCAGTTCCAGGGCGATGGCTCGGCCGATTCCCCGGGACGCGCCGGTGACAAGGGCAATGGATTCCATGCGTATCATTCCTTCCCGACTTTGCCGGAGTTCCCGGCAAAGCAATCTTTTTTTACAGAATACAAAAAAAGTATTGACAAATCAAGTAAAACCGTGTATCTTATATTTGTTCCGCTTCGGACGATTAGCTCAGCTGGCTAGAGCACCTGCTTGACGTGCAGGGGGTCACAGGTTCGAGTCCTGTATCGTCCACCAG
>CALXDJ010000008.1 GCA_944387035.1 uncultured Oscillospiraceae bacterium | reverse complement strand
AAAAAAACGCTCACCCCATTTGAAATGGGGTGGGCGTTTTTTGCGATGCACCCAAAAGTTTAACTAAATGACATTGCCGGCTCCGTGGGGTCCTTCCTGGTGGATGTCGGTGTAGCAGGAGCCCAGATGGCCGGTGATATCGGAGCCGGACTCCTGACCGGCGGCAGTGCGCTGGTTCCCATGGCGGTGCGTTCCTTCGGCGGCAGCGCCCAGGAGGCGCGGCGCTCCGGCGCGGACCTGGGAAAGCAGCTGGCCTATGGCGCCGGAAGTGCCGCACTGTCTGCGGCTACGGAGAAGATCTCCAACGTGGCGGCACCCTTCCGCAAGGCATTCGGAACCGGCGTGGCGGACAAGCTGGCCGAAAAACTGGTGCGCCGCTTCGGGGAACACACCGCCGTGCAGGCCATGCAAAAGCTCTCCCAGACGGCGGCGGGAAGGATCGCGGCTTCCGCTGTCGGTGAGGGCAGCGAGGAGTTTGTAGAGGCGGTTTTTCAGCCGGTACTGCAGCGGGCAACCTATGATCCGGATGCCCGGTTTGATTGGAGCGGCGCTGTCCGGGATGCGGCCATCGGCGCGGTACTGGGCGGCATCGGCGGCACGGTGGACGTGGGGATGCGCGGCGTACAGGGCAAGCAAAACGCCGCCCCCGAAACGGAAGCGGCAGTAAGCACGATAAAAGGAACGGCTCGCACGACACGGGACACAATGCCCGGCACCGGTGGCACCGGCCCTGTGATGAACGCCCAAGGCGAACCGTCGCAAAGCCTTTCCTACTTAAATTCCATGATACCACAGGGGACGAATGCTGTCCATGAAAAGACGTCGGACCCGGGAGACGTGGACCTGGCGGCCGGGATCCTCAGCGGCGGGGAGGAGACGGCCCTGGGACCGGTCCGGGCCGGGCGGGTAACCACCATCCAGCACCCCTATCAGGGCAAGATGCCGGTGCAGGCACAAAAAAGCACTGCCGCCGTCACAGTGGACAGCGGCAGCGTACAGGCGGCGCAGGGGCGGATGGACAGTGCCGGCAGGCTCTATGGCGCGGAGAATGGCAGGGGATTCAAGGCTGCGCTGAAGAATGCCTATAAAGCGCTGTTTAAGCCGGTGAAAAATGTGCCGGTATCCGGCGTCACCTATGAGGGCAGGCCCTACACGGTAGACATCAACAACAATGTGCCCGGCAAGGTCATCAGCGATCCCAATTTGACGGCGGAAAAGCTGGCGTTGCTGGACATCCTTCCCCAGGTGGTAGAAAACGGAGAATATGTTGGCAGTGGAGCGTATGTGCAGCACGGGAGCAAGAAAAAGAAAACCGTTCGGTATGACTATTTTGAAACGCCTGTTACGATCAACGGACATTCCTATATTGCGGCATTTGATGTTGAGATAGAACCCAACGTCAATAACTATCGGACGCATAAGCTTATAAAAATAGACTTGAAGGAATCGTCCGGCCCTGACGTAGGTCCAGTACCTACCGCGACGGAAACTCCCTCAAGTCCGGTTGAGGGTACGCGTCCCCTCAACTTTGATTCTACTATACCACAGGGCGCGGATTCTGTCAACGAAGGGCAGGTGCCCCGGCGGGGAACCGGAGCCCTGGATACCCTGGGCGTTCACGTGGCGGCGGACATGGGGGACTACACATCCTCCATGTGGACGCGGGGACGGGAGGAGGCCAGGAAGAAAACCCTGCGGGCCCGCCAGCAGGCGGAGCGCCGGCTCAATCCCACAAAGGCGGAAAAGCGGTTTGCCCGGGGCATCGCGGAGGGAGATTACACGGCGGCGGATATTCCCGCTTCCATGGACCGGGAAACCGTGACGGAGCTGGCGGATTACTATACGGCAGAGGAGAGCTTCAAGGGCGCAGACAGTGTCCAAAAGCGCGGGCAGGAGATCCGGCAGGAGACGGAGGATCTGGCCCGGAAATTGATGGGGGAGGCGGAAGACTATGCCCCCATGCCCATGCTGGTCATGAACGAGAAAACACCGGAGCGCGTCATGCGGCGGCTGTTCGGCGAGGAGCGGGGCGAAGCCGTCAACCGGACGTACATCTACCCTGTGCAGCGAAACGAGGCGGAGAAGATCCGCTTTATGAACCGGATGATGGATGCGGTGCGCACCTTTACGGACAGCACCGGCCGGGAAAGTCCCCTGACAGAGCAGGAGCGCGCGGTTGTGCAGCAGATCCTGGAGGACCGGTTTGTGGGTGAGACGGTGGCCGCCATGGAGACGGCCCAGGGCATATGGAACGCGGCGGAGAACATCCGCTTGGGCAAGAACGCCGGAGACGCGGCCCGGGAGTTTAGTCTGGGAACGGAGGAAAAGGAGCTGGCCCAGCGGCTGGCCCGCTGGATGGACAACCAGGAACTGCTTGCATCCGGACAGGTGGACAGCGCCAAGGTGAACCGTGCCGTGGAGGCGTACAGCAAACAGTATGATCTGTTCTATGACGCCATCAACGACTTCCTCACCGCCCACGGATACAGCACCATTGGATTCATCAAAGGCTACGCGCCCCACATGCAGAAGGCGGACACACAAAACAAGCTCACCAGCGCGCTTCGCTCCCTGGGGGTGAATCCGGACGCCATGTCGCTGCCCACTTCCATTTCCGGCCTGACGGCAGACTACAAGCCGGGAAAGCGATGGAATCCCCATTTCCAAACCCGGCACGGCACCAGTACGGATTACGACGCGGCAGCGGGCTATGAGTCCTACGTAAGTCATCTGGCGGATGTTCTGTATCATACGGACGATATCGCCCGGCTGCGCGGCCTCTCTCGGTACCTGCGCAAAACCTACGGCCCGGAAGAGATCGCCAACGCCATCGATCATGCGGAGGGACTGCGGAGCATGGACACATCGTCCCAGATGGAGGTGCTGCGGGATACCGGCCAGATTGCCCGGGGAACCACCCTGACCGCACAGGATGCCCGGGCCGAGCTGGAGCGTTACATCGATTCGCTTTATGAGAATATCAAACAGATGAGCCGGTATGGGGAGTTCGTCAAATACATTGACAACTACGCCAATATTCTGGCGGGCAAGCAGTCCATGGCGGACCGGGGAATGGAGTATACCGCCGGGCGCTCCAGCCTCAACGTGGGAAACCGGCTGGTATCTGCCTTCGCCCGGGCGCAGGTGGCGGGCAATGTCTCCTCGGCGCTCAACCAGAGCGCCCAGCTGGCGCAGCTGCTGGCGGAAGTGGACGGGAAGTCGGTTGCCCGGGCTGCCAGAAAACTGGTTCGCTCCACCGGCGGACGGCTGTGGAATCTCAAGGCAACAGAGCTTTTTGACCAGAGTGATCTGCTCACCACCAAAAAGGGCATCAACTACCTCACGGCTGACGACAGTGCCCTGGACCGGTATGTGACGGCGCTGTTCAAACCGGCGGAAATCATGGACGGCCTGCTCTCCGCCCTGACCGTGCAGAGTAAATATGAGCAGCTGCGCAGCCGCGGAATGGAGCATGCCGCGGCCATGGACGAGGCCAACCGCTTTGCCACGTCCATCATGGCATCCCGGGCCAAGGGTTCCCGGCCGCTGGCCTATGAGAGCAAGAGCCTCATTTCGCAGATGCTCCACATGTTCCAGGTGGAGGCGGTCAACAGCTGGGACCACATTGCCCAGGATCTGCCGCGGCAATACCGGCAGGTGGCGGCGGCGCACGGAAAGAAAGCCGCTGGACGGGCCGTGGCTACCGTGGCCGTGAAGGGCCTTTTGTCTGCGTTTTTCCTCAACCGGATCACGGAGGCGGCCTACGGCGGCACCCCGGCGCCCTTTGATGTGCTGGGGTATCTGGCAAACTTCTTTGCATCCGGCAATGAAAAAAGCACCAATGCCTGGCTGGCGGATCTGGTGGACGCCGGATGGGAACGGCTTTTCGGAACACCGCTGTTCGGCGGAGACGAGGATGACGATGATAGCAGGGAAGTGGAGGCGTTCAACTGGAGCCAGGCCGGGGACGATCTGGTGTATAACCTTTTGAATGATGTCCCCTTCGTGCGCAACGCAGCAGGGCTGCTGGGCCTGGGGGACCAGACCATGCCGCTGACCAACATTGCCGAGGCGGTGGAAGGTGTCGGACAGGCGGCGCAAAACGCCGGGATATTCTCCGGCGAAATGGGCGGTGCGCTGCTGACGTTGGGCGGCTCCATGCTGCCGGGTGGCCGCCAGGTGCAAAAGACCATGCAGGGAACACAGACGCTGCTGGACGGCGGACGGATGTATGGCTATGGAGAGAATCAGCGGATGCAGTATCCGGTGGAGCGGGATCCGCTCAACATCGTACAGGCGGTGCTCTTTGGAAACAGCGGCCTTTCCGAGTCCCGGGACTTCTATGCCTCCGGAGAGACCGGCCTGTCTGCCAAGCAGACGCAGCTGGTCAAGGAGATGGAAGCGGAGGGATCGGACCGAACGGCGGTCTATCGTGCCATTGTGAAGATCCGTTCCGCAGTGAGTGCCCAGGACAAAGTCCGAGCCCTCGCAGATGCCGATCTCACAGATCAGGAAAAGCTCAGGGTCTACACATCCGTCATCGCCGGGGACAGCGGAAAGCGCCCGGATGCGCTGCGGCAGCTGCTGGCCATGGGGGTGAGCTGGGAAGAGATTGCCCAGACCTTTCCCTTCGCATCCGGAACCGCGGCGGAGCGGTACACGGGATATATCCAAAACGGAATGGACCCGGAGACGGCCGGCGGCCTGGCTCAGGCGCTGGATGCGCTGGAGCCGGAGAAGGGAAGAGAAAGCGTCAGCAACCTCCAGTGGTATCGGGCTGTGGTGGACTATGGGCTTTCCGAGGCGGAGCAGATGGAGGTCCTGCAGGATATGATGGACGACTCGGAGTATGACAACCTGCTGGGCGCGTACCGGCAGGGCGTGACGCCAGAGCAGTTCATCTCTTTCCGGGAGGGAATCTCCGGACTCAGCGCGGACAAGAACCTGGCGGGAAAGACGATTTCCGGCTCCTTGAAGCGGAAGGTCCTGGATTACATCGACTCCATGGAGCTGAGCAATGCCCAGAAGACGGCGCTCTACGATGCGGCCGGATATGCCCGGAGCACCCTGGATGAGGCCCCGTGGTACGGCCGGCCGGAGTCGAGCTGGGAGATCATCCCCAGATTGAGTAATTAAATTAAAAGGAAAAGCCCCGGGAAACCGGGGCTTTTCTTCTAAATTGCTTCATGTTATTCGCGGCAGGAGTCATAAATTTTCCGAGTATGGATGCAAACCGCCTCACGGATGCTGCCGCAGCCCTCCACGGGACCGGGCATGACTTTTTCAGGCATTGCAATACCTCCTAATTAAGTAGCTGAAATGAAAGAACCGGAGTCCTTTCAATCCAGTCTATGCCCCGGCGGCACAAAGGTGCGTGAAGGGATGAGCGGCCTTTTTTTCCGGCATCGTGCATACTCCGGGACGAGCCGTCATAGGTTGAAGCAACAAAGGAAAGGGGGAGGACCCTTGCAGGAGAAGGAATGCATGCGCCGTTACGCGGAGGCGGCGGCCATTTTGCCGGTACGGCTGCGCACCTTGGCGCTGTCGCAGCCGGATGAGGTCCAGGTCCGGGCGGAGGAGTTCCGCCTGCGGGCAGGACGGCCCATGACGGTGCTGACGCCGGAGGGAGAGATTGCGCTGGAGGGCATTGTGGAGCCGGAGGAACTGGAAACCCTGTGCGATCTGGCTACGGAGTTTTCCCGCTATGCCGCGTCAGAGACCCTGCGGGATGGCTTTTTGCCGGTGCGGGGCGGTTTCCGGGTCGGGATCTGCGGTACGGCGGTGATGAAGGAGGGCGTGAGCACAAACCTGAAAAGCCTCTCTTCCGCTGCGGTGCGCATTGCCCGGGAGCACAAGGGCATTGCCCGGGATCTGGCGCCCCGGCTGTTCTCCGACGGCGCCTTTGTCAATACGCTGATTCTCTCGCCGCCGGGCGGCGGCAAGACCACACTGCTGCGGGATCTGGTGCGTCAGCTCTCCGAAGGAGCGGAGGGGATTGGGCCCCGCCGCATGGCCCTCATCGATGAGCGGGGCGAAGTAGCGGTCATGGTGCAGGGCGAGCCTCAGATGGATGTGGGACCTCATACCGATGTGCTGGACGGATGTCCCAAGGCAGTGGGTATTCCCATGGTGCTGCGGGCCATGAATCCCCAGATCATCGCCGTAGATGAGATCACCGTCCGGGAGGACCTGCGGGCCATGGCCATGGCGGCGGGGTGCGGAGTGGGGCTGCTGGCCACCATTCACGCCGCCGATGTGGCGGAGCTTGCCCAAAAGCCGCTCTATCGTCAGCTGCTGGAAGAGCGGGTCTTCCGGCTGGCGGTGCGGATTACAGCCACGGCGCAAGCGGGACGGGCCTACCGGCTGGAGACGCTGCCATGCTGAAACTGCTGGGAAGCGCGTTGATTTTGGGAGCCGGAGCCTGGCTGCGCTGGAACACCCTGGCGCAGCAGCGGCGGCAGCGGCAGACGCTTCGGGCGCTGCTGGGCGCGCTGCGGCGGATGGCGGAGGAAATCCGCATGGCCCGGACCGCCCTGCCGCTGCTGCTGGAGCGGTTGGCCGGGCAGTGCGGACCGGACGCCGCCGTTTTGTTCTCCGGCGCAGCGGCGGCGCTGCGGAGAGGGGAGCCCCTGGCGCCCGTCTGGCGGACTCTGAGCGGGGAACTGCCGCTGCCGCTTCAAAGCCGGGAGGTTCTGGCGGACCTGGGAGCGGATTTACACGGGGATGAGGAGGCGGTGTGCAAAGCAATTTCGCTGGCGGTGCAGCGGCTGGAGCAGCACCGGGAGGATCTGGAAAACAGCCGGCAGGCGGAGGAAAAGCGGGTGACGGCATTGTGCTTTTCCGGTGCGGCGCTGCTGGTGATCTTACTGATATGAGGAATGCGGTATGGACGTGGATTTGATTTTCAAGATTGCCGCCATCGGCATTTTGGTGGCGGTGCTCAATCAGTTGCTGGTGCGCTCAGGCCGGGAGGAACAGGCCATGATGACCACCCTGGCGGGACTGGTGGTGGTCCTCATGATGATGGTGCAGGAGATCAGCGATCTTTTCACCCTCATCAAAACCCTCTTTGATCTATAGAAGAGATGGAGCAGATCGTGCAGGTGACGGCCCTGTGCGTGGTAGGGGCTCTGCTGGCCGTGGTGGTCCGGCGGGGAAGCCCGGAGTGCGCACTGGTGCTGGGAATTGCCGCTGCTGTGGCGGTACTGGTGTTTCTTGCCCAGGGACTGGAGGAACTCATGGCGTTCCTTGCGGAGCTGGGAGAGCGCAGCGGCGTACCGGAGACGCTGTTTGTACCGCTCTATAAAACACTGGGCATTGCCCTGGTGGTGCGGGTGGGTGCCGGACTGTGCCGGGACGCCGGAGAGTCGGCCCTGGGAAGCGTGGTGGAAACGGCGGGAGCCGTGTGTGCGATGCTGACGGCGCTGCCGCTTCTGCGGGCTGTGCTGGACATGCTGTTGGAGCTGATGGAATGAGAAACGTCATTTGTATTGTGCTGTTTTTGCTGGTGCTCACCAGCCATGCCCGGGCCGCGGAGCTGCCGGAGGATTTGACCGACGCGCTTCCGGACCAGGCCGCGGAGTGGATGGAGGAGATTCCGGAAGATGATTTTGCCGGCGGGGTCACCGGGATTCTGGAGCAGATGGGAAACGAAGCCGGGGACATCGTGCGCCAGAGGGTCCGGGGAGCGGCAGGGGTGCTGGTGGCCGTGGTGCTCTGCGGCATCCTGGAAGGGGCATTCCAGGGGATCGGCGGAAAGGCGTCCCCGTTTTTACCCATGGTGGGGGCTCTATCCGTGACGCTTTTGACGGCAGGGAGCCTGGACTCCCTCATGGGGCTGGGGGCCAGCACCATTGAAGACCTGTCGGTGTTCTCACGGGCGCTGCTGCCCACGCTGGCCGCCGCCACGGCGGCCAGCGGCAGCGTCACGACCGCCACAGTCCAGCAGGTGACCACGGTGTTTTTGGTGGACGTGCTGGTGAGTTTGATCCGGGGCCTGCTGGTGCCCCTGGTGTATGTGTATGTAGGCGTGCTGGCGGCGTCGGCCGCACTGTCGGAAAGCCGGCTGGGGGTTCTGGCGGAGGGACTTAAGAAGGCGGTCACCTGGTGCCTGACCACGGCGCTGGTGCTCTTTACGGTGTATCTGTCGGTCTCCCGGGTGGTGACAGGATCTGTGGATGCGGCATCGGTAAAGGTGGCCCGGGCGGCCATCTCCGGGGTGGTGCCGGTGGTGGGCGGCATCATCTCCGACGCGGCGGAGACGGTGCTGGCCGGGGCCGGAATGCTGAAAAACACCGTGGGGGTATTTGGGATGCTGGCGATTCTGGCAGCCTGCGCGTATCCGTTTTTACAGCTGGGCATCCAGTATCTTCTTTACAAGCTCACGGCCTTTGCCGCCGGCGCAGTGGGCGCGCCGGGACTGCACAAGCTCATTGACGGCCTGGGCGGCGCCTTTGGGTTGATTCTGGGAATGACCGGCAGCTGCGCGCTGCTGCTTTTGATCTCCGTGCTCTCGTCGGTTGCGGCGGTGGTGCCATGATCGAGGCGGTGCAGGAATGGCTGCGGGCCGTGGTGGTGACGGCTCTGCTGCTTTCGGTGGTACAGACCCTGCTGCCGGAGGGAAATGTGCGCCGGATCGCGTCCTTTTCCGGCGGCCTCATTTTGATGCTGGTACTGCTGCGGCCCCTGCTGGGGACGGATCTTTCCGCCCTGGAGCTGGATCTTGCGCCCTACCGCGAGGCCATCGAGGAGCGGCAGGCGGAGCTGGAAGCGGAATCGGATCAGGAGCTGGAGCAGCTCATAGCGGAGCGGACGGGCGCATATATATTGGAAGAAGCGGCCAGGCTGGGCATGCAGATTCAGGTGCGGGTGGAGACCGCGCCCGGAGACGACGGTATGCCGGTTCCGGTGAGAGTGGAAATCACGGGGGCCTATTCCGCACAGCTGTCGGAGTGGATTGCGCGGGAGCTGGGAATTCCCGGGGAGGAGCAGGTTTGGCATGAAGAAAATCTGGAAGACTGAAGGAGTGCGAAAGCAATGGGACCGATACAAATACGCGGCTCTGGTGGTGCTGATCGGCGCAGGGCTGCTGCTCTGGCCGAGTGGGAAGCGCAATACCAGCACGTCCTCCGTGTCAGCGGCGGCGGAGGAGACAACGGCAGAAACGATCCAGGCGGAGATGGAGGAAATTCTGGGACAAATCAGCGGCGTGGGCCAGGTGCGGGTGATGCTGACGGCGGATACCGATGGAGAGCGGCAGCTGGCCCGGGATACGGAGCTGACGTACCGGGGAGAGCCCACGGCGCCGGAGGACTACTCCGCCCGCTCCGAGACCGTTTTGACCGACGGCGGGGAAGGGGATGCACCGGTGGTGACCCGGCGGGTGTATCCGACATACCGGGGCGCGCTGGTGGTCTGTCAGGGCGGCGATCAGCCCCAGGTGCGTCTGGCGGTGACCGAGGCGGTGTCGGCGCTGACCGGGCTTTCGGCAGACCGCATCGCGGTGGCAAAATGGCAGTGATTATCTGGAGGAGGAAGAACACAATGAAAGCAAGATGGAAGCGCAATGCAGTAGTGGCCACCATGGCGGTGCTGGTGTGTGCGGCGGTGGCTCTGAACTGGCGGTACACGTCGGACCAGGCGGTATCGCAGATGGAGCAGGCACAGTCCGAGGAGACCGGTACCAAAATTTTGGGTCAGGCCACACTGGTCAGCGGTGTGGAGGATGGCGCCGACGACGCCGGGGAAGCGGACGGCGCGGCCGACGGTGGGGAAGCTGTGGACGAGACGGCAGTCTATACCGGCTCGGACTACTTTGCCTCGGCCCGCCTGACCCGCCAGCAGGCCCGGGACAGCGCCATCTCGCTTTTGCAGGAGGCGGCGGAGCAGGAAAACGCCGACGCGGCGGTGGCCAACGAGGCCTCGGAGGGAATCCAGGTGCTGGCGGCCTACACGCTTCAGGAGGCGCAGATTGAAAATCTGGTGACGGCCAAGGGCTATCAGGACTGCGTGGCGTTTCTGGGAGAAGACGGCGTCAGCGTGGTGGTGGCCACCGATACTGGAGAGCTCACCGCGGAGGATGTGGCGAAAATCACGGATATTGCCATGTCGGAGACCGGATTGCCCGCCGGCAGCGTCAAGATCATGGCGGCAAATTAGCTGTTGTAATTTTGGGGAGGACATGGTACAATATCACATATGAATTTGTGCTTACCAAGGACAGCATGAGTAAGGGAGACATCAGATATGGCTGAAAGCAAGGAATACATGACCCTGCCGGAGGAAAACGGCAGCATCAATATTTCGGAGGAAGTCATCGCCGCCATCGCTGTGGGCGCTGTGCGGGAGGTAGAGGGCGTCTCCGGCATGATGACCAGTCTGGGCGGCAGCGTCACGGATCTGGTGAACAACAAGAAAAACGCCCAGAAGGGAACCCGGGGCGTGAAGATTGATATGACCGGCGCGGCGCTGAAGCTGGATCTGTACCTGACGGTGCGTTACGGTACGCCCATCCCCGAGGTGGCGGAAAATGCCCAGAAGGCGGTTTCTTCCGCCGTAGAGGCCATGACGGGGTGCAGCGTGGAGGCAGTCAACATCCATGTCGGCGGTGTCACCACAGCCTGATGCCCCTTTGAGTCAAAAGAGAGAAAAGGACGAAGGAATACTATGGTACGGAACACCGCGCGGGAAATCGCCATCCATCTTTCCTATGAGCTGAGCTTTACGGATAAACCCATTGACGAGCTGCTGGATCAAAGACTCTCCTCGGAGTCGTTTGCCTCCCTGGCAGGGGAGGACCCGATCTATGCCGAGACTCCCAATGCCAAGCAGGCGGAGTATATCCGCAGGCTGGTCAAGGGCGTCAGTGTCCACGCCGCGGAGCTGGATGGGTATATTGCCAAGTACGCCAAGGGCTGGAGCTTTGCCCGCATTCCGCTGGTGGCCTCCGCCATCATGCGGGTGGCCATGTATGAGATTTTGTATATGCCGGACATCCCCAACGGCGCTGCCATCAATGAGGCCCTGGAGATTGCCAAAAAATATGAGACGCCGGAGACGGTGAAGTTCATGAACGGAATCCTGGGCAGCTTTGTGCGTCAGGAACTGCCGGAATAAGCACGCTTACAACAGAGCGGGACATAGCGGGAGAGCCCCGTGGTCCCGCTCCGTTTTTCTGTTCCCCTGCACAAAGGAGGTATCCATGGAACAGCGGATCATTACCGTCTCGGAAGTCAATCAGGTGGTCAAGCTCTTGTTGGAAAACGAACCCCTGCTGCGCAATCTCAGCGTCCGGGGCGAGCTGTCCAATTATAAAATTCACTCAACGGGAAATCATTTCTTTACCCTCAAAGATGCCGGGGGCGCGCTGCAGTGCGTGATGTTCAAGGGCGCTGCCGGAAAAATCCGCTTCCGGCCGGAAAACGGCATGAAAGTGGTGGCCACAGGCCGGATCGGCGCCTTTCCCCGGGATGGAGTCTATCAGCTCTACTGCGACGCTCTGATTCCGGAGGGAACCGGAGACCTGGCCCTGGCCTTCGAGCAGCTCAAGGCCCGGCTGCATGCCGAGGGCCTCTTTGACCCCTCCCACAAAAAGCCGCTGCCGCGCTATCCCCAGCGCATCGCCCTGGTGACCTCCGGAACCGGTGCGGCAGTCCGGGACATGATCCGGATTCTGCGGCGGCGGTACCCCCTGGCCAAGGTCATCGTGCTGCCGGTGCGGGTGCAGGGCGCCGGCGCGGCGGCGGAGATTGCCGGGGCCATCCGGTATGCGGACCACTGGCACATCGGCGATGTCATCATCACCGGCCGGGGCGGCGGGTCCATGGAAGATCTGTGGGCTTTCAATGAAGAACGGGTGGCCCGGGCCATCTATGCGTGTCAGACGCCGGTGATTTCCGCCGTGGGCCATGAGCCGGATGTGACCATTTCCGACTTTGTGGCCGACGTGCGGGCGTCCACGCCCTCCAATGCCGCGGAGATCGCGGTACCGGATCAGGTGGAGCTGCGGCGTCTGCTGCGGGACCGGCAGGCGCGGATGGAGGGCAGCGAGACCGCCCGGCTGGAGACTCTGCGCCAGCGTCTGACGGAACTGGCCGGCAAGCGGGTGATGCGGGACCAGATGGCCTATGTGCAGGACCAGCGCATGGAGCTGGTGCATCTGCAAAAGCGGCTGGGCGACCTGGCGTCGGCATTGCTGGCCCGCAAGCGCCAGCGGTTTGCTGCGCTGGCGGCATCTCTGGACGCCATGAGTCCGCTCAAGGTGCTGGGCCGGGGATACGCTATGGCCCGCGGCGCCGACGGAACGATTTTAAAAAGCTGGAGGGACGTGACCCCGGGAGACGCCGTGCAGGTGACTCTGGGAGAGGGCGGATTTGCCGCCACAGTGGTGGAGCCCATCAAGGAGGTTGACGCATGAACGAGAACATGACATTTGAGCAGCAGCTGGCCCGGCTGGAGGAGATTGTGGCGGCCCTGGAAAAGGGCGACGCGCCCCTGGCAGACTCGCTGGCTCTGTTTGAAGAGGGAACGAAGCGGATTGCCGCCTGTTCCCGGGAGCTGGATCTGGCGGAGCAGCAGGTGGTCAAGCTGATGAAGGGGGCCGACGGCGCGCCGGTGGAGCTGCCCTTTGATACGGAGGAGGAGTAAGGATGGACAAGACAGCCTTTGATCTGCGGTATCGGGAGTACCAGACTGCCGTGGAGGAATTTCTGCAGGGCCAGTTTTCGGACAAGCCCCACTGGGAGGACCTGTACGCGTCCATGCGGTACAGCCTTCTGGCCGGGGGCAAGCGGATCCGTCCGGTGCTGGCACTGGAGTTTGCCCGGCTGGCCGGGGGCAAGTGGCAGGAGGCTCTGCCTGCCGCCTGCGCCGTGGAGATGGTGCACACCTACTCCCTGATTCACGATGACCTGCCCTGCATGGACGACGACGATCTGCGCCGCGGCAAGCCCACCAATCACAAGGTCTACGGCGAAACCATGGCGGTTTTGGCAGGGGACGCTCTGCAGCCGGCTGCTTATACGCTGATTCTGGACAGTGCGCTTCCTTCTGAAGCACGGCTGGAGTGCGCGCGGATTCTGGCAGAGGCCTCCGGTCCCCGGGGCATGGTGGCCGGACAGGTGCTGGACACCCTCCACGCGCCCAAAACGGAGGAGGAGCTCACGGAAGTCCACCGTCTGAAGACCGGCTGCATGATCCGGGCCGCCTGCACCATGGGCTGCGCCGCCGGCGGTGCTGCTGCGCCGCTGCGGGAGGCTGCCGCGGTGTATGCGGAGAATCTGGGCCTGGCGTTCCAGATCCGGGACGATATGCTGGATGTGTGCGGGGATGAGGCCGCCTTCGGCAAGCCCATCGGCTCCGACGCCCAGGAGGGCAAGGTGACCTTCGTGGATCTTCTGGGCCTGGAGGGCTGCGACAAAGCCGTGCGGAAATGCACGGACCAGGCCAAGGCCGCCGTGGCCCCCTATGACGCCGACAGCTTTTTGCAGGCCCTGGCAGACACCCTGGCCGGACGGGACCGGTGACGCGGCTGCAAGGCAGCGCAAAGACAGCCTGGAAACGGGAAGGACACGTTCCCGGCGCGGGTGATGAAAACCAGAAAGAAAAGGCGCATGACCGTGTTGGTCATGCGCCTTTTATGCAGTTGTCAGGCTCCGGGCTGGGCCGCATCGGCACAGCAGCGCTCGGCCAGAACGGAGGTCACCCGGTTGAGTTCCGTTCCCTCCACGGTGAAGGTCACATCCTGTACCGTGACCTGATCTGCAGCAGCGGGGACCCGGCCCAGCATCTCCATCAGCCAGCCGCTGACGGTGCTGGAATCGGTCTCCTCCCGCAGGTGAAACAGGGCAAAGGCTTTCTGGGGGGACAGATCGCCGGAGAGCCGGTAGCGTCTGTCATCCAGACGGCAGATGGACTCTTCGATTTCATCGTGCTCATCCCAGATTTCACCCACCAGCTCTTCCAGAATATCCTCCATGGTCACGATGCCGAGGGTACCGCCGTGTTCGTCGGCCACTACCGCAATGTGCATTTTCGCTCTTTGGAGGCGGCGCAGCAGCGCGCCGATGGGAGTGGCGGGCGCCGCATTCAGCACGGGCTTCATCAGCTCTCGTACAGCGGCATCGCGGTTTTCCGGAGCATACAGGTCTTTGAGGTGCAGGACGCCTACAATGTGGTCAATGGTGCCCTCATACACCGGCAGGCGGGAGTATCCGCTGGTGTCAAAGAGCTCCGCGGCAGTGGTGCGGTCGGACGCGGCCTCCACGCCCACAATGGACACCCGCGGAGTGAGAATATCCTCCGCCGTCAGGTCGTTGAATTCGATGGCGTTGCGTACCAGCTCCCGTTCCTGGCTGTCGATTCCGCCGTCCCGCTCCACTTCGTCCACCAGAAGCAGCAGTTCCTCCTGGGTGAGCTTGCGGTCCTCGCCCACCTGGAAGACGCGGGAGAGCAGCGCCTTCCAGGCGCTGAAGATCCGGTTGACCGGGGTGAGAATGATCAGCAGGACCCGCAGCAGGGGGGCCGAGCGCATAGCCATCTTCTCCGGGCTCTCTTTGGACAGGCTCTTGGGGGTCACTTCGCCGAAAAACAGCACCACCACGGTCACCACCACGGTGGACAGGGAAGACCCCAGGTCCTCACCGAAGCGGCGCACAAACAGAATGGTACCCACGGAGGCAATGGCAATATTGACAATGTTGTTGCCCACCAGAATGGTGGAGAGCAGGTCGTCATACCGCTCCGCCAGGGAGAGCACCAGCTCCGCCCGGCGGTTGCCCCGCTCGGCCATGGCCCGGACCCGGGTCTTGCTCAGGGAGGAGAAAGCGGTTTCCGTGGCGGAAAAATACGCCGAACAGAGCAGAAAAAAGACAATCAGCAGAAGTTTGCCTGCTATATCACTGGACATCATATGTTCTTCCTTTCCGATGATAACATGTGCTTGCGCGGGAACAGCTCAACAGCGCAGCGGCCGGAAAGGACAGGGATGTACGTGCCGGGGGCATCGTCGCGGTCCGTCCATACGGACGATCAGCTCCTTCCATCAGATTACCGGCAGCAAATGGCCGGTATGGGTTAGGTTCATTATAGCGGAAAAGCCGTAAAGGTGCTGTTAAGAATTGCAAGACGGCAAAAGCAACGGAGCCGGAAGTGAAAAATTCACACTTTGTATATACAATGAATATTGTATATTTATATAGGGCGTGTTATACTAAAACAAGCTAAGCGGCGGCGCAGTATTCTAGTCAGATCTGCCGTTTCCTAGGGAGGGCCTAAAAATCCTCTGAAGGGCACATCGATGAAACCTCTGGTGCCTGCTTGATACGCCCAGTTTTGGGTGGGTGCTGGGGGGAAGCGCGCCATGCGTGCTTGCGGACTCAGGGCGATTTCCAATGGCATGGTCAACCCGACCCTGTTTCCGTGGAGACCTGTTCTTGTGCACAGACGTACTCCCATAGCGGTATTTCCGGCCTGTGTACGAAACAGATTGTGAACCTGCAATGCGGTGCATCGGTCCCGTCGGGGCCGTAACGCTGTGTGCAGACGTAGCCTGCCTTGCGTGGGCAGGGTGGATGAGAGGTCAGGCCGTTTTCACTCCGGCCGGAGTATCGGACGGCCCCTTGCTCTTTGAAACCCTGTCTGCAAAAGAGGCTAAAGAAGCGGATAGACTGTGGTGGAAATCACCTAGGCTGTTCACAGCGAGGCAGAAAAGGGATTGCAGTGCGGACTAAGTGGCAATCGGGTAGCGCGGATGGGCGACACCGCGCCGTGGGATTGAAAGGGGAACCGCCTCCATCGGCAACGAGAGGTGTTCCACGGGGAAAACCAACCCGTACCTAAGCCGTAAGATTAACCTTTTTTGCCGCCGCCGGCTTAGCAGAATCCAAAAACGAACAATTTGTTCGGAGGTTCCATTTTGAAAAAAACAAAAGTCACCAGGGACAAAAAGAGCGGTACATCCGCCCAATACCGATGGGCCCTGACGGTGTTTTGCATGGCGGTCGCCCTGTCCGCGGCGTTGAGTCTTGCGTCGGAGTCGATGCTCGACGGCGCGGGTGTGGCGGTCGCTGTTTTGATTTTGGCCCTGTTCATTGGACTGGGCATTGTATTTGATGTCATCGGCGTGGCGGTGACGGCGGCGGATCCCAAGCCGTTTCACTCCATGGCCGCGCATAAGGAAAAGGGCGCCCGGGAGGCGTTGAGCCTGCTGCGCAATGCCAGCCGGGTTTCCAGCGTGTGCAACGACGTGGTGGGCGATATCTGCGGCATCGTCAGCGGTGCCACCGGCGCGGTAATCGTCAGCCAGCTGCAGCAGGCCTTCAATACCCGGACGGTGCTGATCTCCGTGGGCGTCACGGCGCTGATCTCCGGCCTGACCATCGGCGGCAAGGCCCTGTCCAAGACCTTTGCCATGAAGCAGAGTACCCGGGTGGTCTATTGGGCCGGCCGGTTTTTGCATGTGTTCCACCGCTGAGAGGAGGAAGAGGCATGATACTGGAGAAGGTAAACTCTCCGGAGGATCTCAAGAAACTCAGCCGCAGCGAGCTGCCGCAGCTGTGTAAAGAGCTGCGGGCGTTTTTGGTCCAAAGCGTCTCGCAGACCGGCGGACACCTGGCCTCCAATTTGGGGGCGGTGGAGCTGACGGTGGCCATCCACCGGGTGTTCGACACAACAAAAGACCGGCTGGTCTTTGACGTGGGCCACCAGTGCTATGTTCACAAGGCTCTGACCGGCCGGCGGGAGCTGTTTTCCACCCTGCGCCAGCTGGACGGGCTGTCCGGTTTCCCCAAGCCTTACGAGAGCGTCCATGACGCGTTTATCGCCGGACACGCCTCCAATTCTGTCTCCGTGGCGCTGGGCATGGCCCGGGCCCGGACGCTGCGGCAGGAGCCGTACAGCGTGCTGGCCCTGATCGGAGACGGTGCCCTCACCGGCGGCCTTGCCTACGAGGGCCTCAACAACGCCGGGGCGTCCGGGGAGCCGCTGATCGTGATTCTCAACGACAACGGCATGTCCATCAGCCCCAACGTGGGGGCCATGCCGTCCCATCTGAGCCGTCTGCGGTCCAAGCCGGCCTACTATCACTTCAAGAAGTGGTACCGGGGCCTGTTCGGCAAGCGCCCCATGGAAAACCGGATCTACCGGTTCAATCATAAGCTCAAATCGTCCTTGAAAAAGGCCCTCTGGCCCGGCAGCACCCTGTTTGAGGATATGGGCTTTACCTATCTGGGGCCCATTGACGGCCATGATCTGCCCCGGCTGTGCGACGTGCTGGAGTGGGCCCGGGAGCTGGGGAGCCCCGTGCTGGTCCATGTCAATACCGTCAAGGGCAAGGGATATCCCTTCGCCGAGCAGAATCCCGACAAGTTCCACGGCATCGGGCCCTTTGATCCCGAGACCGGACTGGTTCGGGGCGGAGGGAAGGAGACGTTTTCCTCCGTGTTCGGCAAGACGTTGACGGACTGCGCCTCTGAGGACAGCCGGGTGTGCGCCATTACCGCCGCCATGGCCGGCGGCACGGGGCTGACGCCCTTTGCCAAGGCACATCCTGAGCGGTTTTTCGATGTGGCCATCGCCGAGGGACACGGGGTGTCCATGGCCGCGGGACTGGCCGCCCAGGGGATGATCCCGGTGTTCGCGGTGTACTCCACCTTTTTGCAAAGAGGCTATGACCAGCTGATTCACGACGTTTCCCTGGAGCACCTCCATGTGGTGCTGGGGGTGGACCGGGCCGGTCTGGTGGGTGCCGACGGTGAGACTCACCACGGCTGCTTCGATGTGCTGTTCCTCTCACAGATTCCGGGCTTTACGGTGCTGTGTCCGTCCAACTTTGCGGAGCTGCGGCACATGCTGCGTCAGGCGCTCTTTGAAATCGAAGGTCCTGTGGCGCTGCGCTATCCCCGGGGCGGGGAGGGCAATTTCCGGGACGATACCGCCGGTGAGACCGTGGCATGGCTGCGGCAGGGCGAGGATGTGACGCTCCTTTCCTACGGCATTCTCATCAACCACCTGCTGGAGGCGGCGGAGCTGCTGGAGCAGAAGGGGATTCATGCCGGTGTGGTGAAGCTCAACCGTGTTTCGCCCCTGGGACCGGAAGAGGCGGCGGCCATTGGCCACGTCAAGCGGCTGTTGGTACTGGAGGACTCCTTCGGGGCCGGCTGTGTGGGACAGCGTCTGGCGGCCATTCTCATGGAGGCAGGTTTGGTACCGGACCATCTGATTTTGAAAAATCTGGGCAAGACATATACGCCGGAGGGCACAGTGGCACAGCTGGAAGAGCGGTTTGGGCTCGACGGTGCCGGTGTGGCCGCGGCGGTAGAGGAGGCGATGGCACATGAGCAATAAAACACGGCTGGACGTGCTGCTGGTGGAGCGGGGGCTCCAGGAGAGCCGGCAGAAGGCCCAGGCCACCATCATGAGCGGACTGGTGTTCGTGGGCGGACAGCGGGTGGACAAGCCCGGCACCGCGGTGGCCAACGATGCGGAGATTGAAGTCCGGGGCAATGCCCTGCGCTACGTCAGCCGGGGAGGTCTGAAGCTGGAAAAGGCCATGGCCACGTTCCCCATCCATCTGGATGGAGCGGTGTGTGCCGATATCGGCGCCTCCACCGGCGGCTTTACGGACTGTATGCTCCAAAACGGCGCCGCCAAGGTCTATGCCGTGGACGTGGGCTACGGCCAGCTGGCCTGGAAGCTGCGCAGCGACGAGCGGGTGGTGTGCCTGGAGCGGACCAACGCCCGGTATCTCAGCCACGAGCAGATCCCGCAGGAGCTGGATTTCGCCTCCATTGACGTGAGCTTCATCTCCCTGAAGCTGATTCTTCCGGCGGTGTGGGGCGTGCTGAAGGACGGCGGCCATGTGGCCTGCCTGGTCAAGCCCCAGTTTGAGGCCGGGAAGGAAAAGGTGGGCAAAAAAGGCGTGGTCCGGGACCCCGCCGTCCATCTGGAGGTGCTGGAACACTTCCTGGAGCATGCAAAGGAATCAAACTTTACAGTCCTTGGTCTGACGTTCTCTCCCATTCGCGGGCCCGAGGGAAATATCGAGTATCTGGGGTACCTGGTCAAGGGTGAGGGGCAGATGCCGGAGCTGGATCTCAAGGCTCTGGTCGAGCAGTCCCACCAGACGCTCAAAGAGGGACAGGAGGGAGAGACACCGTGAAGGACAACAAGAAAAAGATCATCCTCTGTCCCAACCCCAACCGGGACCAGGGGATGCTGGCCACCAAAGCAGCGGAGAAAATCCTGCGGGAGAGCGGATTCTATACTGTGGTCTGTTCCCCCTTTAAGGACCAGAAGGCGGGTGCCTTTGCCGACTGCGACGTCCGCCCCCTGACCCAGGAGCTGCGGGGTGCGGATTTGCTCATTACCTTCGGAGGCGACGGCACGATCCTGCATCTGGCCAAGCTGGCAGCCCTCCACAAGATTCCGGTGCTGGGCATCAACATGGGCGGTCTGGGCTTCATTGCCGAGCTGGAAACCAGCGAGCTGGAAACCCTGCGCCGCCTGAAGGACTGGAACTTCACCACCGAGCAGCGCATGATGCTGGATGTGGCGGTTTTCCGTGAAGGAAAACAGGTTTACACCAACTTGGGCCTCAACGATGCGGTGATTCGGGAGGGTCCCATCTCCCATGTGATTCACTTGAAGATTTCCTCGGATGGGCGGCACCTGGCCGACATCGCCGGTGACGGCGTCATCGTGGCCACGCCCACCGGGTCCACGGCCTACTCACTCTCCGCCGGAGGACCGGTGGTGGAGCCGGTGGCCCAGACCATGGTGGTCTGTCCCATCTGCACCCATAACATGCGCTTTTCCTCCTATGTGCTCTCGCCGGAGCATGTGCTGACGGTGGAGCTGGAGCGTAACGGCCGCAAGCCGGTATACCTGTGCGTGGACGAGAGCCGGGCCTTTTCCCTGAAGGCCGACGACAAGATTCAGGTCCGGCGCAGCAAGTACACCATGAAGCTGGTGCGCCTGTCGGAGAAGAGCTTTTGCGAGGTATTCGCCAAAAAAATGATGCCGGGAGGACTGTGAAAATGAAAAATGACCGTCAATCCATGATTCTGGAAATTATTTCCCAGGAAAACATCGAGACGCAGGAGCAGCTCCTCTCCCGGCTGCAGGAGCGGGGCATCACCAGCACCCAGGCCACCATTTCCCGGGACATCAAGCAGATGCACCTGATCAAGGAGCCGGTGGGGCAGGGCGTGTACAAGTACGCCGTTTCCGGCAACCGCACCAAGCTCAATTTTGCCGAGAAGCTGCGCACCATTTTCCGGGAGAGCATCACCAGCATCGCCTATGCCCAGAACATCGTGGTCATCAAGACCATGCCGGGCCTGGCCAGCGCGGCCTGCTCCGCTCTGGACAATATGGACATCACCTACATGGTGGGCTCCCTGGCTGGAGACGACACGGCCTTTTTGCTGATGCGGGACACGGAGTCCGCCGCCAGCTTCTGCGAGGAGATCAAGGAGATGCTCTGATTCACGCGGGATTGCGGGGGAGTCGAACGTATGCTGGAACTGCTGCATATTGAAAATATCGCCGTCATCGAGGCGGCGGACATCGCCTTCCGGCCGGGATTCAACGCCCTGACCGGCGAGACCGGCGCGGGCAAATCCATCGTGGTGGATGCACTGGGCGCGGTGCTGGGGGGACGGACCTCCCGGGAGCTGATCCGCACCGGGGCGGACAAGGCCTTTGTCAGCGCCTGTTTTTCCCAGGTCCCGCCGGAGCTGCCGGGCCTGGTCGAGACCGGCGTGGCCCCGGACGAAAACGGGGAACTGCTGCTGGAGCGGGAGATCTGCGCCGACGGCCGGAACCTGTGCCGGGCCAACGGCCGCCCGCTGACCGTGGCCCAGCTGCGGAAAATCGGCGGGGAGCTCTTGAACATCCACGGCCAGCACGACGGCGCGCAGCTGCTGGATGAGGAGCAGCACGGGGCGTACCTGGACCGCTTCGGCCGCCTGGAGGGCGTCCTGGCGGACTACCGGGCCGCCTATGATGCCATGGCATCGCTCAAGGCCCAGATCCGCGCCCTTCAGATGGACGAGGCGGAGAAGGCCCGCCGCATGGACAGCCTCCGGTTCCAGATCGGAGAGCTGGAGGCGGCGGAGCTGGTGCCCGGTGAAGAAGAGGAACTGCGGGAAAAACGGGAGCTGCTGCGCAACGGCGAGAAGTATCTCTCGGCCCTCTCCGGGGCGGAGTATTGCCTGAGCGGAGGAGACGACAGCGACGGCGCGGCCAGTCTGCTGCGCAATGCCCAGGAGGCCATGGGCAGCGTGCGCACGCTGAATGACGAGCTTGCAGAACTCTTCAATCGACTGGGACAGGCGTACAGTGAAGTATATGACCTTGCCGAGACGATTCAGGAGCTGCGCCAAAGATTTGACTTTTCTCCCGCGGAGCTGGACGCCGCCGAGGCCCGTGCGGACCAGCTGTACCGGCTGAAAAAGAAGTACGGCGCCACGGTGGAGGACATGCTGGCCTATCTGGAGCGCAGCCGGGCGGAGCTGGACGCTATGGAGACGGCGGATGACACTCTGGTGCGCCTGGAGCGGGAGCTCAAGGGAAAAGAGGCGGCGGTGACGGAGCAGGGCGCGCGCCTGACGGCGGCGCGGAAAGCGGCGGCCGCCGTGCTGGAGGAGCGGATTCAGACGGAGCTGCGGGAGCTGGACATGCGCAAGGTCCGGTTCGCCATCGACTTTGCGGCCAAGGAGCCCGGTCCGGACGGGTGCGACACCGTGCGGTTTTTGATGTCCGCCAACGTGGGCGAGGACCTGCGGCCCATCGCCCGGATTGCCTCCGGCGGTGAGCTGGCCCGGATTATGCTGGCGCTGAAAAACGTGCTGGCGGAGCAGGAGGCCGTGGGGACTCTGGTCTTTGACGAGGTGGATACCGGTGTCTCCGGCCGGGCGGCCCAGAAGGTGGCCCAAAAGCTGGCCCAGGTCAGCCGCCGCAAGCAGGTGCTGTGCGTGACGCATCTGCCGCAGCTGGCGGCCATGGCGGACACGCATTTTTCCGTGGAGAAGGGCGAGGAAAAGGGAAGAACCTATACGCATGTGGTGTTGCTGGACCGGGAGCGGCGCAAAGCGGAGCTGGCCCGGATCACCGGCGGCGCCAAAGTAACGGAGGCACTGCTGGCAAGCGCCGGGGAGCTGCTGGACGAGGCGGAGGAATATCGAAAGAGTATCGCCCAAGCGGCTGGCACCGCTTGAGCGAGGGGAGGGCTTCGTGTAAGCGGCTGGACCGCTTACACGAGGGGATGCGCGAGGCTTTCGTCCAAGCGGCCCCGGCCGCTTGGACGAGGGGATGCAGCCCGCTGCGCGCATACCGGGGCCGCCTAGTCGGCCCCGGTCCACACTTGCGGGCTGAGAAGAATGTTCTCCGACGCGCATGTCGCCGGAGAACATGAATTGCAATTTTTTCGCGCCTGCGGGCGCGAACTCTGCGAGGCGTTCCAATAGAAAAACGGCTGACTTTTGTCAGCCGTTTTTGTTTTCGTCCCATTCAATTTTGCCGTGTTCCTTCTCAAACTCCGCAATGCACTTGCGGATCAAGTACATGATCTGGCCGCTGCCGCTGCGCCCTTCGTATTCCGCAATATAGAACAGCTTATCATGTGTCTCCGTATCAAACCGGATGCTGATATGCTTGCCGTGATCTCCGACTCGTCTCATCTGCGTCCCACCTGTGTACTAAAATTAAGTTGATTTTAAGTCCACTTTGGAGTAGTATGTACTTAATGCACCTAAGTTTAGTGCACAAAATCTGCATGGGAGGGAATCGATATGGAGGAAGAGACTATTTGGAAGCAGATGTACCTGTGTCTGGCGGGGGCCATGGCCGATGCCGTGGACCTCATGGAGCCGGTGCCGGAGTGCCGTCCGGCCTGGGCCAGACTCAACCGGGCGCTGCAGGAGGCCGAAGAACTCTATCTTTCCGCCGGTGAGGAGCCGGAATGCCCGCAGACTTGACAAGTTTCCCGTTATTCGATATAATCCCCTTCGGATATAGCGAGGAAGAGGAAGAGTACCCGTTTCCGCACTGCAAAGAGAACCCCTGGTTTGGTGAAAAGGGGAGAGGGCAAAACGGCGAATACCCCTTGGAGCTGGCACCCCAACGGCAAGGTTTTGCCCAGTAGGCGTGCTCCGGGTGCGCCCGTTACCGCGCTGGCGTGTGTTGGCACGCCCTAAGGCCGTCCGTGTGAACGTGCGGCGAACCAGAGGTGGTACCGCGAAGTATTTCGCCCTCTGTCCCCGCCGGGACGGAGGGCTTTTTTTCCGCATTGCGCCCCCGGCTCCTTCGGGGCGGTTTCGCGGCCGGAATCCGTGGAATACTCGATTGAGATACGATAAAAAAGGAGACAGCAACCATGCAGATTTACGAAGAACTCAAAGCCCGCGGCCTCATCGCCCAGGTCACCGATGAAGAGGAAATCCGGGACCTGGTCAACAACGGCAAAGCCGTGTTCTACATTGGCTTCGACCCCACCGCCGACAGCCTCCATGTGGGCCACTTCATGGCCTTGTGCCTGATGAAGCGCCTGCAGATGGCGGGCAACCGGCCCATCGCCCTCATCGGCGGCGGCACCGGCTATATCGGCGACCCCTCCGGCCGTACCGATATGCGCTCCATGATGACCCCTGAGACCATCCAGCACAACTGCGAGTGCTTCAAAAAGCAGATGGAGCGGTTCATTGAGTTCGGCGAGGGCAAGGCCATGATGCTCAACAACGCCGACTGGCTCCTGAAGCTCAACTACGTGGACCTCCTGCGGGAAGTGGGCGCATGCTTCTCCGTCAACAACATGCTCCGGGCCGAGTGCTACAAGCAGCGCATGGAAAAGGGCCTGAGCTTCCTGGAGTTCAACTATATGATCATGCAGTCCTACGACTTCTACCACATGTTCCAGACCGTGGGCTGCAACATGCAGTTCGGCGGCGACGACCAGTGGTCCAACATGCTGGGCGGCACGGAGCTGATCCGCCGCAAGCTGGGCAAGGACGCCTACGCCATGACCATCACGCTGCTGCTCAACTCCGAGGGCAAGAAGATGGGCAAGACCGCCTCCGGCGCCGTGTGGCTGGACCCCAACAAGACCTCTCCCTTCGAGTTCTATCAGTACTGGCGCAACGTGGGCGACGCCGATGTTCTCAAGTGCATCCGGATGCTGACCTTCCTGCCTCTCGAGCAGATCGACGAGATGGACAAGTGGGAGGGCAGCCAGCTCAACACCGCCAAGGAGATTCTGGCCTACGAGCTGACCAAGCTGGTCCACGGCGAGGAAGAGGCCGCCAAGGCCCAGGAGGCCGCCCGGGCTCTGTTCGGCGGCAGCGGCGACAGCGCCAACATGCCCTGCACCACGCTGTGCGAGGGCGACTTCGCCGATGGCGAGATCGACGTGCTGACCCTGCTGGTCAAGTGCGGTTTGGCTCCCTCCAAGGCCGAGGCCCGGCGCCTGGTGCAGCAGGGCGGCGTGTCCGTGTGCGGCGAGAAGGTGGGCGATATCGCCGCCAAGTGGACCTGCAAGGACTGCTGCGGTGACGGCATCATCATCAAGAAGGGCAAGAAGGTCTATCACAAGGCCGTCATGGACAAGGAATAAATCCCGGCGAGCAGACGCAATGCACCGCATTGCGCCTGTTTGCGTCTTTTGAACATCACACAATCAGAAAGGAATCGCTATGATTACTGTCAATGACGTCAGCGTCAACTTCAGCGGTCAGACCCTGTTTAAGCACGTGGATCTGAAGTTTACCCCCGGCAACTGCTACGGCATCATCGGCGCCAACGGCGCAGGCAAGACCACGTTCCTCCGGGTGCTCTCCGGCGATCTGGAGCCCACCACCGGCGAGGTCATCATCCCCAAGGAGGAGCGGATGAGCGTCCTGAAGCAGGACCACTTCCAGTATGACGCCTACACCGTGCTGGACACCGTCATCATGGGCAACCAGCACCTCTACGACGTGATGAAGGAGAAGGACGCCCTCTATGAGAAGGAGGACTTCACCGACGAGGACGGCGTCAAGGCCAGTGAGCTGGAGGCCGAGTTTGCCGAGATGGGCGGCTGGGAGGCTGAGTCCGATGTCTCCCGCCTGATCCAGGGTCTGGGCCTTTCCAACGACATTCTCTATTCCGAGATGTCCTCCCTGACCGCCAAGGAGAAGGTGAAGGTGCTGCTGGCCCAGGCTCTGTTCGGAAAGCCGGACATCATCCTCCTGGACGAGCCCACCAACCACCTGGACATCCAGGCCATTGAGTGGCTGGAAGACTTCCTGATGGACTGCGAGGCTCTGACCATCGTCGTCAGCCACGACCGTCACTTCCTCAATACCGTGTGCACCAACATCGTGGACGTGGACTACGGCGGAATCAAGATGTACGTGGGCAACTACGAGTTCTGGTACGAGTCCAGCCAGCTGGTTCAGCGGATGATCAAGGACCAGAACCGCAAGAACGAGGAGAAGATCAAGGAACTGCAGGCATTCATCGCCCGGTTCTCCGCCAACAAGTCCAAGTCCAAGCAGGCCACTGCCCGGCGTAAGCTGCTGGACAAGCTGACGGTGGAGGAGATGCCCGCCTCTTCCCGGCGCTATCCCTTCGTGGGCTTTACCATGGATCGGGAGCCCGGCAAGGAGATCCTCGCCGTGGAGGGCCTTTCCAAGACCGTGGATGGCCGCAAGGTGCTGGACAACATCTCCTTCCGGGTGAACAAGGGCGACAAGATCGCCTTCGTGGGGGAGGACGAGATCGCCAAGACCACCCTCTTCAAGATCCTCATGGGCGAGATGGAGCCCGACGAGGGCACCTATAAGTGGGGCACCACCATCACCACCAGCTATTTCCCCCTGGACAACTCCGCCTTCTTCAACGACTGCGACCTGAACCTGGTGGACTGGCTGGGCCAGTACACCGGCAACACCGCCGACGAGAATACCGAGTCCTTCAAGCGCTCCTTCCTGGGCCGGATGCTCTTCTCCGGCGACGATGTGTTCAAGCCCGTCAAGGTTCTCTCCGGCGGTGAGAAGGTGCGGTGCATGCTCTCCCGGATGATGCTCTTCGGCTCCAACGTTCTCGTGCTGGATCAGCCCACCAACCATCTGGACCTGGAGTCCATCACCGCCGTCAACAACGGCCTCATCGACTTCAAGGGCGTGGTGCTCTTTGCCAGCCACGACCATGAGTTTGTGCAGACCATTGCCAACCGGATCATGGAGATCACCGACGGCAAGCTCATCGACAAGATGTGCACCTATGACGAGTATATCGAAGGGGCCCGGGCGGAAATGCTCTCCCGGATGAACGGATAAAGGCCCTGATTTGCCCGCTTCCACGTTTGGTTGCGCCGGTTCCACCCAGATGCGGTGGAACCGGCGCACTGTTTTTGGTAGAATGATGGCGGCAAAGGAGGTGCCTGCATGACATTCGGAGAAAAGCTCCACCGGCTGCGCCGGGAGAAGGGGATGAGTCAGGAAGCCCTGGCAGGAAAGCTGGGGGTGAGCCGCCAGGCGGTCTCCCGTTGGGAGCTGGGGGAGGTGGTGCCGGACACCGCCAACGTCCTGGGGGTGAGCCGGATTTTCGGCGTGTCCACGGACTATCTGCTGCTGGACGAGTGCGACGGGGAAGGGGACACTCCGGCGGCCAAAACCGCGGAGCGGAGTCTCCGGGAGAGGCAGATGGCCGTGGGGGCTGGGATGATGTGCCGGGTTTTGCTGTTGGCGGTGATTTCCCTGTACCACCAGTACCGCCTGGCGCCGGAGCCGCCGGTGCCCATGTGGTGGCTGCTGGTGGTGCTGCTGGCGGTGGCGGTATGGAAGTGGCGGCTGGACTGGCGGTATCTGGTCCGGGAGAGCGGAAACCTGCGGGCCCTGCTGATTCCGGATTTGGCGGCTGCGGCCTGTGCCTTCTTCCTGCCGCTTTGCCTGGAGCGGGTCCCGGGACAATGGGAAATTCTCCTGGGACAGTTGGCCGCCGTGGGATTTTTGGTGAAAAGCGTAAAGACTTTACGCCTCCGCTACGGCCTTCCTTGGAATGGAGCGGGGAAGCGGTGATTCCGCCCGAAAACCGCTTGGCCATGATATAGAAAACGGACTGCCGCGTTGCGGCAGTCCGTTTATTTTGGAATCTCCAGCAGTTTTTCCAGAGGAACTTCCAGTGCCTGGGCGATGTCCAGCAGCGTAGCCAGAGTGGGAGCGGTATAAGCAGTCTCGACTCGCTGGATGTGGTTGCGGCTGTGGCCGGTCCGGTCTGCCAGCTGTTCCTGGGTCAGGCCCCGCTCCTTACGGCAGCGCAGGATGTTCAGGCCAATCTGCAGATAAATATCGTGATACCGGTCTTTCATTCCATCTCCTCCCAGCAACATTGTAGCCAAACGGGCTTTGGATTTCGTCAACCTGATCTGGGCATATGCTCAGATTTGGTTGTATTTTGCACAAGATGGATGTAAAATATACCCAGCCAACACGATTCATGCAGGAGGTACCTCGGGATGATGTCGAATGAGTTTGAAGAGGCGTTCTCGGAATTTCTGGACCGCCAGGCATATGACGAGGCGGAGTCAGCATTGTTTGACGTGGTTCGGGCAGCATTTTTGGCAGGATGGAAAGCAGCAGGAGGACCGACCCCCATTCCGCGCCGGATTCTTCAGCTGTTGGAACGGGAAGGAGAGGTTTCAGACCGGACCTGACCGTCCGGGCGGTCCGGCATGAGCGCATGCGGTGCGGTTTGCGCGGAGGGGAAGCGTGCGGGATGTTTTGATCAGGGGGTGTTTCAGCCCGGATTTAAGATTCCGGGATCAGCCCATATTCGGCCAGGGTGGTTTGAATGAGCTGCAGGTGTTCCTCGCTGGGCTGGCACAGCGGCAGGCGAAGGGGACCGGCTTCCCAGCCCATGAGGTTCAGCGCGGTTTTGACCGGGATGGGGTTTACCTCGCAGAAGAGGGCGTCGCACAAGGGCTTGAGGGCGATCTGCAATTCTCCGGCGGCAGCAAAGTCGTTTTGCAGGCACAGCTCCACCAGCCGGTGCATCTGGGCAGGGACGACGTTGGCCGCCACGGAGATCACCCCTTTGCCGCCCAGGGCGCAGATGGGAACGGTCTCGTCGTCGTTGCCGGACCAGATGTAAAAGTCCGGGGGACAGAGGCGGCGGATGCGCTGCACGGCACCCAAGTCCCCGGAAGCCTCCTTGATGCCCAGGATGTTGCGGTGTTCCGCCAGCCGGGCACAGGTCTCCGGCGCGATGTTCACGCCGGTGCGGGAGGGAACATTGTAGAGGATTACCGGACAGGAGACGGCGTCGGCCAGAGTGGTATAGTGGCGGATCAGTCCCGCCTGGGTGGCTTTGTTGTAGTAGGGGGTTACCACCAGCAGAGCGTCCGCACCGGAGCGCTGGGCGTCCCGGCTGAGGATCACGGCGTTTTTCGTGGAGTTGGACCCGGACCCGGCGATCACCGGCACCCGGCCCGCCACGTATTCCACGCAGAACTCAATGGTGCGCATCCGCTCCCGGTAGGACATGGTGGACGACTCGCCGGTGGTGCCGCACACCACCACTGCGTCCGTCCCGTTTTGGAGCTGAAAGTCCAGCAGCCGCTCCAGGGCGGTCAGGTCCACACCTCCCTTGGAAAAGGGCGTAACAATTGCAACGGCGGAGCCTGTAAAGATTGGAAGCTTCACAACAATTCCTCCTTTGATTCCGCTGGGTGAAAAGAGAGCAGGTGCCCGGACTGGGGCATCTGCTCTCTTTGGTATGAAGAATATGGATTCTGGGACGGCGGGACTTACTTGGCGTCAATGTAGCCCTTGGCGCACAGCAGCTCAGCCAGCAGCACCGAACCACCGGCGGCGCCCCGGAGGGTGTTGTGGGACAGGCACACGAACTTGTAGTCATACTGGGTGTCAGGCCGCAGGCGGCCGATGGAGATGGCCATGCCATGCTCCAGGTTCCGGTCCAGCTTGGTCTGAGGCCGGTTCTCCTCCTCGAAATAGTGCAGGAACTGCTTGGGGGCAGAGGGGAGGTTCAGCTCCTGGGCGGGACCCCGGAAGGCGGCCCAGTCGGCCTTGATCTCATCCATAGAGGGGGCCTTGCCGTCGGCAAACTTCATGAACACGGCGGCCATGTGTCCATCCTGGCAGGCGACCCGGAAGCACTGCGCCGTGATGGCGGGACCATCGGCCTTGACGATCTTTCCGCCCTCGATGTGGCCCCAGAGCTTGAGGGGCTCCTGCTCGCTCTTTTCCTCCTCGCCGCCGATGTAGGGGATGCAGTTATCCACCATCTCGGGCCAGCGCGCAAAGGTCTTGCCGGCACCGGAAATGGCCTGGTAGGTGCACACCAGCGCCCGCTCCAGCCCGTACTTGCGCAGAGGATGCAGGGCCGGCACATAGCTCTGGAGGGAGCAGTTGCTCTTCACCGCCACAAAGCCCCGCTTGGTGCCCAGACGCTTGCGCTGGGCGTCGATGATTTCGATGTGGTCGGCGTTGATCTCCGGCACCACCATGGGGACATCCTCCGTCCAGCGGTGGGCGGAGTTGTTGGAGACGATGGGGCACTCCAGCTTGGCGTACTTCTCCTCCAGGGCCCGGATCTCTTCTTTCTTCATGTCCACGGCACAGAAACAAAAATCCACCATGTTGGCCAGCTTCTCGGCGTCAGCCTCGGCATCCAGCACCACCAGATCGCCGGCCGCCTCGGGCATGGGGGTATCCAGGGCCCAGCGGCCCGCCACGGCCTCCCGGTAAGGCTTGCCGGCGCTGCGGCTGCTGGCGGCCACGGCAGTCAGGTGAAACCAGGGGTGATGCTCCAGCAGAGTGATGAATCTCTGTCCCACCATGCCGGTGCAGCCGATGACGCCCACTTTGTACTCTTTCATATCCATGCTTCCTCCCGCTTTCTCTGCGGACCGGACGCCCTGCGGCATCCGCCGTCGAATTTTGGTTGAATCTGCCGCCTGTTTGTACTATAATGTCTCTTAGTATTGAATCCAAGAGACTGTGTGTGCGAGACGGACATTTGTATGTATATTAGCATACTTTTCCGTCTGCGTCAAGGCTGCGCCGTTGGGAGGTTCCATGAAAAAACAGCTGCTTACCGCTTTGTTCGTTGTGACATTTTTTGCATGTGCCAGCGTATCGGCATCCGCCGTAGAGAATGATCTGGTGAAAGTCGGGCTGCGATACGGGTCCAGCGCGCTCTTTTCCGCCAACCTGGAAAATGCCCAGGGGTCAGGGTATTCCTTCGGATATTTTGATGAGGACCGGAACTTTGAGCCGCTGCTGGAGACGGACGAGACCACCATTTCCATGACTGCTGCCGGAGATATTTATATGTCTCAAAGCGGCAGTTATTCCCGGGATATGCCCTCCGGAACCTTCCGGTATCTGGGCCCCTGGCGGGTGCAGGTGGACGGCTTCGGGGACCGGGAGGAGGCAGAGGACGCCGCCGATGATCTGGACGGCTGGGTGGCCTGGATCTCCGGCGAGTACGTGGTGCGCACCGGGTGCTACGACTCCCGCAGCGAGGCCGAAGACGCCGCGGAAGACATGGACGGCGGCTATGCCGAAAAGGTATCCGATACCGCCGTCACCGTGACGGTAACCGGGACCACCGACATTCTCTTTGAGTATGACTACCGGGGGATTCTGCCCCTGGGCGTACAGCCGGAGGGCTGGGGCGAGGAGCCCATCACCTGGTTCAAGGGATACCGCTACCGGGGCGGATTTGAGTATCCCCGGATTACCGGCGGGAACCTGAGCGTCATCAACGTGGTGGATCTGGAGGACTATGTCAAGGGCGTGATCCCTCATGAGATGAGCGGTCAGTGGCCCCTGGCGGCTCTGGAGGCCCAGGCGGTGTGCGCCCGGACCTACGCCTGCCGCACCACCAAGCACCAGTCCACCTACGGCTTTGATGTGTGCAACACCACGGACTGCCAGGTTTACAACGGTGTCAATGCCTCCACGGCCCGCAGTGACGAAGCCGTGGACAACACGGCAGGGGAGTGCGTCTATTATGACGGCCAGCTGGCCGAAACGGTCTATCACTCCTCCGACGGCGGCGCCACGGAGGATGCCGCCAACGTCTGGGGCAGCGACGTGCCCTACCTGCAGGGCAAGCAGGACCCCTATGAGTCTGCCGCCTCCATTCCGGACTACCAGTATACCGTCACGTACACCCGGGAAGAATTGACCTGGGTCCTCCAAAACAGCGGCTATTCCATCGGAGATGTGACCAATGTCTATGTGTCTGAGTACACTCCGCTGGGTAATGTCTATAAGGTTACATTTGAGGACAGCTCCGGCCACAGTCTCACCGTCAAGGGCGAGACATGCCGCATGGCCTTTTACAGCACGACATACGGCAAAAACGTACGCAGTATGCGCTTTACCATCTCCGGAGGCACCGGTGATGCCACGGTGGGAGGCGCCACCGGCGGCAGCATAAGCACAAGCTCCGGCGGCAGCTATTCCGTCAACGGGAATCAGACGCTGGATTCCCTGGACGGAGCATCTGTGATCTCCGGCAGCGGCCAGCTGGGCACTCTGGACGGCGGCAGCATCAGCATCATCACCTCTTCCGGCACGCAGACCGTGGGCCTGGGAAGTGTGTCCAATGTCCGCAATGCCTCCGGGACCTTCGTCATCACCGGCACGGGCAACGGCCACAATGTGGGCATGAGCCAGTACGGTGCCAAGGCTATGGCGGAGCAGGGGTATGACTACGGGGATATTTTGAATTTCTACTATACCGACATTACCATTAAGTGAGGAACCACAATCCATGAAAACAAGCGACTTTTACTATGACCTGCCGCAAGAGCTCATTGCCCAGACCCCCATCCCCCAGCGGGACGCCTCCCGCCTGATGACTCTGGACCGCTTCAGCGGCGCGGTGGGTCACCACCACTTCCACGACCTGCCGGAGTTTCTCCGCCCCGGGGACTGCCTGATTCTCAATGACTCCCGGGTGCTGCCGGCCCGCCTTCTGGGCCACCGGCTGCCCGGCGGCGGCGCCTGCGAGGTGCTGCTGCTCATCGACAAGGGAGAGGGGACCTGGGAGTGTTTGGTGCGTCCGGGCCGGAAGATGAAGCCCGGCACCCGGCTGTCCTTCGGCGATGGGGAGCTGATGGCGGAGGTGACGGAGGAGCTGCCCGGCGGCAACCGGCTGGTCCGCTTCGAGTACGAGGGGATCTTCCTGGAGGTGCTCGAGCGCCTGGGCAAGATGCCTCTGCCGCCCTACATCCGGGAAGAGCTGCAGGACCGGGAACGGTATCAGACGGTGTACTCCCGGGTTTTGGGCAGCGCGGCGGCTCCCACGGCGGGACTTCACTTCACGCCGGAGCTGCTGGAGAAGATCCAGGCCATGGGCGTGGGTGTGGGCTATGTGACCCTCCACGTGGGCCTGGGTACCTTCCGCCCCGTCAAGGAGGAGGAGATCACGGACCATGAGATGCACAGCGAGTACTGTGTGATCTCTCAGGAGACGGCAGACCTCATCAACCGTACGAAAGCTGCCGGCGGGCGGTGCATCTGCGTGGGCACCACCTCCTGCCGCACGCTGGAGAGCTGGGCTGCCGAAGACGGCACCATGACCGCCAGCGCCGGCTGGACGGACATTTACATCTATCCCGGCTACCGGTTCAAGGTCATGGACGGCCTGATCACCAACTTCCACCTGCCTGAGAGCACCCTCATCATGCTGGTGTCCGCTTTCGCCGGACGGGAACACGTCCTGGCGGCCTACGAAGAGGCAGTGCGGGAGCGCTACCGCTTCTTCAGCTTCGGCGACGCCATGTTTATTTCCTGACCACCCCGGAGAAGGGGAACACCATCAAACTAGGAGAGCATACATGTTCAAAGTCATCAAAACCGAGGGCCGCGCCCGGCGCGGCGAATTTTCCTGCGCCCACGGAGGCACCGTGCAGACGCCGGTGTTCATGAACGTGGGCACCCAGGCGGCCATCAAGGGCGGCGTCTCCGCCCACGACCTCAAAGAGGTGGGCTGCCAGATTGAGCTGTCCAACACCTATCATCTGCATCTGCGCCCCGGCGACGCCCTGGTGCGGCAGATGGGCGGACTGCACCGCTTCATGAACTGGGACGGTCCCATCCTCACCGACTCCGGCGGGTTCCAGGTGTTCTCCCTGGCATCCCTGCGCAAGATCAAGGAGGAGGGCGTGTACTTCTCCTCCCACATCGACGGGCGTAAGATTTTTATGGGCCCCGAGGAGTCCATGCGCATCCAGTCCAATCTGGGCAGCGACATTGCCATGGCCTTCGACGAGTGCGTGGAGAATCCCGCCCGGTACGAGTATGCCAAGGCCAGCTGTGAGCGGACACTGCGCTGGCTGGAGCGGTGCAAGATCGAGCACGACCGCCTCAACGCCCTGCCGGATACCGTGAACCCCCACCAGATGCTCTTCGGCATCAACCAGGGTGCCACGTTCGCGGACCTGCGGGCCTGGCACATGCGGGAGATCGCCAAGATCGACTGCGACGGCTTTGCCATCGGCGGACTGGCGGTAGGGGAGCCGGCAGAGGTTATGTATGAGATGATCGACGTGGTGGAGCCCTTCATGCCCAAGGAAAAGCCCCGCTACCTCATGGGCGTGGGCACGCCCAGCAACATCATTGAGGCCGTCAGCCGGGGCGTGGACTTCTTCGACTGCGTCATGCCCTCCCGCAACGGCCGCCACGGCAAGCTCTTTACCTGGGAAGGCACCGTGAACATCCTCAATGAAAAGTACGCCACGGACTCCCGGCCCATCAGCGAAAGCTGCCAGTGCCCGGTGTGCCGGAGCTTTTCCCGGGCATACCTGCGGCACCTGTTCAAGGCGGACGAGGTGCTGGCCCTGCGGCTGGCTGTGCTGCACAATCTCTACTTCTATAATGAGCTCATGGCCCGAATCCGGCAGAATCTGGACGCGGGCACCTTTGCCGACTTCCGGGCGCAGTACAGCGGAAAGCTGGAGCAGCGGGTATAACCGGTGAAAAAGGCAAGAAAAGGCTTGCAAAAACGATTTGCTTTGGTATAATAGCTGTATTGCCAATTTACAAACGAAAAAGGAGAAATGGAAACATGGACCAGGGAACCTCTACGATCCTCATGCTGGTGGTGCTGTTCGCGCTGATGTACTTCCTGATGATCCGCCCCGAAAACAAGCGGAAGAAGCAGGCTCAGGAAATGCGGGACAGCCTGAAGAAGGGTGATGTCATCACCACCATCGGCGGTGTGGTAGGCAAGATCGTCTCTGTGAACAACGACACCATCGTGATCGAGACCAGCGAGGACCGCGTGCGCATCGAGTTCACCAAGTGGGCCGTGTCCAACGTGGGCGTCCAGACCGGTGAGCAGCCTTCCAAGGACTCTAAGGACTCCAAGAAGAAGGAGAAGGAAGAGAAATTGGAAGAGAAGCTGGAAGAGAAAAAGGAAGAGCTTCCCGAGGATCCCGTGGACGAGATCCCCGCCCCGGAAGAAGAACCCAAGGCATAAGGTCATAAAATCCGCCTCCCCCGGAATATGCTTGTTTGAAAGCGTATTCCGGGGGAGGTTTTTTTATGGGAAATGGGAAACGGACGCCGCGCAAGCCTTGGGTGGTGTTCGGCAGGGCACTGGCTGTGTCATTGGGGATCTATCTGGCAGGTCATCTGCTGCTGGCAGCTCTGCTGGTCCGGGGCACAGTGGGGGAGGGGGTAGCCTTCGCTGTTACAGCGGGACTGTGTGTGATCTCCTCTGCAGTGGGCGCCTTTTTGGCAGCGGGGCAGGCGGGAATGGGACGCCTCCCGGGAGCCATGCTGGCCGCGGCTCTCTTCGTCTGCGCGTTGATCGCGGTGGGTGCTCTGGCCTGGCAGGGGATTACCTGGACGGAGCATGGCGGCATTCTGATATTATGTGCCCTGGCCGGCGGCCTTCTGGCAGGCCTGCTGGGCGGACGAAAGCGGGGTGGGAAGCGGCGGCGCCGCTGACCGGGAACTATGGTGAAATTTCACAAAAGGGGTTTCGGAGAGGGGCGGCTCTCCCTCGGAATGCCGCCGGGGGAGGTCCTTCCCAAAACCCACAAATGTGGGGGTTTTGAAGAAAAACCGCCGTAAATCCGGCACTTTTTTCTGTGCTTTAAGACACGGCTCGTGCGCCCGTTTCTCTTGTTTACATAATTGCGTTTACATAATATTTTGTCATAATCGCCAAAAAATATGGAAATTCCGGTAAATTCCTTGATAAACGGGGAAAGTTGCTCTATGATAAATTTAAAGCAAGTTTACGTCAACTGCCTCGCATCAAGCCCGGTGTGTGTTCATAGGCTGAAGCGAGGTGAGACGGTTTGAACTGGAAAAAACGAAGGATTCCTGCTCCGGGACAATCTTCCCCGCTCTGGCGGCTGCTGATCCTGGCGCTTTTCTTTTTATTGGGCGTGGTTTTGGGACAGGTCGTGCTGGAGTGGGTACCGGATGAGACCGGTACGGAGCTCAAGCAGTATCTGGAGGGATATCTGAGTTTGAGCGGAGAAAGCGGCGGCGCGGCCGCTGCCCTGCCGGCAGCACTGGTGCTGTACATCCGTTATCCGCTGCTGGCGTTTTTCCTGGGATTTGCGTCCATCGGGGTGGTGCTGCTGCCCTGCGCGGCGCTGGCCTTCGGGTTTTTCCTGTCGTTTTCTGTGTGCTGTTTTACCGCTTCCTTTGGCGGTGACGGCGTGGTGCTGGCGCTGGCCGTGCTGGGTGTGCGCTGTGCCGTGACGCTGCCTTGCTTTTTCCTGCTGGCGGATGCGTCCATGGAAACGTCTGCCGCGCTGGCCCGGGCATCCTTTGGGAGGGGACGCCATACGGCGCCGGTTGTTTACGGCAGGCGCTGCTGGATTCGTCTGGGCATTGTTCTGGCGGCGCTGACAGTGGGATTGTGTGTGGAATTGCTTCTTTCGCCCCGGCTGCTGACACTGGCACTGGAGCGGGCGGTGATTTAGATAGAGAAAAGAGAGGAGGGGTCTGCTTGCCGGCAAGCGATCTGGAGCGCTACGGCGCGTACCTCACAGGGGAGAAGCACGCTTCTCAAAATACCGTTACGTCCTATCTGCGGGATGTGAAGCAGTTTGAGACATACCTGCAGACCGACCATCACTGCACCCTGCGGGAGGCGGACAACGCCATGGTCACCGAGTACATGAACGGGATGCTCTCCCGGGGAAAGTCGGCGGCGTCGGTAACGCGGTATCTGGCGTCGGTGAAGTCCTTTTACAACTTCCTGGTGTCGGAGCAGATCCTCACGGTCAACCCCGCCCGGGGTGTGGCGGCGGCCAAGGTGGAGCGGCGGTATCCGGAGATTCTCACCAGCAAGGAAGTGGAGCTGTTTTTGGAGCAGCCCCAGTGTGTGGACGCCAAGGGGTACCGGGACCACGCCATGCTGGAGCTGCTCTACGCCACCGGCATCCGGGTCAGCGAGCTGATCTCTTTGAATCTGGAGGACCTGAATCTGGCGGCAGGCTTCCTGCGCTGCGCCAACCGGGGCAAGGAGCGGATGATCCCGCTGTACCACACGGCGGTCAAGGCATTGTCCGATTATGTGCGTACCATTCGTCCCCAGCTCATTGCCGACAGTGAGGAGACGGCCCTGTTCGTCAATATGAGCGGTGAGCGGATGAGCCGCCAGGGATTCTGGAAGATCATCAAGTACTACCAGGAGCGGGCGGGCATTGAAAAGGACATCACCCCCCACACCCTGCGCCACTCCTTTGCCGTTCATCTTCTGGAAAACGGCGCGGACCTGCGCTCCATTCAGGAGATGCTGGGCCACGCGGACATTTCCTCCACCCAGATTTATACCCATGTCATCAAGCACCAGCTCAAGGACGTCTATCAAAAGGCCCATCCCCGGGCCTGACGGACCTCCCGCCGCTCCACGGGCGGCATGGTAAGTGTTGTGTTTTCGGCACGGCTTTGGCCGTGCCCTTTTTTTGCCCGGAAAATTTTCTTCACCGCCGGAAAACAAACGCCGCCCCTGCAGGCTCTAATGGGTAGAACGAGGAAAGGAGGGGGCCAGAGATGAATCAAGAGGAATTTGCCCGCCGGACGCAGGCCATGCGGCAGACGCTCTACCGCACGGCGTATTTGTACCTGGGCCGGGAGGCCGATGCCCTGGAGGCCGTGGACGAGGCCGTCTACCAGGCCCTGCGGGCCTTGGGACAGCTGCGGGAGGCGGCCTTTTTCGAGACGTGGCTGACCCGGATCCTGCTCAATACCTGCCACCGGGAGCTGCGCCGCCGGAATCGGTTTCACCCCGGCGGTCAGGACGCCCTGCCGGACACCGCCGGACCGGACGCCTATGACGGCCTGCCCCTGCGGGAGGCGGTGGGGCGGCTGCCCGAGGAATTGCGGGCGGTGGTGATCCTGCGGTTTTTCACCGGGTACACCCAATCGGAGACGGCCCAGGCCCTGGGCATTCCACAGGGGACCGTGGCCACCCGGCAGCGGAAGGCTCTGGCCCTGCTGCGGCTGGAGCTGGGAGAGGAGGATGGCGCATGAACCGGAATACGGAGTATGAATCCCTGCTGCGGGAGCTGGAGTCCACCCCCGCGGCTCTGGACGGATGTGTGGAGCGGGCGCAGGCCCGGCTCCGGGCCCGGCGCCGCCGGCGCCGGATTCTGGGCATCCCGGCCGGGACTCTGGCGGCCTGCTTTGCGGGCTTTGTGTTGCTGGTGAATCTGTTCCCCACCTTTGCCTACGCCTGCGGCGGCGTGCCGGTACTGCGGGAGCTGGCCAAGGCCGTGGCGTGGTCGCCCAGCCTCTCGGCCGCGGTGGAAAACGCCTATGTCCAGCCTATCGAGCAAAGTAAGACGGTAAACGGCATTACCGCCACGGTCCACTATGTCATCGTGGACCAAAAGCAGGTGAATCTGTTCTTCACCCTGGAGGGGGAGGGGTACGAGAGCCTCTCCGCCGAGATGCCGGAGTTTTCTCCCCATCAGGCATGTTCCATCCTGGGAGCGGATTTCCGGCAAAGCCCCGGAACCATGCTGCGCTTCGCCCTGGACTACGGAGACGAGGACGTGCCGGAGACCTTTTCCATGACCTTCTCCGTCACCGGAGAGCGGGCGGACAGAGAGGAAGCCCAGGCTCCCGCCGCCATCAGCTCCCTGGAGGAGGACCTGCTGACCCCGCCGGACCACGCCCCGGACGCCGTGCTGGCCACGTTTACCTTCGATCTGCGCTTTGATCCGGCGGATACCGCCCCGGGCCGCCATGTGGCGGTGAATGAGACGTTCACTCTGGACGGCCAGACCCTCACCGTCACGGACGTGGAGATCTATCCCACTCATGTGCGGGTGAACGTGGAGGGGGACGGGGACAACACCGCCTGGCTCAAGGGGCTGGACTTCTGTCTGGAAAACGAGGACGGGCAGCGCTTCGGCTCCATCTCCAACGGCGTCATCGCCAGCGGAGACACCGACACGCCGGCCATGGTCTCCTACCGGCTGGAGAGCCCGTACTTCGCCCGCTGCGACTCCCTGACGCTGCACATCACCGGCGCCCGGTGGCTGGAAAAGGCCCATGAGCGGGTGCACATTGACCTGGCGGCGGGCAGCGCCGAGTGGATGCCGGAGGGCGTGACCCTCCAGCGCGTCCAGAAGGAGGCCAAGGGCTGGGTCATCACCTGCCTGGTGGACGATGGGTTTTTGTCCACGCCCTTTGCCATGACCTTCTATGACCGGGAGGGCAACGCCTGCGAAATGCGCCAGATGGGCATGAGCACCCACCTGGAGGGCGGAAAGTCGGAGCTGATGATGCCCCTGCCGGACTACACGGACGACGAGGTGTGGCTGGAGGCCCAGTACTCCCACACCTCTCAGGAGCCTGTCCCTGTGGTGATCCCCATCGTCTGAAGATGCCGTACGCCCGGAAGTTCCACGTCCGCCGCGGCGGAACACATTGCAACCATCCCCGCCGGGACCGCCTCGAAAGGCGGCCCCGGCTTTTTTGCGCCGGGGTTCCCTCCGTTTCGCCGCCGCGCCTGCGCGGTTTTGTGCCGCTGGCTCAGCCGGGCTGCCGGTGGGTCGTTTTGCTGGTTTGTGTGCCGCGCAGTCCACCGCGCGGTGTCCGCAGTACGCAGACGGTCCGCCGCGCTTTTTCTGTTGCGCTTTGGGACGGGATTTGGTATACTGGTACGGAATGTAAACTGGAGGGAAAGCGCCATGCGTATCTTGGGAATCGATCCGGGCTTTGCCACCATCGGCTTCGGCCTCATTACGGCGGAGCGGGGGCGGGTGCATATGGTGACCTATGGGGCCATCACCACGCCCGCCGGGCTGCCGCTGTCCCGGCGGCTCTATCAGATCAGCTGCGACATGGAGGAGCTGATCGGTAAGCTCAAGCCCGACGTCATCTCCATTGAGGAGCTGTTCTTCAATACCAACATCACCACCGGTATCGCCGTGGCCCATGGCCGGGGCGTCATTTTGTGCGCGGCGGAAAAGTGCGGCGTGCCGCTTTATGAGTACACGCCCTCTCAGGTGAAGCTGGCGGTGGTGGGATACGGCAAGGCGGAAAAACGGCAGGTCATGGACATGACCCGGCGCCTTCTGGGCCTTGCGTCGGTGCCCCGGCCCGACGACGCGGCGGACGCTCTGGCCCTGGCACTGTGCCACGCCCGGAGCCGGACCTCCCGGCTTCCCCAGACCAGCGACGTCAAAGAAACGGTGTAAGGAGCAACGCGCATGTTTTACTATCTGGACGGTACCGTGGCCGAGCTGCTGCCCTATCTGGCGGTGATCGACTGCGGCGGTGTGGGCTATGCCTGCAAGACCACCAACAATACCCTGGCCAGTCTGAAAAAGGGCCAGCGGGGGAAGCTGTACACCTACCTCAACGTAGGCGAGGATGTCTTTGACCTCTACGGCTTTGCAACGCAGAAGGAGCTTGCCACCTTCAAGCTGCTCATCGGAGTCTCCGGCGTGGGTCCCAAGGCGGCCCTGGCGGTGCTCTCGGCGGGAACGCCGGAGTCCTTGGCCATGGCCATCGTCACCGGGGATGAAAAAGCCCTGACGGCGGCCCCCGGCATCGGCAAGAAGATCGCCCAGCGCATCATCCTGGAGCTCAAGGACAAGATGGCCCGGGAGAGCGGCGGCGAGCTGGACTTTTCCGGCGGCGAGGGCGCTCCGGCCGCGGCGGTCTTTTCCAACAAGGCCACCGAGGCCGCCCAGGCTCTGGCGGTGCTGGGCTATACCAGCGCCGAGGTGTCCATGGCCCTCAAGGGCGTGGACGTGGAGGGACTGCCTCTGGAGGAGATCATCCGGCAGAGTCTCAAGAAGATGGTGAAATAACCAGGCCGCGGGGCAGCGGCGCACCACGGGCACCCGGACGGGATGATTCCGTCCGGCGGCCGGGTTCGCCTGTTTTGCGGCCGGGAAGGCGGAAATATGAACAGCAACAAAAAAGCAAAGGCCCGGAAAGCCGCCCTGGCAGCGGCCCAGGCCAAGAAAACCGCCCAGGCCAAGCAGATCCTCACCGTGGGGGTGGGGATCGGAATGCTCTTCATCGGTCTGGGCCTGGGCGTGACGGTGCGCACCGCCTTTGCCGCCAATACCTGCGGCGGCTCTCAGGAGGATCTGGCGGCGTACCTGCTGGAGTCCCAGGGCCAGGGCGCCACGGTCATCAAGACCGCCCGGGAGGGCCGGGTCCAGGCGGTGCTCTACGAGCGGGAGGACCTGGGGCTTTGCACGGCAGTGTTTGAACAGCGGCTCTTCGGCCTGCGCTGGGCCTATGACGGCATGGAGTCCGCCCCGGAGACGGGACTGGGCATGACCGGCAGCTGGCAGGCCGGGGGATTTTTGCGCGGGACCCAGTGCGAGGCGGTGGTCTACGGCGACAACCGCACCGGCGCGGTGGATTCCTATACCGTCACCGATGCCGACGGCGTGGGCCGGTCGGACCTGGAGGCGGACTATATTCTGGACGTGTACGTGCTGGACGGGGCGGAGCAGCTGCCCCGGACCCTGGTGCAGTACGGTTCTGACGGAAGCGTTCTTTCGGAGGAGGGATGAGCGCGTGAGCATTGACTTCGGCAGCGACATCTATGAAGAGCCCATTGTGGCCAAGACCTTTTTGCAGGAGGATGCCCAGGAGGGCTCTCTGCGGCCCAAGACCCTGCGGGAGTACATCGGCCAGGAGAAGGCCAAGGAAAATCTTTCTGTGTTCATCGAGGCCGCCCGCAAGCGGGAGGAGGCGTTGGACCACGTACTGCTCCACGGCCCTCCGGGCCTGGGCAAGACCACCCTGGCGGGGATCATCGCCCAGGAGATGGGGGCGGGCATCCGGATCACCTCCGGCCCGGCCATCGAAAAGCCCGGAGACCTGGCGGCGCTTTTGACCAATCTCAACGAGGGGGACATCCTCTTTGTTGACGAGATCCACCGGCTCAACCGCTCCGTGGAGGAGATCCTGTACCCCGCCATGGAGGACTATGCTCTGGACATCATCGTGGGCAAGGGCCCCAGCGCCAACTCCATCCGGCTGGACCTGCCCAAGTTCACCCTGATCGGGGCTACCACCCGGGCCGGGCAGCTGTCCGCGCCTCTGCGGGACCGCTTCGGCGTCACGCTGCGGCTGGAGCTCTACACCCCGGAGGAGCTTTCCCGAATCGTCACCCGCTCGGCGGGAATCCTAAACGTGGAGATCGAGCCCGACGGCGCCTATGAGATCGCCCGGCGCAGCCGGGGCACGCCCCGGATTGCCAACCGGATGCTCCGGCGGGTGCGGGACTTTGCCCAGGTCAAGGCCGACGGCGTCATCACGGCGGCGGTGGCCGACGAGGCGCTGTGCGCCCTGGAGGTGGACCAGCTGGGATTGGACAGCGTGGACCGGCGGATGCTGGGGGCCATCATCGATCACTACAACGGCGGTCCCGTGGGCCTGGAGACTCTGGCCGCCACCATCGGCGAGGAGGCCGTCACGCTGGAGGATGTATATGAGCCCTACCTGATGCAGCTGGGCTTTTTGACCCGGACTCCCCGGGGCCGCTGCGTGACGCAGAAGGCCTACGGGCACCTGCACCGTCCCATTCCCGGCGGCGCGGCGCCGGAAGGCGTCATGGAGCAGCTGACGCTGTAACAAGCCGTTGGGGCAGGGAGGCGGCATCATGGAATATCTCACGTCTATCCGCCTGCGGCGGCAGCTGCCGCAGGAGAGCTATCTGTGCGGACTGCCGCCGGTGCGGTATCTGATGGAGGGCGGCGTCCTGTGCTTTGACACGCCCGTCACCTTTTTGGTGGGGGAGAACGGCAGCGGAAAATCCACCTTGCTGGAGGGGATCGCCGTGGCCTGCGGCTTCAACCCCGAGGGCGGCACCCGGAATTTCTCCTTTTCCACCCGGGCCACCCACTCGCCTCTGGGCGAGTATCTCACGCCTGCCCGGCGGCGCTATCCCAAAGATGGATTCTTTCTCCGGGCGGAGAGTTTTTACAACGTGGCCACCCACATTGACGAACTGGATGAGACCACCCCGGGTCCCCGGCTGATTGACAGCTACGGCGGCGTGTCCCTGCACAACCAGTCCCACGGGGAGAGCTTTCTTTCTCTGGTGGAGCACCGCTTCGGCGGGCAGGGCCTGTATCTGCTGGACGAGCCGGAGGCGGCGCTGTCTCCCGCCCGGCTGCTGACGCTGATGGTCATGCTGGACCAGCTGGTGAAGAAGGATTCCCAGTTTGTCATTGCCACGCATTCGCCCATTCTGATGGCCTTTCCCGGCGCCCGGATCTATCAGCTGGGGGAGGCGGGCGTAACGATGGCGGAATACCGGGAGACGGAGCACTATCAGCTCACCCGGCGCTTTTTGGAAAACCCGGAGCGGATGCTGCACTACCTGTTGGAGGGCTAGTGTCCGCCTGTGATATCAGATGTTTGAAACTTTGAAAAAATGAGGTAATGGATATGGGCAAGCTATTTGGAACCGACGGCATCCGGGGCGTGGTGGGGGAGAACCTCACCGCCGACATGGCCTTCCGCGTGGGGCAGGCCGTGGGCACGGTGCTGATGGAGGAGAAGGGGGGACGCCCCACGGTGGTCATCGGCAAGGACACCCGCATCTCCTCCGACATGCTGGAAGCGGCGCTGACGGCGGGCATTTTGTCCGTGGGCGGCGACGTACTCTCCGTGGGGACCATCCCCACTCCCGCCGTGGCGTTTTTGGCCCGGCAGGAGGGCGCGGACGCGGGCATCGTGATCTCCGCCAGCCACAACCCCTACGAGCACAACGGCATCAAGCTCTTCAGCGGTCAGGGCTACAAGCTCTCCGATGAGGTGGAGGGCCGCATTGAGGACCGGATTCTCTCCGAGGCGCCCATGAAGCTGCGCACCCGGGGCGAGATCGGCCGTCTGGTGTCGGACGGCGGCCGCCGGAAGGTGGACTACATCGACTTTGTGGCCTCCACCATTTCCGAGGACCTCCACGGCATGCGGATTCTGGTGGACTGCGCCAACGGCGCGGCCAGCGCCACGGCGCCGGAGCTCTTCGGCCGCTTCCAGGCCCATACGGACTTCATCCACCGCGCCCCCGACGGCGTGAACATCAACCACCGCTGCGGCTCCACCCACCTGGAGGACCTGGCCCAGGCCGTGGTCCGTGGCGGCTATGACGTGGGTGTGGCCTTTGACGGCGACGCGGACCGCTGCCTGCTGGTGGATGAGACCGGCGGCGTCATCGACGGCGACAAGGTCATGGCGGTGTGCGCTCTGGATATGAAGCGCCGGGGCGAGCTCAACGGCAACACCATTGTGGCCACGGTCATGAGCAACCTGGGTCTGCATGAGTTCTGCCGCAACCACGGCCTGGAGCTGATCTGCACTGCCGTGGGCGACCGCAATGTGCTGGAGGAGATGCTCCGCCACGACTACCGCATCGGCGGCGAGCAGTCCGGCCACACGATCTTCACCGGCCTGGAGACCACCGGCGACGGCGAAGTGACGGCGCTGCAGTTTTTGCAGGTGCTCGCCCGGTCCGGCCAGAAGGCCAGTGAGCTGGTCTCGGCATGCGCGGTATATCCCCAGGTCCTCCTCAATGTGGAGGTGCCCCACAGCGGCGGCGTCAAGGAGAAGATCATGGCCTCCGCGGAGCTTGCCCAGGCGGTCAAGCAGGAGGAGGACGCTCTGGCGGGCGCCGGCCGGGTGCTGGTCCGGGCATCGGGTACGGAGGCACTGATTCGGGTGATGGTGGAGGCCAAGACCACCGAAATCGCCCAGGAGGTGGCCCAGCGCCTGGCGGATTTTATAAAATCACTAAAATTTTAAGGGATTTATCCGGATATTTTGAACATTTGCTTGACATTTCCATGATTAGACAGGTATAATACATGTATGCGAAAGTCTTATGAGAACACCCAAATCCAGGAAGATCTTTCCGATGAGACTCTGTGCCGTTTGGCGGCGGAAGGCCGCCGTGAGGCGGAGGAGATCCTGGTCACCCGATATCAGAGGCTGGTACGTACCTGTGCCCGTCCGTTCTTTTTGATCGGCGGCGACAGCGAGGACCTGACCCAAGAGGGAATGGTGGGACTCATCAAAGCAGTCCGGGAGTATGACGCGGAAAAGGAAGCGTCCTTCCGAACATTCGCGGAAATCTGCATTCGCAGCCGACTGTATTCCGTTCTCCGTGCCGCAGGGCGCGGTAAGCATTCACCGCTCAATCAGTCGGTCCCTTTGGATACGCCTTACCTTGACAGCAATTCCTACACCTCTGGTACCAGCAGTCTGGCTCAGTGCAATCCGGAAGATTTTCTCATCGACCGCGAGCACACGGCGGCCCTCTTGTCCGGAGTCCGGAAACAGTTGTCCGATTTTGAAGCGGAGATATTGGGGTATTATTTAGACGGTCTTTCATGCAGGGAAATTGCCGGAACGGTCGGCAAACCCCCAAAGTCCGTGGACAACGCTGTGCAGCGCATTCGGCGCAAGGTGGCACGGCAGCTTCTTTCCGGCGATCTCAGCAAGCGCTGAGCGCAATATATTTTTCTTTTCAAAGAGAGGGTAACATCATGTACGAAGACAAGACTTTAGTGTGCAAAGAGTGCGGTCAGGAGTTCGTGTTCACCGCCGGTGAGCAGGAGTTCTACGCCGAGCGCGGCTTCCAGAACGAGCCCCAGCGCTGCAAGGCCTGCCGCGACGCCCGCAAGAACGCCGCCCGCGGTCCCCGGGAGTACTTCACCGCTGTTTGCGCTGCCTGCGGCGGCGAGGCCAGAGTGCCCTTCGAGCCCAAGTCTGACCGTCCGGTCTACTGCAGCGAGTGCTTTGCCAAGATGCGCGACCAGCAGAGATAAAGAGCCGTCTTCGGTTTTTCATAACGCGGTCCAAAGAGACGTCCACAACTGTGGGCGTCTCTTTTTCCCGTTTTCCCTGGAAATGCCGGGGTTTTGCCGGATTTTCTATTGAATTTTCGGAAATCATGGAGTATAATACTCCCGTCGAATTTTTGAATGGAGGAATCTACCCATGATTCAGATCACGAAAGACACCATCATCGGTGATATCCTGGATATTGCCCCCCACACCGCGCCCATCTTCCTGTCCATCGGCATGCACTGCCTGGGCTGCCCCTCTTCCCGCGGCGAGACCGTGGAGGAGGCCTGCATGGTCCACGGCGTGGACTGCGAGAAGCTGCTGGCCCTGGTGAACGAAGAGGCCAATAAGCCCCAGTGAGGATCCGGACGCATACGGGCTGAGCCTGTATGCGTCCTTCCACGGAGGAGGACCTTTTCTTGAAGCAGTTGGAACTGACGCCCCGTCTGGCCCTGCTGGCCAGCTGGGTGAGCGAAGGGGCACGCCTGGCGGATATCGGTACGGACCATGCGTACCTGCCGGTGTGGCTGATGCTGGCCGGGCGGCTGCGCGCGGCCATTGCCAGTGATCTGCGTGCCGGCCCCCTGGACCGGGCCCGCGCCACGGGCAAGACCTGGGGCGTAGCGGACCGGATCGATTTCCGCCTTGGCTCCGGGCTGGATACCGTGGCCCCGGAGGAGGCGGACACGGTGGTCATTGCGGGCATGGGCGGCGAGACCATTGCCGCCATTTTGGCCGCGGCGCCCTGGACGGCGGACGGAAAGCACCGGTTGCTGCTCCAGCCCATGACCCGGGCCTGGGAGCTGCGGGCCTTTCTCGCCGACAACGGCTACGCCATCACCCGGGAAGCTCTGGTCCGGGACCGGGGCACGCTCTACCCGGTGATGGAAGCCGGGGCAGGGGAGATGACCCTGAGCCTGGGACAGCTTCACGGCGGCGCGGGTCTTACCCACGATCCTCTGGGAGACCGCTATCTCATTGAGCAGATCGTCCGGCTGGAGATGGCGGTGGCGGGGCTCAACCGCGGCACGGGAGAAAAGTCCCGGGCCCGGGCGGACGAGACGAGAGACGTGATTACCGCCTTGCTGGCGATGAGAGAGGAGTGGCGACATGCCCAGTGCCGGTGAAATCGAAGCGCGTCTATTTGACCTGGCGCCTGGAGAGGGCGCCATGGAGTGGGACAATGTGGGCTTGCTGGTGGGAGACCCGGAGCGCCCGGTGGAACGGGTGCTGGTGGCTCTGGACATCACGGAGGCTGTGGCGGACGAGGCCATTGCCAAAGGCTGTGAGCTGATTGTGGCCCACCATCCCGTCATGAACTGCCGGTGGCTGCCGGTGCAGAGCATCCGGGACGATACGCCCCAGGGGCACCTGCTGTGCAAGCTGCTGCGCCACGGGATCTGCGCCATCTGCATGCACACCAACCTGGATGTGGCCCCCGGCGGCGTCAACGACGCCCTGGCCGCTGCTCTGGGTCTGGAGGACCCTGGGCCTCTGTGTGAAAACGGCCTGGGCCGGGTAGGCACGCTGCCCGCGCCCATGTCCTTGCCGGAGTTTGCAAAGCACGTCTGCCGTGCGCTGGGCTGCAACGGCGTGCGCTACGCCGACGTGGGCAAGCCGGTCTACCGGGTGGCGGTAGGCGGCGGCGCCTGCGGCGAGTTTGAAAAGGACGCCGCGGCTGCCGGGTGCGATACCTACGTCACGGCGGACCTGAGCTATCACCAGTTCCTGGACGCCCGGGCGGTGAACCTCATTGACGCGGGGCATTTCCCCACGGAGGACCCGGTCTGTCTGCGCCTGGTGGAGTATCTGCAATCCCAGTTCCCCGGCCTGTCCATCCAGAAATCCGCTTCCCACCGGGAAGTGATCCATTACTATGTTGAAGGAGAATAACAACCATGTCCGGACATTCCAAATGGCATAATATCCAAAAGACCAAGGGTGCGGCCGACGCCAAGCGCTCCGCCGCCTTCACCAAGATCGCCCGTGAGATCATCGTCGCCGTTAAGGAAGGCGGCTCCGGCGATCCCAACAACAACTCCCGCCTGGCTACGGTCATTGCCAAGGCCAAGGCCGTGAACATGCCCAACGACAACATCAAGCGCACCATCGACAAGGCTCTGGGTGCCGGCAACACCGACAACTTCGAGGCTGTCACCTATGAGGGCTACGGTCCCGGCGGCGTGGCCGTCATCGTGGAGGCTCTGACCGACAACCGTCAGCGCACCGCTCCCGAAGTGCGTCATGCCTTCGACAAGTGCAACGGCAACCTGGGCGCGCAGGGCTGCGTGAGCTGGTCCTTTGACAAGAAGGGCGTCATCGTCATCGACAACGAAGAGGGCGAGCTGGAAGAGGACACCGTCATGATGGATGCCCTGGAGGCCGGTGCGGCAGACTTCGAGGCCGATGGTACCGTTCTGGAGATCACCACCGATCCCGACGCCTTCAACGATGTGGTCAAGGCCCTGGAGGAGAAGGGATACACCTTCGTCAACGCCGAGATCGAAATGGTGCCCCAGAACTACATCACGCTCTCCGGCGAAGGCGATGTGAAGAACATGCAGAAGCTCATCGACATGCTGGAGGACAACGACGACGTCCAGAACGTCTGGCACAACTGGGACAACGACTGATTGTTCCATTGCGAGAAGCGGGGATTCCCGCTTCTCTTTTTTCTTAAAATCTGAACAAAACTAAACTTTTGTTTATTTTTTAAAGGCGGTCCTGCCGCCGCCCTGACACTCTGACTCTCACTCTAACAGAAACACTGACTCTTTCTCTGACTCTATCACTGACTCTGACTCTAACGGGAGAATCTACCAAGATTCTGAAAATCTTCCCCGGTTTTGCATGGACGCGTCATAAAAACAGGCTCAAACCGACAGAAGGGGGAGGGATGATGCACATTGGAGCAATCTCAAAAGAAAAGTTTTCTCTTGTACTTTGACAATTACCCCTGTCTGACCGCTCTTTCGGACGCCCAGCGGGGGAAGCTGATGCTGCTGCTTTTTCGCTACGCCATGGAGGCAGACCGCCACCCAGTGGAGCCGGAATCGTTCATCGAACAGGAGCCGGATCTGCCGCCGGAAACCCGAATGGCCTTTTTGTTTGTTGCGCAGGGGATCCGGCGGGATACGGATCGCTGGCGAGTCAAGCAGCAGCGTTACAGCGAGGCAGCCCGCCGCAGGGAAGAGCTCGCAGCATCCCGGAAGGAGCAGGAGAACGCGGAGATGATCTACTATCTCAACCGCTTTCAGGAGGAGCATCGGGCTGCGGAGGCAGGGAAGCAGGAATCCGGCGCACAGGAGGCGGACCGGTAGGGAAGCCCCCGGGGAATGCGCGGCAGAAGCATTTGAAGCGTGTGCCCGCAGGAACCCCGGCGAGCGCAAGAAAAGCCCCGGCTGCGGATTACGCAGCCGGGGCCATGTCCATGCGAGCAAAACTGTAAGCCGGGTTCTGTATTTGACAGTCATCTATCTCGACGCACTGTTGCCAGTACGCTCAAGCCACCTCTGGGAAGCGGCCGGGCCAGCCTTGATGCTTCCAACCACGGTGTTGCTCCGGATAGAGTTTACAGCGACGGACACTCTCGAGCCGTCGGGTGCGCTCTTACCGCACCTTTCCACCCTTACCTCACCCCGTACGGGGCCCCGAAAGGGGACATGAGGCGGTATCTCTCTGTTGCACTTTTCCTGAAGTCGCCTTCGGCGGGCGTTACCCGTTATCCTTGCCCTGTGGAGCCCGGACTTTCCTCATAAGCGGCCTTTCGGCCTGCTCACGCGACTGTCTGTTTTCCTCGCGGGTTCTATTTTACTAAAAAGTGCACGGCTTGTCAACGGCAAGCCCCCGGGTGCGGGATCTGCAATTGCCGGAATTGCTCCCAGCCCCACAAATGAGAGAAAATTCCGCCTCCGCGTTGTAATTCCAGGGGGTTTGCGGTATAATGCAACTGCATATCAACTTGATTTGAGGAGCGATCTGCGTGACATTTGAAGAATATCTGACCTCCTTGGAGGGAAAGCGCGTGGCTGTGATCGGAATCGGGATTTCCAATCAGCCGCTCATTGAACTGCTGCTCCAACGGGGCATTGCCGTTACGGCCCGGGACAAAAAGGACCGGACGGCCCTGGGCGCCCTGGCTGGTGAGCTGGAGTCCCGGGGCGCCGTGCTGCGCCTGGGTGCAGACTACTTGGAGGATCTGACGGAGGATGTGATCTTCCGGACGCCCGGCATGCGGCCGGATCTGCCTCAGCTGCGGCAGGCCGTGGAACGGGGCAGTGTGCTGACCTCAGAAATGGAGGTCTTTTTCCAGGTCTGTCCGTGCCCGATGCTGGCTGTTACCGGCAGCGACGGTAAGACCACCACTACGACCATCATTGCCTCCCTGCTGAAAAAAGCGGGGCGTACCGTCCATCTGGGCGGCAACATCGGCAACCCGCTGCTGGCCCAGACACCCCAAATGCAGCCGGAGGATCTGGCGGTGCTGGAGCTGTCTTCCTTCCAGCTGATGACCATGACATCCAGCCCCCATGTGGCGGTGATGACGAACCTCTCGCCCAATCATTTGGACGTCCACAAGGATTATGCGGAGTATATAGCCGCAAAGGAAAATATCTTTACACACCAGTCTGCCCAGGATATTGCCGTATTTAATGCGGACAATGAGGTGACGGCGGCCCTGGCGAAGAAGGCCCTGGGCCGGGTGCGGCTGTTCTCCCGGCAACGGGAAGTGGCCGACGGCGTCTTTCTGCGGGGCACCAGCGTGGTGGCCCGGTCTGATGGAAAAGAACGGGTCGTGATGGACACCTCGGACATCCAGCTTCCCGGTGTGCACAACATCGAAAACTATCTGGCGGCCATTGCCGCGGTGGACGGCATGGTGTCCGACGAGATCATCCGGGACTTTGCCCGGACCTTCGGCGGCGTGGAGCACCGGATCGAGCTGATCCGCACTTTGGACGGCGTGCGCTGGTATAACGATTCCATTGCCTCCAGCCCCAGCCGTACCATTGCGGGACTGCGGTCCTTCCCGGAGAAGGTGGTGCTCATCGCCGGAGGCAAGGACAAGGGCATCTCCTACGACAGCTTGGGTCCGGTGGTCAATGACCACGTCAAGCTGCTGATTCTCTGCGGCGCTACCGCCGGAGTGATCCGCCGGGCGGTGGAGCAGGCTCCCAACTATGCCGGGCTGGAGATCTTCGACGTGGCAGACTATGAGGAGGCTGCCGCGCTGGCCCGCAGCCGGACACAGCCCGGGGATGTGGTGATTCTCTCCCCGGCCAGCACTTCCTTTGATCGCTTTGCCAACTTTATGGAGCGGGGCCGGGTGTTTAAGGATGTGGTGAACCGCCTGCAATAAGTCCAGGCTCCTTCCGCATAGAATGGCGGAAGGAGGGAGGACACGTGCGACCAGGCTTTTTCTATTACCGCCGCCGGATGGACCGGCGGGCGGCGGTACGGATCCTGTTGCTGTTTTTGATCTCGCTGGTGTTGTTTGTCATTCTCTATGCCACGGCACAGCTGCGGCCTCTGTTGGAAAGTCTGGCGGTGACCCGGGTATCCAACACCGTCAACCGCATTGTGGCCGAGGCCGTGGATGAGGCGATTCAGCAGGGCGATATCAGCTATGAACAGCTCATATCCTTCGAAAAGGATACGGAGGGCCGTGTGACTGCGGTCCACAGTAATATGGCGGCCTTCAACCGCCTGCAAACCGATATTCTGGATATCATTTTGACCCGGGTGGATCAGGTTTCCGCCCGGGAGATCTCCATTCCTGTGGGGACGCTCACCGGTACCGCTCTGCTGGCGGGCCGCGGGCCCCGGATCAATGTCCGGATGGAGTCGGTGGGGTCGTCCTCGGCCCGGTTTGAAAACGCCTTCTCCTCGGCGGGCATCAATCAGACCAAACACCAAATCATCCTGAATATCGATGTGACCGTCAGCATTCTGCTGCCGGGCTTCACCACCGCCACCAAGATCTCCAATGCTGTCACGGTGGCGGAAACCATCATCGTAGGGACGGTTCCGGATACGTACACGTATTTCAGCACGTCACCGGAGACCTACGAGGAGGACCTGAAGGACTATATACTCAACAACGGATAACGGGAGGTTTCCATGGACTACCGCAAGCGCATCCAGGAACTGCGCGACATTCTCAATGAAAACGGCTACCGGTACTACGTACTGGATGCCCCCACCATGAGCGACTATGAATACGACATGCTCAACCGGGAGCTGGAGGAGCTGGAAGCTGCCCACCCCGAGGAGATCACACCGGATTCTCCCACCCAACGTGTGGGCGGCAAGCCCTTGCAAGGATTTACACCTTACACCCACGAAGTGCCGCTGGAGAGTCTCCAGGATGTCTTTGACGACCAGGAGGTCCGGGAGTTTACGGACCGGATGACCCAGATCCTGGGGCCGGACGTGGAGTACTCCGTGGAGCCCAAGGTAGACGGATTGTCCGTGGCCCTGGAGTATCGGGACGGTGTGTTCGTCCGGGGTGCCACCCGGGGCGACGGCCGGGTGGGGGAGGACGTGACGGAAAATCTGCGCACGATCCGGTCTATCCCCATGGTACTGCCGGAAAAGCTGCCTCGGCTCATCGTCCGGGGCGAGGTGTATATGGCCCGGTCGGTCTTCGAGGAGATCAACGCCCAGCGGGAGCTGGAGGGAAAGCCGCTGATGGCCAATCCCCGCAACGCCGCAGCCGGTTCTTTGCGCCAGCTGGACCCCAAAATCGCCGCCCAGCGCCGCCTGGACATCCAGGTGTTCAACCTGCAGCTGGCGGAGGGGAAAGACTTCCGCCTTCACTCGGAGACGCTGGAGTATCTGGCATCCCAGCACTTCCGGATGATTCCTCACAAAACCCTTCGCGCCGATGAGGTCCAAAAGGAGATTGACCGGATCAACGATCAGCGCATGGAATATCCCTTCGATATTGACGGAGCAGTTGTGAAGGTTAATAGCTTGTCAGACCGTGAAACATTAGGAAGTACCGCCAAATTCCCCAAGTGGGCAGTGGCATTCAAGTACCCGCCGGAGAAGAAGCCAGCCAAGGTGCTGGACATTGTGGTTCAGGTGGGCCGGACTGGTGTGCTGACACCCAAAGCGGTGCTGACGCCGGTGCGTCTGGCGGGGACCACCGTTACCAGCGCCACGCTGCACAACCAGGACTATATCACACAAAAGGATATCCGCATCGGGGATACGGTCATCGTCCAGAAGGCGGGGGAGATCATCCCGGAGATTCTGGAAGTGGACTTCAAGCAGCGGCCGGAGGGAACAGTACCCTACGTCCTGCCCCAGACGTGCCCGGTGTGCGGCGCGCCGGTGGAGCGGGACGAGGACGGCGCCGCCGTGCGCTGCACCGGTGCGGAGTGTCCGGCCCAGCTGCTGCGCAACCTCACGCACTTTGCCGGACGGGACGCCATGGACATTGACGGCTTGGGTCCCAGTCTTGTGGAACAGCTGGTAGACAGCGGTCTGGTCCGGAATGCGGCAGACCTTTACAGTCTCCGTGCCCCAGACGTTGCACAGCTGGAGCGGATGGGCGAGAAATCGGCGGAGAACCTGATTGCCGCCATCGCACGTTCCAAAGACAACGATCTGTCCAAACTGATCTACGGTTTGGGCATCCGGCAGGTCGGGGAGAAGGTGGCCAAGGTCCTGGCCATGCATTTTGGCACCCTGGATGCGCTGATGGCAGCCACAGCCGAAGAGCTGACCGCCATTGACGACGTGGGTGAGATCACTGCCCGGTGCATTACGGAGTACCTGTCCCAGCCCCAGTCCCAGGATCTTATTGCCCGGCTGCGGGAAGCGGGCGTCAACATGACCAGTCAGGCGGAGCTGGTAGACCAAAGATTTGCCGGGATGACCTTTGTTCTCACCGGTACTCTGACCAATTGGGACCGCAAGGCCGCCCAGGCCATGATTGAGGAGCGGGGTGGCAAGGTTTCCGGCTCCGTGAGCAAAAAGACCACCTATGTGGTGGCGGGAGAAGCCGCAGGCAGCAAGCTGAAGAAAGCGCAGGAGCTGAACATCCCCGTTCTGACGGAAGAGGCCTTCGCCCAGATGCTTGCATCGGATTGAGCGGCTGTTCCAGTCTTTCTTCGGTGTCCGGCGAGGGTATTCCGCAAGCAGGGAGGCCCCCTACCAGTAGGAAAAACGTTCTATAAAAAAGAGGCACGCTGAAAAGCGTGCCTCTTTTGATCGCTTGCAGGGTCTGCTCCTGTCCTCACTTGTCAAAGGCAGGGTTCAGATAGTAGACATTCTTTTCGTCCAGTTTGTCTTTGGCCAGGCGCAGTCCCTCGCCGAAGCGCTGGAAGTGGACGATCTCCCGGGCCCGGAGGAACTTGATGGCGTCATTGACGTCGGGATCATCACTCATGCGCAGGATGTTGTCATACGTAACCCGGGCTTTCTGCTCGGCAGCCAGATCCTCGGTAAGGTCGGCAATGACGTCGCCCTTGACGCCGATTCCGGCGGCATTCCAGGGGGAGCCGGAGGCGGCCGTGGGATAGACGCTGGTGGTGTGATCCAGGAAATACGGAGCGAATCCGGCGGAGCGGATCTGCTCTTCCGTCAGATTCCGGGTGAGCTGATGGACGATGGTGCCGATCATCTCCAGATGGCCCAGTTCTTCGGTGCCGATGTCCGTCAGCAGGCCCTTGAGCTCGGCGTAGGGCATGGAATACCGCTGGCTCAGATACCGCAGGGAGGCGCCCAGCTCACCGTCCGGACCGCCGTACTGTGAAATAATCAGGGCTGCCAGCTGCGGATTGGTGTTTTTGATCTTGACCGGGTACTGCAGCTTCTTCTCATAGACAAACATCAGCTGTTTCCTCCTTCGTCCCAGGGCCAGGGATCTTTGAGCCAGGCGAAGCCCTCATCCGGGGTCAGGTCTGTCTGCAGCAGGGGCCCGTAGAGCTTCTGATACTTCTCGCGGCCCTCCTTGGCCAGATTGATATAGGACCAGTAGAGCTGCAGAGCCTCTTGATCCTGGGAATGGGTGACCAGATACAGTCCCAGTTCGTCAATGGCAAAATCCAGGGCCATCAGTTCCACCAGGGCCGTGTTGGCCAGCTTGGTTTTGGCCTGGATGGCCTCTTTGAAGGGCAGATCCAGACCCGGGAAGAGAGTGCCGGTCTGCAGGGCTTCCATCCGGCTGTACCGCACCGGATCGGTTCCCTGCATGGGCACGTAGGGAAACGCCAGCGAGCCGCAGCTGCCGGGCAGGGAGCCCTGCCCGCTGCCGCAGGAAGCGGCGGATGTGGTTTGTTTGGTCTCCATGTGCTCGATGGATACCTCCTTGGAAGGGATTGGGCAAAGGCAGAGCCTCGCGCCCAATCCAGTATATGCGCCGGGGCAGGGAGGGGTCCCCGGCCTTGATTTTCCGGAGGGGAGACGGTATAATCCTTGCATATGGGATGAGCCCCGCTACATAGGGTTTTGGCGGGGGTGTTGCCTGTGTTCATCTCAATTCGGATGTCAACGCTGCGCCGGGCGGCAATCGGCGTGTGCTGCGTGGTTCTTGCGGCGGTCTTTCTATGGCGAAGCGCTCCGGCGGACACAACGGTGTTTGCTCCTCAGGGGGAAACGCCGGTGACCGTGGTTGTGGACCCGGGCCACGGCGGTGAGGACGGCGGTGCGGTTTCGTCCGGCGGTGTAGAGGAAAGCCAGATCAATCTGGAGCTTGGCCTGCGGGTCAACGACCTGCTGCGCTTTTGCGGCCAGAAAACGGTTATGACCCGGGAGGATGACCGTTCCATCCACAGTGACGGTGCCAATACCATCCGGGAGAAGAAATCCTCAGATCTGCGCAACCGGGTTGCCATCGTCAACGCCGCGGAGCATGGGGTGCTGCTGAGCATCCATCAAAACAGTCTGCCTTCGTCGCCCCAAACCCATGGGGCCCAGGCGTTCTGGAATGGGCAGGAGGGAGCGCAGGCTTTGGCGGAGGCGGTACAGGCCGCGCTGAATACCGCCATCAATTCGGAGCGGCCCAAGGAAGCCAAGGCTATGGGCTCGTCCGTGTATCTCATGAAAAATGCCCAGGCACCGGGAGTGCTGGTGGAGTGCGGATTTTTGTCCAATGAGGCGGAGACCACCCGCCTGCAGGACGATTCCTACCAGCGCAGACTGGCCGCCGCCATGACGGCGGGGCTGCTGGCGGGCCTGTATGGAGAGGAACCAACATGAAGCAAAAGACGCTTTTTTACTGTACGGAATGCGGCAATGAGATGCCGAAGTGGGCGGGGCGGTGCCCCGCCTGCGGCGCGTGGAACACGATTGTGGAGCAGCCCGCAGAGAAGACAGCTTCCAAAGGCAGCCGGGCTCGTCCGGCAGCACCGGGCGGCGTCCGGCGGGCCTGCCCGGTGACGGAGCTGACCAGCGACGAGGAAATCCGTTTCCCCACCGGGATGGGGGAGCTGGACCGGGTGCTGGGCGGCGGCGCGGTGAAGGGCTCGCTGGTGCTGGTAGGCGGCGCGCCGGGCATTGGCAAATCCACGCTGATGTTGCAGATTTGCAGCAAATTGTGTGAATTTTCCCGGGTATTGTATGTATCCGGTGAGGAATCGGAACACCAGCTCAAGCTGCGGGCCCGGCGGCTGCATGTGGACAGTCCCAATCTGCTGGTAATCTCCGAGACCAGTCTGGAGGACATGCTGGATTCGATCCGGCTGGAGACGCCGGATGTGGTCATCGTGGATTCGATTCAGACGCTGTACAATCCCGCCCTGGAGTCTCCGGCGGGAAGCATCTCCCAGGTCAAGGAGTGCACCATGGCCCTGATGCAGCTGGCAAAAGGGCAGGGGATCACGGTGTTTGTCATCGGTCACGTCAATAAGGAGGGGTCCATTGCCGGCCCCAAGGTTCTGGAGCACATGGTGGACTGTGTGCTCTACTTTGAGGGAGACCGCCATACGTCCTACCGGATTCTCCGGGCCGCCAAGAACCGCTTCGGCGCCACCAACGAAATCGGCGTCTTTGAGATGCAGGACGAGGGCTTGGCGGAGGTGGAGAATCCCTCTCAAATGCTGCTCTCCGGCCGGCCGGACGACGCCCCGGGCACCTGTGTGGCCTGCGTGATGGAAGGGGCCCGGCCGGTGCTGGCGGAGGTCCAGGCCCTGGTGGTGACCACAGCCTCCGGCGGCAATCCCCGGCGCACCAGCAACGGCTTTGACTATAACCGGGCGGCCATGCTGCTGGCGGTGCTGGAGAAACGGGGAGGACTGAAGGTCTCCGCCTGCGACGCCTATTTGAACATCATCGGCGGACTGTGGCTGGACGAGCCCGCAGCGGATCTGGCGGCAGTGGTGGCCCTGGCATCCAGTTATCTGGACCGTCCGGTGCCCGGTGATCTGGTGGCCATTGGAGAGGTGGGTCTGACCGGCGAGCTGCGTACCGTCAGTCAGCTGCCGCTGCGGATTCGGGAGGCCCAGCGCCTGGGATTCCGGCGCTGCGTCATTCCGGCGCACCGGGCTCTGGACGCCCGGGCATTTGGAGACATGGAGCTCCTTGCGGTCCGCAATATCGGTGAGGCGATCCGAGCCGCGCTGCGTCCGCGGGAATGAAGTGCACGCAGGCGCCGCCCAGTGACGGCATCCCGGCGGCTGCGGCACTTTCCAGCGTACACACGCCGTCGCTCTGATACACACACGCACTGGTACAGGGAATCAAACTCATACCATCATCATCCGTTTCTCAAAGAAATGCATGGTCCTAGTTTGACCTGAAGCCGTTGTTTTATGAATGTAAGAATAGGAAGGAGGTTTTGGAGGTCCACTAAAAATTGAACAAAATAAAAATTTTGTTCAATTTAGGGGAGACGTTTTTCGCTTTTCAGCCCGTTTTCCCCCAAATCGCCCTGTCGGGCCTCCGCGTACCCATGACGGACTATCGGACCGAAGCGCCGCAGATTCTGCGTGACTTTTTATCTTATCATGAAACCATCAAAGCGCATTCCCGGCGAACGGTTGACGAATACTTTTTGGACTTGCGAAATTTCTTCCGCTATCTCAAGCGTGTCCGGGATCCTGCACTGGCCGATCTGGATTTGGATGAGATCGATATTATGGATGTGGATCTGGAGTTTGTCAGCTCCGTCACCTTGACGGATATTTACGGCTACATGACGTATCTGACCCGGGACCGTGCCCAGCATCCCAACAGCCGCAATTCCGACTACGGCCTCAATGCCGCGTCCCGGGCCCGGAAAATTGCCACGATCCGCTCCTTTTATAATTACCTCACCAACAAGATGCACCTACTTCGTGAAAATCCTGTCAAAGATATCGATTCCCCCAAACTGCGCAAAACCCTGCCGAAATACCTGACTCTGGGTGAAAGCATGCAGCTTTTGAACAGCGTGGACGGCAAGCATCAGGAGCGGGATTACTGCATTTTGACTCTGTTCCTCAACTGCGGATTGCGGATCTCCGAACTGGTGGGACTCAATCTCCGGGACATCCAGCAGGATGCTCTGCGGGTTCTGGGCAAAGGCAACAAGGTTCGAATCATCTATCTCAATGAGGCCTGTCAGGAAGCCCTCCAGGCGTATCTGGCGGTACGGCGGCCCATCTCCGGCCGGGATGCTGACGCGCTGTTTCTTTCCGCGCAGAATGAGCGGATCAGCCGGTCTACGGTTCATGCCATGGTAAAAAAGCGCCTGGCGGCTGCCGGGATCAATGCCTCGGAATATTCATCCCACAAGCTGCGCCACACCGCCGCCACACTGATGCTGCAAAACGGCGTGGATGTCCGGGCTGTGCAGGAAGTTTTGGGACACGATCACCTCAACACCACCGAGATCTACACCCACATCGACAACGACGCCCTGCGGGTGGCCGCCCGGGCCAATCCCCTCTCCCACGTCAAGAACAAGCGAAAAGCAGATTCCTGAACAAATGTTCTGGCGCAGGGAATTTTCTCGCAAAATCTGCGCTTTTGCTTTTGATCACAATTGCTATAAAGGGAATTGACCTCCCTCCTGCTCCCTTTACGGTTCCTTGCTGCCGGCGACAGAAAAGCACCCCTGCGGAAGAATCCGCAGGGGTGCTTGATTTTATTTGGAACTGTGCAGCCGCAATTCTTTATGTATGGAGCAATCCCTTCCAGCTCCAACCGTTGTACAGGGGCATGGTCCCCAGACGCCAGATGGAGATCCCGGTAATCCCCAGGAGCTTGGCTGTGCGCAGGGTCAGCGCGGGATCTTCCCGCCAGATGAAGTACCGTTCGCCGCTGTCGGAGGATACGATGAGGTACTGCTCCGTCATGCTGGTACCGGCCTCACCGGCCAGAGCCTTTTGCAGATACTGCCACACCGCATCGTTGGACAGATACACCGGCTTGGCGGAAATCAGGCAGTCGTTTTCATCCACCTTCCAGGCCACGTTCTTGCTGCTGATGCCCAGCAGCACCTTGGACGGGTCCCGGACGCCGGTGGCATCATCGGTAATGGCCATCAGGGACCAGAACACCTGGCCCAGCGGGGCGTTCTGCGTGGACTGGGCGAAGGTCTGATTATCCCGGATGCAGGAGCCCACATACAAGCTGGCATCCCGGGACTCGTAGTCATAGGCCATCAGGATCACCTTGTCTGCCGCGTCTCCAATGGCCCGATAGTCATAGCCGTCATAGTAGCTGCCGCCGGCGAGCGCCGGAGAGACGCAGACGTACAGGGACTTGCCCAGCTTGTCCAGCTCCTTGGCCAGGGCCTGGATGAAGGCGGTAAAGTCAGCCTTCTGGCCGCTGCGCAGACCCTCAAAATCGATGGTGACGCCGCTGTACGGATTCCGGCCGATGGCCTGATAGGTCACAGTCACCTCGTTGACGATCTGTGCGATGGCCTGGCTGCGGCCATCGGCGGAAGCAAGCAGTTCCTTCAGGCCGCTGCCGGTATCCATAAAGACGCTCAGATGCAGCGGGACCTGGTGAGACTGCATGTAATCGGTAACCTCACTGTACCCGGTGGGAACGTAATACTCGTTGTTTTTGGCGCCGGTGGTGGCCAGCAGCGCAGTGGTGCCGTCCCAGGTCATACGGCTCCACCCGGCGCTGACAGCATCCATGCCTGAGGCGGAGCTGAGCTGGCTGTACGAGGAAAGCGCGTAGAATCCATGAACAAATCCGCTGCTTTGGTTGATCTTCTCATAGATCCGCACCAGCATGGCAGCGGCCTGGGCCCGGGTAGCCGTGGCCGAAGGCGAAAATGTAGTAGCCGAAGTGCCATTGGTCAGTCCAATGGCGTAGGCCACCGCCACATACCCCTTACCGGAGGTCACATCCTGAAACGGCAGGCTGCTCTCCTTTTCCGCGGTGGCGGCAGTGCCCTTGAGTCCCAGCGCCCGCACCAGAATCTCCGCCATTTCTCCCCGGGTGATGGCGTCATTGGGGCGGAACGGGATGGTGTCATCCACGGCGTCATACTTGGCGGCGGCGCTGATGGCGGTCCAGTATGTGGTGGCGATATCCTGGGGAACCTGCATCTGCGGGGTAATGTAAGCCTGAGCGGGCTGTCCGGCATCGAACCAGCCCAACATCCGGCCCACCACGGTGACAAACTGCGCCCGGGTGACGGAGTCGGAATAGCCGAAGGTATCCGGACTGTACCCGTTCATCAGTCCCAGATCCACAGCCTTCCAGACCTCTTCAGACAATGCGCTTCCTGCGGGAATATCGCTGTATGCACCGGCCGAGGGAATGGCCAGGGCGGCCGTCATCAGAACGGCCAAAAGACCGGAAATGAGCTTTTTCACAAAATCTCCCCCTTTCTTGATAGCATCATGATACTGATTTGGGGGAAAGCAGTTGTGAACAGATTATGAATTTTCAGGGCCGTACGACGCCGGTAATCCGCAGGCAGCGCAGACTTTGGTAGACGTAGGTGGACAGCGGCCGGTAGTCGGCGTCCTGGGTATGGGCGGCAACGAAAACTGTCTGGGGGGAAACGGGCTGCTCCACCGCAATGACAAAGGGCGTATGGCCAAAGGTCGTCCCGTCAAAAGAGAGCTGCACCAGATCGCCGGGCTGGAGATCTTCCAGAGCACAGGCTTCCCCCACCGGCCCTACGGACTGCCGGGTGCGGGTCAAAAAATTCCAGAGATACTGTACTCCCGTCCAGGCCGGTGCCTTGCGGTCGGCATCCAGGTAGTACCAGCCCCAGGTGGGCGTGAAGTTCATGATGCCGCTGCCGGCATAAAGACACTGGGACGCAAAATTGGTGCAGTCCCCACCCAACTCCTCATAATTATAGTACCGTGGATTGCGCCGGTAAGCCCAGGCGTGGGCATAGGCCACCGCAGCAGCACGGTTATAGTCTTGAAAAACACGCATCGTGCCTCCTCCTTTCCTGCTCACCTCCACCCTATGCATCCGGACCGAAAACCATGCGCGGGAATAAAAAAGGAGACGCCTGACGGCGTCTCCTTGAAAAAGCGGCAACGGGATTTGATTAGAAGGCCTTGTGATCGCAGCCCAGCACGTCCACGATCTTGTGGGCCACCAGATCCTTGATCGCCTGACGGGCGGGCTTGAGATACTCACGGGGATCGAACTTGTCGGGATGCTCGTCGAAGAACGTCCGGATGGTGCCGGTCATGGCCAGACGCAGATCGGAGTCAATGTTGATCTTGCACACCGCGCTGCGGGCAGCCTTGCGCAGCTGCTCTTCGGGAATGCCCACGGCATCGGGCATCTTGCCGCCGTGCTCGTTGATCATGCGGACAAACTCCTGTGGCACGGAGGAAGAGCCGTGGAGCACGATGGGGAATCCGGGCAGGCGCTTGACCACCTCGTCCAGGATGTCAAAGCGCAGCGGGGGCGGAACCAGCTCGCCCTTTTCGTTGCGGGTGCACTGGGCGGCGGTGAACTTATAGGCGCCGTGGCTGGTGCCGATGGCAATGGCCAGAGAGTCGCATCCGGTCTTGGAGACGAACTCCTCCACCTCTTCGGGGCGGGTGTAATGGGACTCCTCTGCGGAGACCTTCACCTCATCCTCAATGCCGGCCAGAGCACCCAGCTCAGCCTCAACCACCACGCCGTGATCGTGCGCGTACTCGACGACCTTCTTGGTGATCTCGATGTTCTCGGCGAAGGGCTTGCTGCTGGCGTCGATCATGACGGAGGTAAAGCCACCGTCGATGCAGCTCTTGCAGGTCTCAAAGCTGTCGCCGTGGTCCAGGTGCAGGCAGATGGGCAGGCCCGTCTCGATGACAGCGGCCTCGACCAGCTTGATGAGGTATGTATGGTTGGCATACGCACGTGCGCCCTTGGATACCTGCAGAATCAGGGGAGCTTCCAGATCCTTGGCAGCCTCGGTGATGCCCTGCACGATCTCCATATTGTTGACGTTGAATGCACCGATGGCATAGCCGCCGTTATAGGCTTTTTTGAACATTTCCGTAGTGGTAACCAGTGGCATACGATCATCTCCCAAAAAAATTGTAATAATTTGGCTGCAGACTGGCCTTTTATGGAAATAAAGGGCAGCTGCACCTTTGGCGGAAATCCACGATTCACGCAGGAGAAAACGATTTCCTTCTATGATAATATCACAAAAAAAATAAATTGCAAGTATTTACAATTCATTTTTTGAATGCTATGATATTTGAGAGGCGGCATGACCGCCCGCATAGCGAGGAAGAAAATTCTGGAGGAGGAATTCCCATGAGTGAACTCAAAGGCGCATGCATTATCGGCCAATCCGGCGGCCCGACTTCTGTCATCAACGCCAGTGCCTACGGCGTGATTGATACGGCACTGAAAAATCCCAATATTACCCGTGTTCTGGGTGCGGAGCACGGCATCAAGGGTGTTTTGAACGACCGCCTGTTCGACATGGGACAGGAAGACCCGGCAGAGTTGGAGCTGCTCAAGTACACGCCCTCCTCCGCACTGGGTTCCTGCCGTTACAAGATGAAGGATCCGGACGTGGACGACACGGATTACAAGCGGATTCTGGAGATTTTTAAGAAGTACGATGTGCGTTACTTCTTCTATAACGGCGGCAACGACTCCATGGATACCTGCAACAAGATTTCCAAGTACATGCAGAAGGTCGGTTATGAGTGCCGCGTCATGGGCGTGCCCAAGACCATCGACAACGACCTTTTCGGAACGGATCACTGCCCCGGCTACGCCTCCGCCGCCAAGTACATCGCCACCAGCTGCATGGAAGTGTATCAGGACGCCCGGGTGTATGACACGGGCCTGGTGTGCATCATCGAGATCATGGGCCGTCATGCCGGCTGGCTGGCCGGTGCTGCCGCCCTGGCTTCTGCCTATGGTGCCGGTCCCGACCTGGTGTACCTGCCGGAAGTGGACTTCAACATGGACAAGTTCCTGAACGATGTGGACCGGATTTATAAGGAGAAGGGCAACTGCATGGTGGCAGTCAGCGAGGGCATCCACTATGCTGACGGCACCTTTGTCTCCGAGGCCAAGACCTCTGCCACCGACGGATTCGGCCATGCCCAGCTGGGCGGTCTGGCTGCCCTGCTGGCCGACGCGGTCAAGCAGAAGACCGGCGCCAAGGTCCGCGGCATTGAGCTGAGCCTGCTGCAGCGCTGCGGTGCGCATCTGGCTTCCGAGACGGATATTGAGGAGAGCTATATGGCCGGCAAGGCCGCCGTGGAGAATGCGGTCAACGGCATTACCGATAAGATGGTAGGCTTCGAGCGCAGCTATGAGGACGGCAAGTATGTCTGCCGCACCAAGCTGCTGAACCTGACGGACGTGGCCAACACGGAGAAGAAGGTTCCTCTGGAGTGGATCAACGCCACCCATGACGGTGTGGAGAAGGCCTTCATCGACTACGCTCTGCCCCTCATTCAGGGTGAGCCCAAGCTGCCCAAGCAGGATTCCCTGCCCCGGTTTGCTCACCTGAAGAAGGTGCTGGCGAAGTAAGCCAAGTTGCAATGGAAAAAAGAGGCCCGGATCACAAGATCCGGGCCTCTTTTTCTATCTTGATGGGTTATGCAGTCGGTTTTGACCTGCTCAGCGGTTTTTCTGGTAAATGGTCCACAGGCCATTCATCAGGAGATATTTGTCATAGACAATGGGGTTGCGGCAGTACCGCACGATGACCGGAGCGTTTCCGCCGGTCGCCACCACGCTGACCTCCTTGCCGGGAAACTCTCCCCGGATGCGGTCGATGATCCCGTCCAGCATGCCTGCCGTACCGTACACAATGCCGGAGCGCATGCAGTCCTCGGTGTTCTTTCCGATGACGGTCTTGGGATGCTGCAGGGAGATGGCGGGCAGCTGCGCCGCCCGGCGGCTCAGGGCCTCCAGCGAGACGTTCACTCCGGGCAGCAGCATGCCGCCCTCATAGTTGCGGCCTTCGGAAATCACGCCGATGGTGGTGGCGGTGCCCATGTCGATGGTGATGATGGGCGGCTGAAACCGCTCCAAAGCCGCCACGGCATCAGCCACAATGTCGGCGCCCACCTGGGTCTGAACGGACAGGCGGATATTCAGTCCGGTCTTGACGCCGGGGCCCACTACCATGGGGGGCTTACCCAGCAGCCGGGTCAGGGCCTTTTCCATCATGAAATTCAGAGGCGGCACCACGCTGCATAAAATCGCGCCCGTCACATCGGTATAGCTGTAATGATAGAGCGTAAACAGATTCATCAGGTCAATGCTGATCTGATCGGCCGTCTTGCGGCTGTCCGTATCCAGATAAGCCAAAAACCGCAGGTTCTTCTCCTGGTCAAACAGGCCCACCGATGTATTGGAATTGCCTACGTCAATGGCCAGCAGCATATGATGATTCCTCCTTGCAACAGTTGTCCGCTCCTATGGTATCACGTCTTTCCCGCCCTTGCAAGTCCCCCCTCCCATTGGTATACTACTTGTGTGAAAGGAGTTGTTTGCCGTGACCAACTGCATGACGGTGCCCTCTCCGGTCGGAAATTTGCTGCTCACCTCAAACGGCAGCGCCGTGACCGGACTTTGGCTGGAGGGACAGAAATATTATGCCCGCACAGTGCAGGAGCCCACCCGGGAAAATCCGGATGATCCGGCGCTCCGGCAGGCCCAGGCATGGCTGGCCGCGTATTTTGCCGGTGAGCTCCCCCTCCCTCCCCTTCCGCCCCTGGATCCGGCAGGAACACCGTTTCAACGCCGGGTATGGGACTTGCTGCTGGCAATCCCCTACGGTTCCACGACTACATACGGCACCCTGGCCCGGGAGTTGGGACTTTCCCCTGCCTCTGCCCGGGCGGTAGGCAGCGCGGTGGGGCACAACCCCATCTCCATTCTGATTCCCTGTCACCGGGTGCTGGGGGCGGACGGACGCCTCACCGGCTACGCCGGAGGGCTGGAGCGCAAGCGGTTTTTGCTGGAGCTGGAACAGCGAGCGGCTGGATCCTAATCAAACGGCGGGATACCAAACCGGTATCCCGCCGCTGTGCGCCGTGTCCTGATAGTATGCCGTGTCCTTATAAAATGATGCAGATCAAACCGCCGCTGCCCTCGTTGATGATGCGGGTGAGGGTTTCCTGGAGTTTTTTCCGGGCATCGTCAGGCATCCGCTTGAGCTTTGCCTGCAGATCCTCGCTGACCAGCTCATGGAAGCTGCGGCCGAAGATATTGGACTGCCAGATCTTGCTGGTATCCCCCTCGAACTCCTGGAGCAGATAGTTCACCATATCTTCCGACTGCTTTTCGTTGCCTACAATGGGCGAAACCGCCGTCTCGATGTCTGCCCGGATCATATGGATACTGGGGGCGCTGGCCTTGAGCCGGACGCCGTAGCGTCCGCCCTGCTTCATGATCTCCGGCTCTTCCAGCTTCAGCTCGTCGATGCCGGGCACTACGATGCCGTATCCCGTCTCCCGGACATCCTTCAATGCGCCGGCCACCTTGTCGTACTCCGCCTTGACGGCTGCCAGCCGGGTCAAAAGACTCATGAGATCGCCGTCGTCGGCCACGGAGAATCCCGACTGTTCCGAAAGCGTATGATAGAACAGTTCCCGGGGCAGTACCAGAGTGGCGGCGGCAATGCCGGTGCCCAGGTCAATGGAGGTAATCTTGGCCTCACTGATGTTTTCACACTCACCCAGAGAGGCAATAACACCGTTGATCTCCCGGATGTGATGCAGCTGATCGGTCCCCTGGCGCACGGCTTCGTACAGTCCCGCCTTGATGGGATGGTCCGCCGGCAAAGCGTCCACCCAGGGCGGCAGGAACAGGTCCAGCTCCTGCATGGGGAACTCATAGAGCACGGCCTTGAGAATCTCTCCCACCGCGTCCTCGTCCAGCTCCAGACAGTTTACCGCCATGCAGTTGACCTCATAGCGGGAGGTGATGTCCCGGGCGATGGCCCCGGCCCGCTCTCCTTTGGGATCGGCGGAATTGAGCAGCACGATGAAGGGCTTTCCCAGCTCCTGCAGTTCCCGGATGACCCGCTCCTCCGCCTCCAGATAGTCCTCCCGGGGAATATCGGAGATGGTGCCGTCGGTGGTGATGACCACGCCGATGGTGGAGTGCTCGGCAATGACCTTTCGGGTGCCGATCTCCGCCGCCTCCGTCATGGGGATCTCGTGGTCGTACCAGGGTGTGGTGACCATGCGGGGCGCATCATCCTCGTACTGCCCGATGGCCCCCCGGACCATATAGCCCACGCAGTCGATCAGCCGCACGGAAAATGCCGCCCCGCCCTCCAGCTGGATCTGCGCCGCTTCCTCCGGTACGAACTTGGGCTCGGCAGTCATGATGGTCCGGCCGGAACCGCTCTGGGGCAGCTCATCCCGGGCCCGTTCCCGGCGGTAGACATTCTCGATGTTGGGAATGACCTGCGTCTCCATGAACCGTTTGATAAAGGTGGATTTTCCGGTGCGTACCGGTCCCACCACGCCAATGTAGATATCCCCCGCGGTGCGGGTGGCGATATTCTGATAGATCGTGGTATTCATAGCATCCCGTCCTTTTTCCGCTCCATATTCATGTTCCCACTCTATGTCTGCCGCCGGCAAAGTATGACGGCCCGTCTATTTTTGTTCCATTTCCACAAAACAAGCTCGAATTTTTTTCGCTATTTGAGCATGTTTTTGCATTTACATCTTCAATTTACCATGGTAAACTACTAATGAATTAAACGGGCGGGCCCATCCCGCCGCGTCTGGAGGATGGAAATGATGAAAAGACTGAAAACGATTCTGGCTTTGGTACTGGCCCTGGCCATGACAGCTTCCCTGGCCGCCTGCGGCGGCAGCGACACCACGGAGGAGCCGGCGGACGATACTGCCGGCCAGACCACGGAGGAGCCGGCCGACAACACAGGAAGCGAAAGCGACCTGGCCTACGTCCAGGACAAGGGCACGCTGGTGGTCGGCATCACCTACTTTGCTCCCTTGGACTATAAGGAAGAAGGCAGCGACGAGTGGATCGGCTTTGACGCCGACATGGCCAAGGCCTTCGCCGAAAGCCTTGGCGTGAATGTGGAGTTCCAGGAGATCACCTGGGACTATAAGGTGGAAGAGCTCAACTCCCGGGCCATTGACTGCGTGTGGAACGGCATGACCCTGAGTGAGGATGTTCTGGCCGCCATGGGCACCTCCACTCCCTACTGCACCAACTATCAAACCCTGGTATACCCTGCTGACAAGGCTGCGGACTTTGAGGGCCTGACCTCCCTGGAAGGATTGAATATCGCCGTGGAATCCGGCTCCGCCGGTGAGGATGCCGCCGAGGCCCTGGGCGCCACCACCGTGCCCGTGCAGGCGCAGGCCAACGCCCTGATGGAGGTTTCCGCCGGCACGTCCGATGCCGCCGTCATCGACGTTCTGATGGCTGCCGAGATGACCGGCGAGGGCACCAGCTACGCCGATCTTGCATACAGCCTCAACCTCAACGATACCCAGGGCCTGCCTTCCGAGGAGTACGGCGTCGGCTTCCGGCAGGGGTCCGACCTGGTGGATACCTTCAACTCCTTCTGGGCGGAGAAAGTCGCCGACGGCACCGTGCTGGAGACGGCTACCACCTACGGCCTTCAGGATGCTGTGATTCTGGAGTAATTCCCCTTCCCCGCAATCCCGACATTCGGAAAAGCAGAGCGCGCCTCCACAGCGTGCTCTGCTTTTCCGCGACTGACCTTCCACTACATACATCTTGAGAGGACGATACCATGTTGGAATTTTTCACCTCCACCACCTTCCAGACCGTTTTGTCCGCCCTGAACAGCGGATTTTTGAAAACCCTGCAGCTGTTTTTCATCACTCTGATCGGGGCCCTGCCGTTGGGTCTGATTATCAGCTTCGGTTCCATGAGCCGCCTGGCGCCCCTGTCCCGCCCGGTGCACTGGTACCTGCGGCGGAACAAGCGTGAACCGGGCAAGATCGCCAAGCTGCTCATCGCCTTCCAGCCCATCCGGCTGGTCTGCCGTCTGATGGTATGGATCATTCGGGGCACCCCGCTGGTTCTGCAGATCATCGCGTTGTTCTACGTGCCGGGAATCCAGAAATGGTTCAACTGGCCCAGCGGCGAAGCCGGCCGGATGATGGCGGTCTGCGTGGCCTTCATCATCAACTATGCCTGCTACTTCTCCGAGATCTACCGGGGCGGCATCCAGGGTGTGCCCACCGGCCAGAGAGAGGCCGGTCAGGTGCTGGGCATGACCAAGTCCCAGATCTTCCGCCACATCACCCTGGTGCAGATGATCAAGCGCATCGTGCCTCCCATGTCCAACGAAATCATCACCCTGGTCAAGGACACCTCCCTGGCCCGGGTCATCGCCCTGCAGGAGGTCATCTGGATGGGCGAATCCTTTATGAAGGGAAATTCCGGCATTGCCGGTCTCACCTGGCCCCTGTTCTTTACGGCAATTTATTATCTGGTCTTCAGCGGTGTGGTCACCGTGCTCCTGGGCAAGCTGGAGCAGAAGCTGGCATTCTTTCAGTAAGGAGGGAACGACATCATGGCAATTTTGGAAGTGCAGCATATTGAAAAGCATTTTGGCGCCACCAAGGTTCTGGAGGATATCAGCTTCTCACTGGAAAAAGGCCAGGCGCTGTCCATCATCGGTTCCTCCGGCTCCGGAAAGACCACCCTTCTGCGCTGCCTGAACTTTCTGGAAACGCCGGACAGCGGCACCATCTGCGTGCAGGGGGAGACCCTCTTTGATGCCGCCGATCCCGCCACGCAGAGAGAAAATGAGGTGCGCCGCAAGCGGCTTCACTTCGGCATGGTGTTCCAGTCCTTCAATCTCTTCCCCCAATACACCGCGCTGAAAAATGTCACCCTGGCCAAGGAACTGCTCAGTCAGGAGCGGCCGGACTTCAAGGCGAACAAAAAGGCCATTCTGGAGGAAATCCAGGCAGAAGGCCGGGAGCTGCTCGGGAAAATGGGGCTTTCCGACCGGGCCAATCACTATCCCCACCAGCTCTCCGGCGGCCAGCAGCAGCGGGTGGCCATTGCCCGCGCTCTGGCGCTGCATCCGGATATCTTGTGCTTCGACGAACCCACCTCCGCCCTGGACCCGGAGCTCACCGGCGAGGTGCTCAAGGTCATCCGCTCTCTGGCGGAGCAGCGGACCACCATGATCATCGTCACCCATGAGATGGCCTTCGCCCGGGATGTGGCGGATCAGGTGATTTTTATGGACGGCGGCGTCATCGTGGAACAGGGCGATCCCCACCAGGTCATCGAGCATCCCCGGGAGGAGCGCACCCGGCAGTTCCTCTCCCGCTACGCCCAGAACTAAACGGATTTTCAGCAAAACCATGCCCCGGCAGATCTCTTCTGATCTGCCGGGGCATTCTTATTGTTTGTCGGGCTGGATGCGGCTTATGCCCGCTTCCGAGGGATCAGCAGCAGCTTCTCTCTGGGAATTGCCTCTTCGCTTTCCAGCTGATTGGCTGAGAGCAGATCCCGGATGGTGGTGTTGCACGCCTTGGCCAGGTCCCAGGCACTCTCCTGTTTGCCCAGGCACCGCAAAACCAGGGACGGCTTTCCCGTCATGTCCCGGGGACTGTCGGTATCGACCCGGGCGCTGGAGATGCACACCCGCTTGGTCCGGGTTGCGGCCTCGATGCAAAAGTCCACCGGGAAGCGCACCTCGATGCCCCGGTCCCCGATACCGGTCTGCACCTCCTCGGTGCAGACCGCCCGGGCCGTCACTTTGCAGCTTTCCGGCAGCTCCACCTGACAGGATACGTCCAGACAGCGCTCCGCCACCAGCGGAGTGCCGCCTTCATCCTGGTAGAGAACCCGAACTGTGGCGCCGGTGCGCAATGTCACATTCTCCCCTTCCCGATTGACCTGCACGCCGCCGCAGCATACAGACACCGTCAAAACAGACTCCGCCTCTACGCCGATTTCCAAGACCTCCCGTACCGTCTGCCGCCGGGTCATGGTCTCCATAAAACCGGTCAGACTTACCGGCACAGCCTCATAACTCATATCGTAGGCAGTGGAATACAGGTCTCCCAGCAAAGTCAGCTCCTGTTGCTGCCGCAGCAATGCCGTGGCATGGAAGTAGAGTGTTACGGCAATCTGACGGCCCTCGTCGTCATCGCTGTCCAGCTGCAAATCCGTGCCGGTCAGCTGAATCTGGACATCCGCGGTGTGATCTTCCGCCGCGCCCTCTACCTCCATGATCTGGGAGAACGGCAGTTCCGCCGAAGACGAACAGCACAGACTGGAGCCGGTGCGGTAAAGCACGGTAATATGGAATACCCCTTTGAAAATCAGCTTGCTGCCTACAATCTTTGCCTCCGATACCGCAGCGCTGACCCGATTGCCCAGCAGTTCCACCGCTCCATCCCGGCCTGGTGAAAGATTCATCTCTCCGGAATAGGTGAAGTCCTTTTCCGCGATATGGGTCAGGAGTACAGCGTGCTGGTGCTCCTGGCGCTTTTCCACGCACAGTGCCGGCTCCGCCTCCGCATCCGTGCACACACACAAGGTACTCTTCTGATATCCGGTCAGCACCGTCACCAGCTTGCAGTGCGTGAAGATTTTGCGCGGGTTGAGTGTTCTGGTCTCCAGAAATTCTGTCTGGGTCTGTGCGCCTAAGTACTGGCAGCCCGGCAGAGCCCGGCTGTCGCTCTCAACCGTAAAGGGGATGGAAAAATCCAATGTCCGAATACCGCCCTCCCCTTCCGGCGTGTAGAGGACCGTGACCCGCACCGTTCCGGATACTTCCGCCTTCCCATCCCGCAGTTCCCGGCTGTGGAGGAAGACCCGCCCTTCTGTTTCAATGATCCGGGCGATATCCGGCAGATAGTCCGGTACAATCGTCTCCGCAGTTTCCTCCTGGGTTAGTGTCAGTTCTCCGCCTGTCTCATAGGCGTCCAGGCTTGTTTTTTTCAATTCCAGTTCCATCTTCGAGGCCCTTCCTTTCCCGGCTGTATCATCCATGCCACACTCTATGCCGGGCGGGCCGCCATTATGACGCGATCTTACTCCCCGGCTTTGACGCCGAACAGCCGCCGCAGAATGCCCCGCAGAGCCTTGGGGGATTTCCAGACCACAATGTTCATTGATACTGCTCCTTTCTCCGCTAACGCCTGCAGCAGGCGCAGCCGCACGCGATGAGTACGAATGCCACCAGGAACAACAGAGCTCCCACCGGGAAAATTGCCGTAATGAGGATTCCGGCCCCCAGAGCCACTGCGAACATACCCAGCAGCCAGCAGCCGCCTCCCCTTCCATGAAACATGCGCCCTGCGCCTCCTTTCCTCTCCAGTATAAGCACCAAATCCATCCGGGGTGCAAAAAAACTGCCGGAGGAAGCATGCCTCCGGCAGTTTGATTACTTTTTAGTCTCCTGCCAATCCTTCAGAGGCTTGAGCTCCTCATAGAGCCGCAGGTAACTGTTGTGACGGCTCTTCTGGATCTGGCCCCGCTTCACGGCTTCCAAGACGGCACAGCCCTTCTCCTTGGTATGACTGCACCCAACAAACCGGCAGGAGTCCAGATACGGCTGGAACTCGCGAAATGTCTCGGGCAAATGGTGCTTGAGCTCCAGGTTCAGCTCCTCCGTTTCGAAGGAAGAAAAGCCCGGGGAGTCCACCACTTCCGCCCCGCAGGCCAGATGGTACAGCTCCACATGCCGGGTGGTATGCCGTCCCCGTCCCAGCGCGTCGCTCACCTCGCCCACCTGGAGATGAAACTCCGGATCCAAGGCATTGAGAATGCTGGATTTTCCTACGCCGGAGTTCCCTGTAAAGGCGGATAACTTCCCAGCAATGAGGGGCTTGAGCTCCTCCAGCCCCTCTCCGGTTTCCGCGCTGACACGCAGGGTGGGAAAGCCTGCCGCATGGTAAATCTCGTAAAGACTGTCCGCCCGGTCCAGATCGCTCTTGTTGAGCAGGATGATGACCTCGCAGGACTTGAGGGCCGCAATGGCCGCCACCCGGTCAATGAGGAAGGGGTCGGTCCGGGGCACCGCCCCGGAGGCGATGACCACCAGCTGATCGATATTGGCCACCGCCGGCCGGGAAAAGGCATTGCGCCGGGGCAGGATCTTCTCCACGAAGCCCTCGCCGCCGCCCAGCTCCCGCACCTCTACCCGGTCGCCGACCAGTGGGGAGACGCCTTCCTTCCTGAATTTCCCCCGGGCCCGGCAGGTCAGCAGTTCGGAACCGGTATTGACATAATAGAACCCGCTCAGGGCCTTTTGAATCCGTCCCTGTGTCATATGCTCACCGTCATTCATGAAAATGAGGTCGGTCCGCCTTGGCTCTGGTCCAGGGCACCGTCGAAATACACCCGGACATTCTCCATCCCGGAGCCGGAGAGGGTGACCCGCACCTGGCCGTCGGAGTACTTCACCGTCTCGTCGTACTGCGGCTCATCCTCATTTCCCACGTATACCTGCACGTGAACGGTGGTGGCGTCGCCCTGGGGCTCCGGCAGCTCGTAGAACTGGGTGATGGTAGTCTCAGCCAGTCCGGCGCTGACCTGGAACTTGATGGTATCCCACTCCTCGGCCATGGTATTAACCGGGATGCTCTGCCAAATCACGGTCCCGCCGGGCTCATCGCTGGAAACCGTCTCGATGTCCTCGGCGTTGCAGGTCAGATTCAGTTCTTTGACTTCCTCCAGAACCTGGTCGATCTGCTTGCCCACAAACTGCGGAACGGGAACCTGCTTGATCTCCGGGCCCTTGCTGATGACAAAGTGGATGGTGTCGCCCTTCTTCAGGGGTTCTTCGGCAGCGGGGTCCGTGGAGATGATATAGTTCTCCGTCACCTTATCGCTGTACACGTACTCCTCTTCCGTCGGCTCTACCAGCTCCAGATCGTACTGCTCAATGAGGGATTTGAGCTCCACCTTGGCCGCGGCGTAGGTCATGTTGGTCACATCAATCATGGTACCGATGTCCTCACCGGCGCTGACCCAGACCTGAATCACCGTGTTGTCGCCCTTGCGGAACTCCCCTTCCTTGGGGTCCTGCTTCACAATCTCCCCGGCCTTATATTTGTCGCTGTATACGGTCTCCTCCTGAACGTCAATGGTGAAGATCCCGTTGACCTCCGGCAAGGTCTCCGCCTCCTCCACCGTCATACCGATGACGCTGGGTACGGCAAACTGATCCTGCACCGGATTATTGAAAGAGGTCAGAATCGACTTGAACAACAGCACCACAACCAAGCACGCGGCCAGCACGCCGGCCACAATAGCCAGTGTCCGGGTGGAGTTCCGCTTCCCCCGGCGGCGCGGCGGTTCGTCGTCATAATCGTCGTAATCCCGGCGCCGCTCCCGTTCCTTCTGTACGTTGGAACGCATAGAGCCGGTAGATCCGCCGGCATGGGCAGGGGGTGTGCGCAGCAGCTGCGTCGGCTCATCGGATTCCTCCGGCCGCAGGTCGGAGAGTTCGAAGTCCAGATTGATGCCGGGATTTTTCCGGAAGGCCTCCAGATCCGCGATCATGGCGTCGGCGGAAGGATAGCGGCGGTCCGGATCCGGTGCCATGGCCTTCATGCAGATCAGCTCCAGCTGCTCCGGAATCTCGGGATTGATCTCCCGGGGTGCCAGGGGGATAGAGCTCAAGTGCTGGATCGCCACGGATACGGCGGAATCCCCTTCGAAGGGCAGCCGTCCGGCCAGCATCTCGTAGAGCACCACGCCGGCGGAATAGATGTCGCTGCGGGCATCGGTGCGGTCACCCCGGGCCTGCTCAGGCGAGATATAGTGAACGGAGCCCAGGGCTTCCTGGGTCAGGGTCTGGGCGGAGTTTTCCAGGCAGGCGATGCCGAAATCAGCCACCTTCACGCTGCCGTCCCGCAGAACCATGATGTTCTGGGGCTTGATATCCCGGTGGACGATGCCCCGGCTGTGGGCGTGGCTCAATCCCCGCATAATCTGGGTGATAAAGTGCAGAGATTCCCGCCAGTTCAGCTGCCCCCGCTTTTCCATGTACTGCTTGAGGGTGATGCCGTCGATGAGCTCCATGACGATATACTCCGTGTCGCCGCCCCGGGACACATCGTAGACCGACACAATGTTGGCGTGGGACAGCTGGGCGACCGCCTGAGACTCGGCATTGAACCGACGGCGGAAGTCCTCGTCCTGCGCCAGATCCGCTTTGAGAATCTTGATGGCCACCAGTCGGTTGAGACGATGGCACTTAGCCTTATAGACCACCGCCATGCCGCCGGTGCCGATGCGCTCCAGAATCTCATAGCGGTTGTCCAGCATTTTTCCGATATAAGGGTCCATACGTCTCCTCCTTTACGCGTTTTTCATCAGCACAGCCGTCACATTGTCCGGCGCGCCGCGGCTTTTGGAAATGGCCAGCAGACGGTCCAGGCAGGTGTCCGGACTGTCGCCGTGGAGGACTTCAAAGAGCATCTCCTGATCCGTCACGGTATCGATGAGGCCGTCGGTACAAAGCAGGAGATACTCTCCCACATGCAGCTCGCAGAGATAGCCGTCGCACTCTACCAGAGCATCGGGGCCCAGGGCCCGGGTAATCAGGTTGCGGTTGGGATGGCGGCGGGCCTCCTCGGCGGTGATATCCCCCCGCTCCACCATGCTCTCCACCAGGGAATGATCCTTGGTGATCCGGGTGATGCCGGCCTGGGAGATGTGATAGGCACGGCTGTCGCCCACGTTGATCACGGCGACCCCGTCGGGATAGGTCACAGCGGAAACCAGAGTTGTACCCATGTTGGCATACTCTTCGGTGTCCTTGGCAGCCTCCCGAATGGCCTTGTTGGCAAGAGACACCGCATAGGAAGATGCCTCCCGCAGCTGCTGGGGCGTCATACCCTTGGTCAGAACCTTCTCCAGCTCCGCCAGGAAGGTGTCCACCGCGATGCGGCTGGCCATCTTGCCTCCGGCGGGACCGCCCATGCCGTCACAGACCACACAGATGGTGTGTCCGGTGACAGGGTGCTCCAAAAATGCGTATGCGTCCTGATTTTCTTTCCGGCAAAGACCCACATCGGTCATGCCCCATACTTGAATCATTGGGAATCCTCCCCTTTCTTCGCCTCTTCCATGGCCTTGCGCCGCAGCTGGCCGCAGGAGGCATCTATGTCGCCGCCCAGGCTCCGGCGGACCGTGGCAGTGATGCCATGGGACTCCAGCCGGCGCTGGAAGGCCGCCACCCGTTTGGACGGTTTGAGCGGGCTTTCCACCACGTCGTTGAGCGGGATCAGATTGACATGCCCCGGCATGCCCTGGATCTTCCGGGCCAGCAGGTCCGCCTGCCAGTCGTGATCCGTGACGCCGTCGATCATGGCATACTCAAAGGAAATGCGCCGCCCGGTTTTCCGGAAGTAGTCGTGGCAGGCGGCAAACAGCTCCTCCACGTCATAGGCCCGGTTCACCGGCATGATCTTGGAGCGGGTCTCACTGTCCGGCGCATGGAGGGAAACCGACAGCGTCAGCTGCAGTCCCAGCTCCGCCAGACGCCGGATTCCCGGAATGATGCCGCAGGTGGACAGTGAGATATGCCGCATACCGATGTTCATTCCGTCGGGATGGTTCACCAGTTCCAGGAACTTGAGCACCGCATCCAGATTGTCCATGGGCTCACCGATGCCCATGAGCACAATGTTGGAGACCTCCAGCCCGGAATCCAGCTGGGTAAAGAGCACCTGATCCAGCATTTCGGCAGGGGTCAGATTGCGGACCTTTCCGGCAATGGTGGATGCGCAGAACGCGCAGCCCATCCGGCAGCCCACCTGGGAGGAGATGCATACCGTGTTGCCGTGGTGATAGCGCATGAGGACGGACTCAATGCAGTTGCCGTCCGCCAGTTCCCATAAGTACTTGATGGTGCCGTCCTGCCGGGAAATCTGCTTGCGGGCCACTTTGGGCGGGGTCAGCTGGCAGGTTTGGGCGAGGCTTTCCCGCAGGGGCTTGGGGAGATTCGTCATTTCCTCAAAAGACCGTGCGCCCTTGTGCAGCCAGACAAACACCTGCTTGCCCCGAAAGGCGGGCTGGCCCAGGGAGCGCATCAGGTCCGTGATCTCCTGCTGGGACATGGATTTCAAATCGATCATAAGGGGTCCTCTCAAGCTTGCCGCCGCATGCGGCAGATGTAAAAGCCGTCGGTCCCGTGGCGCTGGGGCCACAGGGTGATCCGGCCGTCGGTCTCCCCGACGGGCAGGGAAAACGGCTCCATGGAAAAGTCCGGGTGCTGGGCCAAAAAGGCATCCGTCACCTGTTCATTCTCCTCGGGCAGAATCGTGCAGGTGGAATAGACCAGCACACCGCCGGGCCGGACATAAGACGCGGCGTTATCCAGAATTTCCGACTGGATCACCGGCAGAGAAAACAGGTCGTTGGCCCGCTTGTACCGGGTGTCCGGCTTCTTGCGGATGATGCCCAGACCCGAGCAGGGCGCGTCCACCAATACTGTATCAAAGACATCCCGCCACTCCGGCCGGTTGACGCGGCCATCCGCCGCCTGAGTTTCGATACAGGTAAGCCCCAGGCGCCGGGCGCCTTCGGTAATCCGCTGGAGTTTGTTTTGGTGGAGGTCGCAGGCCACGATCCGGCCCTGGTCCTTCATGGCAAAGGCAGCGGAAAACGACTTTCCGCCCGGGGCCGCGCACACATCCAGCACCCGCTCTCCGCTTTGGATGTCCGCCACAGCGGATACCAGACGGGCAGCGGGGTCCTGCACCAGGAAGTCTCCTTCCCGGAAGGCGGGCAGAGCGGTCAGATCTCCGGTGCCGGTCAGCTCCAGGCAATCCGGCACCCAAGGATGCATCCGGGCGGATACTCCCTCCGCCTCCAGCCGCTCCAAAAGGGCCTGGGCGGTGGTGCGCAGGGGATTGACCTGGACGGTAATGGGCGCCGGGGCGTTGTCGGCAGCCAGGAAGGCCTCCGCCTCCTCCCGCCCCAGCAGGGCCAGCAGCCGCCGGACCAGCCATTTGGGATGGCTGTACCGAAGGGACAGTGCCGTCACCTCGTCCCGATCCGGCAGGGCGGGCAGTGCCTGTTTGTTTTTGGAAACCTTACGGAGAACAGCGTTGACAAGGCCAGACGCTTGCCCCCGTTTCATAATCTTGGCCAGCTCCACAGACTCGTTGACTGCGGCGCTGTCCGGGATCTTGTCCAGATACAGGATCTGGTAGGCCCCCATCCGCAAGATATTCAGCAGGGGCGGCTGGAGATGGTCCGGCTTCTGGGAGCAATAAGCCGCCAGATAAAAGTCCAGCAGCATCTGGTTTTGCAGCACGCCGTAGACGATCCGGCTGCACAAGGCCGCGTCCGGGCCGGTGAGACCGTCCCGGCTCAGCTGCGCCTTCAGGGCGGCATCCGCCCAGGCACCGTGGGTTCGGCAGCTCTCCAGCACCCGCAGGGCCGTCAATCGGGCAGGAGTACTCAATCCCGTCCACCTCCCCGGTTGTTGCGGCCCAGGAAGATCAGCACAAACCGCAGCAGCTGCAGCGCAGACATCAGCAGTGCCGCCACATAGGTCATGGCTGCGGCCCGCAGGACCTTTTTGGCCCCGGGCAGCTCGTCACTGTCCAGCAGCATCTGGCCGTCGATCGTCTCGATGGCCCGGGCGGAGGCGTTGAACTCCACCGGCAGTGTCACCAGCTGGAAGATGGTGGTCAGTGAGAAGAGCACAATACCGCCCAGCAGCAGTGCCTGACTGTAGAGCAGAATGCCGGCAAACAGCAAGATGAAGGAGAACTTGGAACCCAGCTGCGTGGCGGGAATGATGGCGCTGCGCAGACGGATGGGGCCGTAATTTTCCGCATACTGCACGGCATGTCCCGCCTCATGAGCCGCCACGCCCACCGCCGCAATGGTAGGGGCGTTGTAGACGTTTTCCGAGAGATAGATCGTATTGTCCCGGGGATCGTAATGATCCGTCAGATTTCCCCGGCAGGGCCGGATCGGCACGTCATAGACACCGTGAGCCCGCAGCACCGCTTCCGCCGCCTGCGCACCGGTGATGCGGCGGCGATTGGTCTGCTGGCTGTAGCGGCGGAAACTTCCGCTGACCTGAAACTGGGCCCACAGCGACAGCGCCAAAATGGGAATCAGCAGCAGGACATAGATATTGTTTGCAAGAAAGTCACTGTAGCCGTAAGACGGATAATAGTAAGGCATACACGATCTCCTTTAATTGGATGAAATCTCCATGGGGTGACCCAGCAGATAAGCTGCCGCGGCCATGCGTTTGCCGCCCTCAGCCTGAAGCTGCGTGAGATACAGGCTCCGCCCGTCGCCGCAGGCCACTTCAATGCCCTGCTTTCCGGCGGAGAGCACCGTACCCGGAGCAGCAGCTGTCTCCCGGCCCAAAGCGGTTTCATAGATCTTGAATCTCTGCCCCGCCAGCTCCGTGGTGGCGCAGGGCCAGGGAATCAGGCCCCGGACCTGGCAGTTGATCTGCCGGGCGGTGCGGTTCCAGTCGATGGGAGACATCTCCCGGGAGAGCATGGAGGCATAGGTCTGCCGGGACGCATCCTGCGGCGTACGGCTGGCAGTTCCATTACGCAGAGCCTCCACCGCTTCAGACAGGGCCTGGGCTCCCAGCTCCGCCAGCCGCGCGGTCAGCGCCTGGGCATCCTCCTGTTCCCCGATGGGAGTGGTCTTCTGCAAAATCACATCTCCGGCGTCCAGCTCCTTGGCCATATACATGATGGAAACGCCGGTTTCCGCTTCCCCATCCAGTATTGCCCAGTTGATGGGGGCCGCGCCCCGGTACTTGGGCAGCAGCGAGGAGTGGACGTTGATGGAGCCGTAGGGCGGGGTGTTGAGAATCTCCTCCGGAAGGATTTTTCCGTAGGCCGCCACAACAATGAGCTCCGGAGCCAGCTGCTTCACCAGTGCCTCGGCCTCCCCGTCCCGCATCTTCAGGGGCTGGTAGACCGGCAGATTTTGTGTCAAAGCATATTCCTTTACAGGTGAGAACGTCAGCTTATGTCCGCGGTTTTTGGGTTTGTCCGGCTGGGTGAAGACGCCGCAGATCTCATGTCCATCCTCCACCAGCCGCCGCAGGGACGCCACAGCAAACTCCGGCGTTCCCATAAACAGAATGCGCATGGGCGTCATTTCCCTTCCCTTTCTTCCTGTTCTTCCTTCTCCAGGTACTCCCGCAGCTCTTCTTCCGTGAGGAAGCGGTCAATATGCTCGGTATACAGATGGCCGTCCAGATGCTCGATCTCATGGCAGAAGCAGCGGGCCGTCAGGCCATCGCCTTCCACCTCGAACCAGTCGCCGTTGCGGTCCTGCGCCCGAACCCGGACATGGCTGGGCCGGGTGACAATGCCCCACTTGCCGGGGACGCTCAGGCACCCCTCCAGACCGGTCTGCTCACCGCTCTGGGCAATGATCTCCGGATTGACCAGCTCGATGTACTCGCCGGACTCGTCATCCATCACCAGGCATACCCGCCGCAGCACGCCCACCTGGGGCGCGGCAAGGCCTGCACCGTTGGCCTCCTCCAATGTCTCGGCCAGATCGTCCAGCAGCTCATGCAGATGGGGATTGAATTCCGTCACCGGGCGGCAGACCTTGGTCAGGCACTCCTCACCCTGTTCTACAATTTTACGCAATGCCATGTGTATGACCTCCTCTTTTCTGCATCACTCCATGGTGTTGCAGTCTACAAACAGATGCAAGCCGCGGTTGGCGCGGTTTGCTGCAAATTCCTTCAGAATCCGGCTGACCTGCTCCCGGGTGGCTTTATCGTTGCGGCCCACCAGCAGGCAGCGGTATCGGAACCGGTTATTGACCCGGACAATGGGCGCCGGCGCCGGGCCCAGCACCTCCGTTGTTTTTTCATCTGTGCACGCAAAGGTCCGCCGCAGGACCTCCCGGACTCCCGCTGCCGCACGCAGAACCCGGCCCTCCTCCGTTCCGGAGATGGTGAAGGTGAACAGGTCCGCAAAGGGCGGTTCCCGGCGAAGGCGCCGCATACGGATTTCGCTTTCATAGAATCCCTGATAATCCTGCCGGGCAGCGCATTGGATCACATCGTTTTCCGGGGTGTAGGTCTGAATCACCGCCCGGCCGGTCCGCTCGCCCCGGCCTGCCCGGCCCACCACCTGCGTCAGCAGGCTGAAAGTCCGTTCAGCGGCCCGATAATGGTCCACGTACAAGGATAAGTCCGCGGACAGCACCCCTACCAGGGTGACATTTTCAAAGTCCAGTCCCTTGGCCACCATCTGGGTCCCCAACAAAATGGGGATCTTCTCCTGCTCAAACCGCGTCAGCAGAGGCTCATGGCCGCCGGAGGCGGTGTCGGCATCCATCCGCAAAATCCCGGCCTCAGGAAAGAGCGTGTGAAGCTCCTCCTCCGCCTTCTGGGTACCGGAGCCGATGTGCTTCATGATGCCGCCGCACTCCGGACAGCGCTCAAACGCCGGCTGGGAATGACCGCAGTAGTGGCACATCAGCCGGCCGTTGGCGGAATGATACGTCAGCGGCACGCTGCACCGGGGACATTCCGGCACATAGCCGCACTCGCCGCAAAGGAGCATGCGGCTGCTGCCCCGGCGGTTGAGCAGCAGGATACTCTGCTCTCCCCGGCGCAGGTTTTCCGCCAGCTCCTCCCGAAGGGGTTCACTGAGCAGTCCTGGGTTCCCCCGCCGGATCTCCTGACGCAGATCTGCGATCTGCACCTGGGGCAGCGGATGATTCTGATAGCGCCGGTGCAAAAACAAGCGGGTGTACCGTCCCTGTTCCGCCGCCCAGGCGGTCTCCACCGACGGGGTGGCGGAGCCCAGCACCAGCAAGGCACCATGGCGGGCACACAGGAACTTGGCAATGTCCCGGGTGTGGTAGCGGGGGGGATTTTCCGACTGATAGCTGCTCTCCTGTTCCTCGTCCAGGATGATGAGTCCCACATGCTCCAGAGGAGCAAAAATCGCCGAGCGGGTTCCCAGCACCACCTGAACCTCTCCCCGTCGGATTCGTTTCCATTGGTCGTACCGCTCCGTCAGGCGCAGGCCGCTGTGCAGCATGGCCACCCGCTCACCGAAATACGAGGAAAACCGCCGCATCATCTGCGGCGTCAGCACGATTTCCGGCACCAGCACGATGGCCTGCTTCCCCAGTTGCAGTATTTCCCGAACCAAGCGAAGATAGACCTGGGTTTTTCCGCTGCCGGTGACGCCCTGAAGCAGCACCGCGCCGGGCTTTCCGCTGCGGAGCATGGGCACCATGGCATCCAGGGCCGCCTGCTGTTCGTCATTGAGGATCACCGGTCCGGCGGCAGGCTCTTCCTTCCGGGGCTCCGGGACCCGCAGCGCCTCCTCTTCCGAAAAGGACAAAAGTCCCTTTTTTTCCATGGTACGCAGCGTCGCCGCCGATGCACCGGTGAAGTAACACAGCTCTGCGGCGGAAATCTTTCCAGCCGTACTCAGCAGCTGCACCACCTCATACTGCATGGGCGCACTGCGCTGGCGCGGCTGTGTCAGAGCCAGAGCCTCTTGGGCAGAAAGGGCCAGCTGCACCATCCGGCGCATTTTGTCTCCCAGTTTGCGCTTGGCCTCCGTCTCACAGGTGACGGCCCCCGCTTTACGCAATGCCCGGAGCACCCGCTGGGTTTCTTCGCCGCAGGCATTTTCCAGCACCTGCGCATCGGCGCTGCCGCCGGAAGCCGTCAGCGCATCCCAGACAGCCTGTCCCCCCGGGATTCCAGCGGCCAAAGCGGCCGCCTCCTCCCCCGGAACTGTGTGCCACACCTCCCGCAGCTGATACCACAGTCCCGCGGGCAAAATGGCCTTTACCGCCTCGTAGAGGGTACAGAAATACCTCTGGCGCATCCAAAGCGCCAGGGCAATCCCCGTAGCGTCCAGCACCGGCTCCCGGTCCAGCACCGCAAAGATTGCCTTAATGCCCGGATTTTTCTCTCCCGGCGCTGCCGCCAGAATAATTCCCTCCGACGTCCGGTTGCCCCGGCCAAAGGGAACGGTGACCCGGGCCCCCGGCACGGCCAGCTCTTCCAGAGCGGCAGGAACCAGGTAATCATAGGGCTTATCAATGGAATAGGGCGCGGCGCTGACCGCGACTTTGACAATCCATGCGGTCTCCATGCCTCGCCCTCCTTCGCCTTCGCTTATGCGTTCTCCTCCTCGATGGTCAGATCCATGCTTCTGGCATCCAGCTTTCCGTCTGCCACCTCATGAATCGCCAGAGTCACCGGCTTTTCCTCCAGGTGCTCGCCCTCATTTTCTGCCGTCTGGGCGATCTGTCTTGCCCGGCGGGCCACCACATTGACCAGCATATAGCGGTTGGGAATATAGCTTGTGAGCTTGTTCATTGCGGGATACAGCATCATAATAATCAACTTCCTATCTGCCTGTCGGCTTAAAATTAACAAATGAAGGCGGTCTTACCGGCCGCTGATGACCTCCATACGCTCCTTGGGTTTGCAGTGCTCGGCGGTCATGATGGCGGACAATTCGCGAACCGCGTTGTCCACGGTGTCGTTGATGACAAAGTAATCATACGTATGGGCGGTCTGAAATTCTACCTTGGCCCGCAGCAGCCGCTTTTCGATCTTTTCATCCGAGTCGGTTCCCCGCTCCTTGAGACGGCGCTCCAGCTCCGCCCAGCTGGGGGGCGCAATGAAGATCCGCACCACATCAGGGCGTTTGCTGGTCACCTGGATGGCGCCCTGCACCTCGATGTCCAAAATAACATCCTTCCCCCGGTTCATGGCAGCGTCCACGTACTTTTTGGGCGTACCGTAGAAGTTGCCGATATACTCGGCATACTCCAGAAATTCGTCATTGACGATCCATTTGCGGAAGGTATCCACGTCCATAAAATGATAGTGAACCCCGTCCTGCTCACCGGGACGCGGCTCCCGGGTCGTGGCGGACACGGAGAAATAGATGTTGTCGTTTTGCGCCAGGAGGGCCTGCAGCACCGTGCTCTTTCCCACGCCGGAAGGGCCGGAAATAATGAACGTCTTTCCTCTTCTCATCAATTCTCTCTCTCCTCTTTCGTATCAGGATCCGCTTTTCCGCCAAACCGCTCCGGCGGCAGGGCGGATAAAACCACATGACCGCTGTCCATGATGAAGATGGAGGCGGTTTTCCGGCCATAGGTGGCATCGATCAGCATGCCCCGTTCCCGGTTCTCCTGAACCATGCGCTTGATGGGCGCGGAATCCGGGCTGACCACCGCAATTAGGCGCTCCGCACTGACCAGGTTTCCAAATCCAATATTGATCAGTTTCATGCGTTACTCCACGTTCTGGACCTGCTCGCGCATCTTCTCGACCTCAGCCTTGAGATCCACAACCACTTTGGCAATGGCAACGTCGGAGCACTTGGAGCCGATGGTGTTGGACTCCCGGTTGACCTCCTGAATGAGGAAATCCATCTTCCGGCCCATGGGCTCATCGGATTCCAGCATGGTCCGCAGCTGGGCGACATGGCTGCGCAGGCGGACCGTCTCCTCATCCACGGCGACCTTGTCCGCGTAGATGGCGGCTTCGGTCAAGATCCGCTGGGGATCCACCGTGGCGCTCTGGAGCACCTCCTGCATCCGGGCCGTCAGCTTGGCCCGGTACTCCGCCACCGTCTCAGGAGAACGCTGTTCCACCCGGGCGGTATTGTCCAGAATCACATCCAGGCGGTGGGAAATATCCTCCGCCAGCTTCTTCCCTTCCACCGCCCGCATGGCATTGTAAGCATCCAGGGCTTCCCGCAGCACGGTGCAAAGATCCGCGCTGACAGTTTCCAGGTCCTCATCGGCCTTGGTAACCGTCAGCACATCCGGAAACCGGGAGAGGGTCTCCGGCGACACGGAATACGTTTCCTGGCCGCAGACCTGAGCCAGTTCCCGCAAAGCGGCAGCATATTGTCCTGCCAGCTCCCGGTTGACCGTGACCTTGGCCACATCCGCCGCGGAGGCATCCACGGTGATATACACATCCACCTTTCCCCGGGAAACGGCCTGCTGCACGCACTGCTTGATGGCGTCCTCAGCAAAGGCGTACATCCGGGGCATCTTAACGGTACAATCCAGATACCGGTTATTCACGGAACGCACCTCCACGGTGATGTCCCGCAGGTGCAGCATTGCGCGGGCCCGTCCGTAACCGGTCATGCTTTTAATCATAATGCTTCCCTCTTTCCTTTCCCTTCAGCAGCAAAGTACATATCCGCCGCCGTTGCACAGTGAGTACAGGCAGCACAGCGTCAAGCAGGGATTTCCGCCGCACAGATCGGTGCCGAAGGGCGTCCCGTTGGGATGATATGCCGACTGGGTTCCCCGCTCCATGAACTCCAAAGCCTGGCGGTATTCCGCGTTGCCCGGGTCCATTTGACAGGCCGTCTGATAATAGCGCTTGGCCTCGTCCATCCAGCCTCTGCGGTAGCACACCGCTCCCCGCAGGAAGTTCCACTCGGCGTTGTGGTCGGAGTAATTGGCCAGCAGCGCTTCCGCCCGGCTCAGATCACCGGTGTTGATGGCAATGCGCACCTGCTGCAGCACGGAGCTGGACGAGCCGCCGTACTGGCGGTACGTCGAACCGCCATAGCCGCCATAACTTCCATAACCACCATACCCGCTGCTCTGCCTGGAAGATGTGGATCCGCTGCCATGTCCGCCGCTGCCGCGCATTTTGGTAATCTGCTCGTAGGCGGCATTGATCTCCTTCATCTTTTCCTGTGCCAGGTCTGCCAGGGGATTATCGTGATAGTTATCCGGATGGTATTTGCGTGCCAGCTCCCGGTAAGCCCGTTTGATTTCTTCATCTGTTGCGGTCTCCGGTACGCCCAGGACCTGATAGGGATCATTCATGCGGTTTCCTCACCATTCTTGCGTTTCTTTCTCTGACCGCGCCGGATGGAACGGAACGTGCCGTCCAGCACGGATTTTCCAACATGGAACAAGCCGGTATAAAAGGTCGACTCCAGTACCGGTGTCCACACGCCGAAGTCCCACAGCTCCAGTGCCGTGGTAATCATATGGACCGAATGGTCCAAAGTCGCGGTAAATTCTCTCCGGCATTCCGGTGTCCACACACCGTCCCACAGGCCATAGCGCAGGGCCACAGGATTATAGCTGCCGGTTTTGGCGTCCTTTTTCAAATCGTCCGCGGCGTCAATGAGATAGATCCACCGTCCCAAATGGTAGAGGATCTGCTCCAGTACCCGCCGGCGGACAGGGTGGTCCACCTCCTGGGCCGCAGCGCCCAGCAGCGAAGCGAAGGCATCGGCAGGCGGATCCAGCAGGGCGCAGGGCTGCGCCTCCAGTTCCGCCAAATGGGCAAGCTGACGGCGGGTGCTCTCGGCAAAGGCTGGACGGGCCGCAGACGCCTTGCGGTACGCCGGCTCCAGAACAGCGCTCAGGCTCCGGTACTTCATCCCGTGGAGCCAGTCGTGGTCCGCCACGCCGTCCCGCAGCTGCCAATAGGCCAGAATCACGCTTTCATCCGCTGCCAAAGCCAGGGCGTCGGTAGTGCACAGGTAGTCCCGTTTTTTCAGGGGACTGACCATGCACCGCGCTGCGGTGCTGGGTCCCTCGTCGCCCCCGCTGAGCAGGATCGCCAGGTAGGTAAAATCATAATTGAGGATAAAGCGGGCGGCAGTGCCATAACGTTGGCCCAGAGTGTGGCACAATCCGCAGTACATTCTGCGGAAGCGCTCCAGCTCCTCCTCAGACAGGATACCCGCCGGCGGCCGAACGTAACCGTACATCGTCCCGCTTAGAACAACCGCACGATGGTAAAGGACAGCCCGCCCCGCGCCCGGAGCTTGCGGTCATAGGCCACCGCAGCCACAATGCCGGCGAAAAAGCCTACTGCCGCGGTAAAATACTGCACGCCCACACTGGCCCCCAGCAGGGCTGTCAGCAGATAGCCTGCCAGAAACAGCACCACCGGTGTCAGATAAACCAGAGCCACAATCCGCAGCATTTTTTTCGTGTCGCTTTGGACTACCACCTTTTGGCCGGGAGCGGCGCCGATGGGATTGGCCGCCTTGGCGCGGACCGCCGCGCCGGTAACGCCGCAGCCGGCGCACTCCTCGCAGTCATGTCCGCAGGCAGACTTGCGGGGAACGGAAACAATGGCATATTGGGGATTGAGAATTTGTTCAACCGTTGCAATCTGGGTCATAATGGTTCTCCTGTGTTACTCTTCCGGAGTATCCTCCGGGGTTGTCTGCGTGGATTCCTCCGATCCGGAGTCGGAAGGCTCCCGAATCGTCACCTGGACTTCATAGCTTCCGGAGATGCCGATATCGACACCGGAAGAATTCTCGATGGTGGCCGGCACCGTATAGGTTCCCAAGGCGGAGCCGAAATCACTCAGATCGGCCACCACCGTCAGATCGCCTCCGGTGACGGCAGCCACATCCGCCGCGGTTCCGAAAATCTGAACCGTCATCTCCTCGGTGAGAATGTCCACTGCCTTTCCATCCGGTACGTTTTCATACCGGAACCGGTCCGTGGTCACGGAGGCGGAGGTCATGTCCTTGAAGGAAAGCTGTACCGTGGCGCGGGTAACGCCGCTGAGATTCTGGCATCCCTCCGGCACCGTGATGGGATAGACGTAGGTTCCGCCGCCCTCCACCAACTTCAGCAGATCAAAGGTGTCCAGGGTGATGCTGTCCACATCCCGCAAAAGGCCTGCATCGCCGGAAACTGTAATGGTGGCGGGGCGGATCTCGCAGTTGACATTCCGCTCCCGGGCGCCAGGCGCGCTGGTGAAGTCCATCTTCAGCCACAGTTCCTTGGTGACAAAGACCGGCAGGGTTGCCTGAATGGTCTCCGCCTCCGGGTGGATCCCGGTGCTCTCCAGCAGGTTGTCGTTTTCATCATAGAACTGAATGCTCAACTCCTGGGAAACCGTCTCCTCCGCATCGGTGCCGATGTCAAAGGTCACCTTGGCGTAACTGACGGGATCAATGTCTTCCGGCTGGCCTTCAATATCCAGTGTGGTATGGGAGAGCTGAATCTGGCCGGCGGAATACCCCTCGGCCACATTGCCGATGAGCTCGCAGCGCACCTCCACGGTCCGGCTGTACAGCTCGCTGATGTTGACGGTGGCATTATAGATGCTGGCATCCTTTTTGGTCAGGGCGTTGTTGGAAAACCGGCGGTCCGTATACAGGATCTGGTAGCCCAGGGTCTGTACGCCGGCGCTGTCCACATTGGAAAGATCCACCGTCACCCGAATGTCGTCCCGGTCCAGATTGGCCAGCAGCCACCGGGTCCCCTCCAGGGTCAGGTCGATGGTGGTGTCGGTCCCCTCCTCCAGCAGCATCAGCCCCCGGTCGGTGAGGCTGGCCTCGCCGGTATACTCGATGGGGATATCCGTAATGGTGCGCTCCCGGGTCTGGGGGCCGCCATTGGGGCCGCTGGTCTGGTCCACGTAAAACCACACAATGGCGGCCAGCAAAATGGACAGGGCAATATAAAAGGCCTTCCGGGGGGTCATTTCCTCATTTTTCATCGTCCGCACCCCCATTTCTCTTGACGCGCAGAAGATTCAAAATCGGAAACTTCTGTTTGCTCGACTCCTCCTGATCCTGGGGCAGCAGCTCATTGCGCAGCAGGTTTTCCAAGGTCTCGGGCTTGAGGTGCCGCTTGAGCATGCCGCCGATGGCCACGGAGATGGACCCGGTCTCCTCGGAGACAATGACCACCACCGCATCGGAGTTTTCGCTCATGCCAATACCGGCCCGGTGGCGCATGCCCAGATCCCGGGACAAGTTCACATTCTTGCTCAGGGGCAGCATGCAGCCTGCGCCCAGCACCCGGCCGCCGCGGATGATGACGGCGCCGTCATGCATGGGAGCCTTGACAAAGAAGATATTCTTAAGGAGCTCGCTGGAAGCGGCGGCGTCCAGTACCGTGCCGCTGCGGACCATGTCGTCCAGCAGGATTTCCCGCTCAAAGACAATCAGCGCACCGGTGCGGGACTGAGACATCTCCGTGCAGGCCAGGACGGTTTGACCGATGGTCTGCTCCAGCGTGGTCCCGGACGCTTCCGAATTGGTAAAAAAGGCGATGATGCGGCGGCTTCCCATCTGCTCCAGCACCCGGCGGATTTCCGGCTGAAAGAGAATAATCAGGGCCAGCACGCCCCACTCCACCATCTTATTGAGAATATAATTGATGCCGTTGAGGTGCAGCAGATAAGACAGCACCAGTGCCGCGAAAAAGACCAGCAGTCCCTTGAGGAGACTGGCGGCCTTCGTACTCTGTACCAGGATGAACACCTTGTACATCACGAATGCCATAATCGCGATATCCAATACGTCCGTCACCTGGATCATCAGCAGATAGCGGCCGATTACGGCTGGAATTTCTGCAATGTACCATTCCATTTTGACGTCATCATCCCTTTCAGGCCATGAATAAATAGATTATATAAAATCTCCCAGTAGATTGCAAGGTAAACCGGGGGAAAATTCACGGACTGTTCAGAAAAATCAGGAGATCAGGGCTTTGACTGCCGCAATCAAATGCGTGATCTCCCCAGGGGTATTGAAGTCAGAAACGCTTACCCGCACCGTTCCCGTCTCCAGGGTTCCGGCACTGCGGTGAGCCAGCGGCGCACAGTGCAGACCTGCCCGCACAGCGATATCCTCTGCTGCCAGAGATGCCCCCACATCCTCAGCGTCCCGTCCCTCCATCCGGAAGGAAACGACGCCGGTCTGCGCCCGCAAATCCGGCAAGGCAAATACCTGTACACCATTTAATTTTTGAAGGTCTTTTACAACCATTTGGGCCAGCTCCCGCTCATGACGGCAGATGGCGGCCTCCCCACGTTCCTGTACATAGCGCACCCCTGCCAGCAAGCCGGCAATACCGGGCATGTTGTGGGTCCCGGCCTCCAGACGGTCCGGCAGGAAGTCCGGCATATGCTGCTGGATGGACATGCTCCCAGTGCCGCCCTCCAGCAAAGTCCGCACGGGAACCCCCTCTCCGCACACCAATACGCCGGTCCCCTGCGGGCCATAAAGGCCCTTATGTCCCGGCATGGCAAGAAACGCCGCCCCCAAGGCCGCCATATCCAGCGGCAGTACGCCTGCTGATTGCGACGCGTCCACAATCAGCGGAATGCCGTGCCGGCGGCACAGTGCTGCGATCTCTTCGATTGGCTGAACAAACCCAAAGACATTGGATACATGGCTGCAAATCACAGCATGGGTATCGGGAGCGATCTGACGGGTAAATGCCTCCAGCACAGCCGGCGGGTCAAACAGCGGCGCCCGGGCCACCCGGACCTGCGCCCCCAGTGCCGCCAGGGGCCGGGTGACAGCATTGTGTTCATACCCCGAGATCACCGCCCGGCCGCCGGGAGGAACCAGACTTTTGATGGCCAAATTCAGGGCATGGGTCGCATTCATGGTAAAAACCACCTGCTCCGGGTTGGACAGGTGAAACAGTTCCGCCAGAGCCTCCCGGCAGGCAAATGCGGTGTCGGCGGCCAGCATGGCTGCCCGGTGGCCGCCCCGGCCCGGGGAGCTCATGGTAGCCATGGCCTCCGCCATGGCCGCCGCCACCGTTGGCGGTTTTTGAAACGTGGTGGCGGCACTGTCCAGATAGATCATCCCCCCACCTCCCGGTACACGCCCCGTTGATACAAAAAGATCCGAATGGGATCCAGTGCCTGACGATGCAGAGCAGTCAGTGCCAGCGACAGATCTGCCGCGGCAATTTGAACAGCATACGCACACCCCAGATCCGTCAGATCTCTGGGGGCGCGGAAAATCCGGCAGCGGATACCTGCCCGATCCAATGTTTTCTGCATGCGCTGGGCATAAGTCACGGAGCGGGCAAGGATCAGATAATACTCCATAAGCACTCCTCCTCTCCTCCCATCCTATGGAGACAGGCGGGAAAGGTGCCAAAAAGGGACGCGCCTTCTGATAGTTCCCATAGGTACATTTTCTGAACCTTGTGAATTGTCAGGCACACAGGCGGACAGCGGAAGCTGTCC
>CALXDJ010000007.1 GCA_944387035.1 uncultured Oscillospiraceae bacterium | reverse complement strand
GACGATTAGCTCAGCTGGCTAGAGCACCTGCTTGACGTGCAGGGGGTCACAGGTTCGAGTCCTGTATCGTCCACCAGAAAAGCTCCTAAAGTCGTAAGACTTTGGGAGCTTTTGTGTTTTTGAAACCGGAATGGGATCCACGATCCCAGCGGTGCAGTGACTGCCGGCTCCGGCCAATCTGACAGGTATGGATGCTTGGCCGAAAGCGATATACACTGTATCATGTCACAAAACCGGGAGGTTGGGACGGCAAACCCCCGTGAACAATCACCGTTGTAATCCGTCTGCGGGCCCTGTATAATCACAGATATATATTTTACGTGTTTTACGTGTGTGGAGGGATGAGACATGCTGACTTTGGAAATGATTCAGCAGGCGCAGGGGGCACTGCGGGGAATTGCCCGGCGTACGCCGCTGGATCCGGCGCCCAAGCTGGGGGAAAACATCTACATCAAGGCGGAAAATCTGCAGCTGACCGGCGCATTCAAGCTCCGGGGCGCCTATAACAAGATTCTCTCCCTGACACCGGAGGAGGCTGCCCGGGGTGTCATCGCCTGCTCGGCAGGCAACCACGCCCAGGGCATTGCACTCTCCGCCACCCGGCTGGGCATCCGGTCCGTGATCTGCATGCCTGCCGGTGCCCCCATCAGCAAGGTGGAGGCCACCCGGGCCTACGGGGCCGAGGTGGTGCTGGTTCCCGGCGTGTATGACGACGCGGCCCGGGAGGCCGAGCGCCTGACCAAGGAGCACGGCTATACCTTTGCCCATCCCTTCAACGATCCCTACGTCATTGCCGGACAGGGTACCATTGGCCTGGAGATCCTGGAGCAGCTGCCGGATGTGAGCCAGGTGGTGGTCCCCATCGGCGGCGGCGGACTCATCAGCGGCATTGCCTATGCCATCAAGCACCTCAAGCCCTCCTGCCGGGTCATCGGCGTCCAGGCTGAGGGCGCGGCCTCCATGGAGCAGTCCATCCGGCAGGGCCGTCCGGTGGAGCTGGGCAGTGTGGCTACCATTGCCGACGGCATTGCGGTCAAGCGCCCCGGCGATCTGACTTTCCAGCTGTGCCGGGAGTATGTGGATGAGATCGTTACCGTGCGGGAAGACGAGATCGCCTCCGCCATTCTGGCATTGATGGAGGTGCAGAAGACCGTGGCGGAAGGCGCCGGCGCCACTCCGGTGGCGGCGTGCATGTTCAAGAAGGTGGACACCACCGCGGGCAAGACGGTGTGCGTGGTCTCCGGCGGCAACGTGGATGTGACCACGCTCTCCCGTGTCATCACCAAGGGCCTTTCCAAGGCGGGCCGCCTGGTGGAGATCACCACCAAGGTCATGGATAAGCCCGGCGGACTGCTGCAGCTGCTGCAGGTGGTGGCCGATACCGGCGCCAACATCGTGACCATCAATCACGCCCGGGAGGCGCAGCTCTCCGATGTGGGCGCCTGCATCGTCACCATGGTGCTGGAGACCCGGAACAGCGCCCATGTGGCCCAGATCCGGGAGGAGCTCAGCTCCCGGGATTACCCGCTGCTGTAAACGAAACAAAACCCGCCCGGCGCTCTCTAAAAGCGCCGGACGGGTTTTTGTGTTTTCAGGTGCCGCTGTCCAGAGACAGGGCGTTGAACTGTTGGAGGATATCGTCTACGGAAGTGGCCGCTTTTTCCGCGCCGGAGCGGTCCAGCACGATGTGGCCCCGGTTCATCATCAGCATCCGGTCCCCATATTCCACGGCGTGGCGGAGGTTGTGGGTGACCATCATGGCAGTCAGGTGCTTTTCCCGGATGACCTGGTTGGTCAAGCGCATGATGATTTCGGCGGTCTTGGGGTCCAGGGCGGCGGTATGCTCATCCAGAATCAGAAATTCCAGAGGTGTCATGGTGGCCATCAGCAAGGCCACGGCCTGCCGCTGTCCGCCGGAGAGGGCGCCCATCTTGACGTCCAGCTTATCCTCCAGGCCCAGGTCCAGGGCCCGGAGCTGCTCGCGGTAGAAGTCCACTCGCTTGCGGTTGATGCCCCGGCCCAGGCCGAAGGGACGGCCCTTGTTGTCCGCCAGGGACAGATTTTCCAGCATGGTGAGATTGGGGCAGGTACCTGCGGCGGGATTCTGATAGACCCGGCCCATGGTGGCGTAGCGGCGGTAGTCCTTCATCTTGGTGATGGGTTTGCCGCCCACCAGCACCTCGCCGCCCTCGATGGGAATGGACCCGCAGATGATATTGAGCAGGGAGGTCTTGCCGCTGCCGTTGCTGCCCACGATGGAGACGAACTGCCCCTGTTCCACGGTCAGGGAGAAGTTTTCAAACAGACGCTGCTCCGTGACCGTGCCGGGATGATAGATTTTCGTAATGTTGCGGACCTCAAGCATGGATGATCGCCTCTCCTTTCCGGCCGGACAGCACCAGCACCAGCAGGAACAGCATGGCGGTGACCAGCTTCATCATATTGGCGGGCAGTCCGGCGCTCAGAGCCACCTGGATGCACAGCTTGTAGAGCACGCTGCCCAAAATCACGGCGGTGGTGCCGGCAGGGGAAGCCAGCACCCGCAGCCCCCGGATTTTCCGCAGCCCGCGGGCGGCGGGAGAGGCAGCGTAGAAATTCATCAGGGACACACCGATGATGACGGCGGCCAGACCGTAGACCAGCTGGCCGGTGCCCATGGTGGCGGAGAAGCTGCGCTGCTCGTGGCAGACGATGCAGCCCGCCAGGGCCACCAGAGCATTGGAGATCACAAGGCCCAGGATCTTCACCGCGCCCCGGTCCTTGGCCAGGGTGGTGACGAGATCCGCGTTGTCGCCCACAGCCCGCAGCAGCAGGCCGGACTTGGTCTTGAAGTACAGGTCCAGCAGCAGCTTAATGACCACGGCCAGCACCAGGGAAACCACCAGCTTGCGGCCCATGAGGGTCATGTCGCCCAGCAGCGCCATCACCGGCGCGGAGGTGAAGATGGTGTCCGTCCCCCGGTCCACCGTCAGGTTGGAGCCGGCGATCTGGAGGTTGATGGAGAACAGGGCGGTCATGGTAATGATACCAGCCAGGAGATTGCGCACCCGCAGGCATACATGGACCACGCCGGTGAACAGACCTGCCAGGGCGCCCACAGCCACGGCAGCCACCAGAGTCAGCCAGGGGTCCACGCCTCTTGTCAGCAGGACGGCGGTGACTGCTGCGCCCAGGGGGAACGTGCCGTCCACCCCCAGGTCGGGGAAGTCCAGAATGGAATAGGTGATATAGACGCCGAAGGAAATCAGCGCGTAAATCAGGCCCTGGGTCAGGGTGCTGATCAGCAGGTCCGTCATGGAAATGCCTCCTCAAACTTGATGGTTCACGCCGGCGGCGGTGCCGCCGGAAGGATTACTCCGCAGCCGTGGCTTCCATAGCCTTGTCGGCCAGCGCCTCGGGAACGGCGATGCCCATGGCATCCAGCTCCTGGGAGTTGATGTAGATCTGGTACTCGGAGATGGTCTCGTAGGGCAGATCCTCGCAGGTGGCCTCACCGGTGAGGACCTTGGCGGCCATGAGGCCGGTCTGGATGCCCAGCTGCACGTAGTCCAGTCCGGCGGAGGCCACGCAGCCGATCTTCACCTGTTCGATCTCGGAGCCGTAGACGGGGATGCCGGCCTCATTGGTCTTTTCCAAAATGGCGGGGAGCACGCCCACCACATTGTTGTCGGTGAGGTTGGACAGGCACGCCACACCGTGGGAAATCAGGGTATCCACGGCCTGGGTGACCTCCGCCTGGGAGGTGACGCCCACCGCGTCAATGGTGAAGCCGTACTCGGGAGCCTTTTCCTGATACTCGGCAATGGTGGACACGGAGTTGGGTTCGCTGGTGGTATAGATGATGCCGATGGTGGAGGCGTTGGGCTGCATCTGACGGATCAGGTCCAGCTGGGCTTCCACCGGGAGCTTGTCGGAGGTGCCGGTGACGTTGCCGGAGTCCAGCTTGGCCTGGACGGGATCGGTGATGGCTGTGAAGATGACGGGGATGTTCTTATCCTCGGCGGCGGCGTAGCAGGCTACGGCGGAGTTGGTGGCGATGCCCACCATCAGGTCCACATCCTCGGCGGAGAAGCCCTGGGCGATCTGGGTGGCGATGGCGTCGTCAAAACCGGCGTTCTGATAGTCGATCTCAAAATCCACGCCTTCCACGAGGCCAGCTTGCTCCAGGCCCTGGAGCAAGCCAATGCGGCAGTTGTCCAGGGAGGCGTGCTCGCCGTACTGGGAGATGCCGATGAGGTAGGGCTCCGTCTGGGCGGCATCGCCGGAGCTGCCGTCGTCAGGCGTGGTGGTTTGTTCCTGCTTGCCGCAGGCGGTGAGGGTCAGGGACAGCGCCAACAGGGCAGCGGTGAGAGAAAACAGCTTTTTCATAAGATCGTCTCCTATTCTGATCGAAAGATTGTCTGGTACGGATGAAATGCGCATGCCGCGCGGTGATCAGGTGCCGGAGCACCATCGTTTGGTCAAAAGCATTGGATTGACCTCCTGCATAAAAAAATAAACAGCCCTGTCCCTTCATTGGGACAAGACTGAAATCCTGCGGTACCACCCAAGTTGACGCAATGCGCCCGCTCGTTCCGCGTACTGCCATACGCGCCGCCATGATAACGGGTGCGGATCCCGTCAGAGGCTACTGAGCCGTTGGCCGTTCGCTCTGCCCTCGCAAGTCCATTCGCCGAAACGTCCTCTGCTGTGATCCCACCATCCACAGCTCTCTGAAAGGTGACCGGACCGGTTACTCCTCTTGCTCATCGGTGTATCTGATTGCTTTGCATTATACGCACTTGCGGCCAAATTGTCAACCGGAACCTGCAAGAAATTTTTCGGCCGTGGAAAATGCGGGGGAACCAACCGCTCCGGGCGAAGAAAAAAGGCGCGCCGGAGAATCCCGGCGCGCCTGGAAAAGCGGAGCGTTTTTCCCTGCCGGAGTATGCAGCCGGAAGGGGGAACGCCTCAGGACAGCAGGAGCTTGTCGTCGGCCTCGTCGCTGCCGCTGACCTTGCTGAACAGCTCCAGCAGCTGAGGGACGGTGAGCTTTTTCTTCTCCTCGCCGGAGACATCGATGACGATCCGGCCGTTGTACATCATGATGAGCCGGTTGCCGTGGGCAATGGCATCCTTCATGTTGTGCGTGACCATCATGGTGGTCAGGTGGTTCTCCGCCACAATGCGGTCGGAAAGCTCCAGCACCTTGGCGGCGGTTTTGGGGTCCAGGGCGGCGGTGTGCTCGTCCAGCAGCAGCAGCCGGGGCTTTTGCAGAGAGGCCATCAGCAGCGTCAGCGCCTGGCGCTGGCCGCCGGAGAGCAGGCCCACCTTGCTGGTCAGGCGATCTTCCAACCCCAGGTCCAGATTGCGCAGCATCTCATGGTAGCGTTCCTTTTCCGCCTTGGTGATGCCCCAGCCCAGCCCCCGGGAGCGGCCCCGCCGGGCCGCCAGGGCCAGATTTTCGATGATCTGCATGGTGGGAGCAGTGCCCATCATGGGGTCCTGAAAGACGCGGCCAATGAACTGAGCCCGTTTGAACTCCGGCAGGCGGGTGACATCGGTGCCGCCGATGGAGATGGAGCCTGCATCCACGCTCCACACACCGGCCACGGCGTTGAGCATGGTGGATTTGCCGGCGCCGTTGCCGCCGATGACGGTGCAGAAATCGCCGTCATGCAGGGTCAGGCTGACGCCCCGGAGGGCCTGCTTTTCGTTGACGGTTCCGGCGTTGAAGGTTTTCCAGATTTCCTTGATTTCAAGCATTGTGGTTGCCTCCCTTGCTCTTGTCCGCGGTCTGGGCGGGGATTTTGACCCGGGGACGGGAATACTTGCCTTTCCAGTAGGGGATCGCCAAGAACAGGCCTACCACGCAGGCGGAGAGCAGCTTGAGATAGTTGGCGTTGAGGCCCATGGCCAGCACGGCCTGGATGACGATGTAGTACAAAATGGCGCCGATGGACACCGCCAGGAGCTTGAGGCCGAAGTTGTGGAATACCTTGGAGAAGCCCACCTCGCCGATGATGACGGCGGCCAGACCGATGACGATGGCACCCCGGCCCATGTTGATTTCACTGGCGCTGTTGTACTGGGCCAGCAAGGCGCCGGAGAGGGCCACCAGACCGTTGGAGATCATGAGACCCAGGACCTTGGTGAAATCTGTGTTGATGCCCTGGGCACGGGCCATGTTGGCGTTGGAGCCGGTGGCCCGCAGGGCGCAGCCCAGCTCCGTGCCGAAGAACCAGTAGAGCAGGAGGATGATGGCAATGGTGAAGATGCCCACCACAAAGATCGGGTGGCGATAGAAGGGACGGGTACCCTTGGCCACGTCCTGCACGAACCGCAGGGAGACCAGGAGCTTGTCCAGCATCTCCGGCGTGGTGACATTGATGGCCACGGTGGCCTTCATATCCATAATCGCCAGGTTTACCGACCAGAGGCCCAGCTGGGTGAGAATGCCGGCAAGAATGGCGGGAATCCCGCAGAGGGTATGGAGCAGTCCTGTGACCAGTCCCGCCGCCATACCGGCCAGAACCGCCGCCAGCAGGGCCACGGCCATGTTCGACCCGTTGGTGAAGAGCATGACGAAAATGGCAGCACCTGTGCAGAACGAACCGTCCACCGTCAGATCGGCAACGTCCAGAATTTTGTAAGTGATGTAGACACCGATGGCCATAATGCCCCAGATCAGGCCCTGGGATACGGCACCGGGCAGCGCGTTGATGAAATCCATCATGATGCAAGCTTCCCCCTCAAAAAAGGTTATAGACTTCAACAGTATAGCAAACAACGGCGGAAAAGGGAAGCCCTTTTCCGCCGCTATTCAGATCTTTTTGCCAAAACCGGAAACCGAATCAGGCAATGGCCTCATAGCCCTCGGGAACCGTCAGGCCCAGGTCGGCGCAGATGGCCTCGTTGTACTTCTTGGCGAACTGAGGCGCATACTCGATGGGCATCTCGGAGATGTCCGCTTCGCCGGTGAGAATCTTGACGGCCATCTCGCCGGTGGTGACACCCAGATCATAGTAGCTGATGGACAATGTGGCCACACCGCAGCCGCCGCAGATGCCTTCTTCGCCGGCGATGATGGGCACGCCTGCGGGACGGCAGATGTTGTCGATGACACCGGTGTTATTGGCGCAGGTGTTGTCAGTGGGGACATAGATCACGTCGCTGTTGTCCGCAGCGTTCTGGGTGACGGAAGCCATGTCATTGGTGTCGGAGAAGGCGTACTGGGTGCAGGTGTAGCCCAGCTTCTCCAGCTCGGCCTGGACGGTATCCACCTGATACTGGCTGTTGGGCTCGGCGGAGCAGTACAGAAGTCCCACGGTCTTGGCATCGGGGAACCACTCCTGCACCATGGCGGCCTGCTGATCCAGCGGTGCCAGGTCGGAGGTGCCGGAGACGTTGGTGCCCACAACACCGTTGAAGTCACTGATGCCCAGGGCCACGCCGTACTCCGTGACGGAGGTGCCCAGAATGGGAATGTCGGAGGTGGCGGCCACAGCAGCCTGGAGGGGAGCCGTGGCGTTGGCCAGGATCAGATCCACCCCGGCAGAGACAAAGCCGTTGGCAATGGTGGCGCAGGTGGGGGTATCTCCGGCGGCATTCTGGAGTTCAAAAGCGACCGCATCGCCAAAGGCCTCGGTCAGAGCATCCTGGAAGCCTTGGGTAGCGGCGTCCAGAGCGTCGTGAGGGGCATACTGGCAGATTCCCACGGTGTAGGTCGCGCCGGAGCTCTCCTGGGTGGAGGACTCCTCACCGGAATTCTCGGCGGGGGTTTCTTCCTGGGAACCGCCGCAGGCGGTCAGGCCCAGCGTCATCACGCCGGCCAGAATCAGCGCAAGCAACTTCTTGTTCATCTTCATGCTCTCCTTACTTATATGGCGTTGCGGCCGGACGGCCCAAATGGGGGCGGCACATCCAGCTCCTGATTACTTTTACAACATACAGCTTTAAAGGAATAAAGTCAACGGTCATTTCCTACAAATTGACCGCATTGTTTTCGCCTTTTCAGACAAAATAGAGAAGAAAAAACGGGTTGGATTTTGATTCGAAACAAAAAAACGGCAATTGACAAGCCGGATGCGCGGTGCTATATTGGGTGAGTATTTTTTGGAGAAGCAGCGGTTTGCGGCCGGCGCCGCAGGCGACAATCGAACACTTGAGCGACACCGCGGATCGCAGCTGAACATCCCGAAAAAGGATGGGGTTTTCAGCCGCAAAACAGGTCCGGCGGTGTCTTTTTGATTTTCAAAGGAGACCGGATTTGTTTGCCATAGGCGCACAGCTGCTGCTTCAGGTGATCAGTGGACGGAGGGAGTGCATATGTCAACGAAATTTGTATTTGTGACGGGCGGTGTGGTATCCGGCCTGGGGAAGGGCATCTGCGCCGCGTCTTTGGGGAGACTCCTCAAGCAGCGGGGCGTGCGGGTGCGCAACCAGAAATTTGACCCGTATATCAATGTGGACCCGGGAACCATGAGCCCCTATCAGCACGGCGAGGTGTTCGTCACGGAGGACGGCGCGGAGACGGATCTGGACCTGGGACACTACGAGCGGTTTGTGGACGAGGACCTGGGCGGCAACAGCTCCGTTTCCTCCGGCAAGATCTACTGGTCCGTGCTCAACCGGGAGCGCCGGGGCGACTATCTGGGCGCCACGGTGCAGATCATTCCCCACATCACCGACGAGATCAAGCGCCGCATTTACGCCATGGCTGAGGAGGATGTGGACGTGGTGATCTCCGAGATCGGCGGCACCGTGGGCGACATTGAGTCCCAACCCTTCCTGGAGGCCATCCGTCAGGTGGCTTCGGAGCGGCCTCATGGGGATGTGGTGTTCATCCATGTGCCTCTGATCGTGCAGATTCCCGGCTCCGGGGAGCTCAAGAGCAAGCCCACGCAGCACTCAGTCAAGGAGCTTTTGAGTTTGGGCATCCAGCCGGATGTGCTGGTGTGCCGGTGCGATGCGCCCATCACGGAGGACATCCGCCAGAAGATCGCCCTGTTCTGCAATGTGGAGCCGGACTGCGTCATTCAGAATACCACCGCCTCCACCCTCTATGAGGTGCCCCTGCTCATGGCCCGGGAAGGCCTGGATGAGGTGGTGTGCCGGAAGCTGGGCCTTATCACCCACCAGCCGGATCTGCGGGAGTGGAGCGCCATGGTCCGGCGGGAGAAGTCGGCCCACCGCCATGTGCGCATTGCCCTGGTCGGCAAGTACACCAAGCTTCACGACGCCTATTTGTCCGTGGTGGAATCCCTGCACCACGCTGCCACGGCCAACGACGCGGTGATGGACATCCGGTGGGTGGAGTCCGATGAGCTGACGGAGGAGAACGTGGCCCAGGTCCTGGAGGGCTGCGACGGTGTACTGGTGCCCGGCGGCTTCGGCGACCGGGGCATCGAGGGCATGATTACCGCCATCCGCTATGCCCGGGAACACCGGGTGCCCTTCCTGGGCATCTGCCTGGGTATGCAAATGGCCGTGGTGGAATTTGCCCGCCACGTGCTGGGCATGGCCGACGCCAATTCCTCGGAGTTTTCCAGCACCACGGCCCATCCGGTCATCGACCTGATGCCCGATCAGGCGGGCGTGACGGACAAGGGCGGTACCATGCGGCTGGGCCGGTATCCCTGCGTGCTCGCGGAGGATTCCCGGAGCCGGAAGCTCTATGGCGCGGCGGAAATCTCCGAGCGCCACCGCCACCGCTATGAGTTCAACAACGACTTCCGCGAGGCTGTGGAGGCCGCGGGCCTGCACGCGGCGGGATTGTCTCCCGACGGGCGCCTGGTGGAGATTGTGGAGCTGCCGGAGCACCCCTGGTTTGTGGGTGCGCAGTTCCATCCCGAGTTCAAGAGCCGCCCCGACCGGCCCCATCCGCTGTTCTTCGGCTTTGTGGAGGCATCCCTGGCGGGGCAGAAGGGAGAGGTGCCGCATGCATCACTTTGAGAAAATTGCCCGGGGCCTGGCAGACCAGGGCCTGGACGCCATGCTGCTGACCGGAGAGGCCAACCGGTTTTACGCCTCCGGGTTCCACAGCGCCGGTACGGACGGTGTGGCTCTGGTGACCAAAGAGAAGGCGTATTACTTCACCGATTCCCGCTATACCGAGGCCGCGGAGCGCTGCGTCCGGGACGCGGAAATCCAGGAGGTAGGCCGGGGCCGGTGGTATCCGGTGCTGCTGGAAGAGGCGGTCAAGCGCCACAACATTGTCCGCATGGGGTATGAGGACGCGTACATGACCGTTCGGGATTATGAGTCCTACCGCAAGGCCCTGTCCTGCGAGCTGGTGCCCGCGGCGGAATTCCTCTGGCGGCTGCGCATGGTCAAGGATCCGGAGGAGCTGGAGGCCATGGAGGGCGCCCAGCGCATTGCCGAGGCCGCTCTGGAGCAGATTCTGGGAGAGATCCGGCCCGGCGTCACGGAAAAGGAGATTGCCGCCCGGCTCCAGTATCGGATGCTCCATCTGGGGGCTTCGGATATGTCCTTTGATCCCATTGTGGTCTCCGGGGCCAACGGAAGTCTGCCCCACGGTGTGCCGTCGGAAAAGACGATTCAGGACGGCGAATTTGTCACCATGGATTTCGGCTGTGTGTATCACGGCTACTGCTCCGATATGACCCGCACCGTGGCGGTGGGCCATGTGACGGAGGAGATGCGCCGGGTGTACGACACGGTGCTGACCGCCCAGAAGGCGGGCATTGCCGCCGCCCGGGCCGGGGTCACCGGCCGGGAGGTGGACGGCGCGGCCCGCCGGGTCATCGAGGAGGCCGGATACGGTCCGTACTTCGGCCACAGCTTCGGCCACGGCGTGGGCGTGGAAATTCACGAGGCTCCCAACGCGGCGCCTTCGGTGGAGACGGCCCTGCCCGCCGGAGCGGTGATCTCCGCCGAGCCGGGCATCTATCTGCCCGGGAAACTGGGTGTGCGGATCGAGGATGTCATCATCCTGACGGAGGATGGCTGCCGCAACCTCACCCGGGCGCCCAAGGAGCTGCTGGTGCTCTGAGCGGGGCTCCCCGGCTGGATTTTGCAGAATCTGCCGGTCCGGGAGACCCGGGATTGGAGAGATTTGGAAGCGGCCAAGAAAAAATTTTTCCCGGAAGGAGCGCGGAGGCAATCGTTTCCGCGCTCCTTTTTAACAGGAACGCCCGTTGACAAAGCGGCCGCTGGGCAGCATAATCAATAGTATCTAAGAGATTCCAAAGGAGAAACATGCAGAATGGATACCGTCTTTATCACCGGACACCGCAATCCTGACACAGACTCCATCATTTCCGCCATGGCCTATGCCGCGCTGAAAAACGCGCTGGGCGGACGGCAGTATAAAGCCGCACGGCTGGGCCAGGTCAGCGACGAGACCCAAATTGTGCTGGACCGCTTCGGCTTCCAGCCCCCCCAGCTCATCAGCGATGTGCGCACCCAGGTCCGGGACCTGGATTACGATACGCCCCCGACGCTTTCCCCCACTGCCACCATCAGCCGGGGCTGGCAGATGATGCAGGCGGACAAGATCTCCGCCCTGCCTGTGGCCAATGAGGACGGCACGCTTTACGGCATGCTTTCCGCTGGCGACGTGGCGGACTACGACATGACGTCCGTCCGCAATCCCCGGATTCAGAATATGCCCGTTTACAACATGCTCTCCGTGCTGGAGGGACAGATCCTCAACGAGGGCAGCGAGATGTGGGAGGAGGTCTCCGGCGAGGTGACCATCGCCCTGCCTGCCGGACGGGAGCATCTGCTCTTTTCCTCTCCGGATACCATTGTGGTGTGCGGCGACCAGCCGGATATGATCCGCCGGGCCCTGGAGCTGCAGGTCAGCTGCGTGCTGGTGTGCCAGGCGGAGGTCAGCCAGGAACTTTTGGAACTGGCCAAGAGCACCTGCATCATTTCCACTCCGTATGATCCTTACCGGGCGGTGCGCCTGATTCACCACGCCCAGCCCATTTCCAGCATCTGCAAGACCGCGGACATGGTCTGCTTCCACCTGGACGACTATATCGACGACGTGCAGGACGCCGTGCTGGAAAGCCGCTTCCGCTCCTATCCCATTCTGGATGAGAACGAGCGGGTGGTGGGAACGCTGTCCCGGTTCCATCTGCTGCGTCCCCGCCGCAAGCGGGTGATCCTGATGGATCACAATGAGCGGGCTCAGTCCGTGGCAGGCCTGGAGCAGGCCGAGATCCTGGAGATCGTGGATCACCACCGTCTGGCGGATATCGAGACGAAGAACCCCATCTACGTGCGCAACGAGCCCGTGGGCAGCACCACCACCATTGTGGGCGGCATGTACCAGGAAAAGGGCCTGATGCCCACGGCGAAGATGGCGGGCCTCATGGCCGCGGCCATCGTCTCCGACACGGTCATGTTCAAGTCTCCCACCTGCACCCAGCGGGATATCGACATGGCCAACCGCATGGCCCGCATCGCCAATGTCTCCCTGGAGGAGCTGGGCAAGGCCATCTTCTCCGCCACCAGCGGCGAGGACAAGTCTGTGGAGGCCATGCTCCGCACGGACTATAAGGAGTTCCACATTGCCGGTCACGATCTGGCCGTCAGTCAGATCACCTGCATGGATTCCCAGCGGCTGCTGGACCGGAAGGAGGAGTTCCTCACTGTTATGCGGACCATCCGGCAGGACCGCCACTTCAACACCGTGGTGCTGATGATTACCGACGTGCTGCTGGAGGGCACGCAGCTGCTCTTTGTAGGCGATGAGGAGACGATCCGGCAGGCCTTCAATATCAAGACGGAGGAAAACTGCGCGTTCCTTCCCCACATCATGTCCCGGAAAAAGCAGGTCATCCCCATGCTTTCTGCCTTGTGGGGCTGAAATCAGATCAAAAAACCTCCCCGGAGAGTCCATCGGCTCTCCGGGGAGGTTTTCAGTTTTCAGACACGGTGCGCTCAGGTGGCGGGGACGGCGGAGACGATGCCGGGCGGCTTTGCCGCAGCAGCGCTTCCCCCAGCAGTCCCAGCAGGGCGGTGAGATCCTCCGGCGTGGGCCGGGGAGAATGGGATTCCATGGCCGCGCCTCCTTACCGCCTGCGCAGGGTGTACCACCGCAGGGACAGGGGAATGGAGAGAGCGGTCAGCACCAGAGAGAGCGGGACAATGAGCCACACCGGAGCCGGCAGAGTGCCGGAAAGGCTGTCGGCAATGCCGCTCAAGGCGCCGGCAGAGCCGCACACCAGGAAGATGATCAGGAACATGATGAGCCGGCCCCGCTCCACGCCGAAGCGGAAGATCAGCGGCAGCGTGATGGCCAGAGTGGACAGGCAGACAAAGAAACTGGCAATCAGCGTGTCGGGGTACACATCCTGATGCAGAATCAGGGTGAATCCCTCCTGAAGAAGCAGGGAGAGCAGGCAGGCTCCTGCACCGGCGATCCAGCCCAGGATGTACCGGCTGAGCACCAGGTCCCGGTTGGAATAGGGCATCATGGCTGCCAGCTGATCCCACTTGCTCCGCTCGTCATAGGCCACGCAGGAGTAGGGGAGCATGGCTGCGTAGGTTACGGCAAAGATGGCGTTGTAGCTGCCGGGAAGAGCGGAGAACAGCAGAATCAGGACCAGAAATGCCTTCATCTGTTTCCAGAGTACGTAAAAATCCTTTAACAGCAGAGCCTTCATACCGATTTGACTCCTTTCACCAGAAAGAGAATGATATCTTCCACCGTGGGCCGTTCCAGCGTCAGCGTGGCGGGCACGGCGCTGCGCCGCACCAGGCACCGCACGCCGCCGTATCCCTGAGATTCCCGGGCCACCACGGCGTCGGGGTCCAGACTGTCGGCCTGCTCCGCTGTGCCGATGAAGATGCCGTAGCCATCCAGCAGGGCATCCTTTTCATCGCAGAACAGCAGACGCCCCTGGTGCAAAAAGGCGATGTAGTCGCACAGCTTCTCCAGGTCGGAGAGAATGTGGGAGGAGATCAGGATGGAGTGGTTATCCGAGCGGGTGAAGTCGTTGAAAATCTCCAGCACCTGGTCCCGGATGATGGGGTCCAGTCCGGCCGTGGCCTCATCCAGCACCAGCAGCCGGGGGGCGTGGGACATGGCCACGGCAATGGCCAGCTTCATCCGCATGCCCCGGGAGTAATCCTTGAAGGCTTTTTTCTGGGGCAGCTGGAAGCGGTCCAGATAGGACTGGTAGACGGCATCATCCCACCGGCGGTAGGTTTTGGCCATGACCTTTCCCACCTGGGCGGCGCTGAGAACCTCGGGAAAATAGGCCTCATCCAGCACCACGCCGATGTCCTCCTTGACGGCCAGAAATTCCGGGGAGGAGGTGTCTACTCCCAGCACCGTGGCGGTGCCGCTGTCCGGCCGCAGGGCATTCATCAAAAGACGGATGGTGGTGGATTTGCCCGCGCCGTTTTCGCCCACCAGACCGCAGATCGTCCCCTCCGGGACTTCCAGGGTCAGGTCCTGAATGGCAAAGGAACCGAAGGACTTGCAGATGTGATTGAGTGCAATGGCATTCATGTCGTTTCCTCCTCGGACAAAAGGTCCAGCATTTGCTTGAGATCCTGACGGGTCAATCCGCAGCTTTTGGCCAGCTCCAGGGCGGCGGTCAGGTGGGTTTCCAACTCCTGACGCCTCTGCTCCCGCAAAATCTCCAAATTGTTGTCCGCCACAAAGCAGCCCTTGCCCGCCATGGTGTAGATGAAGCCGTGGGCTTCCAGTTCGTCGTAGGCCCGCTTGGTGGTGATGACCGAGATCTTGAGATCCTTGGCCAGAGCCCGGATGGAGGGCAGTGCTTCCCCCGGCGCCAGGGCGCCGGAGAGGATCTGCGCCTTGATCTGACAGTAGATCTGATCATAGATAGGCTGGTTGGTGGAGTTTCGGATGATGAGTTCCATGGAAGTGCCTCCGTTCGTACTGTACATGTACAGTATATACAGTATGCACAGTTTGTCAAGAGGGTTTGGAAAAAAATCTTTTGTGGGCATTGCACCTAGGAAAGGGTGCAAAACTGTGGTATACTGCCTAACTGGATGATAAAACAACGGGGAGGTGATGGAATGGAAACCATCAGCGGTGTGAGCAGCTGGAAGCTGACGATCCGCCGGGAAGCAGAACACGTGGAGATTTTGCGGGCGGTGACCTGTCAGGAACAGGCCGTGCTGCCGGATACTCTGTTTGGCCTGCCGGTGACGGGGCTGGGGGACCACGCGCTTTCACCCACTGCCGCTCCCATCGAGGGGGAGGAGGTCCTGGTGACCTGCGGCCCTCTGGGGGCGGATCCCGGGTGGGACAACCACCGCCTCCGGGACCTGACCATGCCCCGGCACCTGGGGCAGGTGGGGGACTATGCCCTGCTCAACTGCGACGGACTGGAAACCCTGCGTTTGTGGGATGATGTGCGCCGCTGGAGCGGCGGCACGCTGATGAACTGCCGTTCCCTCCATGCCTTTCACCTCACCCGGACGAGTCCGGAGCAGGGGGAGACGCTGGCCTACTTCAATGACGAACTCAGCCGGGAGCTGGATGTGACCATTGTGGACACGAATGGGCAGATCATCCGGCTGCTGTTCCCGGAGTTCATGGAGATCTACGAGGAGAATTGCCCGGCCCATGTGTTTGATTACAACATCTGCGGCGCGGGCTATCCCTATCACCACTGCTTCCGGCAAAAGAAGCTGAATCTCAAGACCTATGACGGGCTGTGGAAAGCGTACCTGGGCATGGAGCATGAGGATTCCGCGGCGCTGCGGCTGGCCTGGTACCGGCTGCGGTACCCGGTGGACCTGGGAGACAAGCCCCGGGAGGCATATCGGGCGTATCTGGCCGACCATGCCTCGGAGGCGGTGGCGTGGCTGCTGGAGCAGAAAGACCCCGACGGGATCCGATTTTTGCTTGAGTGCACGCAGCCGGACCGGCAGACGCTCACCGATGCCTGTGCCCTGGCGCGGGAGAAGGGGGCGGCGGAAGCTCTGGCCCTTTTGCTGGAGGAGCAGCACCGCCGGTTTGACGGCGGGACGCGCAAGGAGTTTGCCCTGTGAGGAAAAGAAGGGAGGACGGCAGTGGCTGAGGAAGGAAAGGATTTCGGCGCCATCGGAGAGGAGATTCTCTTCGCGGCCCGGAACGAACTGTATATGAATCTGCCGTATCTGGACGTGGCGCTGTGCGGCCTGCGGTTTGCGCCGGGGGATGAGGTGACGCTCTCCATCGCAACAGACGGCCAGACCCTCTATTACAGCGGCAGCTGGCTGGCGGAGCGGTACCTCCGGTCCCGGGTGCTGACCAACCGGGCGTACCTGCATGTGATTCTCCACTGCATGCTGCGCCACCTGGCCAAGAAGCGGGGTAAGGCAGCGGAGCTGTGGGACCTGGCCTGCGATGTGGCGGTGGAGAGCATCCTCTCGGAGCTGGAGTATCCCTGCCTGGATGAGGGCACGGTGCCCATGAAGCAGAAGTTTTTCGGCGAGTGCCGCCAGGAGATGCCGGTGCTCACCGCCGAGGGCATCTACCGGTATTTGCTGCGGCGGGATCTCGGCGAATATGAGCTGGCCCAGCTGCAGCGGCGGTTTTTGGTGGATGACCACGGTTTGTGGGACCAGCAGCAGGAGGATCAGAACCAAAAGCAGGACCAGCAGTGGAAGGACCGCTCGGAAAAGACCCGAACCGGCATGGAGACCGTCACGGCGGGGCAGAGCACCGGCGGCGAGGCAGTGCTGGAGCAGATTCAGGTGGCCACCCGGGACGATGTGGATTACCGGGCGTTTTTGCGGCGGTTTGCGGTTCCCCGGGAGGTCCTGGAGGTGGACGGCGACGCCTTCGATTATATCTACTACACCTATGGGCTGCAGCACTACGGCAACATGCCCCTGGTGGAGCCGCCGGAGACCAAGGAGGAAAAGCGGATCGAGGACTTCGTCATTGCAGTAGATACCTCCATGTCCACCTCCGGTGCTTTGGTGCGCCAGTTTTTGGCCTGCACCTACGCCATTTTGCGCAGTACGGCCACCTTCACCCGGAAGGTGAATATCCGGATCATTCAGTGCGACGACCGGGTGCGGTCGGACACGGTGATACACGATCTGGAGGACCTGCGGAGCTATATGGACGATTTTACCCTCAACGGGGGCAGCGCCACGGATTTCCGGCCGGTGTTCGAGTATGTGGACCGGCTGCGGCGGGAAGGAGCGTTTACCAGCCTGCGGGGATTGGTGTACTTTACCGACGGCATGGGCATCTATCCGGCCAAGCGGCCGCCCTATGACGTGGCCTTCGTGCTGTTGGAGGAGCCGCCGCTTTCCGTGAAGATGCCGCCGTGGGCCATCCGGCTGGTGCTGGAGACGCCGGAGCTGGAGAAAGCAGCCCGGGAGGCCGCCCAGGACCTGCCCGACGAGATTGACTGGGAAGAATTGCCCCGAACATAAGGAGAGACGCGTATGAATATCAAACAGGCCAAGCAGGAGATCACCAACACCCTGCGGGCATATCTGACCCGGGACGACCTGGGCAATTACCTCATTCCCACGGTGCGCCAGCGGCCGGTGCTGCTGATGGGCCCTCCGGGCATCGGCAAGACCCAGATCATGGAGCAGATTGCCGCGGAGACCGGCGTGGGTCTGGTGGCCTACACCATTACCCACCACACCCGGCAGTCCGCCATCGGTCTGCCCTTCATCGAAAAGCGCACTTACGGCGGGGAGACGTATTCTGTCACGGAGTACACCATGAGCGAGATCCTGGGCTCCGTCTATGAGCTGATGGAGCGCACCGGGCTCAAAGAGGGCATCCTCTTTCTCGATGAGATCAACTGCGTCTCGGAGACCCTGGCGCCCATGATGCTGCAGTTCCTGCAGTGCAAGACCTTCGGCAATCAGAAGCTGCCGGAGGGATGGCTCATCGTGGCGGCGGGCAACCCGCCGGAGTACAACAAGTCCGTCCGGGACTTCGACGTGGTGACGCTGGACCGGGTCAAGCGCATCGACGTGGCGGAGGACTTCGGCGTGTGGAAGGAGTACGCCCGGCGCAAGGGCATCCATGGCGCGGTGGTATCCTACCTGGATATCAAGAAGGATCACTTCTACCGCATTGAGACCACGGTGGACGGGCTGCAGTTTGCCACAGCCCGCGGCTGGGAGGACCTCAGTGAGCTGATTTTTGCCTATGAGAAGCTGGGGCTGCGGGTAGACCGGGGCGTGGTGGAGCAGTACATTCAGCTGCCCCGGATCGCCAAGGACTTTGCCAACTACCTGGAGCTGTACTATAAGTATCAAAAGACGTACCATGTGGAGGATATTCTCTCGGGAACGTGGCAGGCCATCACGGTTTCGGAGCTGCGGGCAGCGCCCTTTGACGAAAAGCTCTCGGTGATGGGGTTGCTGCTCAGCCGTTTGAGCGAGTCGGCCCGGAACACCCGGCATCAGGATGCCTTTGTCACGGCGCTGCACCAGGATTTGCTGGCGTGCCGGGAGGCGGTGGAGTCCGGCTCCGGCGCGGCAGCGGTGCTGGAGGAATTGAGCCGCCAGCGGCGGGAGGAGCTGCGCCGTGCCAAGGAGGCCGGACAGCTGGACAAGGAAAAGCGGGACCTGGGACAGCGGGAGGCCCAGATGCTGGAGGACTACCGGGCGCGGCTGCGCCGGGAGGAGATCACGGTTCCGGCGGAGGAAATGGACGCGCTGCGGGAGTGGTTTGCTGCGGAGGTGGAACAGCGCCGTGCCCAGGGCGCGCAGACCGGGGCGCAGTTCGACAACACCTTCCGCTTCCTGGAAAAGGCTCTGGAGCAGAGCCAGGAGCTGGTGATCTTCGTCACGGAGGTTACCGCCGGATACGATACCAGCTGGTTTGTGGAAAGCTTCGGATGCGAGGCGTACTTCCGGCACAACCGGGAGCTGCTCTTTGACGATACCCGCCACCGCATCCGGGAGGAAATTGCCGCTGCCAAGGCGGCCCAGAAGGAGGAACAACCCCATGAGTGAGGAGATCAAACGGATTGAGGCGGTGCTGGATGAGAAGGTCCGGCCCACCATGCGTGCCCACGGCGGAGAGGTTCAGATTGACCGCCTGGAAAACGGCGTACTGTATGTCAAGCTGCTGGGGCAGTGCGCTGGGTGCCCCTCGGCGGACCTGACCACGGAAAATCTGGTGGAGATGGAGCTCAAGACGGCCCTGCCGGATCTGGTGCACCAGGTGGTGGCGGTGCAGACGGTCAGCGATGAGCTTTGGGAGCAGGCCAAAAAGCTGCTGCGGGATCATCACCTGTAAAAGAAAACAATGAAAATCGCCGCAAGCCACGACCCTGTGGCTTGCGGCGATTGTTTTAAAAATCAAGGACTTGCACGGTTCAAATTGGGTCAAGCTGCGTGGCATTTTGAACTTCCTTCGTGTTTTTCGAAAGGCCTCGTTATCAGGCCTCGTTATCCCCCGTTTCCCGCCCGGCGTCAATTGTGATAGAAGATCAGCATGCTCAGTTCTGCCGGTTCCGTTCCGGGATTCCGGTACCCGTGGGGAACATCCGCATAAAATCGAATGGAGTCCCCCTTGGAAAGCAGGAACGATTCCTCCGCCACATGGATTTCCACCTGCCCGCAAAAGACGGTGATGTACTCCTCCGCACCCTTTAGGTGCGGCTGTGCGGACAAGGTTCCGTTGGGATCGATGACAATGCGGTAGGTTTCAAACAACTTGCGCTCATCGAATGCAAACACAGGGTAGTTTCGATAGCGTCCGCTGTCCTCTTTCAGAGGCTCCATGTCGTTTCCACGGATCACACAGACGGCTTCCCCCTGGTCTTCCACCAGAGATGTAAACGACACTTTGTAGCCGTTGGCGATTTTCCAGAGGACCGAGATGGTGGGGTTGACTTCCCCTTTTTCAATTTGAGCCAGCATGCTTCTGGAGACGCCGGTCAAGTTGGCCGCGGCGTCCAGCGTCAGCTTTTTTTGCTCCCGCAGCCGTTTGGCATTGGAGGCGATCCGGTTTGTAATGTCCATAGGCATTCCTTTGTTGACAATATATAAGACTGTTGATACAATATACAAGAAATCCAAAATATTGGATGGATCGTCTAGTATCATATCTCGATTGGAGGAGGCTGTCAACGATGTTCAACTGGATTTCCTTCCTGACCTATGCCGTTGTGACGGCAGTGACGCCGGGGCCGAACAACATCCTGTCCATGTCAAACGGGAACCGCAAAGGATTTCGGGGGGCGCTGCCGTTTAACTTTGGCATTCTGGTTGGCTTTTCCGCGGTGATGCTGCTTTGCACTGCGTTTTGCAGCCTGCTTTCTGCCTGGATTCCGAAAATCAAACTTCCCATGCTGATCATCGGAGCGGCCTATATGCTTTACCTGGCTTGGGAGACCGTTCGCAGCAGCGGTGTTGCGGAGGAGGACGACTCCCGGGACTGCTTCCGGTCCGGTTTGCTTCTGCAGTTTATCAATCCGAAAATCTATATCTACTGCATCATGTCCATGGAGGCCTATATTCTTCCGTACTATCATGGACGCGTTCTTCCTCTGGTGGGATTTGCTCTGCTCTTGGCCTTCATTGGGTTTGCGTTTACATTGCTTTGGTCGGCGTTTGGGTCTGTGTTTCAATGGCTGTTTTCTCAACATACGAAGCTGGTGAATACGGTCATGTCCCTGCTGCTGGTCTACTGCGCGATCTCTCTGTTCTTCTGAGCGGCGGATTTAGCGGGGAGCGGAGCAGATGCAGAGAAGAAGCCGCGACATGGCAGCAAAAAAGGGCAGGCAGCGCAGTTGCGCTGCCTGCCCTTTTTGAAAGACACAGCTTCAAGTACTCACGGCTGAGAGAATCGTGAGCACCTTTTCCATGTTGTCAGGTCAGAAAAGAAATGTGCCGGAGCGGGAGATCGGTCTCCTGACGGAAGAACTCCGCCATGGCGCGCAGGTCCCGGCTGCGCAGAGTGCCGGTGGGAAGAGAGAATATCACCCGGCCATCCCGCCGCAGGCGCAGGCAGGGCAGGTGCGCGGTGCGCGCCGCCCGCAGGCCTGCGGGAATACGGATCTCCGCTGTGGTGTTGCACAGGGGAATCACGGTGCGTCCCCGCCAGGTGAGCTGCTCCAGCCGGTCGGGCCGGAGAATCAGACGGTAGCGCCGCCGGGCGGCCAGCCAACCGGCAGCTGCCAGGGGCGCAATGAGCGCCAAGAGGCTCTTGGGCTGTCCGGCTGCGATTCCCAGAAGGGCAGCGGGCAAAGCCAGTGCTCCGGCAAGGAGCAGGATCGCCGTGGGCAGAGCCGTGTCGCCCCGGCATTCCAACCCGTCCATGGTCTCCTCAGTGCATCAGCTGGCACACGAGGTCCGTGTAGCCGGAGGGATCTTCCAGAGGCAGCCCTGCAATAAGCAGAGCCTGGTTGTAGAGCAGGGCAGCGTAGGTTTTGGCCTTGTCCGGGTCGGCGGTGACAGCCGCCTCCAGAGCCTGGAAGGCGGGGTGGTCCACATTGAGCTCCAAAATCCGCTCGGCATGAATGGCGCTGTCGGGCTGAATGGACTGGAAATACTTCTCCATCTCAAAGCTCAAACCCTCGCCGGCGGTGAGGCAGACGGGATGGGACTTCAGACGGGTGGAGACCTTGACCTCCTTGACCTTGTCGCCCAGAGCTTCCTTCACAAAGTCCAAAGCGGCCTTGTGGGCGCCGGCAGCCTCCTCGGCCTTCTTCTCAGCGCCTTCTTCAATCTCCTGATCCAGGATGGAGCGGAACTCCTTATCCTTGTAGGTGTGGAGAATCTGGGCACAGAACTCGTCCACCTCTTCCGTGAAGTAGAGAATCTCCGTACCACTGTCCTTGAGCAGCTCGGTCTGGGGAAGCTTGTCGATCTTATCCAGGCTCTCACCGGCGGCGTAGTAGAGATACTTCTGGTCCTCCTTCATCCGGCCCACATACTCATCCAGAGTGACGGGCTTTTTCTCCGTGGAGGAGTAGAACAGCAGCAGATCCTGCAGCAGGTCCTTGTGCGCACCGTATTCGCCCACCACACCGTACTTGATCTGGCGGCCGAAGTTCTTCCAGAAGGTCTCGTAGCCCGCCCGGTCCTCCTGGAGCATCTTGGCAAGCTCGCTCTTGATCTTCTTTTCCAGGTTGGAGGCAATCACTTTGAGCTGACGGTCATGCTGCAAAAGCTCCCGGGAGATGTTCAGGCTCAGATCCGGGGAGTCCACCACGCCCCGGACGAAGCGGAAATGCTCCGGCAGCAGATCGGCGCACTTGTCCATGATGAGCACGCCGTTGGAGTAAAGCTGCAGCCCCTTTTCAAACTCCTTGGTATAGTAGTCAAAGGGCGTGGCACCGGGGATGAAGAGCAGAGCCTTATAGGTGACGGCGCCCTCGGCGGAGACGGCGATGACCTTCTGGGGATCGGCGTAGTCGTGGAACTTGTCACGGTAGAACTTGTTGTACTCCTCCGGCGTCACGCTGCCCTTGCTCCGCTGCCAGATGGGGACCATGGAGTTGAGGGTCTCCACCTCCTGATAGGTCTCGTACTCCGGCTTGTCGTCGGGGCTGCCCTCCTTGCGGCGGGTCTTGGAGACCTCCATGCGGATGGGGAAGCGGATATAGTCGGAGTACTTGCGCACCAGCTCCTGAATCCGCCAGGACTCCAGGAACTCGCTGTAATGCTCATCGTCGGTGTCGGGCTTGATGTGCATGATGATATCGGTGCCCACACTGTCCCGGCCGCCCTCCGTAATGGTGTAGCCGTCGGCTCCGGAGGAGGTCCAGGTGTAGGCGCTCTCGGCGCCGAACTTCTTGGTCACCACGGTAATCTGGTCGGCCACCATGAAGGCGGAGTAGAAGCCCACGCCGAACTGGCCGATCACATCGGTGTCCTTGGTGTCGTCCCCGATCTCCTGCTTGAACTTGTAGGAGCCGGAGGAAGCGATGACACCCAGGTTGTTTTCCAGATCTTCCCGGTCCATGCCGATGCCGTTATCGGAGACGGTGAGGGTCCGGGCATCCTTGTCCACTTTGAGCTCGATCCGGAAATCGGAGCGGTTCATGCCCACGGACTCATCCGTCAGCGCCTGATAGCAGAGCTTGTCACAGGCGTCGCTGGCGTTGGAAATAATCTCGCGCAAAAAGATCTCCTTGTGGGTATAAATGGAATTGATCATGAGATCCAGCAGCCGCTTAGACTCCGCTTTGAACTGCTTTTTTGCCATGATAAAAACACTTCCTCTTTTTATTTTTATTGATCTAAACAGTCAATATATCACACGGGTTTGAAAAAATAAATGACCATTTTGTAAATTCCGGTTCCAGACAGTTGTCTGGTGCTGGGTTTGCGAGTAGAATAGAGGGCAAAAGAAACGCAGCACAAACGCAGCCGGAAAATTTTCCTGTGAAGGAGCAACGATATGGGAGTTTTTGAGAGAATGCGCAATGGTTTGATCCAGTTCATGTATGGACGCAACGGCATGGATCAGCTCAACCGCGCGCTGCTGGTGGCCTATCTGGTGGTTTGGATGCTCCGGGTGCTGACCGCTGCCAGCATTCACGGACCGTTTTACCGGGTTTGGGATGTTCTGGAATGGGTGCTGTTTATTCTCATCATGTTCCGCATGTTTTCCAAAAACCTCTATCGCCGCCGGGAGGAGAATCAGAAGTGGGTGAACTGGTGGTGGAAGGTGAAAAGCGCCGGAGCTGGAGCCCGGGCCCGCCATGCCGATAAGGACCACAAGTATTTTACCTGCAAGAACTGCAAAGCCATCTGCCGGGTTCCGGTGGGAAAAGGGAAGATTATCATTACCTGTCCCAAGTGCGGCGCCCAGATCCACGCCAAGACCTGATGGAGACCATGCAGACGCAAACGGAAAGAAGGCAGCGTATGGAGCGAATCCGATTTGCAGCGCAGGCGGACGTGCCTGCGCTGCTGTCCATTTATCAGCAGTATATCGACACGTCCATTACCTTTGAATATACCCTCCCCACGCCGGAGGAGTTTGCCCGGCGGGTGCGGGAGTTTTCCTCCTTTTATCCCTACCTGGTCTGGGAGGTGGACGGACGCCCGGCGGGGTATGCGTACGCCCACCGCTTGGCGGAGCGGACCGCCTACCAGTGGAGTGTGGAGCTGTCGGTGTATCTGGACCGGGAGCACACCGGACGGGGCGCGGGGCGGCGGCTGTATACGGCCTTGATGGAGCTGCTGCGGCTGCAGGGGATCCGGACGGCCTATGCCTTGGTGACGTCGCCCAATCCGCCCAGCGAGGCGCTGCACACGGCCATGGGATTTGCCCGTGTTGGGGTGCTGCACCGCTCCGGGTATAAGGACGGCGCCTGGCGGGATGTGACGTACTTTGAAAAGCCCCTGACGGGCTTTGATGACGGCGTACCCCAGCCGCCCTGTTCCATCCATGCGCTGCCGGAGGCGCTGGTGGCGAGGATTCTGGAACAGGCCTGAGCACGGAAGACGAACAAAAAGATGCGCGCTGCGAACAATCGCGGCGCGCATCTTTTTTTGCATTGTTCAGACCAATCAGCCCTTGCAAACGGGAACGATCCAGCCCTTGGTGTCGGGAATCTTGCCCCACTGCATACCGGTCATGGTGTCGTAGAGCTTCTGGGTGACGGGGCCGATCTTGCCGCCGCCGATGAAGACCTGATCGCCCTTCCAGTCCAGCTCCTTGACGGGAGAGACCACGGCGGCGGTGCCGGTGCCGAAGACCTCTTCCAGAGTGCCGTCGTGGCCGGCCTTCATCACGTCGGCGATGGCCAGGCGGTCTTCCACCACTTCATAGCCCCAGTCCTTGAGCAGCTCAATGCAGCTGCGGCGGGTGACGCCGGGCAGCACGGTGCCCACGCAGGGAGCGGTATAGATCTTGCCGGCGATCTTGAACATGATGTTCATGCTGCCGACTTCCTCGACGTACTTCTTCTCCACGCCGTCCAGCCACAGCACCTGGGCAAAGCCCTGCTCCTCAGCCAGCTCACCGGCCTTGATGGAGGCAGCGTAGTTGCCGCCGCACTTGGTGAAGCCGGTCAGGCCGGGGGCGGCACGGATATACTCGTCTTCCACGTAGATCTTCACGGGGTTGATGCCCTCGGCGTAGTAGGCGCCGGAGGGAGCGCAGATGATGCAGAAGACATACTCATGGCTGGCATGGACGCCCAGACCCACATCAGAAGCGAAGATGAAGGGACGGATATACAGGGAGGTGCCGTCGGTGTGGGGGACCCAGTCCTTCTCCACTTCCACCAGAGCCTTCACGGCCTGGACAAAATCCTCCTCGGGAATGGGAGGAATGCACAGACGGTCGGCAGAGTCCTGCAGACGCTTGGCGTTGCAGTCGGGCCGGAAGAGCTGGATGGTGTTGTCCACAGAGCGATAGGCCTTCATGCCCTCGAAGATCTCCTGGGCGTAGTGCAGGACCACGCAGGCGGGATCCATCTGGAAGGGCTGATAGGGGACGATGCGGGCATCGTGCCAGCCCTGGCCCTTGGTGTAGTCCATCAGGAACATATGATCAGAGAAGTGCTTGCCAAAGCCCAGCTTGCTCTCGTCGGAGGGTTTGGCCTTGGGGGTTGTGGTTCTGGTGATCTTAATATCCAACATTACAATACGCGCTCCCTTGTTATAGTTTGAAGTTTCAAGAGGATATAAAAAAAGACCTCCGCCGTGCCTGCATCGCATGCAGGAGAGGCGAAAGTCAAACTTCCGTGGTACCACTCTCGTTGCCGCCCGGGGCGGCCGCTCGTTGTGCCCGGGTATCGGTGGGCTGCCGGCGGGGCGTACTGAGGGAGGGGGTCCCGGTTCCGTCCGCTGCTCCTGGGTGAGGCCGGCAAAAGCGTCCCCGCTGCCTTTCACCACGCGGCAGCTCTCTAAAGAGGCGTTTTTTTGCGGCATGTCCCGTTCATCGCGTTGGGATGATTGCCAATTTAGTTCATTTATACGCTGTTAACGCGATAAAGTCAATGGGTAAAATGCACAGAATCCCCGGAAAATGGAAGGCGATCCGGGACGGACCGGCAAAGTTGCCGGCCCGCCCCGGAGACAGACGGCGGATGACGGATCAGGCAATGGCCGTCATGCCGCGGCGGAAGGCTTCGATATTCAAGGGAACCAGCTTGGCCTTGGGGCCGGTGAACATGGCCTGAATCATGGCCTCGATGGTCTCAGGCTTGAGCAGGCCCGTGGCTGCCACGTAGGCCCCCAGCATGACCATGTTGCTCACCTTGGGATTGCCGATTTCCTCGGCGATGTGGGAGCAGGGGATGTAATAAGCGGTCAGATCGGCCCGGGGGACCCGGTCGGTGACGACGTCGCTGTTGACGAAGACCATGCCGCCGGGCTGGACGCCGGCCTCAAACTTATCCAGGGAGGGGGCGTTGAGGGCGATGAGCTCGGTGGGGTGGGCAAAGACCGGGGAGCCCACGGGTTTGTCGGAGACCACCACGGAGCAGTTGGCGGTGCCGCCCCGCATCTCAGGGCCGTAAGAGGGCGCCCAGGTGACATAGAACCCTTGGGCCATGCCGGCCTCCGCCAGATTCTTGCCGATGGCCAGACCGCCCTGTCCGCCGAAGCCGGAAATGATGATTTCTTTTTTCATCTTATTTCACCTCCGCGCCGGTATCCTTGATGACGCCCAGGGGATAGTAGGGAATCATGTTCTCCTTGAGCCATTCCACGGCCTTGATGGGGGTCATGCCCCAGTTGGTGGGGCAGGTGGACAGGACTTCCACAAAGGTGAAGCCCTCCCGGTTCATCTGTTTTTCAAAGGCCTTCTTGATGGCGCGCTTGGCTTTGTTGATGTTGGCAATGTCGGTGACGCACACCCGCTCGGCATAGACGCATCCATCCAGCGTGGAGAGCATCTCGGCCATGCGGATGGGCATGCCGGCCTGCTCCACCGTGCGGCCGGACTGGCAGGTGGTGGCCCGCTGGCCGATCAGGGTGGTGGGGGCCATCTGGCCGCCGGTCATGCCGTAGATGGCGTTGTTGACGAAGATGGTGGTGAATTTCTCACCCCGCATAGCGGCGTGGACGATCTCCGCAGCGCCGATGGAGGCCAGGTCGCCGTCGCCCTGATAGGTAAAGACGGCCTGGGTGGGATGGGTGCGCTTGATGCCGGTGGCGACGGCGGGAGCCCGGCCATGGGCGGCTTCCAGCATGTCGCAGCTGAAGTAGTTGTAGGCGAAGACCGAGCAGCCTACCGGGCAGACGCCGATGGCGTCGTCCAGCAGTCCCAGTTCCACCAGGGATTCGGCCACCAGCTTATGGATAATGCCGTGATTGCAGCCGGGGCAGTAGTGCAGTTCACTGTCGGTCAATCCGGCGGACTTTTGATATACAATCGCCATGTCACTTGACCTCCTTCTCCAGGCGCTTGACGGATTCCACCATTTCTTCCACCGTGGGCATCACGCCGCCGGCGTGGCCCAGATAATGGACGGGCTTTTGGCCTTCCACCGCCAGGCGGACGTCGTCGAGCATCTGACCGGAGGAGCTCATCTCCACATCCAGGAACGCCCGGACGTGGGCGGCGCCGGCCAGCTCATGAAGGGCCTTCTCCGGGAAGGGCCACAGGGTGATGGGGCGGAAGAGGCCGACCTTGATGCCCTCGGCCCGCAGGGTCTCCAGGGCGGTCAGGGCAATCCGGGCGGGAGTGCCGTAGGCGGTGATGACGATTTCGGCGTCATCGCAGTGGACCGCTTCCCAGCGGGTTTCGTTGGCCTGGATCTGGGCATATTTTTCTTCCAGATGGAGGTTGTGGCGGTCACATTCCTCGGGGTCCATGTACAGGGAGTTGATCACGTTGTGATGATCCCGGTCCCGGCGGCCGCAGGCCGCCCAGTCCTTGGGCGGCAGATTCCGCTTGGGCACGGGGTGCCACTCGATGGGTTCCATCATCTGGCCGATCAGGCCGTCACACACCACTATGACGGGATTTCGGTACTGGTCGGCAATGTCAAAGGCCTGCTGGACGAAGTCCACGGTCTCCTGCACGTTGGACGGCGCCAGCACCACGGTGCGGTAGTCGCCGTTGCCGCCGCCGCGGGTGGCCTGGAAGTAATCGCCCTGGCTGGGCTGAATGGTGCCCAGGCCCGGACCGCCGCGCATGCAGTTGACAATGACGCAGGGAAGCTCCGCACCGGCCAGGTAGGAGATGCCCTCCTGCTTGAGGCTGATGCCCGGGGAGGAGGACGAGGTCATGGCCCGCATACCAGCGCCCGCGGCGCCGTAGACCATGTTGATGGCGGCCACCTCAGACTCGGACTGGACAAATACGCCGCCGGCCTCGGGCAGATGGACGGACATATATTCCGGGACCTCGCTCTGCGGGGTGATGGGATAACCGAAGAAGCAGTTGCAGCCGGCCCGAATGGCGGCCTCCGCAATGGCTTCATTGCCTTTCCAGAGTTCCTTTTCCACGATTGACGACCTCCTTCGTCAGAACTTTTCCACAGTGATGACGGAATCCGGGCAGATCTTGGCGCAGCTGGCACAGGCGATGCACTGACTCATGTCGGTGACGGTGGCGGGATGATAGCCCTTGCGGTTGATGACGGACTTGTCGATGGCCACAATGTGCTTGGGGCAGACGGTGGTGCACAGCTCGCACCCCTTGCAGCGATCAGACTGGAACGTGACTTTCGCACTCATGATGGTGTGGACCTCCTTCCCCATGTGCCGGGTTATTCCCACGGCTTTTTCATCTGGATGGTAATTGGAAATACCGTTTCCGGCAGATCGGACAATGAATCGGTGAAGCGCTGCTCGGCCATGTGGCAGATCACCGGGATGCCGGTGACGTCCCGGACGGCGGCGGCAAGGGCTGCACCCTTGCGGATCTCCCGGAGGGTAGTTTCGCCGCACAGATGGGTGTTGTTTACAAGACCCGTGCACGTCAGACCCGTGGTCTGCTCAATGCCCCGCAGGTAGCGCACCGCCGCTTCCGGCGTGCGGACTTCGGGACGGTTGGCGTTGAGTATGTAGAGAAGCTGGTAGTCTTCTGCCTGAATCTTGGGCAGGAACCGGGCCAATACCCGGGCGCCCACCGGATCGCCGCCGATATCCAGAATCCCGGTGATGGACCGGTCCTCCAGAATGGCCAGCAGCTCCGCCGGCAGGGCGGGGACGTCGGCATCGGAGCAGGCCTGCGAGGAGGAGATCAGCCGGATTCCGGCACTTTCCAGCAGGTCCCGCCGTTCCCGGGAGCGGAAGTAGGGATTGACAATATCCAGATCCGCCAGCATGACCCGGGGCCGTTCCCGGGCCAATGCCAGGGCCAGATTCACCGCAAACTCCGTTTTCCCGGTCCCATAGTGGCCGGTAATGATGGTGATGCGGTGGGCGCACATTGCTGCAGCCGTCACGGAGAAAGCCTCCTCCCAATTTCAGTCAAAAATTTTAGTTGTATTATTTCTGGTTCTGTTGTATGATGTCATTGTACATCCGGCAACATACGATGTCAAGAGGCCGGCACGGATTTTAGCAATTGGCACAAAAACAAGGAGGGATGATGATGGCGGAGGCAAGAAAGGCCAAGCTGTCGGAGCAGACAGCAGACCGTCTGTATGAATTGATCGTGGATGAGGGGCGGTATCCTCTGGGAAGCAAGCTGCCCAATGAAAATGAGCTCAGCCAGGCTCTGCAGGTCAGCCGCACGACCTTACGGGAGGCCATCTCGTTCTTGGTGGCTCAGGGAGTGCTGGAGATCCGGCGGGGGAAGGGAACCTTTGTCAAAGAAGCGCTGCCCTCCCAGGGACTGGATCTGACGGGCCTGGCGGGGATGCGGTCCCGGGTCCGGGCCAAGGACCTGTTTGAGATGCGGCTGATCTTTGAGCCTGCCACGGTGGCGCTGGCCTGCAGCCGGGCCACCGATGAGGAGTTGGAGCAGATCGTGAAGAAGGGCCGCCGGGTAGAGCAGGTGGCGGCGGAGGGGGGAGACTGGCCCCTGGCGGACCAGGAGTTCCACTGGGCCATTATCAAAGCTTCCCATAATGAATACATGCGCCGGCTCTATCCGATTATTAACAGTGCCGTCAACGAGATTTTGCAGATCGCCCATAACCGCCAGAAGATGCAGGACACGGCTCTGGCGGATAACCGGATTATTCTGGATTTCCTGCTCAAGCGGGATGAAGTGGGTGCCAGCCATGCCATGAGCATCCACATGCGGCACCTCATCAATACCCTGGAAGAGCAGTGAGCCGGGAAGGAACGGCCAATTTGCCCGGAAGACCGCTTCCGGCAAATTGACGGGAGCTCCTGCGGAAAATAGGGAAAATGCACAATCAAGGACTGACGAAATCGATGGACATTCCGAAACCGGTTGTTTAAAACGTAGATTTTTTGTGCGTGATTGCCAAAAGAAACACCCTTATTCACAAATTGTACACAAATTTTGCGTTAGCCCCTTTCAAAAAGAGAAAACAGAGGTGTATAATGTGCACCGGAGAAGGGAGTCCGGCGCGCATTCCGGGCTTTCGTCCGGCAGGTTCCCTGATGGGAAGGCTGCAGTTTTCCGCCCGGCGGGGAAGGCTGGACGGAACGAAAAGAAGGGAGCGTAAAAGCAAACCCATTGGCACAGCGCAATGGTCGGCAGTGCCGGCCGGCGGAGAACTGAATTGGGAGGTTCTCCGCAACTCAAAACACTTTTCGAAGTGACTAGAAGGAGTGTGTGTTTATGGCAACATTTGTTCTGGGTCTCGTCATCCTGTTCGTGGGCGCCGCCCTGTACGGCAAGTTCTGCGAAAAGGTTTTCGGACCTGATGACCGGGAAACACCCGCCTATTCCAAGCAGGACGGTGTGGACTATGTCCCCATGCGGGGCTGGAAAAACGGCCTGATCAACCTGCTGAACATCGCGGGCACCGGCCCCATTTTTGGACCCATTCAGGGCATCCTCTTTGGACCCATCGCATTTATCACGATCCCCATCACCAACATCATCGGCGGCGCCATGCACGACTATTTCTCCGGCATGATCTGCCTGCGTGACGGTGGTTCTCAGATGGCCTCCATGATCCGTAAGTACTCCAACAAGGGTGTTTACGGCGTGTATCAGGTCTTCTGCAGCCTGCTGCTGCTGTTGGTCGGCGCCGTGTTTATCTACACCCCCGGCGACATTGCCGCAACGCAGGTGTTCCATTTCAGCGGCTCTGCCACGGATCCCACCACCTGGATCATCTATGGTGTAATCTTTGTCTATTACCTGATTGCAACCCTGTTCCCCATCGACAAGATCATCGGCCGGATCTATCCCATCTTCGGTGCGATCCTGATGTTCTCCGCCCTGGGCGTGTTCATCGGCCTGTTTGTCAAGGGCTATCCCCTGCTGAACCTGTGGGATGACTGGCATGGTGTGGCGCTCAACGCCTTCACCCTGGCTGAGGACGGTGCTACTCAGGTGCCCTTCAGCTATGGCGAGTACTTCACCGCCCAGCACTTCATCCCCATCTTCTTCATCACCGTGGCCTGCGGTATGCTCTCCGGCTTCCACTCCACCCAGACGGCTATCATTTCCCGCTCCATGAAGAGCGAGAAGCAGGGCCGTATGACCTTCTACAACATGATGGTTCTGGAAGGCTTCATCGCAATGGTGTGGGCTGCTGCCGCTATGGGCGTGTACAACCTGGGCCTGCAGGAGGCCAATGCCAGCCTGGCTACCGGTACTGTTGGTGTGGTCTGCCGTGACATTCTGGGCAATGTGGGCGGCCTCGTTGCCTTGTTGGGTATCATCGTGCTGCCCATCACTTCCGGCGATACCGCACTGCGCGGCCTGCGTCTGCAGATCTCCGAATCCTTCAACATTGACCAGAGCTCCAAGGCCAAGCGCCTGGGCCTGTCTGCCGTGATCTTTGCCCTGGTGGCTGTGGTCCTGGTGTTTGCCAAGATGAACTCCCAGGGCTTCAATATCCTGTGGCGTTACTTCGCATGGTCCAACCAGACCCTGTCCCTGTTTGCCTTCCTGGCTATCGCCATCTGGATGTTTGAAAACGGCAAGAGCAAGTGGGTTTGGATTCCCATGATCCCCGGTGCCTGGTATACCTTCATCACCGTGACCTACATCGCCAACGCCAAGATCGGCTTCAACATTGTTTGGCCGGTTGCCTACGGCATCGGCATTGCGGCTGCTGTGGCCTATGTGGGCATCATCCTGTGGTACGGCAACAAGCGTTCTGCCAAGCTGAACATCAATAAGTAACTTTTACATCTTCATCCCTTCTTACGGCTCCGCTGCGGATACCCGCGGCGGAGCCGCTTTTTCGTATCAAGACGTCCTCTCAAAAAAACAATTCCCGTCCCAGAGCGCTTACCTGCGCTGCGAAACGGGAATTGCTGCATACAAAATGCAATATTCGACAAAAATTATACAAATAGTTTTGAATTAGATGGGGGCAGAAGCCTGTGTGCCGCATAACAGCCGCAGTGCCTCCACATAGCCGGCCAGGCCGTGGCCCCGGATGGTGGCGGTGCAGGCGGCGCGGATATAGGAGGTGTGGCGGAACTCCTCCCGGGTATCCGGGTCGGAGATGTGGACTTCCACCGTGGGGATGCGCACGGCCTTGACCGCGTCCAGCAGGGCGATGCTGGTATGGGTGTAGGCGCCGGGATTGATGATGATGCCGTCGGCCTTGTCAAAGTAGGCCTGCTGGATGGCGTCCACCAGGGCACCTTCATGATTGGACTGGAAGAAGCTGACCCGGACGCCCAGATTGTCGGCCTCCTGCTGGATCATGGCCTTGAGATCCTCGTAGGTCTCATGTCCGTAGATCTCCGGCTGCCGGATGCCCAGCATGTTCAAATTCGGACCGTTCAGAACCACAATGTACACAAAAATCCCTCCAGATTGCGGCGGCGGTTTCCTCCGCCGTGCCGTTGTTGTCTGCCTCCGCATCCCGGAACCGGGCGTACAGCGGGGCACGCCGCTGCCACATGGCAGCCAGATCCGCCCCTTGGGAGAGGGGACGGCCATCGGTGGCCAGAGTGTCCAGGGAACGCAGCAGGTGGTAAATGCGGCCGTTTTGATGCAGGGAGGCATAGTTGGCCTCCACCGTCACCACGCCGCCGCCGGTGAGGAGGATTTTGCCGGAGCATGCTCCGGCCAGAGCCGTTTCCTCCTGCTCCAGGGCCCGGAAGGCGGCTTCGCCGCCCTGGGCGAAAATCTCCGGAATGGAGCAGCCCGCCCGGGCCTCAATGCGCTGGTCAATGTCGATGGCCTCCCGGCCGGTCAGAGCAGCCAGGGCCGCTCCCACGGTGGATTTGCCGCAGCCGGGCATGCCGATGAGGACAATGTTCTGGGTCTCACGCCGCAGCTGGGACAAAATCCGCTCCGTTTCGCTGTCCGGAATGGAGCGCTGGAAAAAGTGCTCCTCCGCGGCCTTGGCCTGGGCCACCAGCATGGGAAGCCCGTCACAGCAGGGGATGGAAAGGGATTCCGCTTGCAGGAGCAAAGCCGTCCGCCGGGGGTTGTACACCACGTCCAGCACGCCCTTGCAGGCAGGGAAGGCGGTGAGATCCACCGGGGACTGCCCGTTGTTGGGGTAGGTGCCCACCGGCGTGGTGTTGACCACGATGTCGGCATCGGCGTGGCGGGAGAGGTTAGCGTAGTTGTCCGGACCGGAGCGGGAGATCACCACCACTGCCCGGGCGCCTTCCTGCCGGGCCACATACTGGGCGGTGAGCGACGCGCCGCCGCTGCCCAGGATCACCACCTTCTGTCCGGCAAAGGAGATGCCTGCCCGCCGGGCCATGTAGGAAAAGCCCGCGGCGTCGGTATTCCAGGCGTAGAGCTTGCCGTCGGAGCGGCGGCAGAGGGTGTTCACGCTGCCGATGGCCTGGGCCTGGGGATCGATGACGTCACAGTAGGGCATGACGTCTCGCTTGTAGGGAATGGTAACGTTGAGTCCACCCAGATTCTCCTGCTGCAAAAAAGCGGGCAGGTCCTCCGGCTCCAGCTCAATGAGACGGTAGTCCGTGCAGCCCAGAGCGGTATGGATGGGAACGGACCAGCTGTGGCCCAGTTTCCGGCCCAGCAGGCCGAAGATCGGCGCGGCCACGGCTCAGACCTCCGCGTAGCTGCCCAGGAAGTTGAAGTCCGCGCAGCTGCGCTCCAGCTCTTCCAGCATGGGCAGGACGCCCGGCTCCTGAACGGAGGCCTCCAGTTCCAGGAAGAAGATGAACTCGAAGTTCCGGCCGCTGACGGGGCAGGACTCCAGCTTGGTCATGTTGATATTCAGAGCCGCCAGCTTGGAGAGAATCTCATACAGGGCACCGGGACGGTTGTTGCAGGCCAGAATCAGGCTGATGCGGTTGGCACCGGCGTAGATCACCGGGTCTTTGGAGATGCAGAAGAAGCGGGTGTAGTTGTTGTCGCTGTCCTGAATGGTGTCGTTAATGCAGGTCAGGCCGTAGAGCTCCGCACAGGCGTGGGAGGAGATGGCGGCGGCGTGGCGGTTGCCGCTCTCGGAGACCATCTTGGCAGCCACGGCGGTATTGTCGCAGGGGATTACCCGCACGCCGTTGAGCCCGGCGAGGAACTTGCCGCACTGGCCGATGGCCTGCTCATGGGAGTAGATCTCCGTGATGTCGGACATCTTCACGCCGGGCAGGGCCAGCAGCTCATGCCGGATGCACAGCCGGGTGGAGCGCACCACGCTGAGGCGGTGGTCCTGGAGCAGCTCGTAAACGGCACGGACGGAGCCGTTGGAGCTGTTTTCAATGGGCAGCACGCCGAACTTGCACAGGCCGGACTCCACGGCGGCTGCCACGGCCTCGAAGGTCTTGACATAGACAATGTTGCCCCGGGGCAGCAGACGGTCGCAGGCGGCCTGGGAGTTGGCGCCCTCCACGCCCTGACAGGCGATGAGGCCGGTCTGGGGGAACACGGCGCTGCCGGCCTCCAGGGAGGCCTTGACCTGGGCGGCCACCCGGGTGGGGGCGGAGATCAGCTCGGCCTGCCGGGACCGGGCCAGCTCGAAGAGGGTGGAGAAGAGGTGATAGGCATAGCGCTCCCGCTCGCCGGCCTGTTCGGTGACCTTGGCCAGCACGGCCCGTTCCCGCTCCCGGTTCAAAATGGGCAGGTGGTGTTCATTCTTATAGGCGGCGACCTGATCGGCCAGGTCCATCCGCTGGAGGAAGAGCTGCAAGAGCTGATCGTCTACCTCGTCAATGTGCTTGCGAATTTCAGAAAGTTCCATGATTGCCCTCCAATAGTAAATCTAAGAGAACCGCCGCAGTGACGGCCTCCACCACCGGGACAGCCCGGTGGGCAATGCAGGGGTCGTGACGGCCCCGGATTTGCAGCTGGGTTTCTTCGCCCGCCTGCAGCGAGACGGTCTGCTGCGGCCGGGCGATGGACGGCGTGGGTTTGAGCGCCGCCCGTACGATCACGGGCATCCCGCTGGTGATGCCGCCCAAAATCCCGCCGGCGTGGTTGGACACGGTTTCCACCCGGCCGTGGTTCATGGTAAAGGGGTCGTTGTTTTCCGAGCCCCGGAGCCGGGCGGCGGCGAAGCCTGCGCCGAACTCCACGCCCTTGACGGCGGGGATGCCGAACAGGGCGGCCGCCAGCCGGTTTTCCACGCCGCCGAACATGGGCTCGCCCAGTCCGGCAGGCAGGCCGATGGCGGCGCATTCCACGATGCCGCCCACGGAATCGCCCTCCTGCCGGGCCTCCAGAATGGCCTGCTGCATCCGGGCACCGGCTTCCTCATCCAGAACGGGGAAGTCCTTGGCGGCCACGGCGCTGAGCAGCTCCGGCGTGGGGTGCAGGGGGAAGGCGGCGTCGGGGATTCCCGCCACCTCGCTGAGGTGGGCCCCGACGAAGATCCCGCGGCGGGCGAGAATCTGCTTGGCGATGCCGCCGGCAATGCACAGCGGCGCCGTCAGCCGGCCGGAGAAGTGTCCGCCGCCCCGCATGTCTGCCGCGCCGCCCCATTTGACGGCGGCCGTAAAATCGGCATGGCCCGGACGGGGCGTATCGGTAAGGCCGCCGTAGTCGGCGGAGTGCTGGTCGCTGTTTTCAATGACGGCGCACAGCGGTGCGCCGCAGGTACGGTCGTTTTCCAGCCCGGAGAGGAACGTGGGGATGTCCCCCTCCTTCCGGGCAGTGGACAGGGCGCTCTTCCCCGGACGGCGGCGGTCCAGAAAGGCCTGGAGTTCGGCCAGGTCAATGGCCTCCCCGGCAGGCAGACCGTCCACCACTACGCCGATGGCCCGGCCGTGGGACTGGCCGAACACACTCACATGCAGCAAGTTTCCAAATTCAGAGGACATGGATCACACCTCCCAGGCTTTGATAGACCTCCCAGAAATCCGGGTAAGACTTCTTTACCGCTTCGGCCCCACGAATCGTGACAGGGCTGGAGCTGGCGGTGGCGGCAATGGCTGCCGCCATAACGATACGGTGGTCGTTGGCGCCGTCCACGGTGCCGCCGGTGATGGCGCCGCCCTGAACGGTGAGAAAATCCGGCCCCGCCTGGGCGGAGACGCCCAGAGTGGTGAGCAGGGCGGCGGTAGTCTCCAGCCGGTCGCTCTCCTTCATCCGCAGCCGGGCGGCGTTGACAAAGCGGGTGGTGCCGGAGCGGACCGCCGCCATGACCGCCAGGGGCGGCAGCAGGTCCGGGATGCCGGAGACGTCGATCTCCCGGTCTCCGGGCTGCGTCAGGCGCAGGAAGTGGGGCACCACGGCCATATCCCCCTGAACGGAGAAGGCGTTGAGCCCGGTCAGTTCCAGCTGGGAACCCAGAGCAATGGCGGCATACCAGAAGGCCGCCTGGGACCAGTCTGCCTCCACGGTCCGGTCAAAGGGCTGATAGGCAGCGGGACAGACCCGGAATGCCTCGCCCGGGGTATGGGGCTCCGCGGCGGTCACGCCGGCGCCCGTCAGAGCATCCAGCGTCATGAGGATATAGTCCCAGCTTTCCACGGCAGTGGTGGGGACGATGGTGCTGGGCCCGTCCAGCAGCGGAAGGGCAAACAGCAGTCCCGTGAAAAACTGACTGGAGACATTGCCGGGCAGATGGTACTCGCCCGGCTCCAGCGTTCCCCGAACCGTGAGGGTGCCGCCTGTTTGCTCACAGAAGATGCCCTTCTCCCGGAAGAGGTCCAGGTACGGGCCCTGGGGGCGGGCCATCAGGCGGCCCTGGCCGGTGAAGACGCCGCCTCCCGCCACTGCCAGGGCGATGGGAAGGAAAAAGCGCAAAGTGGAGCCGGATTCTCCGCAGTCCAGATGGGGCAGCGCTGTGCCGGGGGTACTCCGGCGGCCTCCGATGCCGGTGATTTCCAGAGTGCCGGGAGTGGTTTCCCGCCAGTGCCCGCCCAGGGCGGTCAGGCACCGGAGGGTTGCTTCCACGTCCTGGCTCATGGCCACGCCCCGGACAGTGCTGATTCCACTTCCCAGAGCGGCGGCAATGAGCAGCCGGTGGGCCATGGATTTACTGGGGGGCGGGGTCACGGTGCCGGAGAGGTGCCGGGGTGTAATCTGAATATCCATTTATACCTCCAGGCCCGCGGCAATGAGGGATTGCAGTTGGCTGACCGGCAGCTTGCGCAATTCACATACGCCGATTTGACGGGGAACGACCACCGTGATGGTGTCGCCCGCTCGCTTTTTATCCGACAGCGCGGCCTGGGCCAGGGCCTCGGCGGAGTAGTCCGTACCGGTGGGGAGCTTGTTTTGGGCAAGGCAGGCGGTGATCCGCTCCGCCAGGGGGCCGTCGGTCCAGCCCCGGGTCTCGGCAGCGCGGGCCATGATGGCAAGGCCCGCCGCCACAGCGTGGCCGTGGGGGATGGCAAAGCCGCTGCACCGCTCGATGGCATGGCCTACGGTGTGGCCCAGATTCAAAAGCTTCCGTTCGCCCTGCTCCGTGGGGTCACGTTCCACCACACCGGCCTTGTAGGAAACACACCGGGTGATGATTTCCGGCAAGTTCAGGGAGCCGGATTCGAAGAGGGAGAAGAGGCTCTCGTCACACAGCACGCCGGTCTTAATGGCCTCGGCGGCGCCGTCGGCCAGAATCTCCGGCGGCAGGGTGGACAGACAGTCCGTGTCGCACAGTACGGCGGCAGGCTGGAAGAACGCTCCCGCCAGGTTTTTTCCGGCGCTCAGGTCCACAGCGGTTTTGCCGCCCACGGAGGAATCCACGGCGGAGAGCAGCGTGGTGGGCAGCTGCACGCAGCGAATGCCCCGCAGGTACACCGCCGCGGCAAATCCGGCCATGTCGCCGATGACACCGCCGCCCAGGGCTGCCACGCAGTCTGTCCGGGTCAGGTGCTCCTCCGCCAGAAATTCCAGCAGCTGGGCCAACGTGGCCATGGTTTTGTGCTGCTCTCCGGCGGGGACCACCCGGCTGACCACGGAGAAGCCCGCGCTTTGCAGGCTCTCACAGACCCGCTCCAGGTACAAAGGAGCCACATGAGAGTCGGTGATGACCGCGATGCGGCAGGGGGAGAGCACCTCTTGCAGCCGGGGACCACAGGTACGCAGCAGCCCCGGCCCTACGGTCACCTGATAGGGCGGCGCGGTATGAACGGGGATTTGTTGCAGACAGGAGGACATCGTCTCACTCCTTTATATTATATAAGATAGAAGAAATCCGCATCAGTTTCCGCCGGCGGAGGCCTTCTTTTCCCGGCCGTCCCGCAGCAGGGCGCGCAGGGCCTGGGCATCGTGGGCACGGATGGCGTCGGCGTACTCCCGCAGGTGGACGATCAGCTCGTCCAGTTCTGTGGTCAGGTAGTCCGCGTCATCCAGAAACAGCTCCGTCCACATGTCCTCGTCCAGCCGGGCCACCCGGGTCATGTCCTGGAAGCTGCCGGCGGAGAAGCCCCGGCGGCGCTGGGCCTCGGGGGATTTGACATAGGCGCTGGAGACGATGTGGGCCAGTTGGGAGGTGAAGGCGATGATCCGGTCATGCTCCTCGGGATCGGAGAAGGTCAGCCCCGCAAAGCCCAGATCCAGGAAGAAGGCCTTGAGGGTCTCCAGCAGCTGCATGTCCGTGCGCTGGTCCGGCGTGAGGATCATGGAGGCCCCCACATACAGGTCCTCGGAGGAGGCGGTGAAGCCGCCCCGCTCCCGTCCGGCCATGGGATGGCCGCCGATGTAGGCAAAGCCCCGCTCCCGGGCAATGGGGGTGATGGCGGAGACCACCGTCCGCTTGACGCCGCACAGGTCTACCAAAATGGCGGAGGGGGCGATGAGGGAAGCATGGGTCCGGACCCACTCCACCGCGGCGGCGGGGCGGATGGCCACCAAAATAAGGTCGCACTGGGGGAGGTTTTCGTCCGTCAGAGGGGCGTCAATGGCGCCGCACATCCGGGCCATGGTCATGGTTTCCTTGTCCAGATCTGCGCCCCAGACGGTGTGGCCCGTCCGGGCCTTGGTGCTTTTGGCCATGGAGCCGCCGATGAGGCCCAGGCCGACAATTCCGACATTCATACTCAGTCCTCCAGCGTCTTCATCATTTCGTGGAGCTTCAACAGCTTCTTGGCCAGAGCGTCGAAGGCCTCGGGCCGCAGGGACTGGGGACCGTCGCACAGAGCGTGGGCGGGGTCGTTGTGGACCTCGATCTGCAGGCCGTCGCAGCCGGTGGCCACGGCGCCCTTGGCCAGAGGCTCCACCAGGGCGCTCTTGCCGGTGGCGTGGCTGGGGTCGATGATGATGGGCAGGTGGGTCAGCTTGCGCAGTACGGGGATGGCGGCCAGGTCCAGCGTGTTGCGGGTGTAGCTCTCGAAGGTGCGGATGCCCCGCTCACACAAGATCACGTTCTCATTGCCGCCGGCCATGACGTATTCGGCGCTCATGAGCCACTCCTCATAGGTGGCGGACATGCCCCGCTTGATCATGACGGGCTTGTCCTGATGGCCCACGGCCTTCAAAAGATCGAAGTTCTGCATGTTCCGGGCACCGATCTGGATGACGTCCACATCCTTGAACAGAGGCAGCTGACTCAGGTCCATCAGCTCGGTGACGATGGGCAGGCCGGTCTCCTGCCGGGCGACCTTCAGATACTCCAGGCCCGTGGCGCCCAAGCCCTGGAAGGAGTAGGGAGAGGTGCGGGGCTTGAAGGCGCCGCCCCGGAGCATGGTGGCGCCGCTGGCCTTGACGGCTTTGGCGATGGCAACGACCTGCTCTTCGGATTCCACGGAGCAGGGACCGGCCATGATGGTCAGATTGCCGCCGCCGATCTGGGTGTTCCCCACATGGATCACCGTGTCCTCGGGGTGGAACTTGCGGTTGGCATTCTTGTAGGGTTCCTGCACCCGCTTGACGTCTTCCACGATGTCCAGAGCGGAGATCAGGTCGATGTCCAGCTGGGAAGTGTCGCCCACCAGGCCCAGAATGGTGTTGGCCTCGCCGATGCTGGTGTGGATGATGATGCCCTTGTCCTGGAGCCAGGCAATCAGGCTTTCCAGCTGGTCGCGGTTGGGGTTGTGTTTGAGAATGACAATCATGGTGAATTCCTCCTCCTAAAAATTCCAAAACATGCAAAAAACCCGTGGCCGGTTCGGCCACGGGTTTCGTTAGACTGCCAGTTTTTTACAAAACCGCTGTCACACGCTCCTGCTTTCAGCCAAACCGAAATAAGCCTTACCGTAAAAATAGGTAAAGCTAAAGTAGCGGTATTCGGCGTGAGCAGAACGGATCATCATATGCGTGTTCCTTTCGGTTCCTTTGGATACTGAAAGCATACCATTTCAGCGGGAAAATGGAAACTGTAAATGCTTCCAAAACAAAATAAAAAATGTGGAATATTCTTGTGCGGATTTTATAAAAATCAGGCGGCGGCAGGCAGACAGCCGGCCATCAGCAGCTGGGTAGCCCGCAGGATAAACTGCACGTCCCGGCGCATATCGGTGACGGTGGACATGTACTGGGCATGGAGCTCGGAAATGGCGTCCACCAGATCCTGCCGGGCATTGGCCCGCCGCAGCGTGCGGTTTTCCAGATAGTCGGCCAGATACTGCCGCAGATCCGCCTCATACTGCCGGTGGGCAATGAGGCTTTCCGGATAGTGCTCATTGTGGGGGTATGTAAATGCGTCGGCCAGATAGTGGGTGAGTTTGCCCAGGGTATAGTACTGCCAGATGTTCCAGCGGGTACGGGCCTGAAGCAGCTTGATGTGGGATTCGATATAGAGCCGGGAATTGGTGAAATTGTGGCCCCGGAGCTTGCGGGCCCGGCGGGAACCTTTCAAATAGGTCAGAGGATTGCAATCCGGCTGGAAGGAACCGAACAGGAAGGCCAGCTCGTAGCGCTTGGCCCGGAAGCCATGCTCACTTTCCAGAAGCATGGATGCCAGGAGTTTGTGACTGCGTTTTTGCAAAATGACACCTCCGAAGTTTGATTCAACTAACGGCCCCAGTATAGCACGCAAAAACGCCGGGTGCAAGAGTGTTTTTTTCAAAAATAGATGAATTTTTTGAACCAAATGCCGTTGCAATGGGCAAAAAAATGGGATACAATAGCGCGGAATGTAAAAAAAGGGAAAAGGAGAACGACCATGACGGAATTGACGCCGACCCGGGGCCGCGGCAGCTGCGGGGACTGGAGACGGGATTACGAGGCGCGCCGGATGACAGCGGCCAAGGCAGCGGAGCTGGTGCGGGACGGAGATACGGTGGTTTCCACCGGCGGGGCCAACTGGCCCTATGCCGTGGATGAAGCCCTGGCGCAGCGTTTGCGCAGCATTGGCGGACACATTGAGCTCAACTCCCTCTTTGCTCCCACGGACACGGCGCTGCTGCGCCCGGAGAACCGGGACCTGGTGGAATACAATGTGAATTTCTTTGCCGGAGACCGGACCCTGGTCCCCCAGGGGAATGTGCACTTTGTGCCGACCCACCTGAGTCAGACCGGGGCCTGGATGGCCTCCCGGCATCCCCGGGTGGCGGTGATTGTGTGCGCGCCGCCGGATGAAAACGGCTGGATGAGCCGGACGCTGTGGGGTTCCCACCTGCACCGGACGGTGCTGGAGCAGTGCGAGACGGTGATTGTGGAAGTGAACTCCCACATGCCGGCCATGGTCAGTGAGGGGGAGCGGCATCTGCTCTTCCACGTCAGCGAGGCCGATGCCATTGTGGAGACGGACCGGATGCCGGCGGAAAATGTACCCGTTCCGGCCACGGAGGCGGACCGTCTGGTGGCGGGCCATATTGCCGAGCTGGTGCCGGACGGTGCGTGCATGCAGTTCGGCCTGGGCGGCCTGGCCAATGCGGTGGGCGAATGTCTGGCCTATGCGGGAAAGAAGGATTTGGGCGTCCATACGGAGGTGCTGACCAGCTGCGTTATGGAGCTGATGCAAAAGGGCATTGTGAACAACAGCCGCAAAAAGCTGCTGCCGGGGCGGTCCGTGGGCGCGTTCCTGGTGGGAGACCGGAAGCTCTGGGATTTTGCCCATCACAATCCGGACTTTACCTTCAAAGAGATTGACTGGGTCAATAACCCCCTGCACATTGCCCAGAATGACCATGTGGTGTCGGTGAACAACGCCATGGAGGTGGACCTCACCGGCCAGGTCAACGCTGAGAGCGTGGGTCCCCGGCAGTATTCCGGTACCGGCGGCCAGCTGGAGTGGGTCATCGGCGCCCAGTGGTCCTATGAGGGCAAGAGCATCATCGCCCTGCGCTCGAGCTATGTGGACAAAGCCGGGGTGCGCCACTCCAAGATCAAGCCCTTCCTGACACCCGGCGGCGTGGTGACGACGCCTCGGACCTTCGTGCAGTATGTGGTGACGGAGTACGGTGTGGCGGACCTGCGCTTTAAAAGCTGCCGGGAGCGGGGCAAGGCCCTCATCGCCATTGCCCATCCGGATTTCCGCAAGGAGCTGGAGCGGGATCTGCCATTGTGAAAAGATGAACAAGGCGGCGCCGGGAAGCGGCGCCGCCTTGTTGCGCTTTGCTGAAAGTACAGCAGAATGGAGGGTTTTGTTTGACTTCCCGGAGGGATGTCCTTACAATGGGACCCGATGACTTTGTGAAAAAGGTGGCGGAGGTATGAAGATTCTGCTGCAGATCGGCGTTGTGTTCGGTGTGTACTGGGGGAGCCAATGCATTGAGGCAGTGCTGCCCTTTCCGTTTCCGGCCAGTGTGATCAGTCTGCTGGTACTGCTGGGATTGCTGCTGCTGGGCGTGGTGAAGGTGGACCATATTCGGGAGAAGTCGGACTTCCTGCTGGGGAATTTGGGCTTTTTCTTCGTGCCGGCGGGCGTGGGAATCATCAACTATGCCAATGTGATTTGGGAGAATGCGGCGGCGTTTGTGACCATCTGCGTGGTGTCCACGGTGTTGACCTACGGAGCGACAGCCTGGGCGGTACATCTGACCTGCCGGCTTATGGAGAAAAAAGGAGAACGTGAAAAATGAGTGCCTTGCTGGAATCCCCCTTTTTTGGTGTTACCATCACCATTGTGGCCTATTGGATCGGCGTCAAGATTCAGCAGAAAACCAAGCTGGCCATCTGCAATTATATGCTCATTGCCGTGGTGCTGCTGGTAGCGGTGCTGGTGGTCTTTGATATCCCCTATGAATCCTATTATGTCGGGGGGAACCTGATCAACCTCTTCTTGGGACCGGCCACGGCCTGTATGGCGGTCTCCGTGTACGCCAAACTGGAATTGCTGAAAAAGAACTGGCTGCCGGTCCTGGTGGGCTGCACCGTGGGTGTGGCAACGTCCCTGATCAGTATCTTCGTGATGTGCCGGCTGTTTGGCCTGGACCGGGAGATGACGGCATCCCTGCTGCCCAAGTCCGTCACCACGCCCATTGCCACGGCGATTTCCCAGGATCACGGCGGCCTGGTGGCCATTACCGTGGCGGCGGTGACCGCCACCGGAATTTTGGGAAATCTCATCGCGCCCATGCTGGTGCGGCTGTTCCGGATCAAGGATCCCCTGGCAGTGGGGCTGGGCATCGGTGCCTGCAGCCATGCTGTGGGAACGGCCAAGGCCATGGAGATGGGCGAGACGGAAGGCGCTATGAGCGGTCTGGCCATCGGCCTTTGCGGTATTTTGACCACGGTGGCAGCCCTGGGCTTTGAACTGTTTTTATAAAGCAACAAGACAAAAAAGACCGTCCCGGTTCCGGCGCTGCGGCGCGGAACCGGGACGGTTTGTTTTTTAGACGGAGAACATCAGGTCGGCGTATACGGGGAAGGGCCAGTACTCGGAAGCGGTGTGCTCTTCCAGCTGGTCCGCCGCCGCCCGGGCCTCGGCCATGTGGCCGGTGAGGACGTTGTGGCAGAAGTTCATGGCCTCCTGGGGGTCGGCGGGCATGGCCCGCAGATCCTCTTCCAGAGCGCCGCAGGCGTCCATAAGGGCGTCCGTCAGGGCGGAGATGACCTGCGCGGTATCGCTTTCATAGCGGTGGGAAACACCGGCGGCCGCCTTGGCGTTTGCGCGGCTGCACAGATCCGCGGAGTAGCGGGAGACGGCCGGCAGGATCTGGTGACGGATCATATCCACCATGGTGGTGGCCTCAATGACCAGAATGTTGCGGTAGTTTTCCACATGGATCTCGAACCGGGCCTGGATTTCCTCCTTGGTGTAGATGCCGTGCTTGACGAACAGCTCCACGTTCTTGGGGGCGATGTAGGCGGGCAGAGCGTCGGCGGCAGACTTGAGGTTGCTCAGGCCGCGGCGCTGGGCCTCGGCCAGCCAGGCGTCGTCATAGCCGTTGCCGTTGAAAATGATCCGCTGATGCTCGGTGAAGGTCTTTTTGATCAGGCGCTGAAGGTCCTCCTGGAAGTTGGTGGAGCCCTCCAGCTCGTCGGCAAACTGCTTGAGCTCTTCAGCCATGATGGTGTTAAGGGCAATGTTGGGGCCGGAGATGGACTGGGAGGAGCCCAGCATGCGGAACTCAAACTTGTTGCCGGTAAAGGCCATGGGAGAGGTGCGGTTGCGGTCGGTGTTGTCCTGCCGGATGGCGGGCAGCACGTCCACGCCGATTTTCAGGTTCCGCTTGCCAGCGGCCTTGAACTCGGTATCCTGAATGATGGACTCCACCACGGCGGTGAGTTCATCGCCCAGGAAGATGGAGATGACGGCCGGAGGCGCCTCCTGGGCGCCCAGACGGTGGTCATTGCCGGGGAAGGCCACCGTGGTGCGCAAAAAGTCCTGATAGTCGTCCACGCCCTTGATAAAGGCGGCCAGGAAGAGCAGGAACCGGGCATTCTGCCGGGGAGTGGAGCCGGGCTTGAAGAGGTTGCGGCCGGTGTCGGTGCCCAGGGACCAGTTGTCGTGCTTGCCGGAGCCGTTGACGCCGGCGAAGGGCTTTTCGTGCAGCAGGCACACCAGATTGTGGCGGTCGGCCACCTTCTTCATCATCTCCATGGCCAGCTGGTTCTGGTCGCAGGCGGTGTTGGCATCGGAGAAGATGGGGGCCATCTCATGCTGGGCAGGGGCCACCTCGTTGTGCTTGGTCTTGCTCAGCACGCCCAGGGCCCAGAGGGTCTCGTCCAGGTCCTTCATGTAGGCGGCCACCCGGGGACGGATGGCGCCGAAGTAGTGGTCATCCAGCTCCTGGCCCCGGGGGGGCTTGGCGCCGAAGAGGGTCCGGCCGCACATGCGCAGATCCTCCCGGCGGTTGTAGAGGTCTTTGTCAATGAGGAAGTATTCCTGCTCGGGGCCCACCTGGGGGATGACCCGCTTGGTCTCCGTGTCGCCGAACAGCCGCAGCAGACGGATGGCCTGCCGGGAAACCTCGTCCATGGAGCGCAGCAGGGGGGTTTTCTTGTCCAGGGCCTCGCCGGAGTAGGAACAGAAAATGGTGGGGATGCACAGGCTCCCCTCCTTAATAAAGGCGAAAGAGGTGGGGTCCCAGGCGGTATAGCCCCGGGCCTCAAACGTGGCCCGCAGACCGCCGGAGGGGAAGGAGGAGGCGTCGGACTCGCCGCGGACCAGCTCCTTGCCGGAAAACTCCATCATGATCTTGCCGCCGCCCATAGGCGTGATGAAACTGTCGTGCTTTTCGGCGGTGACGCCGGTCATGGGCTGGAACCAGTGGGTATAGTGGGTGGCGCCCTTTTCCACGGCCCATTGCTTCATGGCCTCGGCAATTTCGTTGGCGGTGGAGATGTCCAGAGACGTGCCGTCGGTGATGCACTTTTTCCAGGCACCGTAGGATGCGGACGAGAGCCGCTCCTTCATGGTCTCTTCATTAAAAACCAGGCTGCCGAACAGCTCGGGGAGTTTTGCGGGTGTAGGCATGGTGATTCATCCTCCTATCGTACTCAATAGCCATGGTATCACAAATTCGGAGAAACGCAATAGGTAATACTTCCAGAGTTTTGCATCCTTACACGCCGCTGGCACCGTAGTTTGCCAGCACCCGGGCGGAAGGATCGGAGACCCGGCAGCCTTCCCAGTCCCGGTTGGGCATCCAGAAGTCGGCGATCATGGCAGCCTGGCCGGGGTAATATTTTTCAAAGATCTCCCGGTAGAGCAGGCTCTCCTTGGTGAAGGGCGGGCAGTAGTCGTACTTGCGGCGCAGCCGGGCAAACTCGGCGTCGGTGTAGCGGGTCTCGGCGTAGGCCTTGAGATCGTCCACCATGGAGTGGCCCACGGCGTCGGAGAAGGCGGCCTTCTCCCGCCAGAGAATGGCGTGGGGCAGGATGTTGTCCTGGTCAAAGGCCTTGCGCAGCAGGTATTTGCCCATGCCGTGGGTGTTGCGCTTGCGGGCCGGGTCCACCTGCATGACATAGCGGACGAAGTCCAGATCGCCGAAGGGGACCCGGGCCTCCAGGGAGTTGACGGAGATACACCGGTCGGCCCGGAGCACATCGTACATATACAGCTCATCCACCCGCTTTTTGGCCTCAGCCTGGAAGGCCCGGTCGCTGGGGGCAAAGTCCGTGTACTTGTAGCCGAAGAGCTCGTCGCTGATCTCACCGGTGAGCAGCACCCGCACGTCGGTGTGGGTGTGGATGGCCTTGCAGCACAGGTACATGCCCATGCTGGCCCGGATGGTGGTGATGTCCCAGGTGCCCAGCAAAGCGATGACCTCCTCGAGAGATTCGAGGACTTCATCCCGGGTCATGTAGAACTCGGTGTGGTCGGCGCCGATGAATTCGGCGGCCTGCCGGGCGTACTTGAGGTCAATGGCGTCGGTATCCATGCCGATGGCAAAGGTGCGGATCTTTTTGCCCAGCACGATGGCGCTGATGGCGCACACCAGGGAGGAGTCCAGTCCGCCGGAGAGCAGGAAGCCCAGGGGGGCGTCGGCGTCCAGGCGCTTATCCACAGCGGCGATGAGCTTGTTGCGGATGTTGCGGCAGATGGTCTCTTCATCGTCGGGCAGATACTCCCGGACGGTGGTCAGGTCGGCATAGCGGACGAACTTGCCGTAGGCGTAGTAATGGCCCGGCGGGAAGGGGCAGATCTCCTTGCACAGGCCCACCAGGTTCTTGGCCTCGCTGGCAAAGACGATTCCGCCGTCGGTGTCGTAGCCGTAGAAGAGAGGACGGATGCCGATGGGGTCCCGAGCGGCGATGAGGGAGTCGGTCATGGAATCGTAGATGATGAGAGCAAACTCCGCGTCCAGCCGGGAAAACATGGAAAGGCCGTACTCATGGAACATGGGCAGAAGGATCTCGCAGTCACTGTTGCTGTGGAAGGTATACTTGCCCGCCAGCTCCCGGCGAATGGACCGGAAGCCGTAGAGCTCACCGTTGCACACCACATAGTCCCCGTCCAGGGAAAACGGCTGCATGCCGTCCTCGGAAAGGTCCATGATGGCCAAACGGTGGAAGCACAGATAGCCAGACGGCGTCTCCACAATACGGCTCATGTCGGGTCCCCGGGAGCGGGTACGGGCGAAGTAGGGAAGGATTTCTTCCCGGGAGCGGGTTTTCTTGGAAAAGCCCATGATCGAACACATAAAAAAGCACCTCCGGATATAAAAAAGCGCAGCGACATCCTAAAAATTTTAGGACGAATCGCTGCAATCCGCGGTGCCACCTAATTTGCCGCTATCAAAAACGGCCACCTTCAAAGGCTCCAACAAGCCCGTGTGAAATAACGGTCACAACCCGGCGCACTTACCAGCAGGGGAGCATCCCTGCGTTGAGATTGCGGCTCCGGAGTGTTCGTTCCCGTGGATTCTTTGCGTGGGGTTCGCACTCTCCCCCACTCACTGGAGCGGAACGTCCGCGGTACTTTTCTCCATCAAAGCCTTTGGATATTTTGTTTTGGATGGATGGAGTGTACCACGATCCGCCACGGCTGTCAACGGCGAATTTCACAAAAGTGAGGGGGCAAAGGCGGCAGAAGTTTTTCCAGAAAAAGGCGGCGGCCCGAAGAGGACCGCCGCCTGAGGGGGTTAGAGATTGATCTCGGGAGTCTGGTTAGAAGCCTGGGCCAGCAGGGGTTCCACCCGGGCCAGGAAGGCATCCACCTGGGCCGGGCAGCGGCCGATGTAGGCGCTGGGAGTCAGTACGGCTTCCATTTCCTCCTCCGTCATGCCGAAAGCGGGTTCAGCGGCCAGACGGCTGAGAAGGTCGCACTTTTCGCCCTCCTTCATCCGGGCGGTGGCGGCCATGGAGCAGGTACGGATGATCTCGTGGAGCTCCTGCCGGTTGCCGCCCCGCTTGACGGCCTCCATCATCAGGTTCTCCGTGGCGATGAAGGGCAGATACTCCCGCACGGTGGCGTCCACCACCTTCTCGTTGACGTGGAGACCGTCGGTGACGTTCTGGCACAGGCGCAAGATGGCGTCGGCGCACAAAAAGCCCTCGGGCATGGAAATGCGGCGGTTGGCGGAGTCGTCCAGCGTCCGCTCCATCCACTGGACGGAGGCGGTCATGGGGGCGTTCATGGCGTCGGCCATCAGGTACCGGGACAGAGAGCAGATCCGCTCGGAGCGCATGGGGTTGCGCTTGTAGGCCATGGCGGAGGAGCCGATCTGATTTTTCTCGAAGGGCTCTTCCACCTGCCGGTCATGCTGGAGCAGACGGATATCGTTGGCCATACGGTAGGCGCTCTGGGCGATGGAGGAGAGGACGTTGAGGATGCGGCTGTCCAGCTTCCGGGGATAGGTCTGGCCGCAGACGTCGAAGCAGCGCTCAAAGCCGAACTCGGCGCTGATCTGGCGGTTCATCTCGTCGATCTTGGCGCCGTCGCCGTCAAAGAGGTCCAGGAAGCTGGCCTCGGTGCCGGTGGTGCCCCGGCAGCCCAAAAAGCGCATGCTGCCCAGCACGAAGTCCAGCTCCTCCAGGTCGGACAGGAAGTCCTGCAGCCAGAGGGTGGCCCGCTTGCCCACGGTCACCAGCTGAGCGGGCTGATAGTGGGTGTAGCCCAGAGTGGGGGTGGCCTTGTACTGGGCGGCAAACCGGGAGAGGTTGGCCATCACGGCCAGCAGCTCGCCCCGCAGATACCGGAGGCCCTCCCGGTAGAGGATCACGTCGGCATTGTCGGTGACATAGCAGCTGGTGGCGCCCAGGTGAATGATGCCCGCGGCGGAGGGAGCGGCCTTGCCGTAAGTATAGACGTGGGCCATGACGTCATGGCGGACTTCCTTTTCCCGCTGGGCGGCGGTTTCGTAGTCAATATCGGTGATGTGGGCCTCCAGTTCGGCCACCTGCTCCGCCGTCACCGGCAGACCCAGGTTGTGTTCGGCCCGGGCCAGGGCGACCCACAGCCGCCGCCAGGTCTGGATGCGGGCGTCCTGAGAGAAGAGGTGCAGCATGAATTCGGAGGCGTACCGGGACGCCAGAGGGGATTCGTAACGGTCTTTGGACATAGGAGGTCCACCTTTCTTTCATCTAAAAGTTAGGAGGCACCCATATGGGTGCCTCCAGAGAGTACAGTCTGTTTCGCCGGAGGCGAAGCGATTTGGTCCAATATCAAATGGGGGTCGGTTGATTACCGCAGGATGATGGAATCCCGCTCGGGACCCACGGACACATAGGTGATGGGGCAGCCGATGGCCTTTTCCACATACTCCACATAGTCCCGGGCAGCCTGGGGCAGATCCTCCCACTTGCGCACGCCGGAGATGTCGCACTTCCAGCCGGGCATGGTTTCCCACACGGGCTTGGCGTCTGGCAGAATGGCGGGGAAGGGGAAGTAATCGATCTGCTCGCCGTTGAGGGTATAGTGGGCGCAGATGGGGATTTCATCCATGTAGCTGAGCACGTCCAGCTTGGTCAGGGCAATGTCCGTGGCGCCCTGGCACTGCACGCCGTAGCGGGTGGCCACCAGGTCGATGGGACCCACCCGGCGGGGCCGTCCCGTCTTGGCGCCGTATTCGCCGCCGGCCTGACGGAGCTGTTCGGCCTCCTCGCCGAACCACTCGCAGGTGAAGGGGCCTTCGCCCACGCAGGAGGAGTAGGCCTTCACCACGCCCACCACCTTTTCGATCTTGACCTCGGGATAGCCGGAGCCCACGGGGGCATAGGCGGCAATGGCGTTGGAGGAAGTGGTCATGGGATAGATGCCGTAGTCCAGATCCCGCAGAGAGCCCAGCTGCGCCTCAAAGAGAATGGACTTGCCGTCCCGGTTGGCCTGGCGCAAAAAGGCGCCGGTGTCGCAGATAAAGGGCTTGATCTTCTCGCCGAAGTCCGCCACCCAGGCCTTGAGGTCGTCCATGGTATAGGGCTTGGCGCCGTAGACCTTGGTCAGAATCAGATTCTTCCACTCCAGAATGCCCTCCAGATGGGCCCAGAGCTTGTCCGGATAGAGCAGCTCACCGGCCATGACCGTCTTCTTCTGGAACTTGTCGGAGTAGAAGGGGGCAATGCCCTGCTTGGTGGAGCCGTACTTCTTGTCGGCCAGGCGCTGCTCCTCCAGAGCGTCCAGATCCCGGTGCCAGGGCAGCAGCAAAGAGGCACGGTCGCTGATCTTCAGGTTCTCGGGGGTAATGGACACGCCCTTGCTCATGACGTCTTCCATTTCAGACCAGAGACTCTCGCAGTCCAGGGCCACACCATTGCCCAGAATATTTACCACGCCCTTGCGGAAAATGCCGGAGGGCAGCAGGTGCAGGGCAAACTTGCCCAGATCATTGACGACGGTGTGACCGGCGTTGCCGCCGCCCTGATAGCGCACGACCACGTCATAGTCGCTGGTGAGCAGATCCACCATACGGCCCTTGCCCTCGTCGCCCCAGTTGATGCCTACGATGGCGCAATTCGACATAACGAAAAACCTCCCGGTTTTGATTTGCTTTGATCTGCCGGGCCATACGAACCCAGCTTAAAATATTATATCGGCCCTGACCGCATAAGTAAAGTACAAACTGATTATGTCTGCAATAAATTTCCCTAATAGGTTGACCTATTCCGGCCCTTCCCAAACGGAACGGGGTGTGGTATACTCTGTCCCGGAAAAGAATCAAAACAGAAGAAGGGGCGTTGCAATATGGCAGCCATTGGATTTGACAATCAAAAGTACCTCACCACCCAGTCCGAACAGATCAAGCGGCGCATCGCCCAATTCGGCGGCAAGCTGTATCTGGAATTCGGCGGCAAGCTCTTTGATGATTTTCACGCATCCCGGGTGCTGCCGGGCTTTGCGCCGGACAGCAAGATCCGGATGCTCCAGCAGCTCAAGGAGGATGTGGAAATCGTCATTGCCATCAATGCCGCGGACATTGAGAAAAACAAGGTCCGGGGCGATCTGGGCATCACGTATGACGAGGACGTGCTGCGGCTGATCGACATCTTCCGGGGCATGGATCTGTACGTGGGCAGCGTGGTGCTGACCCGGTATGCCCACCAGAGCGCGGCGGACGCATTTTTGAAGCGCCTCAATGCCCTGGGCATCCGGTGCTACCGGCATTATCCCATTGCGGGGTATCCCTCCGATGTGCCCCACATCGTCAGCGATGAGGGCCTGGGGAAAAATGACTACATTGAAACCAGCCACTCCCTGGTGGTGGTGACGGCGCCGGGCCCCGGCAGCGGCAAGATGGCCACCTGCCTGAGCCAGCTCTATCACGATTACCGCCGGGGCATCACCGCCGGCTATGCCAAGTTTGAGACGTTCCCCATCTGGAACCTGCCCCTCAAGCACCCGGTGAACCTGGCGTATGAGGCGGCCACGGCGGATCTGGACGACGTGAATATGATCGACCCGTTCCATCTGGAGGCTTACGGCAAGACGGCGGTGAACTACAACCGGGATGTGGAAATCTTCCCCGTGCTCAACGCCATCTTCAAAAAGATTCAGGGAACGTCTCCCTACCAGTCCCCCACGGACATGGGCGTGAACATGGCGGGCAACTGCATCGTGGATGATGCGGCTTGCTGCGCCGCCAGCCGTCTGGAGATCCTGCGCCGGTACTACACGGCCTGCGTGGAGCGGCTCCAGGGCAAGTGTGACGATGAGACGGTGCGCAAGCTGGAGCTGGTGATGAATCAGGCGGAGGTGACGCCGGATATCTGTCCGGCGGTGTCCGCGGCCCTGTTGAAGGCGGAGACCACGGGAGGCCCTGCCGGTGCCATGGTCCTGCCCGACGGCCGGGTGGTGACGGGCAAGACCTCCGACACTCTGGGCGCCGCTTCGGCGCTGCTGCTCAACGCCATGAAGGCACTGGGCGGCATCGATGATCACTTTGAGCTGATCTCCGCCCAGGTTCTGGAGCCGGTATGCCGCCTGAAGACCCAGTATCTGGGCCATAAGAACCCCCGGCTGCACACCGACGAGGTCCTCATGGCACTGACCATTTCCGCGCTGACCAACCCCCTGGCGGAGCTGGCCCAGCAGCAGCTGCCCAAGCTCCGGGGCTGTGACGCGCATTTCAGCGTGGTGCTCAGCGAGGTGGACGAAAATCTCCTGCGGCGGTTGGGCATCAATGTCAGCTGCGAGGCCCGGTACGAGACCAAGAAGCTCTATCACAAGTAACCGGCGGACTGCCGGGACAGGCAGTTCCATGAAAAAACGCGCACAGACGGCATGGTCTGTGCGCGCTTTTTTTTGATGCGGCCGCATAGGCGGTTCCCGCCGAACCGGATCATTGCTCCAGCGGTTTTGCGGGACAGGGAAGGAGTACACCGCTTTTTGTGTGCGGTGTGGTTTTATCCGCCCACAAATTGCAGGCGATATTCCGTCAGATCGTATTGCTGGGCAAAAAAGCCGGTGAGAATCTGACGGGTATTATCCCGTGCTGCGTCCAAAAGACCGTGGGCGATGGCGTCTTCCTCCGCACGCGCCTTCAGATCTGCCAGGGCGGCATTGTTTTCCTCCAGGGTGATGGGGCGAAAAAGACTCTCATCCTCATGGTATACTTTCAGGGAATCCAGATCAATTTCGCTGCTCAGGACCTGAATTTCCGGCAGAGTGATCCGAATGGTGCCGTTTTCTTCCTGCCAGGTGATGTCTGCAAAATTCAGCCCGGCTTTGATGACCACATCATAGCTGTAGATATACTTGCTCTGGGTAAAGGGAATGCTTACACCGAATAACTCACGGGAAGCCTCCGTGACTTCCACCTCCGTGCAGTAGGCGGACTGCGTGGCCAGTTCTCCGATGTCCTCGAATCCAAGCGTGGTGGTTTTTCCGTCGGCGGAGAGGACGCTTTTCGCGCCCAGAACCACCGCTGCGGCCAGCAGCAGGACGACCAGAATCCCCAGAATGTGGGGGAAGAACTGCCAGCAGAGCAGAGTCGGTATCCAGTTGTGCTGCTTTGACTTGGTTCCTGCGGGTTTCTCACTTGGCTCCATGGAAATGCCTCCTTACGGCGGATTACAGAATGTACAAGAATGCTCCGCACCGTTTCAATACAACCAGTATATCGAAAAAAATCGAATTTTGCGAGAGGCCTGGGCAATTTTGGATGGATCTCGATACGGGATTTACCGCGGCGGAAAACTATGGTATAGTGAAATGCAAACTTTTGTAGTTGGTCTGCGCCCAGGCGCGCACCGGAACACGATGGACTCTATCATACAACGTATTGCACAGGAACTGGATCAAAAACCGGAGTATGTGGAAAATGTGGTGCGGCTGTTGGACGAGGGAAATACGATTCCCTTCATTGCCCGCTACCGTAAGGAGCTTCACGGTGCCATGGATGATACGTCCCTGCGGACCCTGGAAGAGCGCTTGAGCTATCTGCGGGGCCTGCAGGAGCGGCGGGAGGCTGTGAAATCCGCCATTGAGGCCCAGGGAAAACTCACGGAGGAGCTTGCCCGCGCCATTGACGAAGCCGCTACACTGGCGGAGGTGGAGGACCTGTACCGGCCCTATAAGCAAAAGCGCCGCACCCGGGCGACGGTTGCCCGGGAGAAGGGGCTGGCGCCTCTGGCCGAGGTGCTCTTTGCCCAGGGACCGGACTGTCCGGACCCGCTGACAGAGGCGGCACAGTACGTAGACCCGGACAAGGGGGTAGAGACGGCACAAGAGGCTCTGGCCGGGGCGTCGGACATTGTGGCCGAGCAGATCAGCGACGACGCCTCCCTGCGTGCCCGTCTGCGGACGCTGCTGGAAAAGAACGGACGATTGACCAGCACCGCCGCCACGGAGGAGGATACGGTCTACCGGCTCTACTATGATTTCTCCCAGCCCATCTCCCGGCTTCAGGGGCATCAGATCCTGGCCATCAACCGGGGCGAAAAGGAGGAAGCGCTCAAGGTCAGCGTGGAGCTGGACCGGGAATTGGCCCTGCGGACGGTCCGCCGGCAGGTGGTGGTGCCGGGCAGCGCGGCCATGGAATTTGTCAAGGCCGCGGCGGAGGACGCCTATGACCGGCTGCTTTTCCCCTCTTTGGAGCGGGAGGCCCGCTCCGCCCTGACGGAGACGGCCAGCGAGGGCGCCATCGGCCAGTTCGCACTGAACCTGCGGCCCCTGCTGATGCAGCCGCCGGTTAAGGGCAAGGTCACCATGGGGCTGGACCCGGGTTACCGGATGGGCTGCAAGGTGGCGGTGGTGGACGGCACCGGCAAGGTGCTGGATACCGCTGTGGTCTACCCCACACAGGGAGAGCGGAAGCGGGAAGAGGCCATTGCCGCCCTGGCCCGGCTCATTGAAAAGCACAGTGTGGAGCACATTGCCATCGGCAACGGTACCGCCAGCCGGGAGACGGAGCAGATGGCGGTGGAGCTGATCCGCCGGGTGGCGGCCAAGGGACACCGGGTCAGCTATATGATCGTCTCCGAGGCAGGCGCCTCGGTCTATTCCGCCAGTCCCCTGGCGGCGGAGGAATTTCCGCAGTTTGATGTAAACCTGCGCTCGGCGGTATCCATTGCCCGGCGGCTCCAGGACCCCTTGGCGGAGCTGGTGAAGATCGACCCCAAGGCCATCGGTGTGGGACAATACCAGCATGACTGCCCGCCCAAGCGGCTGGGTGAGGCTCTGGACGGTGTGGTGGAGGACTGCGTCAACGCCGTGGGCGTGGATGTGAATACGGCCTCGCCCTCCCTGCTGGAGCGGGTGGCGGGCCTGACCGCCGCCACGGCCAAAAACGTGGTGGCCTACCGGGAGGCCAACGGCCCCTTCACGTCCCGCAAGCAGCTTTTGAAGGTGCCCAAGCTGGGACCCAAGGCGTTCCAGCAGTGCGCGGGCTTTTTGCGGGTGCCGGAGAGTGCGTCCGTGCTGGACAACACCGCCGTTCATCCGGAGTCCTACGCTGCGGTGGAACAGCTGCTCCAGCTTACGGGCCACACCCTGGACCAGGTCCGGGCAGGTGCCCTGACAGGTCTTGCCGACGAGGTTCGGGCCTACGGCGAGGAACGGGCGGCCCAGGCCCTGGGCGTGGGCGTGCCCACACTGCGGGATGTGGTGGGCGAGCTGATGAAGCCCGGCCGGGATATCCGGGAGGATCTGCCGCAGCCCATCCTCCGCACGGACGTCATGGAGATCAAGGACCTCAAGCCCGGCATGGTCCTCAGCGGCACCGTGCGCAATGTCATTGACTTTGGTGTGTTTGTGGATATCGGCGTCCATCAGGACGGGCTGGTCCACATCTCCCAGGTGGCGGACCGGTTTATCCGCCACCCCTCCGAGGTGGTGCGGGTAGGCGATGTGGTCAAGGTTGTGGTCCTGGAAGTGGACGAGAAGAAAAAACGGATCTCCTTGTCCATGCGCCAGGTGAAAGAGTCCTGACAACGATGCGCAAACGGGCGGCAGAAGATTCTGCCGCCCGTTTCCTATGGTGATATAGTCCTTGATTGAGGGAAATTGCAGTTGCTCATTTTGAAAGAACGTATCCGGGGACATCCCCCAACAAGGAGTGCGCCCCCGCACGGGATTCCGTGCGGGGGCTTTATGAGGGGGAAAAAAGGAGATCCGCTTGCACGAAGCGCTTGGTACAGTTAGAAAACTGCTCCTGGTGCTGCAGGAGATGGCGGGTTGCCCAGTCGCCCGTGTCCTGCCTGAGGGTTAGTTTTAACTAACTGCAAGCCTATTGTAGCGGCTTGAGGAGGATTTGTCAAGGGGAAAATAAAAAAAGCAAGGGTTTAGGGCAGGGAAAACAAAAAACCTCCTTGTTCTGCGGTTAGAAGCAACCGCAGAACAGGGAGGAGAATCGGAAGCTGAAGGTTAGGAGCCGGCGGGCTGAACGGTCAGCCCGGCCAGCCCGGCCAGCGCAGCAGTGAGCCGTGACCGGGCGGCTTCCGGGGAGGCCTGCGGTGCGATGCCGGTCAGATAGAACAAGGCATCATTCCAGCAGTGCAGGGAAGCTGCGCGGCAGGGAATCGCGGCGACTTCCGCTGCCAGATGCCGTCTCTGGCAGGTGGACAAAAACCGCAGATCCGAAAGATAGACGCAGCCGGCACAAGCGGCCAGGTGCTCCAGGATCAGGAAGTCCTCTGACGCCGGATAGTTCATAGGATGGTCTCCTTTCCAAAGGACGGAATCCGCCTTCCGTCTTTGAAAACGCCGGGAAAAGGGGATGTTTTCCAGTTGCCGGTTATGTCGGATGCGCAGCACAGCCTATGACCGGGTAAAAAAGCCCAAATGATCGAATGCGGGCGAAATTTGCGCGCAAAACAGGAGGGCCGGCAATCTGCGGCGATTGACGGCTCTGCTTTTGCATACCCAAATGTCAAAAGTGGGGATTGATTTTTCGGCAAAAACTGGTAAACTATAATATATGGAAGAATAAAGCTGCGTGCAATTCCATAGAAAGCAGGACGGAAGGCGGATTCTGTCCTTAGAGGATCAGGTGGAGGCGCTCCAGGGTTTTGACATGTTCGCTTCCCGTGGAGATCAGGTAGATGCGCGTGGTATCGATGGAACTGTGACCGAGTATATCAGCCAGCTGCGCCACGTCCCGGCAGACGTGATAGAAGCAGCGGGCAAACAGGTGGCGCAGGTTGTGGGGAAATACTTTTCGGGATTCCACGTTGGCCATACCGCACAGCTGCTTCATTTCCAGCCAGATTTGTTTCCTGGACAGACCCTTGCCGCTTCTGGTGAGAAAGATCTCACCGGAGGCGGTTTTATTTTTTTTGGCAAAGGTGAGCAGCTTTCGGCACAGCCGGGAGGGGAGCAAAATAGTACGGATCTTGCCCTTCAGGGCAATTTCGGCCTTTCCGGCCTGTGCTGCCTCCAGAGTGATGTAGGGTACTTCGCTGACCCGGATGCCGGTGGCGCAGATTGTTTCCATCAGCAGGGCAAGGCGTTTTTTCCCCTGCTGCCGGGCTGTGCGGATCAGGCGCAGATAGTCCGAACGGTCCAGTTCCCGGTCCGGTTCCCGGAACAGCCGCCGCTGGATTTTTAAAAAGCGCACGCGGCAGTCCTCCCAGCCCAAATACTGAAATAAGCTGTTGAGGGCTGACAGTGCCGCGTTGACGGTGACGGGCGCATAGGACCGGGCAACCAGGTGTGATTTCCAGGCAGCCACAGCGTCTTTGGTGACGATTCGTCCGTTCAGCCAGCAGGCAAAGGCACGTATACTGCGCAGATACTTTTCAATGGTGCTGGGACTTCGTTCTGCATGCTGAAGATGGGAACGAAAGGTCTCCAGAACAGACGGTGGCAATGTGCGGTCGTGCATATGCAATCAGCCTCCTTTTCCGGGTACTCCGCGGGCCAAAAGCGGTGGAATCGGGCCGGCGGCAGATGAGATTGTTCCATCTTATCACATGCATACGGGAGAGTACAAAAGTATTTTTCCGGACGAACGGTTATGGGAGGTGCGCAGGAAGGCAAAGGGCAGCTGGAAAAAATCAGGGCAAATATGCGCCGAAAAACAGTAAAAATCAGACCTAAAAAAACAGAGAGCGATACTCCATGCACAGGGAAAACAACCCCCGCAGGTGCCGGAAGGCAATTGAATGAAATTTGTACAATATGTATAAAAAAATCCACTTGTCCAGCGATGGACAAGTGGATTTTGCCAAATATTTGGGCGGATTTCATAAAGAATGCGAATTGAAGCCCTGGGAAAACGGGTGGTATAGTTAATGTGCGAAGAGGAGGATGACGGTTGTCAGCGGGAGGTTGTCCGACAAGTCATGGGAATTGTGGAAATTAAAAAGACAAATGTGGGCGAACAGGTCTACCAGCAGATGAAAAACCAGATTCTGGCAGGCGAGTGGCGTCCGGGGGAGAAAATCCCGTCGGAGCACATGCTCATGAATATGTTCAGCGTCAGCCGCGGAACCGTGCGGCAGGCGGTGCAGAAGCTGGCGGGTGAGAATTTGATCGAGACCCGCCGGGGCGAGGGGTCCTTTGTACGGGTCAACCGCCTGGCGGACTATTTTCGTCCGGCCTTCCTCTTTTCTGTGGACAATCATGAGATGGAAGAGATTTACGCCTTCCGCAGCATGTTTGAAAGCGCCACCGCGGAGGCGGCGGCCCGGAAAGCAACGCCTGCCCAGATTCGCCGCCTGGAGCGCAATTACACGCGCATGTGTCAGGAGACGGATCATTACGAGCAGTATGTTCACACCGATCTGGAGTTTCACATGATGATCTGTGAGTGCACCCAGAATACACTGGCGCTGCAGATTTACAACTCCTATGAAAACCTCCTGGCACCATCCATCCTGCATACCACCCAGACCATTGGCGTGGGAAATGGGGTCAAATACCACGGATTGATTCTGGAGGCCTTGAAAAACCGCGACCCGTAGCAGGCACAGGCGGTGATGCGGGAGCATATGGAAAACAACCTGGAGCAGTTCAAGCGGTTGGCCGCGGATTTGGATCAACACGGATAAGCTGTGAACAACGGCAGATTGCTGCCGCAGCCAAATCGATGATCAACAGGGGGGATGCAGAGCGGTCCGGGCGGTTTAGACGCATAAAACGATGTGTTTGAGAGGGATGAATATGAAGGTACCAAGAGCGTGTATGATGAGTTCGTGGGCGACGAGGCCGGCAAGGTCTCTCCGGAGCTGCTGGAGAAGGTCTACGAGATCATCGGCAGAGAGTAAGCGCCTGATGGGCCGCGCGGGCCCGGAGGACTGACGCCGTGCCGTCCGGCCGGCGGGATCAAGAAAAGGAAGGAACAAAAACACCATGCGCAAACAATCACGCATTCATACCGTGGTCATCGCGGGCCCGGGCATCATGGGCGCGTCCTTCGCGCAGATCTTTGCCAAGTGGTATGACCGGGTGTATCTCTACGGCGTGTCCGAGAGCTCCCTGGAGAAGGCGGACTACCTGATTTCCATCAACCAAAAGGCCCAGGTGGAGCAGGGGGCCCTGACACAAGCGGAGTCCCAGGCGCTGCTGGAGCGAATCACCATGACCACATCCAAAGACTGCTTTGCCCAGGCGGACTTTGTTCTGGAGGCCATTCCCGAAAAGATGGACGTCAAGCATACCTTCTGGGAAGAGGTCAGCCGGCTGGTGGGAGAGGACGTGGTGCTGGCCACCAATACCTCCGGCATGTCTGTGACGGAGATCGCCCAGGCGGTGTACCGCCCGGAGCGGTTTGCGGGCATGCACTGGGTCAATCCACCCCATCTCATTCCCCTGGTGGAGGTGATTGCCGGGGAAGCCAGTGCCGATGAGACGCTGGACATCCTGTGTGACATCGCGGTGAGCCTGGAGAAAAAGCCGGTCCGGGTATACAAGGACCCCACCGGATTCATCCTCAACCGCCTGCAGTACGCCGTGGTGCGGGAAGCCTTCCACTGCGTGGAAATGGGATATGCCAGCATGGAGGATGTGGACAATGTGGTCAAGTACGGCCTGGGGCTGCGCTATGCCTGCATTGGTCCCTTCGAAACCATCGACTTCGGCGGCATCGACATCTTCAACAAGGTGGGCAGCTACATGTTTGACGCGCTGTGCAATGACGGAGGCCTGCCCCGCCTGCTGAAGGAGGCCTACGAGGAAGGCAAATGCGGCGTGAAGAACTGCAAGGGCTTTTATGACTACAGCGACGGCAAGGACCAGACGGCCCTGGCCCGGCGGGACGCGGCGTTTATCGCGGTGTGCAACGCCCTGTACGGAAAACCGAAATCCTGAGGCACCTGAGGGCGCCGGCGTCAGCCGGCGTCCTCTTTTTTTGCCGGAACCGTCCGGACGGCGGGCACATAGACTGGCGGGGACGCTTGAGCGCGGAGCATTTTGGGCGGGAGATTCCCGCAGGAAAGGAAGGGGAACATGCGCGTGTGGATCAACGGTAGAACGTTCGGGACTTTCCCCATGGAAGGACCGGCAGGAAAGGGGGCGGCCGTGTGAAAGGATGGAGTGCCCGGTGGGCATCGGTCCGGGCCGCCTGGCGCCGGATTCCCATGGTGGACCGGGGATTGATGCTGCTCATGGCGGTGCTGCTGGCACAGTCGGCCTATGCCATATTTTTTGCCGCGGCGGACAGTGCCACGGCGGAGAACATTGATATTGTGGTGCGCGCTTCTGCGGCTGCGATTTTCGGCTATTTCCTCAGTGCCAGCTTCGCAGCGCAAAAGACGGCTGGGGTACCCACGGTCTCCGGCGGGCATATGATGGAAATGGCGGATCGCGGCGGCGACGGCGCGGAGGCCAGAGGAACGATCGGGTTTGTTTCCGAAGCTTCCGTCGGGAGCGAAGGCGGCGCCCAGACCCGTGGAACGGCAGAGTCCGGAACGGGCGGCAGCTCCCTGCAGGTGGTGATGGCAACGGGAATCGGATTATTCTGTATGGCGGTGCTGATCGTGGTGCGCAACAGCGCACAGCTCAACGAGGCGGCTGCCCAGTCTTCCACCGTCATGGCCACCGTGGTGCAGTTCCGGGACTTTGTCTCGGCCTGCGTGGGTTTCCTGATTGGCTATCCCGCTGAGACTGCCGATCCGCCCGTATAAACACTTTTTCGGAGGTTATCTCGATATCGCCGATGTGAAAACGGACCTTTTGAGCCTGCAATACAGCCAGAATTTTGCCATTGAGGGGCTGCAGGAAGCAAATGTGGATCTGGAACTGCCTCCTGCATCCGCGCAGACCGCCACGGTGTTCGGTGTGGTGACCGACGGCTCCCTGCCTGTGGCCGACGCCACGGTAAAGCGCTTTGACAGCGCGGGACTGCCGTTTATGCACACCCTCACCGATGCGTCCGGCGCCTACTCCATCACCGGAATTCCCGCCGGAACCTACAGCCTGGGAGCGGTGAAGGATGGCTACCGTCTCAGCGACGCGGTAGGTGTCACGCTCTCAAGCAGCGCCACCACTCAGATGGATCTGGCGCTCCAGGCGGACGCGACTTTGGCTCTGGATGCCATTGCCGGTGTCCTCAGCGCAGTGGATCTGACCGGGAAAATCACGCCGCTGGGCGGCGCCAAGATTTCCCTGCGGGATACTCTGGGGGCCGAGGTGGCTGTGACCTATACGGCGGCGGACGGCGAGTTTGCCTTCTATGATATTGCCGACGGCGTGTATACCCTGATGGCTTCCGCTGAAGGGTATCAGGCTGTGGCTCCGGTGACCGCCACGATTCTGGGCGGGTCCATCGCCAATGTGGAGATGTCCATGACGGTAGACCTGCGGACCTATAACGGCACGGTCAGCGGCCTGATCCGCAACGGCGCAGGCCAAGCGGTGGCCGGATGCTTCGTGGGGCTTTACCGTGTGGTGACGGATGCCGGAGTCACCCGGGAACAGCTGGTCTCCGTCACCAAAACCAACGCTGCGGGCAAGTATATGTTTGGCGGGGTTGGTGCCGGAGAATATCTGGTCAAGGCAAAACTGGAGCAGTAAGCGGCACTGTGTGCGCCGGCGAACGATTCTGCCTGCAAGAGAGCGAAGAGGTGGATGCGCCGCTGTGCCTGGAGGCGGGGTATGACCGCTGCGGCATCCGGGTTCTGGTAGAGGACGCTGGTCCTCTGGACTGTGTGATCCTGCGTCCCTGCCGGGGGTGCTTTTGCCGGACGCGGATGCTGCTGTGCTGCAAAGAAACGATTTTTGCCGGCCTTGCACCGGGAGGGTACCAGCTGACTTTGGTGCGGCCGGGCATGCGGGCGGAACTGGCAGTGAAGCTCTCTCCCGGCGGCAATGTGACGGTGCGCTGGAATGGCTGCCCCGGGCGGTGGAGCTGGAAACGGGATTGGTTTCACTGCGTGTTCAACCGGCGCTGAAAGGCGTCCGCTGTGACTGCAAAAAAGGCCCGGACCGATCGGTCCGGGCCTTTTTGGATGGAAAGGAAGGAACGCAGCTCAGCGCTCCAGCTCCCGAATGAGATTCACCATTTCGATGGCGCCCAGGGCACACTCGGAGCCCTTGTTGCCGGCCTTGGTGCCGGCCCGCTCCACGGCCTGCTCGATGGTGTCCGTGGTGAGAACGCCGAACATCACCGGGATGTCACTGTTCAATGCCACCTGGGCCACGCCCTTGGAAACCTCGCTGCACACATAGTCATAGTGGCTGGTGCTGCCCCGGATCACGGCGCCCAGGGCGATGACGGCATCATACTTCCCGCTTTTGGCCATCTTGGAGGCGATGAGGGGAATTTCAAAGGCGCCGGGAACCCAGGCCACGGCAATGTCCTCCTCCCGGACCCCGTGACGCAGGAGCGTGTCCTCGCAGCCGGCCAGCAGCCGGGAGACGATAAAGTCATTGAACCGGGCGCAGACCACGCCCACGCGGATGTTTTCCGATACCAGTTTGCCTTCAAAACGTTTCATAATGGGTTCCTCCTGTTTGATAATCTGTAAAGAATTGTGAAATCAATAGCTGACCAGATGGCCCATACGGGTTTGCTTTGTGCGCAGATAGAACAGGTCCTCCGCCGTGGGGGGGATCTGAATGGGGACCCGCTCCGTGATCTCCAGACCGAAGCCGGAGAGCTGATAGATCTTGTCCGGGTTGTTGGTGAGCAGCCGCATGGTCTTGACGCCCAAATCCCGCAGAATCTGCGCGCCGGTCCAGTACTCCCGCAGGTCCGGGGCAAAGCCCAGCTTCACGTTGGCGTCCACGGTGTCCAGACCCTGTTCCTGCAGGGCGTAGGCCTTGAGCTTGTTAATGAGGCCAATGCCCCGGCCTTCCTGGCGCATGTACAGCACCACGCCCCGGCCTTCCGATTCGATCTGCCGCATGGCGGCGGCAAGCTGCTCGCCGCAGTCGCAGCGCCGGGAGCCGAACACGTCGCCGGTGAGGCATTCGGAGTGGACCCGGCACAAGACGTTTTCTCCATTGCCGATGTCGCCTTTTACCAGGGCCACATGGTGCTCTCCGGTGAGATCGTTGATATAGCCGTAGATCTGGAAGTCCCCATACCGGGTGGGCATGTGGGCCGTGGCCTCCCGCACCACATGCTTGTCGTGGAGGCGGCAGTAGTCCTGCAGGGCCTGGATGGTCAGCACCTTCAGCCCCCATTCCCGGGCCTTTTCCAGCAGCTCCGTGGTGCGCATCATGGTGCCGTCATCCCGCATGATCTCGCAGCACAAGCCGCACTGGGTCAGGCCCGCCAGACGGCACAGGTCCACGGTGGCCTCGGTGTGGCCGTTGCGCACCAGGACGCCGCCCCGCCGGGCCACCAGAGGAAACACATGGCCGGGGCGGCGCAGCTCCTCCGGCTTCGTGTCCGGATCGGCACACTTGCGGCAGGTGTAGCCCCGCTCCTCGGCGGAAATGCCGGTGGTGGTGTCCACATGGTCGATGGAGACGGTAAAGGCGGTGCAGTGATTGTCCGTGTTGACCTTGACCATCTGTTCCAGGCCCAGACGGGCGGCCACTTCCTCGCTCATGGGCGTGCAGATCAGGCCCTTGGCGTGAACGGCCATGAAGTTGACATTTTCCGTGGTGGCGAACTGGGCGGCACAGATCAGGTCTCCCTCGTTTTCCCGGTCAGGATCGTCAATGGTGATGATGAGACGGCCCGCCCGCAGTTCCTCCAGGGCCTCTTCCACGGTGCAGAATTGGGATTGCATACTGGTTTCCTCCTTGCTGAATGGTTAAAATCCGTTTTGCCGCAGAATCTCCAGGGTCAGACCGCCGGAGGCGGGCTGGTCCCGGAAGGTGAGCAGCTTTTCTACATATTTGCCGATGAGATCCGTCTCCAGATTGACGGTGTCGCCGGGGCGTTTGCTGCCCAGGATGGTGCTCGCCGCCGTATGGGGGATGATGGAGACGGAGAAGGACGCATCGTCCACCGCCGCTACCGTCAGACTGATGCCGTCGATGGCGATGGAGCCCTTTTCCACGATGTACTTGAGCAGAGACGGCGCGGCGGAAACGGTGTACCACACGGCGTTGTCGTCCCGCCGCAGGGCCCGGATGGTGCCGGTGCCGTCGATGTGGCCGGAGACGATGTGTCCGCCGAAGCGGCCGCCGGCGGCCATGGCCCGCTCCAGATTCACCGGGCTCCCGGGTCCCAGGGCCCCCAGGGCGGAGCGATTGAGGGTTTCATGCATGACATCGGCAGTAAAGCCGTCGGGCAGCAAGCGCGTGGCAGTGAGGCACACGCCGTTGACGGCCACGCTGTCCCCGATCTTCAGATCCGAGAGCACCCGGGAGGCCCCAATGGTCAGCACCGCCGAGTGGGCGCCCCGTTGGACAGAGCGAAGGGTGCCGACCTCCTCAATGATTCCTGTGAACATCTGGGTCCACCTCACTTTCCAGCAGCAGGTCCTCGCCCAGAGGGGTGACGGACCAGTGCTTGAGTACGATGCCCTGGTCGGGCAGGTCCACGCCCATACCCCCCACCGGGGTGGGGGCAGTGCCGCCGAAGAGCTTGGGCGCCACATAGGCCTGGACTTTTTGGACGATCCCGGCTTCCAGGGCCGCCCAGTTGAGCTGCGCGCCGCCTTCGAGCAGAACACTGTCCAGCTGCTCCCGGCCCAGACGGTCCATCAGGGCGCGAAGGTCCACATGGCCGCCTTGCTCCGGCAGCTCCCAGATCCGGCATCCGGCGGCGCGGAGGGCCTGGGCCCGGTCCGGCGGGGGAGCGCAGCAGGCGAGGATGGTAGGGACTTCACCGGCGGTCCGGACGATCTGGCTTTCCAGAGGGGTGCGCAGGTGGGTATCGCAGATCACCCGGACGGGATTCCGCCCGCCCTCCATCCGGCAGGTGAGCAGGGGATCGTCGGTCAGAACCGTACCCACGCCCACCATGATGGCGGCACAGCGGTGGCGGTCCTGGTGGACCCGGCGGCGGGCCTCCTCGCCGGTGATCCACCGGGAGGCGCCGGTGCGGGTGGCGATCTTGCCGTCCGCGGTCATGGCGTATTTCAAGATGACATAGGGGCGGCCGGTTTGGATGTAATGGAAAAATACCTGGTTGAGTGCGTCGCACTCGGCCTTCAGTACGCCGGTTTCCACCTGGACACCGGCCTGGCGGAGAATCGCCAGCCCCTTTCCCGCCACCAGGGGATTGGGGTCATCGCTGCCCACCACTACCCGGGCGATGCCCGCTTGCAAAATGGCGTCGGTGCAGGGGGGCTGGCGGCCGTGGTGGCAGCAGGGCTCCAGGGTAACGTACAGTGTTGCACCGGCGGGTGATTCCGTGCAGCGGGACAGGGCGTGGCGCTCGGCATGGAGGGCGCCGCAGCGTTCGTGATAGCCGGTGGAGAGAATCCGGCCATCCCGGACCAGTACGGCCCCCACCATGGGATTGGGGTTGGTCCATCCCTCGCCCCGGCGGGCCTGTTCCAGAGCCAGACGCATGTAATCCGTATCGTTCATGGGTTGCCTCCCGGAAACAAAAAAGATGCCTTGAACGGATGGTTCAAGGCATCTTGCATGAAACGGCAACCAAGCGGCAAAACGGCGCGGCATTCCCGCCCACGGAGCAAGAAAAAAACTCCGGAACGCATCACACATTCCAGAGCAAAACCCCATGGGCGCAGGGGTAACAAATCTCCTGCGTTCACACGATCTTCTTCCATCCAGACTATACTGTCGGCCCCGGAATCGCACCGGGTCATGCCTTGCGGCTCGTGGGCTGTACCACCGGTGGGGAATTGCACCCCGCCCTGAAGATCCTGATTCAATTGAGCAAAGTATACGCCCCTTGGCGAAACTTGTCAATCCCTTTTTCGCACCGGAAACGGTATCGTACATAACGCAAGGCATTTTGCATATGCTGAACGGGAGGGGATGGTGCGTGAAACAACGTGACTGGAAGCTTTACGGACTGTGGATTTTGTTTGTGGAGGCAGTGGGCGCCCTGTCCGGCTGGCTGACCCGGGAGGGGGCAGCGCAGTATGAGCAGACCATCGTACAGCCGCCGCTCTCGCCGCCGGGCATTGTGTTTCCCATTGTATGGGGAATTCTCTTTGCCCTGATGGGCGTCAGCGCGGCCCGCGTGGACACGTCCCCGGCCTCGGCGGCCCGTACCCGGGGACTGGCGGTCTTTTTGGTTCAGCTGGCCTTCAACTTTTTCTGGAGCATTCTCTTTTTCAATTTCCAGGCCTTCGGCGCCGCGCTGGTGTGGCTGGCGATACTGTGGCTCCTCATCATATGGATGATTGTGGAGTTTGCCAAGGTTGACAAGACCGCGGCCTGGCTTCAGGTGCCGTATCTGCTGTGGGTAAGCTTTGCGGCCTATCTCAATGCCGGAGTCTGGCGGCTGAATTAAGGCGACGGATTAGAAGAGGATTTGGTTTCATCGATTGAAAAACTGTCATCTTTTGATAGAATTTGTTTCTGAAATGCGGTTTTCTGCCAGAACGGTCCCTGATACAATCAGTCACGCTGCCGGGAAATCAACGGTTCTCCGGACCGTCGGTACAGGCAGGAGAGATCCTTACAGGAAACAGAACGTGACGTGACAGGAAAGGACGAAACCAACATGAAAAAAATTGTAACGCTGCTGCTGACGGTATGCCTGGTCTTGAGCCTTGCGGCCTGCGGCGGAGAAAAGAAGCAGGCGGATGAAGCGGAGGATCAGAAGACCATCAGCGGAGTGGTGAACCAGCTGGGCAGCTATCTGGTGCTGTTGGACAGCGATGGGGAATACCACATCTTTGATTTTGGGGAGGATGTGGATCAGAGCAGTCTGGAAGAGGGCGACAGGGTGACGGTGACCTATACGGGGACGCTGGACAACGAGGATCCCTCTCCGGTGGCTGTGGCCGTATCAGAGACGGAAGGCTGAGAAAAGCGGATGACGCAATAGGAAAAATGCCCCGGGAAGCATGGCTTCCCGGGGCTTTTTTTGTAAAACGCAGCAGGAATGAGCGGTCAATGCATGGGCGGACAGGCCTGCTGTCATGAGGCGTGGACAAGGCGCTTTTTCTGCGGGGAAAGCGGTCAGCGGATCAGCTCGTGAATTGCTTGGATGAGCTTTTGCGCCTGAATGCTGGGCGGGCGTTTTTTGTGGTAGGCAACAGCCAGGTTCCAGTGGAGCGGCGGATCCCCCAGAGAAAAATAGCATAGGTCGTTCAGGTAAGTGTTGATGCCAAAAGCGGCAAAAGCGGCAAAGGAATTGCCGATTCCGGCTTGGACCAGATTCTGCTTGGTTTGGTCTCCTTTGACTTCCAGTATTACGTTGGGAGTGATATTTAAATTGGCAAAGAAGTTTAAAACAATTTGCCGGATATTCTGGCCTTCGATATTCAGGATAAATGGCGCATCCCGAAATAAAAGAAATTCCTCGGTGGTAAGATGCTGGATTTCCCCCGGACGTGGAGGATGACGCATTTTCTGCAAAAGGGGATCGTTCTGATTAACGGCCATGATGACATTTTCCTGGGCGAGAAAGTCAAGTTCCAGATCCTGATAATCATTGGGATAGTGCATCAGGGCCAGATCTGCCTGTCCGTGTTCCAGCCAATAGAGCATCTGCTGATGAGAACCTTCCTTTACGGACAGGGTGATATGAGGAAACCGCTCTCGAAAGTAGGGAAACAGGGCCGGCAGCATGACGCTGCTGCGCCATTCTGTCAGGGCCAGGGTCACGTGGCCGAAAAGTCCTTCCCGAAATTCGGAAAATTCCTGCTGGAGCTGCCGTTCCTTTGCGCGGATTTCCTCTACATAACGCTTGTAAATAATACCGGCTTGCGTCAATGCCAGTGGATAACGATCCCGGGAGAAGAGCTCCACACCCAGGTTTTCCTCCAGCCGTTTGAGATATTTGCTCAGGGAGGGCTGCGTCAAATACAATTTGTCGGCGGCTTTTGAAATGCTGCCTTCTTCTGCAATCATCAAAAAGTATTCGTAGTTTTTGAAATACATGGGGCACCTCCCATGGGTCGATTTACATATAGGGTATGCTTTTTTTGACTGAAAGTCAATTTTGGAATGGGTATATTATGCAGAAAAAACGAAAAAGCTGAAAAGAAAATGTTGAAAAATGCACAAATAGAGACGGAGAGACTGCCGCCTGGACACGAAAAACAGGGAAACAATATAGCTGTTTGGCTATATCTTAAATGGAAAAAGGGCAGTTGGACAAGAAAGGAATCAAAACGTAAAATATAATCACAAAAAGAAGAAAAATGATGGAAAATTGAAAAGAAAATCTTGAATATGGTGGTGATGGATGTGTGGACGGCTTGTTTTGTGGACAGTAAGTATTCAATGATGCCCGAGGAAGTTGCACGGCTGACGAGTGCGTATCAGGAAATCGGGTTGGATGTCAATCTGCAGGATCTTCACACAGAGGATGAAATTATTGCAGCATGCGGGCATACCGATGTGCTGCTTTGCAACGGCAATCCTCCGATTTCCAGAAAAGTCCTCAAATCGCTGCCGGATGTAAAAGTTGTACAGCGCTTTGGCATTGGAGTCAATTCCGTGGACCTGGAAGCCGCAGCTGAATACGGAGTGGTGGTACTCAATCAGCCGGGAATTTCCGTTCAGGAATTATCTGTGCACACCACGGGATTGATTTTGGATTTGCTCCGGAATATTACCTATTATGACAGGGGAATTCGGCAGGGAGAGTGGAGAAAAGCAAAAGGCATTCCCTGTCCGCCTCTGCAGGATGAGGTTCTGGGACTGTATGGCTTTGGCGCGACGTCCAGACTGCTGTACCGGATTTTTCACGACGGTTTTGGCGTGAAAAAAATCATCGCATGCGATCCATATTTGAAAAAAGAGGATTTGCCCGCATACGACGTGGAATTGGTGTCGTTTGACGAGCTGCTGCGGCAGTCGGACATCCTCTCCATTCACGTACATTTGAACAAGGAGACCTATCACAGCTTTGATTATGAGGCATTCAGGAAAATGAAGACGAGCGCGGTGATCATCAACATTGCCAGAGGAGGCGTCATCTGCGAACCGGATCTGATTCGGGCGCTGCAGGAAGGCTTGATCCGGGGGGCGGGGCTGGATGTCTATGAAACGGAGCCCCTTCCGACGGACAGCCCTCTGATCCGGATGGACAATGTGGTGCTGAGCTGTCACAGCGCATTTTTGGGAGTCAATTCCCGCAGACTGCTCCATCGGCAGCTGATTGAACAGATGCGTCAGATCATTCAGGAGAATTCCATTTCCCGGATACCGGTTGCGAACAAAGGCGTGATTTCAAAGATCCCGGCTTTTCAAATCATTTGAATTCAAGTAATGGAAAGGGGAAGACTTATGGGTATTGGGTGTAGGATTCACAATCATATGCAGCGTCCGGACAGGGAGATTGTGGAGCGCTTCCGGGGACTTCCGGTGGCCAATATCGACGACTGTATGAACCGAACGGCTGCACTGCGGCAGACAATCCGGCCAATCAACAAGGCGCCGCTGCTGGGAACCGCCTTTACGGTGAAAGTCGCCGAGGGAGACAACCTGTTTTTCCATAAGGCCATGGATATGGCTCAGCCGGGCGATGTCTTTATGATTGATGCCGGCGGAGATCCCAATCGGTCCATTTTTGGAGAGATTATGGTGCGGTACTGTGCAAAGCGCGGAATTGCCGGAATTGTCGTAGACGGCAGTATCCGGGACAGCGATTCCATTGCGCAGATGGATTTCCCGGTATATGCCAGGGGAGTCACGCCGAACGGACCATACAAGAATGGGCCGGGAGAAATCGGCGGCGTGGTAACAGTAGGCGGCATAGTGGTTCATCCGGGAGATATTGTGGTGGGCGATGCTGACGGTGTGATCGTCATCCGTCCGGATGAAGCGGAGGAGCTTGCCAAGAAGGTCCGGGCGTTCAATGACAACGAGGCTGTGACCATGGAGCGGATTGCCAACGAGGGAGTTCTTCCGCGTCCGTGGGTGGACCAGAAGCTGGAGGCCATTGGCGTGGAGTATGTGGACTGAACCGGGAAAGACGGCGGAACAACACTGACGCATACCGAATAACAGGCAGGGAATACATGGACAAAGAAAGAGGGAGAATTGACATGAAACGTAGATTTGCTTTGGCTCTTGCGGTCGTGATGCTGGCAGCCCTGTGTTTAAGCGGCTGCGGCGGTTCCGCCCAGACGGGGGAAGACAGTCAGTCCTCTTCTTCCGCGGGCGGTGAGACAACCGGTTCGGGCAACTGGCCCAATGACTCCACAATTCGCTTGATTTGCGGATTTTCCGCCGGCGGTTCCTCGGATCTGATGTGCCGGATTTTTGCCGAGGCTTTGGGCAAGGAACTGGGACAGACTGTGGTGGTGGAAAATCTGCCGGGTTCCGGCGGACATGTTTCCTGGAATGAAGTGGTGCACAACACGGAGCCTGACGGCTATACCATCTGTGTCATCAACTCTCCGGGCATCTGCATCTGCAAGGAACAGGCGGAAAATCCCCGTGATTACAACCATACGGATTTTGACCTGCTGGGCAACCATGTTTCAGACTATGGAACGGTTTGCTGGAAGACAGATGAGACCCGCTGGAGCGATTTCAACTCGCTCATTGAATACGCCAAAGAGCATGAGCTGCTTTACGGCACGTCCCAGATGAACATCGGCGGAGATGACTACGCTTTTGCTGAGATGATGAACGCTGCCTTTGGGACCAAGTTCTCGGCGGTGATCACGGAAGGCTCCAAAGACAATGAGGTGCTGCTGCTGAATGGCAGCTGTGACCTGCTGATTGGCAATATCGGCGATACTCTGGTGGGTGACCAGGGCGGTACGTTCAAAATTGGCGCTGTGGCGGCACCTGAGCGTGTGACAGACCTGATTCCGGATGTGCCCACAGTAAAAGAGCTGACGGGGCAGGAGATTGTCAGCTTCTCCGCCCGGGGATATGCGACGGCACCCGGCACGGATCCTGCAATTCTGGAAAAATTGCGTCAGGCAACTGAAGCGGCCATTACCAATCCGGATACCATTGAACAGATGAATGCCATGGGATGCGTAACGAACTTTGTGACGGCGGAAGACGACAGCTATCTCAACTATATGAATGATGTCCGCAAGCTGTATCTGGATATTTTTGGGATTGAAATGATCCCGGATTGACATGCTGCGCACAAGTTCATGTGGCCCGCAGAAAAGATTCTGGCAAAGACAGGGCATGGTCCCTGCCTTTGCTTTCAGAAAGGAGAAGGCTATGTCACCAAAAGCTCGCGAGTCTGTCATCACTTCGGTGGTGCTGTTGATTATTTATGGATTCCTCTTTGCCCAGACAATGGGAATGCCCAGTACACCGGCGCTGTTTCCCCGCGTGTGTTTGATCTTGCTGACTGTGCTGACCGTGATCATGCTGTATCTGGATGTGCGGAAATATGCCAAAGATCATGACGCGGAAAGCGGAGTGCACTGGAAGGAAATTGCCGTGCCGCTTGTGGCCTTTGCGGCGATCGTGGTGTATGCGGTTTTGTTTGATCTGTTCGGCTATTTCCCGGCGACCGCCGTGATGCTGGTTGGATTTATGATTGCTCTGAAGGTCAAGCCCTGGTGGCTGATCCTGGCCATTACGGCTGGTTATGCGCTGTTTATCTATTTGATGTTTGTGGTTTGGCTGAAGGTCAGCATCATTTAGGAAGGGAGGAGTCAAGATGTCGTTGACACAGATGCTGCTGAGCGCAGCGGCGCAGCTGTTCACCTGGGACTGCCTGTCGGTTTTGATTATCGGTGTGGTGGCAGGCATGATTGTAGGAGCCCTGCCGGGCCTGTCTGCGTCCATGGCGGTTGCTCTGCTGGTACCTCTGACTTTTAAAATGGATCCGGCTCCCGGTCTGGTAATGCTGACGGCTGTTTATACATCTGCAATCTATGGAGGCAGTGTGACCGCTTGCCTGATTCACACGCCGGGAACGCCGGCATCCGCGGCTACGGCGATGGATGGATTCCCGCTGACGAAGAAGGGAAAAGGCCTCAAAGCTGTGGGAATTTCCACGATCTCTTCCATGATCGGCGGTACCCTTTCCGCGGTAGCGCTGCTGGTGATTGCACCGCAGCTGGCAAAAGTTTCCCTCTGGTTCAGTTCGTTGGAGTACTTCCTGCTGGCGTGCTTTGGCCTGACCATTATCGGGTCCATGTCCGGTGAAAACATGGTCAAAGGCCTGATTTCCGGTGCTCTGGGATTGCTGTTCGGCACGGTGGGCATGGATCTGCTCAGCGGATATCCGCGGTTTACCTTTGGCATCATCCCGCTGGAATCCGGCATCCAGCTGGTTCCGGCAATGATTGGGCTGTTTGCCATCTCGCAGGTCATGATTTCTGTGGAGGAACTCCGGGGAGGACAGACCAAAATTCTGGAGGGCAGTGTCAAGGATTTGGCGCTATGCTGCACCGCGGGAGATCTCTCTTTGTGACTGTACGCAGATCGTATTTTCCGGCATACTGGGATTTTACATTTTGGATCAGGTTCCGAGCGGTGAAAGTTTGATTGCATATGTGCTGATTGTGGCGGCCTCGGCTATGCTGCTTTGCAGCAGGGAACCGATGCGCACATCAGGCGCTGAGTGAAAGGCAGGGAGAGCATGGAACGAAATATTTGTGTTTTTCAGGATTTTTTGACACAGGCGCACCGGGAGCGGATCGACGCCGCTGCCCGGGCTGCGAAGATGCATGTGCGCTATTTTGCAACCGGGCAATTTGAAGAGGCAAAGGAACATCTGCAGCATTGCGAAGTCCTTTATGCCCAGTCGCCGCAATTGCTGCGTGCTGCTCCGCCGACTCTGCGGTGGTATTGTACCTCTTCGGCGGGAGTGGATCTCTATTGCAGGAACGATGGGATTTTTGCAAACCCGGATTGCCTGCTGAGCAATTCCAATACATATGGAGTGACGATTGCAGAGCATGTGGTCATGGTTGCCCTTATGCTTTTGCGCAGGATGCCGGACTATCTGGATTCCATTCAAAACCATATCTGGGCTCCGCCGCTGCCGGTTCGGTCCATCCGGGGGTGTGAAGTGACCATTCTGGGAACGGGGGACATTGGGTGTCATGTTGCGCAAAGGATGCGCAGCATGGGGGCTGCAAAAATCATTGGATTGAGCCGCAGCGGCAAAAGCAGGGAGGCGGTTTATGATGCACTTTATCCCATTGGGGATCTGGATGCCGTTCTTTGCGAGACGGAACTGCTGGTGATGGCGCTGCCGGATACGGCACAGACCAGGGGGATGCTGGATCGGCGCCGCATTGCGCTGCTGCCCCGGCAGGCATTGGTGATCAATGTGGGGCGGGGGACGGCGATAGAACAGGAGGCGCTGGCGGATGCACTCAACGAGGGCAGGCTCTCCGGCGCTGCGCTGGATGTTGCGGTGCCGGAGCCCCTGCCCGCGGACAATCCCCTGTGGACAGCAAAAAATCTGATCCTGACACCCCATATATCCGGCAATATGACGCTGGGATATACATGCGATGCCAATGTGGAGATGTTCTGTACGGATCTTGCCAATTATGCCGCGGGACGTCCGCTGGTGCATTTGGTGGACCGCGCCCGCGGGTATTGAGAACGGGGCTGCGGTGCACGGAGCCTTGACAGGTGTGGACAGCCTGTTATAATGACAGCCATACAGCGCGGCAGTCCTTCTGCGGAGCAATAGTGTTTGCCCATCGGGCGCCGGCCGCGGGTCGCGGCTGGTCTGCAAGGATCCAATCGAATTCGCTTCGCTCAGGCGAGACTGCTTGCGGTATAACAGCACACCGCCGGTGTGCATGCAAAATACCGCTGCACAGCTCACCATACACACGTTGTGTTGTTCCGCGGACGGCAAGAGGGGAGGAGAGCGCTTTGATTGTTTATCGGGAGCTTTCCTCCCTGGAGCGCGATCTGGGCGTTCCGGCCAGCACGCTATACGCGGTCAGCAACGCTCTGGAGAGGCATTATCATACGGTTTCCCTGCCCAAGCCGGACGGCGGCTGCCGGGTGCTCTCCGTTCCGGACCCGCTGCTCAAGATGATTCAGCGACGCATTGTCCGGGTCCTGCTGGCCCCCATGCCGGTGTCTCCTTACGCTATGGCTTACCGCTACGGTGCCAGCGTGGTGCGCAACGCTGCGCAGCATGTGGGCAGGCCTGCGATGCTGAAACTGGATATCAGGCATTTTTTTGATAGCATTCTCTACGCTTCGGTAAAAGAAGCGGCGTTTCCAGCGGAGATTTATGGGGAGCCTCTGCGGATTCTGCTGACCATCCTCTGCTATCACCGGGATGGACTGCCGCAGGGAGCGCCCAGCTCGCCGGCAATCAGCAACCTGGTACTGCGTACGTTTGATGACGAAACTGCGGCCTGGTGCCGGGACCGGAAGATCCGGTATACCCGGTATTGCGATGATCTCACGTTTTCCGGCTCCTTTGAGCCGGAAGCGGTGATCGCCTTTGTGCGGGAACAGCTGAGAAAACGGGGATTTTTTCTCAATGAGAAAAAAACGGTGTTTGTTCCGGCGGGGCGGCAGCAGGTTGTGACGGGGATCGTGGTCAACGAAACGCCCAATGCTCCTGCGGAGTACCGGCGCCGGCTGCGCCAGGAGCTGCGTTTTTGCCGGAAATTCGGCGTGTCGGACCATATGGCGCGGCTGGGAATTCCGGGTTCGGAGGAACACTATCTGCATCATCTGCTGGGACGCGTCAACTACGTGCTGCAAATTGCGCCTGAAAAAGCGGAGTTTCTTCAGGCGCGGTCTTGGCTGCTCCAGCAGCTTTCCTGCAGCGGGAAGGACAAGCGCTTGTCTGCTGAGAAGTTGGAAAGCGGTTAAAATTCAGCTGCGGTAACAGAGAAAAAGGACTCGCCGTCTATTCAGACGGCGAGTCCTTTTTTGCGCAATGACTGGCAGAGCTGTGCCGGGATGCGGCGGTGAAGAATTGGAGCAGCGCGCGGAACGCAGCTGCGGCGGCTTACTCCGCCGGCTCATCCAGATTGCTGCCGTTGTTTTCTCCGCGAACGATTTCCAGATATTTGTATAAGGTGAACTTGGAAATATGCAGATGATCGCAGACCCGGTCGCCGGATTTGCTGATCAAAAAGGCACCTTTCTTGTCCAAATAGTCCAGAAATTTCAATTTGTCGGCTTTCGTCAGCTTCTCTACCGGTTTTCCGGTGGCGGCGGTTGCTTCGCTGATCAAATGCTCCAGAAGGTCTTGGATGCTGTCCGGAAAAACCTCGTTGTGGTCCAGAGCGGTTTCCTGATGGCCGTCCAGACCGTTGTAGCTTTTCAGGTATTCCTCCATGCGGATGGTGTCCGTGATATCCGTGTTGATGCAGATGGCTCCGACAACATTGCCGTTTTCGTCCCGGATGTGCATGGTGGAAGAGCGCAGGGTATTGGAGGGCTTTGTGTAGGTGATGTAGTTGTAGTGATCGCCGTTCTGGGTTGTGCCCCGCATGACTTCCAGGCCCAGATTGGTCATGCAGTCTCCGATCTTGCGCCCGGTGATATGGCCGTTTCGGATGTCGATGATGGTACTGTCATAGGGAGGGGTCAAATCGTGCAGCACAATCTCGCTGTTTGGCCCCAGGTGATGTTCCAGCAAACTCAGTATCTGCTGGTAAATTGCTTTATGATCCTGCATGTATCCCATGGTAATCCCCCTGGTTCTGGAATCGTTCGTGTTGGAAGCGGCTTGGGAAAATGCGGCTTGCACACCAAACTAAAATTTTTTATTAATTATATCAGCTATTTGAAAATTTGTAAAACAAAAATTCAATGCGATCTAAAAATTTATCGTATTTTTATGGAGTATTCCAGCTTCTGAATGAGAATTATCAAAAAAATATTTTGTTTGTAAATTGTGCATAGTTTAAATATAAAAAATAGTTTGTTTTATGCATTGAAAAACCTAAAAAAATGTTTTATTCTGTGGGCGTAGAGGTGAATAGTTCCCAGCTTCTGCCTGCTTTTTCTGGATTTTTCGTTAGGAAACCAAACAAATTTTTAGTTTGCAAAAAGCCCGGAAAAGCAATTCCCATCGGCAAACGGAACCAAAAAAGAAAAGGGAGGAAAGTTTATGTTAACCGGTGCTCCGCTGATTGCGGTCTTTCTCGTCACAATGGTCATTTTGTTTGTGCTGCTGATCAAATTTAAATTCAGCGCAACCATTGCCCTGGTGCTTGCCTCCATGATTCTCGGCATTGCCAGCGGCATGCCCCTGACCACGCTCTCCAATTCCATTAACGGCGGTTTTGGCGGGACGATGACCAGTCTGGGATTGCTGCTGGCGTTTGGCGGCATCTTCGGATTGCTCCTGACTGAGTCCGGCGGTACGGAGGAGCTGGCCAAAGCCATGCTGCGCAAGTTCGGCAGCAAATACGATACCCTGGCGCTGAATCTCACAGGCTTTATTATCTCCATCCCGGTGTTCTTCGGTTCCGCTTATATCATGCTGGCGCCTCTGCTGACGTCCATGGCCAAGATTACCAGGAAAAAGCTCCCGGTGTATGTGATTGCCCTGTATACCGGCTTGTGCATTACCCACTCCATGGTGCCTCCTACGCCGGGACCGGTTGCGGTGGCAGGCGTGCTGGATGCCAACCTGGGATTTGTGATTCTCTACGGCTGCATTTTGGGCATCATTGCAAGCCTGCTTTGCGGCTGGCTGCTCAGCACGCCGCTGGGCAACCGCCTGGACTACACCCTGGACGATGATTCCCTGCCGGAGAACACCGCCATGGATCAGGGAGCCCTCCTGGCCCACAATCCCAATGCCCCCTCCGCGGGTTTGATCGTTGCGCTCATTCTGTTCCCGGCCGTTTTGATCTGCGCCGGTGCCATCGGCGTGCTCTTTGTCAGCGAAGGCCCGGTGTACGAATTTTTGTCCTTCATCAGCAATGGTGCCGTTGCGCTGTTCTTTGCCATGCTGCTGACGGGATTCTGCCTGCGCAAGTATCTCGCGGACAAGGGTACCGTGATGAAGCTCATTGACAAGCTGACCGATCAGGTGGGCAACGTCATTTTGGTCGTGGGTGCCGGCGGCGTGTTCGGCCAGGTCATCAAGGACACCGGTCTTGCCGATGCCCTGGTGGATATCTTCAGCCGCTACAACATGCCCGTTTTGATCCTGGCCTTCCTGCTGACGCTGATTATCCGCGCTTCCGTGGGTTCCGCCACCGTGGCCATGCTGACGGCTGCGTCCATTGTGGGCCCCGGTGCCATTGAACTGGGCTATTCCCCCGTTGTGCTGACCATGATTATCTGCGCCGCTTCCATGGGTCTGTCCATCCCCACCGACGGCGGCTTCTGGATCGTGTCCCGGATGAGCAACCTGGATACCAAGCAGACCCTGACCTGCGTGTCCGTCCCCTCGACGCTCTCCTGCATTGTCCTGTTTGTGCTGGCGATGATTCTCAACAGCTTCACCGGCATTCTGCCCGGTCTGTAAGCGGCTGGCTGCGTTAAAATCCGGTCCTGTTTCTCATACTGACTTTTTTCACGTGGAGGCGATTTTGATGTTGGATCTTCTGATAAAAAATGGTATGATTGTTGATGGTAGCGGTAAAGAAGCTTTTCCTGCAGACGTTGCGGTTCAGGACGGAAAAATCGTTGCGGTGCGGCCTGGAATTGAGGAGCCGGCCGGAAAGATCATTGATGCGAAAGGGCACTATGTCACGCCCGGCTTTATCGATATGCACCGTCACGGAGACGCCGCGGTTTTCCGCGAGGGATTCGGCGAAATTGAGGTACGGCAGGGCATTACCAGCATCGTGAACGGACAGTGCGGACTGAGCATTGCGCCCTGTCCTCCGGAGCACCGCGAGGAAATGTTTGCGTTCCTCAACACCATTGTCGGCAGCGTCAATCCGGACATCCCGTTCCACACATTTGAAGAATACACCGCGCAGGTCAAAAAGCAGCCCCTGCCGATCCACGTGGGCTGCTGCGTGGGCAATGGCGCGGTTCGGATGGCCACCAACGGGTTTGCCAACGGGAAACTGACTCCGCAGCAGGTCCGCATTGCGCAGGATCACATCCGGGCATCCATTGAGGCCGGTGCGCTGGGCGTGACGCTGGGATTGGTGTATGCGCCGGAAAACCAGTATCAGGTGCCGGATCTTGTTGAGGTTCTTCAGCCTATGCGGGATTTTGATATTCCCATCGCTACCCACATTCGGGGAGAAGGGCGTACGCTGCACGACTCGCAGCGGGAGGTGCTGACAGTTGCCCGCGAACTGGGCGTTCAGCTGGAGTTTTCGCATTTCAAATCCACCGGAAAGGCGTTCTGGGGAGAATTTATCACCAAGGCGCTGGAGCTTGTGGAGGATGCCCGGGCCCAGGGACAGAGAGTGACCATCGACGCGTATCCCTGGACGGCCGGCGCCAGCCAGCTGTACCAGTATCTGCCGCCTGATTTCCAGGACGGCGGCTACGACGCGGCCTGCGCCAGAATGGCAGACCCTGTGCAGCGTGCCAAGCTGACGGAAATTCTGAAGCACCCGCAGGAGTATTTTGAAAACCAGCTTTACAATGTCGGCTGGGAAAATACCATGGTCACGGGAGTCAGCCGTCCGGAAAACAAGCAGTATGTCGGCCTGACGGTGACCCAGATCGCCGAAAAGATGGGCAAGGATCCCTATGACGCTGCTTATGACCTGCTGATCTCGGAGCGCTGCAATGTCGGTATGATCAACTTCATTTCCGATGAGGCGGACAATCAGAGAATCATCCAGAAGGACTATTGCAGCATCATTTCGGACTCCCTGTACGCAGAAGGCGGTTTGCCGCATCCCCGTGTGTATGCATCCTTCCCCAGGGTTCTGGCTACATTTGTAAGAGAGCGGCATGCGCTGACTCTGGAACAGGCGATTCACAAAATGACCCGGCAGCCTGCTGAGGTATATCGTCTGGAGCATAAGGGCCTGATCCGGGAGGGAATGGACGCTGACATTGTAATCTTTGATCTGGATCGGGTGAATACAGCGGCATCCTATGTGGATCCCAAGCAGTTCCCCACGGGCTTTGACTATGTGCTGGTCAACGGCGTTGTGGTGGTAAAGGACGATGTGATGGATCGGACCGTGCATCCCGGAACCGTGCTGACAAACCGCTATGTTTCCTGATGGATCAAATCGGTATTCCCAGAATTCCTGCGCCGTGTACCCCGGCTCTGCGCCGGTTTGCGCGGTGTGATATCAGGAAGAAAGCAAAGGAAAGGATGGCATGTAATGGACATTTATGCAAGACTGAAAGAGCTCGGACTGGAACTTCCGCCTCCCCCTCCGCCGGGTGGACTGTATAAACCCGTCAAACAGGCAGGGAATCTTCTGTTTGTCTCCGGCCAGGGCTGCACCCGGGAGGGCGTTCCCTGCTTTACCGGCAAAGTCGGAGCGGAGCGCACCGTGGAAGAAGGCCAGGAGGCGGCCCGGATCTGCGTCATGAACGCGCTGAGTGTTCTGCATGATTATTTGGGTGATCTGAACAAGGTAGAGTGCCTGGTGAGACTGCAGGGCTTTGTGGCCAGCGCCGAGGGCTTTAACATGCAGCCGAAGGTGATCGACGGCGCGTCCCGTCTGCTGGCGGATATTTGGGGTGAGGACAACGGCGTCGGTGCCCGTACCGCCATCTCCGCTTATGAGCTGCCCGGCAAGATCACGGTTGAGATCGAGTTTATTTTCCAGCTGAAGGCATAAGTATAAAGGAGGGGCTATTCTATGGATGCAGCCATGTATCGCGTTTCCCACTCTGACGAGCTGATTACCCCGGTTCTTCTTTACTACAAGGACTATATTATCCAAAATATCCAAAAGGCCGTTGCCATTGCGGGAGACCCGCAGAGACTTTGGCCCCATGTGAAGACCCACAAGACGCGGGAATTGATCAGTCTGCTCATTGAGCATGGTGTTACCCGCTTCAAATGCGCCACCATTGCAGAAGCGGAAGTGGTTGCATCCTGCGGACCGACCGACATTATTCTGGCGTATCCCCTGGTTGGCCCCAATGTTGCCCGCTTCCTGGCACTGCAGCAAAACTTCCCCAATGTCCGGTTCTGGTCCATCGGCGATGATCTGGAGCAGCTGCGCCGTGTAAGCGACGCCGCCCAGGCAGCCGGTACCACGATCCGCTTTATGGCGGATGTCAACGTGGGACAAAACCGCACGGGCGTGGCCCTGGACAAGGTCGCCGCGTTCTACAAGGAAGCTGTCGCCATGGAAGGACTGGCTCCCGACGGCTTCCACTGCTATGACGGGCATATCCATCAGTCGGACTTTGCGGAGCGCACCCGTCTGGCTGCCGAGATCATGGACAAGGTTTTGGCTCTGAAAAACAGCCTCGTTGCGGACGGATATTCCTGCACCCATCTGGTGATGGGCGGAACGCCCACCTTCCCCTGCTATGCCAAGTATCCGGACGTATACATGGCCCCAGGTACGGTATTCCTGACGGACTATCTCTATTCCCGGGACTATCCCGAGATGGGCTTTATCCCCGCGGGCATCATCATGACCCGGGTCATCAGCCGCCCGACCCCCAGCACCTTTACGCTGGATCTGGGCTACAAGGGCATTGCGGCGGACCCCGCCGGCATCCGCGGCGTCATCGTGGGAATGGAGGACATTGCCACGCCGGTTGCCCAGAGCGAGGAGCACTGGGTATTCCAGATTGCGCCCGGCCATGAGGGCGAAATCCCGCCTGTGGGAAGCGAGCTGTTTGTGATGCCGTCCCACATCTGCCCCAGCACGGCGCTCTATCCCGATGTTCCGGTTGTGGAACATGGCGAGATTACCGGCCGCTGGGAGATTGCGGCCCGGAACAGAAAGCTGACATATTGACGTTCCGGTCTGCGTCAAACGCGCCGGCATTGCGTATCATGCCTTGATGAAAGGGTCCCCTGTTTCCTGTGAAGAGGGGACCCTTTTTCTATCAGGTTGCCCGGCGGACACCGTGCTGCAGGTGTTCGGGCCGGGGTTCGGACAGGGCAGCACCGATCTCATTTCGGGAGGAATGCATCATGCGGCATCGTCAATTGGGCCGGACGGGCCTGTCGGTCGGGGAGATCGGCATGGGCTGCGAGGGATTCTTAGACCGCCCCTATGAACAGGTATGTGAGTATGTGGACATCATGGAGCAGGCGGGGGCAAACCTCATAGACCTGTATGCGCCCAATCCTACCTTCCGGTCGGATTTGGGAAGAGCTCTGGAGGGGCGGCGGGATCGATTTATTCTGCAGGCGCATTTGTGCACGGTCTGGAAACATGGCCAGTATCAGAGAACCCGCGATATCCGGGAAGTGAAGGAGAGCTTTGAAAGCCAGCTGAAGGCGCTGCGCACGGATTACGCCGAGATCGGGATGATCCACTATGTGGATTCCCTGGCGGACTGGGAGTCGATTCGCACCGGCCCCGTTCTGGAGTATGCCAGGCAGCTGCTCCGGGATGGAAAGATCCATCATATCGGATTGTCCAGCCACAATCCGGAAGCAGCTCTGGCTGCGGTCAACAGCGGGTACATTGATGTTTTGATGTTCAGCGTCAATCCCTGCTATGACCTGCAGCCGGCAAATGAGGATATGGAGGAAATGCGGGCTTTGAAAAACTACGAGGCCCCATTGGTCAACATGGCGCCGGAGAGGCAGGAACTGTATGAGACCTGCCAGCGGCTGGGGGTGGGCATTACGGTCATGAAGGCCTTCGGCGGCGGAGATCTTTTGAATGAACAGCTTTCCCCGGCCGGAAAGGCTCTGAGCTTGTATCAGTGCATACACTACGCCCTCACACGTCCCGGGGTTGCCTGCGTGGTTTCCGGAGCGAGAACACCGGAGGAGTTGCGCAGCAGCATCGCTTATGAAACGGCATCCCCGGAGGAGACAGACTATGCGGCGGCATTTGCGCAATTCCCCCGCATCAGCTGGAGAGGCCACTGTATGTACTGCGGACACTGCGCGCCCTGTCCGGTTGGAATTGATGTGGCTTCCGTGCTGAAATTCCTTAATTTGGCCAAAGCACAGGGAACACTGCCGGAGACGGTGCGGGAACACTATGCCTTGCTGGAGCATCCCGCCGGCGCGTGTATTTCCTGCGGAAGCTGTGAGCAGCGCTGTCCCTTCGGCGTGCAGGTGATGGAGCACATGCGCCAGGCGCGGGAGGTGTTCGGCAAGTAACCCGCTGCCGGAGCGGTGTGTGCTTCCGGTGAAGCTTCCTCTGGATAATCAAAAAGACAGCCGTCCAAATGGACAGCTGTCTTTTTCTGGTTGCGGAGACAGGACTCGAATTGACTAGCCGCTTTTTCTGGTGTGTTCTGCACCGTCTGTTGTTCCCTGTTTTCAACCGTTCCATGGTATTGTGTGGATTTTTCAGTTTTCAGTCTGGAATGGCTTAAAGGGAAAAAATAAGGGGAAAATTTGAGGGCTGTCCCGCCCCTCATTATCCTGTTTTGCTGGGCGGAACTGTACACGGTACCTTTCTTGACGATCCCCACAAAGGCCGCGAGGTTTTGCGCTGCATGACGGGGCGATTTGAGAGGGCGGACAGAACATCATGTAGCGTGTGCATATCCAGGTGTGTAACTGATGCAGGCCCACAGACCCAGTTTGACGCCATGCGTTCGCATTCTGCCGCAGCAACGTCTATAAAAACATAGTGCGCCATGGCCGGGGCCTCTGGCGTCCCGTAGTCATGCCCCACAATGAACTTGAAATTCCCGCCGTTTGATATTCTGGCGCGGTCAAGCCATGCTTTCCAGTTTCTGATTACAAACAGATCCGTTACACGATCCGGGTTTGCATACCGCAGGGTAATGAGGTTTCCGCCAAGGAAGTTATGCGCGATCACCGCGCCAATCCTTTCATCTGCCGTACGTTGATACCACTTGTTCCAATAGCTCATAGTCCCTCCTGGCATTGAAAGTAACCGGCCCGGCGGCGGAGGTCTCAGCGGTCTCCTTGGCAGCTTCCGGGGCCCGCTGCGGCCTCCTGGTAGGGGGGAGGACAGGCAGACCGGCCCGGCAGCGGTGGCACCTGTGGTCTCCCCTGTGGCTCCTGGGGGGCTGCTGCGGCCTCCTGACAGGGAGCAGGGCGACAGAATCGGCCCGGCGGCGGTGGCCCCTGCGGTCTCCTTGGCAGCTTCCGGGGCCCGCTGCGGCCTCCTGGTAGGGGATAGGGCAAACAGAACCGGCCCGGCGGCGGAGGCACCTGCGGTCTCCCTGGTGGCTCCTGGGGCCTGCTGCGGCCTCCTGGCTGGGAACAGGACAGACGGCCTGGCCCGGCGTTGGAAGCGTAGAATCCTGATGCGGGAATTTTTTTCGCATTCGAGGGGGCATGCGGTCTTGCATACCCATGCCCGAAACTTTACCAGGCTGGGGGGCGGGGCAAGGAACCACCCGCCCACGTGCGCAGCTGCGCCCACGCAAGCACCTGCGTGCGTACGTAGCTTCCTGTGAAAAACGCCGTTTATTTATCGCCATTTTTGGCCGCCTATTGTGCGGGGCAATGCGGGCATTTTTAAACTTTCCCGTGGGGAAAAAGTCACGCATGAATGGTGGCATGCGGTCTTGCGCATGGCGTGCAAAACTTTTCTGCACCGGGGGGAGGGCTGCAAGGAAGCCCCGCGCCCGCAGGTGTGAGCGCCCATGCGCCCAAGCGTCCCGGCTGCCGTGTCTGCTCCGCTGTGAAATTTGCCCTCGTTTTATGCGCGGTTTGAACGCTGCTTACGCAGGCGCGGCGTTTGCGGGCGCGTCCTGCGGGCGTGATTCCCTGCGGCCTGCCGGTTACCCCCTCCGGCGCCTTCTCCCGCCGTCGGAAAAGGTTCTGCCCCCGGTCCTGGACCCGGCTGTGCCGCCGCCATCCAGTCAGGGGGGATGATCCGTAGGCCCTGTTAACCTGCTGCGGCGTTGATTTCCCGCAGGGTCACACGGTCCGGGCTGGTTCCCGGCTGAATATCCACCACAAGCTCACGCTTGCACCTGCGGCAGAACAGGGCCACGCCTGCCCCCGTGGTTTCCGGGTATAGCCGCATGAGCCGTTTTGCCTTGCAGGCAGGGCAGGAAATAAACACGCCCAAGGGCGTGGAAAAGCATGGGACAATGGCTGTTTTGGTCATGAAAGCCGCTCCTTTCCGGTGTGGGCCGTCTCGCGCGTGCGCCTCGCGCGAAAATGCCCCGTGTGCTTTTATGTTACCGGGCGGTTGAGCTGCTTTCAAGAGGTCCGGGGCCTTTTCTCTGGTCCTGTTCCTAAAGTTATATCTGATTACAAGCAAGTAAAAAGGCGTCTCCGTAGCCTTTTTCCAACTCGCTGCGCTCCTGGATCTGGCCGCCGCCCTGCCTCTGGCGGGGCAGCCGGTACTTGATATAGCAGTAGCTTCCAAACTCCGTTACACGCTCTTCCCGCTCGATGATGTGGCAGCCAACGGGAACGGCAAGCATGGTGTCATTGGGTACATAGCAGGACTTCACCACAGGCTTTTGCAGGTTCCGGCTTCCGGTCCACATCTGCGCCCCCACGGGCCGCCCTGTGACGCTCTCCTTGGTCATGTAAAGCCCCCATGTTTCGTAATCCCGCTGACCGATATACTCCATGTCGATCACGTCCGCATAGGGCCACAAGCTGCGGATGACCTCTATATCTGCCCCGGTGGAGTTGATTACCAAATGGTGATGTAAACGGGCTTCTCCGTGCTTTTCTTCGGTGGTGTATATGTATTTGAGGTCCTGGCCCCGGGCTTTCCGGTGCTGCCGCAGGGCCTTGATAAAGCCCCGCAGCAGCTTCACCGCCGCCGCCCGGCTGCCTGGTAGATCTGCGTCACGGTATGTCAGGGTAACGAACAGATCCCGTCCGGTGAAGTTTGCCGCCAGCAGCATTTCCAGCCGTCCCCGGGCGGTCTTGTCGTTCATTGCTTTCTGCGCGGCGGAGGTCATTTTTGATTTTTCCGCCCTGGCCCGCTTCCCGTCCTGCGGCTCCGGCGCTGTGTAAATGATCGTCTTGACGATGGGACCGGCTATGATGGTCTTTTTCCGCTTTGCCATTCTTGCCCCTCCTGGCTGCCCATGTGTTCCCGCCCCTCTGGCGGTGCGTTTTTTCTGTTGGGTGCAACAGGCTCCACCGTATTCCACCCTATTCCAAACGCCCAAAAAACGGTTTTAGCGCCGCACTGCTGCGACGCTAAAGCCTTGGGTGTTATTCCTGCCCACCGGCGGCGGGCTTTTTGTGTTCGGTCTCCTGGATGATCTGCGCCAGTTTCAGAAAATCGCGGCGCTGCTTGTCCGTCAGCATGGCGGCAAGCCGCCTGGCCTGGGACTCACTCATGCTGCCGCCTCCCGCTTGAGAGCGTCAGACAAGGAATGAATCACCGTATCAAGGTCCATGTCTGCATCAGAAAGAATCCCTTCCATGATTGCCAACAGTCCCTGCAGCTCCTTTGCGTGGTAATGCACGATCTCGCTGTATGGGCCGTATGTCTGCCCGTCAAGCAGGTAGAACCTGACTTTATCGTCCACGGCACTCAGCAGGCATTGGAGGCTTGACAGGTTGGCGGAGACCTTTTCCGTTGTGTCTTTGACATACTGGGTATTCATTCCCCCCGCCGCCTTTCTGCTGGGCTGTTCGTCCATCATGGGAATATCCAGCACCGGGATAAATCCGGCACCGCGGCGGAGAGCGCCTTTCACGGGGAACCAATGGCCCCCTGCCTCTCCGTATGGCTGGCCGTTCATCATGACTACGCCGGGGATCTGGGCGGCGTCTACGTGTGTCTGGTGCTGCTGTCTCATGCCTCCGGGCCTCCTTTCATATCCTCCGCCGCCCAGGGAACAGTAAGCCCCAGGAGGGCCAGCATGCTGTTGAAATCTTCCGGCGTCAGCTCCTTCAAATCCGCTACAAAAAGTTCTGAATATACGTCAAAAGGCAGGTCCTTAAACTCCGGTTCGTCACCGTCGTTGTCAACAATCAGGTTTCTGTATGCTTCCCCGCCCCGGAGTACGCCCAGAAGGTAAAAGGCTCGCATAGCCAGCAGGGCGCGGGCCTGCCCGCTGCGCAGGTGAACAGCATCCGCCGCCGTGGCCCTGGCGACCTCTTCTGCAATTCCCCAAAAACCGCCCACCTTTTTGCCAATGTCGATTACCCACAAGAAGGCGTCACCCTCGCTATATGGGGTAAATTCCGACAGGCTTTTCAATTCGTCGTCACTCAGGACATACGCGGGGCGCTGGAGATCCGCCGCGGCGGTGGTTTCGTTATGTAGTGTCATCGCTTGCAATCCTCCTTAAATTCTGCTAAGATAGGAGGCGGAAACAGGCTCGAAAAACTGTTCCGCCTTGCCGCTCCGGTGCTGCCGCGCCGGGGCGGCTCTTTTTGTGTCTCCTTGGCAGACGCTTCGGCGGCTGCATACTGCGCAGCACGGGGCGCAGCTGGCCGTGATGGGGTCAAAACGGCGGCAAATACCCATCATACCGCTGTCCCCTCTCCTGTGGCCTGCCGCCGGACCCACTCCTGCAGGCCCTCCACGGAAATAACGGTACGGTTTCCCGCCTTGAACGCAGGGAAATCCGCCCGCCGGGTGAGCTGGTAGACGGTTTTAGGGCACATGCCCAGCATCTCCGCCGCCTCCGCCACAGATACCGCGATTCGCTCCATGATCTTCTCCTTTCTGTTCATGTGTCCGAATCGGACACAATGTCACTGACTGAACAATTTAATACAGCTGCAATATCTGCAAGCTTTTTTACGGATGGGCTACGTTTCCCTGATTCATATTGTGACACCGCATTTTGAGATATAGATAGTTTTTCTGCCAATGCAGCTTGTGTAAGGCCATTAACAAGCCTATATTTTCGCAAAAACTTATCTACCATACACTCACCTCCTGTTAGTATCTCGATTATATCTCGAATTATCTCGATGTCAAGCTTTTTTGAGATTTTTTGAGATATAGCTTGTTTTTATCTCATCATGTGATATTGTGTTATCGAGGTGATGATGATGAACAGAATTGCAGAATTACGAAAACTTCGAGGCCTTTCACAAACGGATCTAGCAAAACAATTAGGTATCGCCCAAAACACTTTAAGCCAATATGAGAATGGGTATCGTAATCCAACAAGTAGGGTTATTATGAACATAGCTAAGATTCTTGACGTATCTACAAATGATATTTTGGATTATCCGAAACCAAAAGTTGGAGAAAACACTTCCACTGACTATTCTCTTATCAATGTGACCAAAGTTGAACAGACTAGCTCCACTGATGAGGCTAACGTACTGCTTAGTTTGGGGTGGAAAATGCTTCATGTTGGTTCTTATTCTAGTTGTTATGACGATGGGAGTTGCACGGCCTATACTCTATTTACTCTAGGTTGGTACGGAGATCCACAATACGCTAGGGCATATGTTCCGGAACCGGCGGGAGAAGAATATACCAACTGGCTTTAATGTTGACATATGAGATAATTTGAGATATATTGTGATAAACAGAAACCGTCCCGGCGCTACCAACACCGGGACGGCAAGTGCAACAGACCCCACACGCTAATATAGGCCCTGTATGCCCTATTATGATAGCATACCGGGCCGCAAAAGGAAAGGAGATTTTCCCGTATGGCCGGACGATCTGCAAAGGGAACGGGCACGATCCGAAAGAAAACCGTCACCCGCAACGGCAAGAAGTATGAATACTGGGAGGCCCGATACACGGAGGGAGCGGACCCGGGCACCGGCAAGCAGGTGCAGCGCTCCATCACCGGCAAGACCCAAAAGGAAGTTGCCCAGAAACTCAAAGCCGCCACCGCCGCCATTGATAACGGCACCTATACGGCCCCCAACAAGCAGACCCTGGGGCAATGGCTGGACGCCTGGGCGGAAACCTACCTGGGCGGCGTCAAGCCCCGCACGGTGGATCTGTACAAGTCCTATATCCGGGTCTATATCAAGCCCGCCCTGGGCGCTGTGCGGCTGGAATCGCTGAATACCCACATGATCCAGTCCTTCTATAATGCCCTGGGCAAGCCCACAAAGGACCGCCCGGAGGGCCTTTCCCCCAAGACGGTCAAGAACATTCACGGCGTATTCCACAAAGCCCTGCAGCAGGCCGTTTTGATTGGCTACATCCGCTTCAACCCGGCGGGAGCCTGTACGCTGCCCCGTATCGAAAAGCGGGAGCTGACGCCCCTGGATGACGAACAAATTACGGCGTTTCTGCGGGAGATCCAGGGCAGCCGCATGGAGGTGCTTTTCACTGTCACCCTCTTTACCGGGATGCGTGAGGGGGAAGTCATGGGCCTTATGTGGGACTGTGTGGACTTTGAGGCAGGCACCATCACCATCAACAAGCAGCTGCAGCGGCTGCGGGGCGGCGGCGGAGAATACCGCCTGACCTCCACCAAAAACGGCAAGAGCCGCACCATTACCCCCGCCGCCTCCGTCATGGCCCTCCTGAAGCGTCACAGGGCCGCCCAGGCTGCCCAGCGCCTGCGGGCCGGGAAGCTGTGGGAGGACTCCGGCCTGGTGTTTACGGATGATCTGGGCCACCATCTTGCCCAGGCGGCGGTTTACCGCAGCTTCAAGCAGGCTGCCGCCGCCATCGGACGCCCGGACGCCCGTTTTCACGATCTGCGGCACTCCTATGCCGTGGCTGCGATCCGGGCAGGGGATGACATCAAGACCGTACAGGAGACGCTGGGACACGCCACAGCGGCCTTTACCCTGGATATTTACGCCCATGTTACCACGCAGATGCGGCAGGCCAGCGCCGCCCGTATGGATGCGTTTATCAAGACGGTTTCCGGCACATAAGAGAACCGGCCCCGGTGTCCGAATCGGACACAAGGGCCGGTTTTGCTGTGCTGTGTGAGGATCTGCCCAGGGCGCGGCGGCGGGCCGGTCCTGACGATCCGCCTTGCATTTTGGCGGCGGCTGTGGTATTCTCGTTTCGGCGCTGCACAACGGCAGGCGGTTGGTCACACCACCCGAAAGGGGGTGAGGCTATGCGGATTACGTTACATATCGGAGCCTTTACGGTTACGATCATCGTAAAAAGCAGAAACCGCCACCCTGGCCGGTGACGGTTTCTAAGGCTTTGCTTTAGGATTCTTCACATCCCGGGCTAACCGCTTGTCGCAGCGCCCTTTTCTATGTTCATTATAGGCCCCTCCGGGGCCGCTGTCAACCCCAGCCCTGGGCCTGCATGGCCTGGGGCTTATGCTTTGCCCTCCTGGGGCGCTCTGGAGGCCTTGTCCCGCTCCATGGCCTCCATGATGGCCCGATTGATAAAGGCGTTCACGCTCTCGCCCTGGGTCGCTGCGTGGGCTTTGATAGTGTCTTTCTGGCCCTTTGGCATGGTCAAATCCAGCCTGTCATAATTGGCCTTTACATATTTGTGAACGGCTTTCTGCTGGGCTTTGCTTACTTTTGTTTCCTCACCCATGGGCATTTCCTCCTTTGAGGGGGGCCGCCGCTTTAGTCGGCACCTCTTCCATTGTAGCTTTATTATACCGCATATTTCTATTCCTGTAAATAGAAAATCTGTACAGAAATATTCCTGTAAATATATCTATTCTGCTAATTGATATATTCCTGTAAATATAGTATATTATAATCACAGCAAGGGAACAGGGAGCTGCGACAGGCGGACCGGGAAAGAGCCGGATGACCTCTCTAAAATCTCCCCGTCCCACAAACGGGCGGGCTGCTTCGTGAAGGCCGGGGACGATCCGGAGAGCACCAAACCAGCCGCCGCAGGATATGAGGAGGAACACACCATGAGTATCAACGAACTGGAAGCCAAGGCGCGGGAGCTGCGCCAGCTGCAAGCCCTGATTGACGAGGCCCAGGCGGAGGCGGAAGCCCTGAAAGACGCCATCAAGGCCGCTATGGGGGACCGTGAGGCCATCCAGGCCGGGGAGTATAAGATCACCTGGAAAGCCGTCACCGCTTCCAGGGTTGACACGGTGGCCCTCCGCAAGGCCCTCCCGGACGTGGCGGAGCGCTTCACCCACACCACGACTACCCGCCGGTTTTGTGTGGCGTAAAGGATCACCGGCGGCGGAGGTACCCGCAAAATTTTGGGGGTACCCCCTGCCGGAGCTGCCGCCGCCCTTGTGTCCGATTCGGACACCGGGGCCATATCCCCAGCAGGCCCACCGTTGTTGGATTTTCCGACAACGGTGGTTTCTTTATCCAGGAGCGCCGCGCACGTTCCCGGGGGACCTGGGTGCTGACCAAATCGGCAGGCTCTTGCCGATTTGCCCCCCTTGCCTAGGTGCTGGAAATCCGTCTGGGGTGTCGGTTTAACCGACATCCTCGCAGCCTGGGCGGCACATCGCTGGGGAGGCTGAACCCCCTGAAAATTCCCCTTAAAAATCTGTAAAGGGAAAAATAAAGGGAAAACACCTGCCCAAATAGCACAAAAAGAACCTTGAAACCGTTGCGGCTTCAAGGTTCTTTGTCTGGAGTGTAAGACCAATTGAGATATTTGCGGAAATCCATGACTTTCAAGGCTTTGCGGGTCTTCACCCATTATTTTTTTGCCGTTCTGCTGCGATGGCTGCGGATTTTCCACCCGAGGGTCAATTTTAGTGTTCGACCAAAAAAGATGTCCGCTTTATCCATGC
>CALXDJ010000006.1 GCA_944387035.1 uncultured Oscillospiraceae bacterium | reverse complement strand
GCTTGTCAACAGCTTTTTGAATTTCTTCAAGCTTCTGTCGGCCGCGCCGCGCATCTCGCGGACAGCTTGGTTAGAATGCCAAACCCTTTCCCTGGATTCTTTTGCACTTTGCATTGTTCTCCCATTATTCCAGATGCCAAGGAACCGTTTCTTTTCCCTTCTCCTCTATCATTTATATTGGTTCTGCTCCCCTAAGCTCAGCTCTTCACATTCAGTACTATAATAACCATATTGAAAGAGTCCCTGGTATCAAGCACTCTTTGCCGATACCAGGAACTCTGATTATCGCTATAGGATCTCTCAGCTTTTCATTAAAATAGGCTGAAGCTGTTCACCCCTTAATGCAGCATCTACGGTGTCTGGGATCTTATCGAAGTCTGCAATCAGGGAGTTCGGTTTTAATATCGCGCTATCCTGTCCAAAGGGGACAAAGTAATAATGTTTGCGTACCAGCAGTTCCCCAATGTTGCGTGCTCCCGCAGACAAGCCATCATTACTGGCCATAGCGATGACGACCGGTCGGCCATTGCGCAGATGCGACTTTGCCGCCATCGTTACCACAGTATCCGTGATGCCAGCAGCCAGCTTCGCAATGGTATTACCGGTAGCAGGTGCAATGACCAGTACATCCAGCAGCCCCTTTGGTCCAATGGGCTCCACAGACGGCAGATCACACAGTACTTCATGGCCCGTAATCTCCCGCAGCCGCCGCCGCAGATCCGCAGATGTACCAAATCGTGTATCCGTAAACGCCGCGTTTTCCGAAGCAATGGGAATCACCGTCTCGTACTGCTGCGTCAACGCCTCCAAAGCATGCAGTACTTTTTCATGGGTACAAAAGGATCCGCAAAGCGCGAATCCAACCCGCTCCTTTCTCACACAGGGTCACCTCGTTCCTCCAGTATCATCTGATTGACTACTTCCCGGATGGCCTCCGCTGCTGTTACCGGCACCAGCTGCCCCGGAAGACCGGCAGCCCGGATACAGCGCACACCCAATTGCTGCGCCGAGGAAAATTCCGTTCCCGGTACTGAGGCCAGCTCCACGTACATACACCCTGCCGGAAGTTCTTTTAACAGCGGTTCATCCAAAAGCAGTGAGGGAACCGTATTGAATACCACGGAAAATGACTCCAATTCTCCTGCAAGTGCAGCGGTGTTCAATGCCTTCCAACCATAGGCCCGAATCCACGCACGGTCCGATGCCTTTCTGGCTGCCGCCGTTACCTGTGCCCCCAGGCCATGGAGCCGGAAGCTCAACAGCTTTCCAATGCGTCCAAAGCCCAGCACCAGGCATTTGGTTCCCAACAGGGTTCGGTCCAAATGCTCCATCGCCACTTGAAGTGCCGCTTCTGCGGTGGCAGCGGCATTGGCCACCGTCAGCTCCTCGCGCAGGAAGTAATCCTGCAGATGCAAACCTCGGGCCTGTGCCGCACACTGCTCTTCCGCCTTCACGCGTCCGCCCAAAATCAGCTGCGTGGGCTGAAGCTGTTCAAACAGAGTTTCAATGGGAATTTCCTCCGTTCCGCAGACGATTCTGCCTGGCTTGGTACAAAGTGGAAGCGGCAAAATTACAACATCTGCTTTGAGCGCCTGCTCCAAACGTCCCTTCAGCACATTCTCACCGGAATCCAGTCCATATGTGGTCACAACATGCCCATCCTGTGCCAACATCCGGGCCAGTTCCGCCTGACGGCGGTCTCCGCCGATGATGCCGAATCGCCATTTCACATGGCATCCCCCCTCGTTCCATGGTATGGCGCACCGGATTGGGTGGTGATTGTCTTTTCCTCCCGGGCATGGTAAGATGAATTATCCCACCAGAAAGGATCCGGTTCCATGAACTATCTCTACCTGCTCTTTGACGCTGACGATACGCTCTTCGATTTTCCCCACGCCTCCGCCCGGGCCTTTCACATCATGTGCCGCAAGCATGGGATCCCCGATACGCCCGAGGTTTACGCTCTGTACCACAACATCAATCTGGAACTTTGGGCAGCCTTTGACCGCGGTGAGGTCAGCAAGGACTTTGTCACCCTGGAGCGATACATCCGTTTTTTGAAGGCACTGGACTTGAAATCCGATCCAGCCGCCTGCAACCGTGACTATTTGGAGGCCCTGGGGGAGCGCGCCTACCCCCTGCCCTACGCTTTGGAAACCTGCAAGACACTGCATGAACGCGGGCACCAGCTCTACATCATCACCAATGCGGTCGCCTCCGTGCAGCGAAAGCGTCTGGAAAGCAGTCCCTTCGCACCGCTCATTTCCGGTGCATTCATCTCCGAAGAAGCCGGTGCCTCCAAACCCAGCCGGGCCTACTTCGACTATGTCCGTTCTCAGCTGCCCGGCATCACACCCGAAAACACCCTGGTCATCGGAGACTCTCTTGCCACCGATATGCGGGGTGCCAATAACGCAGGTCTTCCCTGCTGCTGGGTCAATCCCGGTGGGCTCCCCCGCCCGGCAGATCTCCATTTGGATTATGAAATTCAGGATCTGCGCGGCCTGCTTTCCATCGTTTGAACTTATGAACGCAGAAAGGCGCCGCGCAATATACTATATAATATAAATAAAGGAAAGCGCGCGTTAGGAATCCTCTCCCAACGCGCGCTTCTTTGTTTCCGCCCGCAGCCAAACGGAAAAATCCAACGTCTGAAATGACGCCATCTGTTCCCGCAAGGCTCCGCTCCATTGGGACACCCGTCCCATTCCCGGAACAAGCGGGTCCACCCAACGCTTCTTGGCGTCCACCTGCCACCAGACATGACCATCCGGCAGCGGCATATCACTGCGTACGACCCGGCAACTCCCGCAAAACCGCCGCCATGCCTCGCCGCATACCGCATCTGTCTCCAGCCGCCGAATGACCCACGGCTCTGTTTGCCATAAGTCTTCCCTCCGCAGAATCCCCCGCTGCAAAGCGGTTTGCAGCAGGTCTGCCAGCATCTGCATGGCAAGCCGGTCTTCATCCGCCACGTAGACCCGGGAATTCTGCAAAGCGGCAGAAGCAAAAGCTTCCGCGATTTCCGGGGTCTGGAACACCAGTTCTTCCCGGCCATGCTCATCGGTTCCTACTGTCAAATCACGGTAAAAAGCCGACACCGTCTCCCGATCGGCAAACCCGTAATTGAGCAGATTTCCAAGCGTATATTCCAACCGGTCGGCAGAAAGGGCCGGTGCAGCATTGTCCGCAATGGGATATTGGTGGTAGTCTGCCACCTGATCCACGGTCAGCCCCAGTTCCCCCAATCCTTTCATCAGCTCCGGCGAACCGGCAATGCACTCCCGGGTCCCCGCCTCCGTGGATTCCTGGTGCAGATGATCACCGTTGAGAAAATCCACCACATGGGCAAATACCGGTGTGGCCAGGTCGTGAAATAACCCGGCCAGGGCCTGGTCCTGCCGCCCGGTAAAGTGCCAGACAATCAGTGCCACGCCCAGACTGTGTTCATAGCGGGAATACCGTCCGATCTCTGCAAACCGAGGAAATGCCGTATATTCACACCCGCAGTTCATCCCCACATCCCGCAGCCGCATGACGGGAGACATGCAAGAAAACTTTTCCAAAAACAGGGGTATTTCCGGGTGATACAGTGTCCATAATGTTTCCATGACCGTCTCTACTTTCCTCCCAGGACCTGGTCCTTCCGGGCCAATGCATATGCCCGCAGCTGCCGGGCGGTATCCAGCAGTACAGCAGAATCATTGGGCAATTCCCCATCTACCACCCGTTCAAGCAGCGTCTCCAGCATGGCTCCAATTTCCGGGCCCCGCAGTCCCATATCTGTCAAGTCTTTTCCATTGACAGCAAGATCCCGCAGTGACATGCACGCCTGCTCATCCAGCAGCCGTGCCAGCTCCTTCTCCGCCCAATCCAGCTCAGCTTGTCTCTGACGGAATGCAGGCGACTGCGCCAGATTATCCGCCCGCTTGATGACCAGCAGCCGCCGCAAATCCTGCTCCCCCAGGGAATACAGCGCCCGGCGCAGCGTGCGCTCATCCTGGCAAATTCCCCGGTCATGCCATTCCACCAGACGTGTCACAGTCTGGCAGAATGCATTGGAGCATTTGAGACGGCGCAGCATCTCCTCCGACAAGTCCCGGCTGACCAGGGGATGTCCCCGAAAATGCCCGTGCCCTTCCGCATCAAGTGTAAAGGTTTTTGGCTTTCCAATATCGTGAAGCAGCATTACGCAGCGCACAACCGGATCCGGCGGCGTATAAGACAGTGCGTGAAGGGTGTGTTCCCAGACGTCATAGCAATGATGCCGGTTACGCTGGTCAAAGCCCACCATGGGCAAAATCTCCGGCCAAAAGACGCCGATCACATCCGGGTATTCCCGCAGCACAGCATCCGCCCGAGCTCCCACCAGCAGCCCCATCAATTCCTTCGCAATCCGCTCCGGTGCAATCTGCGCCAGCAGCGGTGCACAGCGGTGAATTCCCATAGCGGTGGCTTCTTCCACCCGCAGTCCCAGAACCGACGCAAACCGCATCCCGCGCAAAATCCGCAGGGCATCCTCTTCAAAGCGCCGTTCCGGTTCCCCCACACAGCGCAGCACACCGGCAGCCAAATCCGATTGACCGCAGAAGGGATCCCGCAGCTCTCCCCGCAGGTTCAGAGCCATCGCATTGATGGTAAAATCCCGGCGGCACAGGTCCTCCTCCAGGGAACGGGTAAAGGTGACCTGATCCGGCCTGCGGTGATCGTGGTAAGTTCCATCTACCCGGAAGGTGGTCACTTCCACCGTTTCCCCTTCCAGCGTGACGCTCACAGTCCCATGCTGCAGACCGGTGGGCCGAGCCTGCGCTCCGAACAGTTCCATGATCTGTTCCGGCAAGGCGCTGGTGGTCACATCCCAGTCTTCCGGAGTTCGTCCCAACAAGGAATCCCGCACGCAGCCGCCCACGCACCACGCCTCCTGTCCATCCTCTTCCAGGCGCCGGAGCACAATCTGCACGGATTTCGGCAGGTTTTCCACGGGAAAGTCCCTCCTTTCGGTTGCATTTTCGGGTTCTGTGTACTATAATAAGTTGCTTATGATTATACAACGCTTTTCCTGTTTCTGCAATGCGGAAAGCGTTTTTGAAAGGAAGTCCATTGCCATGATGAACAATTCCACTCCTATCCGTGACTATCTGGTCCCCGGCAAACGGGTGCACCTGGTAGGAATCGGCGGCGTGTCCATGTGCCCCCTGGCCGAGGTTCTCCGAGGCATGGGACTGACGGTGCAAGGCTCCGACATGACAGACAGCGATACCGTCAAGCATCTGCGGTCTCTGGGGATTCATGTGTCTATCGGTCACAGCGCGGAAAATTTGGGAGACTGTGACTTTGTCGTCCGGACGGCGGCCGTGCACGATGAAAACCCGGAAATCTCCGGCGCTGTGGCCCGGGGGATTCCCGTCTATGAGCGTGCCCAGGCCTGGGGTGCCATTATGCAGCATTATCCCAACGCCCTGTGCGTGTCCGGCACCCACGGCAAAACCACCACTACCTCCATGTGCACCCATATCTTTATGTCCGCACAGGCTGATCCCACGGTGATGATCGGCGGTACGCTCCCTCTGCTCCACTCCGGCTACCGGGTGGGCCACGGGGATACCATCATTCTGGAATCCTGCGAATACTGCAACAGTTTTCTCTGCTTCTTCCCCACCGTGGCCGTGATCTTGAACGTGGAAGCGGATCATCTGGACTTCTTCAAGGACCTGGAGGACATCGAGCATTCCTTCCACACCTTTGCCCAGCTGGTTCCTGCCGGCGGACACATCATCGTCAATGCAGACAACGCCGGCGCCATGGAGTCCGTGGCCGGTCTGGAGCATCCTGTATTTTCCTTTGGACTGGACCACCCCGCGGACTGCACAGCAGTCAATCTCACAAATGTGGACACTGCTCCCGCCTTTGACATTCTAATTCACGGAGAGCTGTATGCCCATGTGAATCTTCATGTCTTCGGCCATCACAACATACTCAATGCCCTGGCCGCTGCATCTTCTGCCTATGTGTTGGGTCTGCCCGGCAAAGCCGTGGAGGAAGGTCTTGCCTCCTTTACCGGAGCAGGCCGCCGTTTTGAGTATAAGGGCGAATACAACGGCGCCAAGGTTTATGATGATTATGCCCATCACCCCGATGAGCTCCATGCCCTGCTGACTACCGCCCGGGATATGGGGTATCAGCGTCTGGTTGTAGCTTTCCAGCCTCACACCTACTCCCGTACCGCCAAGCTTTTTGACCGTTTTGTCGAAGAACTGAAGCTGGCGGATGTAGCCATTCTGGCGGAGATCTATGCCGCCCGGGAGCAGAATACTCTGGGCATCTCCTCCGCGGACCTGTGCCAAAAGATTCCCGGCGCCGTCTATTGCTCCACGCTGGACAAAGTCACCGCCCAGCTTAAAGCCCTTGCCCAGCCCGGAGACCTCATTTTGACCGTGGGCGCCGGAGATATCTATCGTGCCGGCGAAAAATTGCTGCAGGAGGGCTGAGAAATGCAGATTTCTTCCCTTTTTCACAATACCCGTCCTGAAGGCGCCCTTCTGCCTCAAGAAGAGGCCGCCTTCTCCCTGCTGGAGAAGCTGGAGATTCCCTATGACCGGGTCTCCAGCGATCCGGCGGATAACATGGAAAAATGTGCGGCCGTCAGTGAAGTACTGGGTGTACCCATCTGCAAAAATCTATTTTTGTGCAACCGCCAAAAAACGCAGTTTTATCTGCTTTGCATGGGACCGGATAAGCCTTTTCACACCAAAGACCTGAGCCATCAGATCGGCTCGGCCCGGCTGTCCTTTGCGCCGGAAGAGGAACTTTGGGAACTGCTGCACTGCACCCCCGGCTCCGCCACCATCCTGGGATTAATGAACGACTCCGACCACCGGGTCCGCCTTCTGATGGAACGGGAGGTCTACGAGGCAGAATACCTGAGCTGCCACCCCTGTATCTGTACCAGCAGCCTCAAGCTCAAAACCCGGGATGTGCTGGACAAGCTCCTGCCCTATACCGGTCATGATGTCACCGTCGTGGATCTATAAAATTTTATCAAAAGCAGTGTCCTCCGGTATGACTGGAGGACACTGCTTTTGATACTGGGAACCTTCTGCCGCCGCATTGCCATTCCAATATCAAAGCACCTGGCAGTCAGGTTCTGAAGAGAAGCTTCTGTTTCCAAAATGATCCGCTGCTCCTTGCAGCTGTACAAAAAAGATGCGGACCCATGGTCCGCATCTTTTTCAATATGCTCTTTATTTGCCGCTGAGCTGCTCATCAATGGCCTTGGCCGCGGTCTTGCCGGCGCCCATGGCCAGAATGACCGTGGCAGCACCCGTAACAGCGTCGCCGCCGGCATAGACATTGGGACGGGAGGTCAAGCCCTCTTCATTGACCACGATGCCGCCCTTCTTGTTGATCTCCAGGCCCTTGGTCGTGGATTTGATCAGCGGGTTGGGGCTGGTACCCAGAGCCATAATCACACAGTCCACATCGATGTCAAACTCGCTGCCGGGAACCTCGATGGGACGGCGGCGTCCAGAGGCGTCCGGCTCACCCAGTTCCATCTTGATGCAGCGGATCTTGTTGACATCGTCATTCTCGTCGGCAAAGATCTCCACCGGGTTATTGAGGGTCTTGAAGATGATCCCCTCCTCCTCGGCATGCTCCACCTCTTCCTTTCGGGCGGGGAGCTCTTCCATGCCGCGGCGGTAAATGATGTACACTTCGGCGCCCAGACGCTTGGCGCAGCGGGCTGCGTCCATAGCCACGTTGCCGCCGCCCACGACGGCCACGCGCTTGGGATGCTGAATGGGGGTATCGGAATCGGGCCGATACGCCTTCATCAGGTTGATCCGGGTCAGGAACTCATTGGCGGAATAGACGCCACGGTAGTTCACACCGGGAATGTTCATGAACATGGGCAGGCCCGCACCGGAACCGATAAACACCGCTTCAAAGCCATGCTCCTCCATCAGTTCATCAATGGAGATCGTCCGGCCGATGACGGTATCGGTGGCAATGGTCACGCCCATTTCCTTCAGGCCGTCCACTTCCTTCTGCACGATGGCCTTGGGCAGACGGAACTCCGGAATGCCGTAAACCAGCACGCCGCCGGCCAGATGGAGCGCCTCAAATACGGTAACGTCATATCCCTTCCGGGCCAGGTCGCCGGCGCAGGTCAGTCCTGCAGGGCCGGAACCCACCACGGCCACCTTGTGGCCGTTAGGCTGGGGACGGGGCGGCACATCGCAGGTGTGCGTGTTGTGCCAATCCGCCACAAACCGCTCCAGACGGCCAATGGCAACCGGCTCACCCTTCTTGCCCCGAACGCAGTACTTTTCGCACTGGCTTTCCTGGGGGCAGACCCGGCCGCAGACGGCAGGCAGAGCGCTGGTGTTGGAAATAATCTGATAAGCCTCTTCAAAATGGCCCTTGGCCACCTCGGCAATGAACTCAGGGATATGAACCATGACGGGGCAGCCGGTCATGCAGGGCTTATTCTTGCAGTTCAGGCACCGCTGTGCCTCGTCCAATGCCTGCTCTTCCGTATAGCCCAGTGCCACCTCATCAAAATTCTTGTTGCGGACGTTGGGGTCCTGAGAGGGCATGGGATTCTTCTTCAAAGACATATTGGCCATGATTACTGGGCCTCCTTTTTGAACAGGTTGCAGGTCTCCTCATGCTTGTGCAGCTCAAAGTCATGATACATCTGATTGCGCTTGACCGCCAGATCCCAGTCCACCTTGTGGCCATCGAAATCCGGGCCGTCCACGCAGGCAAACTTCATCTCGCCGCCCACGCTCAGACGGCAGCCGCCGCACATACCGGTACCGTCAATCATGATGGGGCTCATGGAAACGGTAGTGGGAATGCCATAGGGCTCCGTGGTCTTGGAGACAAACTTCATCATCACCATGGGACCGATGGCAAACACCTCATCATACTGATTGCCTGCCTCGATGAGCTCCTTGAGCGCATCGGTAACCAATCCCTTTTGGCCATAGGAGCCATCGTCGGTGCAGACCTTGAGCACAGAGCTGGACTTGCGGAAATCATCCTCCAGAATCACCAGATCCTTGTTCTTAAAGCCGATGACCGCATGGACCTCCGCGCCGCTGTCGTGGAACTTCTTGAGCACCGGATAGGCAATGGCGCATCCGACGCCGCCGCCCACCACGCAGACCTTCTTCTTGCCTTCGGTCTCCGTAGCCTTGCCGAGAGGACCCACAAAGTCCTGCAGGCAGTCGCCCTCATTGAGATGGCTGAGCTTTTCCGTGGTAGCACCCACCGTCTGCACGATAATGGTAACCGTGCCTTTTTCGGGGTCGTAGTTATTGATCGTGATAGGAATGCGCTCGCCGTTCTCATCCACCCGGAGGATGATAAACTGGCCGGGCTGCGCCTTCTTGGCGATCAGGGGCGCCTCGATCTCATAGAGGGTAACAGTGGGTCGGAGTGCCTCTTTTCTCACAATACGATACATAGTTTTCCTTCTTTCCCGAATGTTCGATTTGTAACAGTTACGGAGATCTGTATCCCGCCATACGACACATTGTCTGCATTTTAACACACTCGTCTGAGAGCGTCAATTCCTTTTTGCCGTTAATACGCCAAAATTTTCACAAATTGTTTGTGGCTTTTGTGAAATCTGTTACGAGCGCAATGTAAAGCGTCTGCCGTCAGAGGAAACCGTCCCCTCCTCCCGCAGTCGTTTGAGCTCCCGCATCATGGCGCTGCGGTCTGTTGCGATGTAATCGGCCAGAGTGCTGAGAGAAAACGGCAGAGTAAAGGTATTAGCCCCCTCCTTCTCCGACTGCTGGCGGAAATAGCACAGCAGCTTTTCCCGGATGGACCGGCGGGAGAGCACATCCACCCGCTCGCTGAGCGACTGCGCCTTATCGGCCATCAGCCGCAGCATATTCTGCACCAGCAGGCTGTGGTGATAGCAGGCGTTCTCACATCGCTTGAGAATATGCGGATAATCAATGAACAGGACATCACATGCCGTCCGGCACACTACTTCCAGGCTGTCTTCCCGGGAACCAGCGAACGCCAAGTCCTTTCCAAAGACTCCGCCGGCGTGGAGCTCCTCCAATACGGTCGCTACGCCGTCGGCATCAATCCGGATCAAAGACGCCGCTCCCCGCTCGATGATCCCCACCGCATTCTGATTCGGTTTGGAGAAGTCATAGATCATTTCCTCCGGACGGTAGGACCTTTGCACCGCCTGAAAACATGTCAGCATCCGCCGGTATTCGTCATAGCTGATCCCCTGAAACAGCGGACTTCGCTCCAGCTCCTGCTGAGTCAGCATATTGCATGCCTCCTTTGTTGCATTTATCACATCCATATCATATCAGCCAAACTTGAAAAAGTAAAGGCCCAACCCTGTCAGATTTCATAAATTGTTCACCAAATTTCCAAGCCGTTCTTGTATAGTAAGATTAGGGAAGTGCAATCCAAACAAAGCGGCTCCGCCGCAATCGAGAAAAGAGGCTGCGAAGTGAACATTGCTTATTTTCTGCTCCCCAAAAGCCGTGTTGCCTACCTCTATGATGACTATACATTCCGTCAGGGTCTGGAAAAAATGCGTCACCACGGCTACACCGCCATCCCAGTCATCACCCGGGACGGCCGGTATGCAGGCACCGTCAGCGAAGGAGATTTCCTCTGGCAGCTTCTCAACGAAGTGCCGGAGGAACGTAAGGTCTGTTCCATGAAAGACTTGGAGCAGCTGAAGATCCGGGATATTCTGCAAAAGGATACTTATCCCCCCGTCCGCATCACCGTCAGCATGGAGGAAATGCTCAACAGCGCCATGAACCAGAATTTCATTCCCGTGGTCGATGATCTGGGCAATTTTAACGGCATCGTCACCCGGAAAGATATCATCCGCTACTTTGCGGAGCAAAAGGACGCCGAGCTGCCTCAACTGCTGCAGAAAATCGTATGAACCCTACCATATAACTGCTGGAGAGCCGCCTATGTAAGGCGGCTCTCTTCTTGCTTATTCCAGTGAGATTCCTTTTTGATGGAAGGCCTCCAGCAGCCGCCCCATATCCGAGGGAATGGTGATGGGCTCGCCGCAGGCCCGGATGGCATTGGCGACATCCTTGAGTCCGTTGCCTGTCACCACGGACACCACGGTGTCCTCCTTTCCCAAGACGCCCTGCTGGCAGAGCTTCTTCACCCCGGCCGTGCCGGTCACGCCCGCAGGCTCGCCGAACACACCGCAGGTCCGTCCCAACAGCTTTTGCGCCTCCAGAATCTCCTCGTCGGAGACATTGACCGTCAATCCGTTGGACTCCCGGATGGCCATGAGGGCCTTGTCCGCATTCCGGGGGACCCCTACAGCAATGGAATCCGCCAGGGTGTTCTCTTCCATGGGGTGCCAAGGCTCCCCGGTCTCAATGGCCCGGTTGAGCGGACAGCATCCCGCCGCCTGGGCAGAGATCAGCCGGGGCAGGCGGTCGATAAACCCGATGGCATACAGGTCCTTCAGGCCCTTCCAAAGGCCCGCAATGGTGCACCCGTCTCCCACGGAAATGGCAATGTAGTCCGGCACCTGCCAGTCCAGCTGCTCCATGATTTCCAGGGCCACCGTCTTTTTTCCCTCAGAAAGATAGGGATTGATGGCGGCGTTGCGGTTGTACCAGCCCCAGCGGTCAATGGCCGCCTTGCTCAGCTCAAAAGTCTCCTCATAGCTGCCCTCCACGGAAATTACCGTGGCGCCAAAGGTCATCAGTTGTGCTACCTTTCCCTTGGGAGCCCGGGACGGAACGAAGATAAACGTCTCCAGTCCCGCCGCAGCGGCGTTGCCCGCCAAAGACGAGGCCGCGTTGCCCGTAGATGAGCAGGCAATCACCTGGGCCCCCGCTTCCCGGGCCTTGGCCACCGCCATGGCGCTGGCCCGGTCCTTCAGGGAAGCTGTGGGATTCTGGCCGTCATCCTTCACCCACAGGCGGCCCAGCCCCAGCTGCTCCGCCAGGCGCGGCTCTTCGTACAGTGGGCTCCAGCCCACCCGCAGCGGCGTGGGAGCCGTGGTCTCCTCCACCGGCAGCAGCTCCCGGTAGCGCCACATGGTCCGCTCCGAACGGGCTGCCAGAGTCTCCTTGGTAAACTCCCGGCGGATGGCGTCGTAATCATAGACAATATCCAGAATGCCGCCGCAGGTGCAGGTGGTCAGATCCGGCGTAGCCGGATAAGTCTTCCCGCATTTGACGCACTTACCGTACAATACGTTTTTCATAATATAACTCCTCTTTCATCGCTTCTTTCCCCTTCTGGTGAATGGAGGCATGCAGCCGTATCTCCATGTCAGAAATTGCATCGCCCGCCTCATTTTTCCAGCTCAAAGGATCATTTCTTCCGTTGGAGCCGCATGAAGATGCACCAAGCCAGGACCGGTACCGTCAAAATCAGCCAATACACCGCCGCGATCCGGGCCTTGTCCTGCTGCTCGGCCGTTGGTACCCATTCATAAGAACCATGAACCAGCCATCTCAGGCCAAACAGCACCAAAAGCCCAGCCAAGACGATGGCAATGTCCCAGATGAACCGCTTCCATGGCATTCTCCCCATACGCACTCCCTTCTCTGAAAGAAACAGGGGGCGGGGCATCCGCCCCGCCCCCTGAGGCGTTTTGTGTGGGATGTTACAGGGTCTTCAGCACACCCGTTTCTTCGTTGAATGCATCGATCAGCTCATCCAGATCCTTGGCCTGAGCGTGAACGGCGTCCCAGGTTCCTTCGGTATCGTACCAAAGGGCATCAAGCTCTTCCGCGGTCTTGCCCTGCTGTTCCACCCAAGTGTAATACTTCAGGTTGTGGATCCGCTTGCGGTCCCGATAGGTCAGCTCCATCATGCTGTCGGTCTTAAGGCCCAGCATGTGGATCGCATGGTCCATGGCTGCCTCCCGGACGGTGTATGCCCCGTGGAGCTCATTGAGCTCCTGGATGCGGCTGCCATACATCACGGCGGAGTCCGTCAGCACAGTACCCACCACATCCCGCTCGGTCAGCTCATAGTACTTCGCCATCTTGATGCAGCAGAGCACATTGGCAATGCCGCTGATGCCCAGCCACGTCAGCTGCTCCAGCAGCTCATCGGAAAGATGCAGCTCCTCTTTGAGATAGGTCCGGCCCTCCGGCGTGTTGAACAGCCGCAGCAGCCGCTGGGAATCCTCATCGTCAATGTCGATGACCATATCCGTGTTCTTCACATTGTGGATCCAGGGAATGTGCTTGTCGCCGATGCCCTCAATCCGGTGACCGCCGAAGCCGTTTTCCAGAATCGTGGGGCACTGCAGCGCCTCGCCCACGCCCAGCTTTAGTTTCGGATACAGCTCCTTGAGCCGGTCGCCGGTGGACATGGTGCCGGCAGAACCGGAGGTGAAGCAGGCGCCGGCAAACCGGTCGCCGGGACGCTTGATGGCCTCAAACACATCCGCCAGGGCGTTGCCGGTGACATTATAGTGCCAGAGGGGATTGCCCATTTCCTCAAACTGGTTGAAAATCATGTACTGCGGGTCCTGCTTGAGTTCATTGGTCTTGTCGAAGATTTCCTTGACGTTGGACTCGCAGCCGGGGGTGGCGATCACCTGGGCGCCGATGGCGTGAAGCCAGTCAAAGCGCTCCCGGGACATCTCGGCGGGCAAAATCGCCACGCCCTGGGCCCCCAGCAGCCGGGAGTTGAACGCGCCGCCCCGGCAGTAGTTGCCGGTGGACGGCCAGACGGCCTTGTGCCGCTCCACGTCAAACTGGCCGGTCACCAGGCGCGGTGCCAGACAGCCGAAGCTGGCTCCCACCTTGTGGCAGCCCGTGGGGAACCATTTTCCCACCATGGCCACAATCCGGCAAGGTACGCCCGTCAGAGAGCTGGGCAGCTCGATATAGTTGGGCACCTGGCGGAACAGACCTCCCGCTTCCACCGGTTCATTCTTCCAAGTGATCCGGAAGAGGTTCAGCGGGTCCACATCCCCCATCCCCACCTTCTTCAGTTTTGCCTGCACCTTCTCCGGAATCGTCTCCGGGTGCTGCATCTGACGGATGGTAGGAATGAGAATGCCGTTTTCCCGGGCCTTGGCAATGTTGTGGGCCAAGCCTTCTTTTTGGATGGTAAAATCAATCATGCCTGCTTCTCCTCCTGTTGCTTCGTATCGATATAGGAATACAGCGTGTACTTGGAAATTCCAAAATATTTGGCAATCTTATCACCGGACTTGGTGACGAGAAACGCCCCATTCTGATTGAGGAACTGGATGGCCTTTACCTTGTCATCCTTATTCATCAGCGCCACCGGTTTGCCAACCAGAGCCACGGACTGCTCGATGAGATCCTCCAGCAAATCGTTGACATTGACAATCCGTTCCGGCTCCGACGGCTGCGGCTCCTGGGTCGTAATCAGCTCCCGCACCGCATCTTCCACCATCAGCAGCTTGGAAATATCATAGTTGATGGACAAGATCGCCGAGACCTTGCCCTTGCTGTTGCGGATATACACCGTGGACGATTTGAGAATCTTCCCATCCGGTGTCTTAGTCAAATAACAAAGATGATCCTTGGGCTCCGGATCGTTGGTCTCCATCTGCTCCAGCACCACGGCTGACGCCCCATCTCCCACCTTCCGGCCGGAGACGTGACCATTGACAATGGCCACAATGGAGTGGTCCGGATGGCGGCTCAAATCGTGGACCACCACCTCACAGCTGCTGCCGAACTGGGCGGCGATTCCCGCCGCCACCTGCCGCAGCAGCTCCAGCTTTCCGCTTTCCGTAGATATCCCTCCTTTTCCCGAAAACTCCATGGAAATCATCCAACTTCCCATGATCATGATACCATAGTTTTTATATAAATCAACCGCTTTTCAAAAAAATTTTTTGGTTTTCTAATTTTTTGTTTGACAAGTGGGTTTCTTATGCTATGATAGGGGTAGAGTAAGCCAAAGGGCGTTTGTAAGGACCTGTTGACTAAATCAGATTTGATGGAGGACAGTGTGATGGATTTTGAAGCGATCAAGGCAGCGGCCAGAGGCTATCAGGCCGACATGACCCGGTTCCTGCGGGAAATGATCTCCCACCCCAGCGAAAGCTGCGAAGAAAAGGATGTGGTGCACTGCATCAAGGCCGAGATGGAAAAGCTGGGCTTTGACAAGGTGGAAATTGACGGTCTGGGCAACGTCATCGGCTGGATGGGCAGCGGAGACAAGATCATCGCCATCGATTCCCACATCGACACCGTTGGTATTGGCAACGCCGACAACTGGGAAGCAGACCCCTATCAGGGCTATGAAACAGACGACATCATCTTTGGCCGGGGCGGCTCCGACCAGGAGGGCGGCATGGCCTCGGCAGTGTACGGCGCCAAAATTATGAAGGACCTGAATCTGATCCCCGCAGGGTATCGGATCATGGTAGTCGGCTCCGTGCAGGAAGAGGACTGCGACGGCATGTGCTGGCAGTACATCGTCAACAAGTACTTCTCCAGCAAGGAAGAGGCCCAGGAGAAGATCGAGTTTGTCATTTCCACCGAACCCACCGACGGCGGCATTTACCGCGGTCACCGCGGCCGTATGGAAATCCGGGTGGACGTCAAGGGCGTCTCCTGCCACGGCTCCGCTCCTTCCCGGGGCGACAACGCCATTTACAAGATGGCCGACATCCTGCAGGATGTCCGGGCCCTCAACGAAAACGGCGATGGTCCTTCCAACACTGTCAAGGGCTTGGTGAAGATGCTCAACCCCGAATTCAATCCCGAGCATTATGAAGATGCCCAGTTCCTGGGACGCGGTACCTGCACGGTTTCCCAGATCTTCTACACCTCTCCTTCCCGCTGCGCCGTGGCGGACAGCTGCTCCATCTCCATCGACCGGCGCATGACCGCCGGCGAGACCTGGGACTCCTGCCTGCAGGAAATCCGGGACCTGCCCAGCGTGAAGAAGTACGGCGACGACGTGAAGGTCTCCATGTACATGTATGACCGGCCCTCCTGGACCGGCGAGGTCTATGAGACCGAGTGCTTCTTCCCCACCTGGATCAATAAGGAAAGTGCCGCCCATGTGCAGGCCCTGGTGGATGCCCACCATGCCCTGTGGGGCACAGAGCGCATCGGCCATGCCGACAGCGATCCCAAGAAGGACGCCATGCATCTGCGGACGGGCCGTCCCCTCACCGACAAGTGGACCTTCTCCACCAACTGCGTGGCCATTCAGGGCCGGTACGGCATCCCCTGCGTGGGCTTCGGTCCCGGCGCCGAGTCTCAGGCTCACGCCCCCAATGAGATCACCTGGAAGCAGGATCTGGTAACCTGCGCCGCCATGTATGTGGCCGCCGTGAATCTCTACAAGGCGGAAAACAAGACGGCCGACGTCACCGAGTTCCGTCAGAGCCTGACGGATAACGACATCCAGTAATTCAGCCGTGCGGGGGAGCACGTTCCCCCGCCGCTTTCTCACTATGGATTCTGATTGAAATAAAATAAAGGAGTGCTTTACAATGTCCAAGACGATTGAGCTGGCCAAGCATCTGGAAAAGCTGCACATCAACAATATGTATAAGAGCGACTTCTATTGGACCTGGGATAAGACCGACGAGGAACTGGAAGCCATCTTTACCGTAGCCGACGCCCTGCGGGATCTGCGGGAGCGCAACAAGTCCACCCGGATCTTCGATTCCGGTCTGGGCATCTCCATCTTCCGCGACAACTCCACCCGTACCCGCTTCTCCTTCGCCTCCGCCTGCAACCTGCTGGGTCTTCAGGTGCAGGATCTGGACGAAAAGAAGTCTCAGATCGCCCACGGCGAAACGGTCCGTGAGACCGCCAACATGGTCTCCTTCATGGCCGACGTCATCGGCATCCGGGACGATATGTTCATCGGCGAGGGCCATAAGTACCAGAAGACCTTCATGGACGCCGTGAAGGAAGGCTACCGGGACGGCATCCTGGAGCAGCAGCCCACTCTGGTGAACCTGCAGTGCGACGTGGACCATCCCACCCAGTGCATGGCGGACATGCTCCATATTATCCATGAGTTCGGCGGTGTGGAGAACCTCAAGGGCAAGAAGATCGCCATGACTTGGGCCTATTCTCCCTCCTACGGCAAGCCCCTGTCCGTTCCCCAGGGCGTCATCGGCCTGATGACCCGCTTCGGCATGGACGTGGTGCTGGCACATCCCGAGGGCTATGACGTGATGCCCGAGGTGGAAGAGATCGCCCGGAAGAACGCCGCTGCCACCGGCGGCAGCTACAAGAAGGTCGCCACCATGGAAGAGGCCTTCGACGGCGCCGACATTGTCTATCCCAAGAGCTGGGCTCCCTTTGCCGCCATGGAGCAGCGCACCAAGCTCTATCAGGCAGGCGATCAGGCCGGAATCGATGCGCTGGAGAAGCAGCTGCTGGCTCAGAACGCCCAGCACAAGAATTGGACCTGCTCCGAAGAGATGATGAAGCGCACCAAAAACGGCAGCGCTCTGTATCTGCACTGCCTGCCCGCCGACATCACCGGCCTGAGCTGCCCGGAGGGCGAGGTGGACAACTCCGTGTTTGACCGCTATCTGGTGCCCCTGTACAAGGAAGCCAGCTACAAGCCCTACATCATCGCCGCCATGATCATGATGAGCAAGGTCAAGGATCCCGTCGCCGCATTGATGGCCATGGATCAGGGCGGCAAGCGGAAGATGTTTTAAAATCCGCCCGCTTTTCTGACGGTCCTTCCGCCACATTACTGTGAAATGAGGTATCACCGATCATGGGTAAGCGCATTGTGATCGCTCTGGGCGGCAACGCCCTGGGCAAAAACCTGCCCGAACAGATGGCTGCTGTCAAACATACGGTCCGTGCCATTGCAGATCTCATTGAGGAAGGTCACGAAGTCGTGGTCGCTCACGGCAATGGCCCCCAGGTGGGCATGATCAATATCGCCATGACCACCCTCTCCCGGGAAGATCCCTCCCATCCCATGGCCCCCATGTCTGTCTGCACTGCCATGAGTCAGGGCTACATCGGGTATGACCTGCAAAATGCCCTGCGGGAGGAGCTGCTCAACCGCGGCATCCACAAGAGCGTGGCTACCATTCTCACGCAGGTGGAGGTGGACCCCAACGACCCCGCCTTCCAGAATCCCACCAAGCCCATCGGCACATTCATGACGGAAGCAGAAGCGGAGGAAATGCGCCGCCGCGGCAACACCGTCATGGAGGACGCCGGCCGGGGCTGGCGCCGGTGTGTGGCCTCTCCCCTGCCCAAGGCCATCGTGGAGATCGACACCATCCGTGCCCTGCTGGCCGCCGGTCAGATCGCCGTGGCCTGCGGCGGAGGCGGCATTCCCGTCTACCGGACAGAGGGCAATCACCTCAAAGGCGCCGGCGCGGTCATCGATAAAGACTTTGCATCCGAGCTGCTGGCCGAGGAGCTGGACGCTGACACGCTGATTATCCTGACCGCCGTGGAAAAGGTGGCCGTTAATTTCGGCAAACCCAACCAGCTTTGGCTGGACCATCTCACCCCCCAGGAGGCCCGGGACTATACGGCACAGGGCCAGTTTGCTCCCGGCAGCATGCTGCCGAAAGTGCAGGCTGCCGTGAAGTTTGCAGAGTCCAAGCCCGGCCGTACCGCCCTGATTACCCTGCTGGAAAAAGCAAAGGACGGAATTGCAGGAAAAACCGGTACCGCCATCAGCCAGTAACCTTGTTCTGATTCACCAGGAGAGCCGACATGGCTCTCCTGGTTTTTTGTGCACATTTTCCTTTATTTGTAAATTATTCTAAAAACAGTTTTGGGAAACAGTAAATTTTTTGACTGGATTTTCACAATTTGTTCCAAAACCATGTTGAATTTTTTAAGGCAAGCTTGTATGATGACAGTAGACAAGGTCATTCCTTACCCCGTGTGTATCAATGTAAAGGAGGATTTCAGAATGAAGAAGATTCTTGCACTGCTTCTCACACTTGTCATGGCCCTGAGCCTGACCGCCTGCGGCGGCCAGGAAGAAACATCGGACACCCCTGCCGATGAGGGCGGCGAAACCACCCAGGGTGAGACTGCTGACATCAAAGTGGGTCTGATCTGCGTCCACGACCAGAACTCCGGTTACGACGTGGCCCATATCGATGGCCTCACCGCTGCCTGCGAAGCTCTGGGCATCGATCCCACTGACACCAACCAGGTGGTCTTCAAGTACAACGTGGCCGAAAACCAGGCCTGCTACGACGCTGCCGTGGACCTGGCAGAACAGGGCTGCGACATCATCTTCTCCGACTCTTACGGTCACCAGCCCTATATGCTCCAGGCTGCCCGCGAGTATGAGGACATTACGTTCGTCTCCTGCACCGGCGACCAGGCCGGCGTATCTGGTCTTGACAACTTCAAGAACATCTTCCCCTATACGTATGAGTCCCGCTACGTCTCCGGCGTGGTCGCCGGCATGAAGCTCAAGGAGCTGATGGACGCCGGTACCGTCACCGATCCCAAGGTCGGCTATGTCGGCGCTTATCCCTATGCCGAAGTGGTCTGCGGCTACACCGCCTTCCTGCTGGGCATTCAGTCCATCGTTCCCGAGGCATACATGGAAGTGCAGTACACCAACTCCTGGTTCGATCTGGCCGGCGAGGCTGAGGCCGCCAACACCCTGATGGCCCGCGGCTGCGTCATCATTGGCCAGCACGCTGACTCCACCGGTGCACCTTCTGCCGTGCAGGACGCTCAGGAAAAGGGCACCGTGGCTTACTCCGTGGGCTACAACATCGACATGCTCTCTGTGGCTCCCACCGCCGCTCTGACCTCTGCTCAGAATAACTGGTCTGTCCTCTATCAGGCCACTCTGGAGAAGTTCATGGCCGGCGAGGAGATCCCCGCTGACTATGCTACCGGCCACGCCAACAACGCCGTCATGATCTCCACCCTGGGCGAGAGCTGCGCCGAGGGCACCCAGGAGGCTGTGGACGCTGCTTGGGCCGCAATCGACGACGGCAGCCTGAAGGTGTTCGACACCTCCAAGTTCACTGTGGGCGGCCAGACGGTTACCGAGTATGAGGTCAACTTCTCCATCATTGACTTTGAGTCCGGCGACGTGGTCTTCGAGGGTCCCACTGAGAACGTCATCTCCGACGGTGCCTTCCAGGAGTCTGTTTACCGCAGCGCTCCCTACTTCGATCTGCGCATCGATGGCATCACGGAGCTGAACAACAACGGCTGATTTCGCCCATTCTCCCCGGTAAAAAAGGGGCTGCCTCCGCGGCAGCCCCTTTTTGCAAATCCCCCCTTCGCGGCAGGCGAGCCGCCGGGGTCTTTTCCCTTTTCTTTTCCCTCCGGAGGCTTATGCCTATTGCCACTTAAAAGAAAGGAAGATTCGCTTGGAAAACACTTATGCCATCCAGATGAAACACGTCACCAAGCGCTTCGGCAAAGTCGTTGCCAACGACGATGTCTCGCTGGACATCAAACGGGGTGAGATTTTGTCCCTGCTGGGTGAAAACGGCAGCGGTAAAACCACCCTGATGAACATGCTGGCCGGTATTTATTTCCCCGATGAAGGAGAGATTCTGGTCGGCGGAAATCCCGTCACCATCGCATCTCCCAAAGACGCCTTTGACTGCGGCATCGGCATGATCCATCAGCACTTCAAACTGGTGGACATCTTTACCGCAGCGGAAAATATTGTGCTGGGCCTGGAAGAGCCCGGCAAGCTGGACCTCAAAGCCGCAGCCGCCCGGATTACGGAAATCTGCCAGAAGTATGGCTTCGTCATCGACCCCAACAAAAAAGTTTATAACATGTCTGTCTCCGAAAAGCAGACGGTGGAAATCGTCAAAGTACTCTACCGGGGCGCAGACATTCTGATTCTGGACGAGCCCACCGCCGTCCTCACTCCTCAGGAAACCGACCGGCTCTTTGATGTCATGCGCAACATGAAAGCCGACGGCAAAGCCATGGTCATCATCACCCACAAGCTCAACGAGGTGATGGATGTCTCCGACCGGGTAGCTGTTTTGCGCAAGGGACGTTATATCGGAGATGTGGCCACCCGGGACACCAATCCCCAAAAGCTCACCGACATGATGGTGGGCCATGCTGTCACGCTGAACATCGACCGTCCCCTGGTGGAGCCGCGCCATCTTCGCCTGGAAGTACAGGATCTTACCGTCCTGACACCAGATGGCGTGAAGGCGCTGGACCATGTGTCCTTCCAGGCCTTCGGCGGAGAGATTCTGGGCATTGCGGGCATTTCCGGCAGCGGACAGAAGGAACTGCTGGAATCCATTGCCGGACTGCGGGCCACGGAACCCGGCTCCCATGTGATCTATCATCCCCCCGCTCCTGATGAGCCCATTGCCGGACAGCATGTCCCTGTGGACCGCAGCGGCGAAGAACTCCTGGGCAAGACGCCCCGGCAGATTCACAGCATCGGTGTCTCCATGGCCTTCGTGCCGGAGGACCGTCTTGGCATGGGCCTGGTGGGCTCCATGGGCATGACGGACAACATGATGCTCAAGACCTACCGTGCAGGCAAAGGTCCCCTGCTGGACCGCAAGTCTCCCCGTGCATTGGCCGAGCAGGTCAAAGCGGAACTGGATGTTCTGACCCCCAGCCTCAATACTCCTGTCCGCCGTCTTTCCGGCGGCAATGTGCAGAAGGTTTTGGTAGGCCGAGAAATTGCCCAGAATCCCTCGGTTTTGATGACAGCCTATGCCGTTCGCGGTCTGGATATCAATACCTCCTACACCATCTATAACCTTCTGACCGCGGAAAAGTGCAAGGGTGTGGCCGTTTTGTACGTGGGCGAGGATCTCGACGTCCTGCTGGAACTGTGTGACCGCATCCTCGTTCTGTGCGGCGGCCAGGTCAGCGGCGTGGTCGATGCCCGCACCACCACCAAAGAGGAAGTGGGTCTTCTCATGACCCGATTCAGAAAGGAGGCCGCACAGGCATGACCCAAACTGTACAGCATCATAAAGAGCCCCTGCTGCGGATCGTAAAGCGGGATGGCATTGCCCGCCCCAAGGCCTACGCCATCCGCATTGCGGCAGTCCTTGCCTCTCTGGTGGTCAGCGGCATTTTCATCTTCGCCATCACCAAGCTCAACCCCATTCAGGTCTACGAAGCCATCTTTGACGGAGCCTTCGGTACCAACCGCCGCTCCTGGGTTACCATCCGGGACGCCATGATGCTTTTGTGCATCGGCGTAGGTCTGGCTCCTGCCTTCAAGATGAAGTTCTGGAACATCGGTGCTGAAGGCCAAATTCTCATTGGCGGCGTCGTAACTGCCGGTATCATGCGGGCCTGGGGCGGCGACCTTTCCACTCCGGCACTGCTGGCTGTCATGGGGATCGTCAGTCTTCTGTGCGGCTGCCTGTGGGGCGTAATCCCTGCTGTGTTCAAGGCCGTCTGGAATACCAACGAAACCCTCTTCACTCTGATGATGAACTATGTGGCCATTCAGATCACCAGTTACTGCGTAGCCTTATGGGAAAATCCCGTGGGCTCCAACTCCGTGGGCATTATCAACCAGATGACCGCCTACGGCCATTTCCCCAAGGTCTTCGGTCAGGCCTACGGTCTGAACGTGGTGTTGGTCCTGATCCTGGCCGTGGGAATGTACATCTATCTGAAGTACTCCAAGCAGGGCTACGAAATCTCGGTGGTGGGCGATTCGGAGAACACCGCCCGATATGCCGGCATCAACGTCAAGAAAGTCACCATCCGCACCATGGCTATCTCCGGCGCTATCTGCGGCCTGGCTGGATTCATCGAAGTGGCCGGCGTCAGTCATACCATCTCCACGGAAACGGCAGGCGGCCGGGGCTTTACTGCCATCATCGTGGCCTGGCTGGCTCAGTTCAATACCTTTGTGATGATTCTGATCTCCTTCCTGCTGGTCTTCCTGCAGCAGGGCGCCATCCAGATTGCCTCCCAGTTCAACCTCAACGACTACGCTTCGGAGATCATCACCGGCATCATCCTTTTCTTCATCCTCAGCAGCGAATTCTTCATCAACTATCGCGTCATCGTGCGCGGCGGAAAGGAGGCCAAGGGCAAATGATGGACCAGCTGATCCGACTGCTGCAGTCATCCATTTGTTTTGGTACCGTGATCATGTATGGTGCCATCGGTGAAATTCTCACGGAGAAATCCGGCAATCTGAACCTGGGCGTCCCGGGTATTATGTACCTGGGCGGCATCTCAGGCCTTGCCGCCTCCTTTTTCTACGAGTTCAATAATCCCAATCCCTCCGCCATTGTCTGCCTGCTGGTCAGCTTTCTGGCCGCCTTTGCAGCCTCTGCACTGGGCGGACTGCTCTACAGCTTCCTGACCATCACCCTCCGGGCCAACCAGAACGTCACCGGCTTGACGCTGACCATCTTCGGCGGCGGCGTGGCCAACTTCTTTGGCGGCAGCCTGAATACCATGGCCGGCGGCGTGGGCCAGATCTCCGTGGCCGCCACCAGCGCAGCTTACCGGGCCACAATCCCTGCCCTTTCCGGTCTGGGCCTGCCTGGAAAACTGTTCTTCAGCTATGGCTTCATGGTATACCTGGCCATTGTGGTGGCAGTCGTCCTGCATTGGTTCCTCAATCACACCCGCCAGGGACTGAACCTCCGGGCAGTGGGTGAGAATCCCGCTACCGCCGACGCTGCCGGCATCAACGTCATCCGCAACAAGTATCTGGCCACCTGCATCGGTGCCGGAATCTCCGGTATGGGCGGTCTCTATTACACGATGGATTATATCAAGGGCACCTGGGCCAGCGACGGTACCATCGAGTCTCTGGGCTGGCTGGCTGTGGCACTGGTTATCTTTGCCACCTGGCGCAGCGTCAACGCCATCTGGGGTTCCTATCTCTTCGGCTTCCTGTTCTGGGCCTACCTCATCATTCCGAATCTGGGGCGCAAGGACATCGAGCTGTTCAAGATGCTGCCTTACCTGGTAACCATCGCGGTGCTGATCTTCATCTCCCTGCGGAAAAAGCGGGAAAATCATCCTCCTGCCAGTCTGGGTCTGTCCTACTTCCGGGAAGAACGCTGATTGTCTTTTCTGCCGCGCTGTCTGCAAAAGCAGACAGCGCGGTTTTTCTCTGTAAAAAGCCGTAATTTTCCTCTCACATATGATAAAATGAAATCAGCCATCATAAGGAGGTGCCTCGTTTGTCCCCCACGAATCTCCGCTCTCCCGTCTGGCTCCGCCTGCGCGGGGCGCTTTGGGTTCCGGCTTACCTGGCGGTGTTTGCACTGCTGGAACATCTTCCCCGGCAGCACTATTGGGCCACGCAGCTGCCGCTGGACGCCGTCATTCCCTTCTGTCCGGTATTTGTGGTCTTTTACTGTGTATGGTATGTTCTCCTAATCGGAACAGGCCTTTTTCTCCTGGTAAGGGACGGCGGAGCCTTCCGCCGGTATATGCAGTTCCTGGCGCTGACGTTTTTTCTCAGTGCAGCGGTATGGTTTCTGATTCCCAGCTGTCAGAACCTGCGTCCCGCACAGATGGAAGAGTCCTCGATCTTCACCGCGCTGCTCGCCCTGCTTTACCGGATCGATACCAATACCAATGTGTTCCCCTCCGCCCATGTGGTCGGCGCCATCGGCGCAGCCCTGGCCGTGTGGGACTGGCAGCGTCCCGGCCGGCATCGGGGAGCCTTGATCCTGACCGCTGTTCTGGCTGGACTGATCTGCCTTTCTACAGTGCTCATCAAACAGCATGCCCTGCTGGATGTTCTGGGCGGTCTGCTTCTGGCCGCGGGGGCCGGTTGGTTTGTCTATCGCCCTGTAAAATCTTTATCCCCCAACAATCAAACATAACAGCAGCGCGTGGAAGCGGATGCTTCCACGCGCTGCTGTTTATTTCTGGTTCCGGATTCACTTCACGCTTTGCCGCCGTCCCAGCCAGAACCCCAGATATGATACGGCTGCCATCAACAAACACGCAGCCGCATCTGCTGCAAAGACCCGGCTGCTCCAGCTGGTCAAACTAAACCCCAACTGCAGCAGGGGCAGAAAATAAAGCTGCGTCCAGATTCCCGCTGCATTGCTGAAATAGGCGCCCAGCACCAGTTCCTGAATCCCCAGCAGCACCAGTACCAGCAACGCCACACCGTTCATGCAGGCGATTGACAAAAGAGGGGTCCTCCGTGCAAAGATTCCCGCAAGAAAAGAGATCCCGCCCCAGAGCAGCAAAAAGGCCAAACCGATCAGGCCATAAGGAAGCCGCACATCCGGATACGCCGTCATCATCCAGTGCATCCCATACCCAGCCGCAAACGGCAATAATCCGGCCAGAGTCAAGGTAAATTCCAGCATCTGATCCCCCTTTCTTATGACATGATGATATGCGGCACGCCTCCCTTTGTCAACCTTGCCGCTCTTGTATGGAAAAACAGGAGGCGGACATGAAGTCCGCCTCCTGCGTCATATTGGGATTCCGAAATCCCAGAATCCCTGTTTTGTTGTTCAGGCCCCGTGGTTCCGGGCTGCCGTCAGAATATTGCGCATCAGCATGGCCCGGGTCATGGGCCCCACACCGCCAGGAACCGGCGTGATGTAGGAGGCCTTGGCCTCCACTTCATCAAAGACCACGTCGCCGCAAAGCTTTCCATCGGCATTGCGGTTCATGGCCACATCAATGACCACAGCACCCAGACGGACCATGTCGGCAGTAACCAGTCCCACGCGGCCCACAGCCGCCACCAGAATATCCGCCTCCCGGGTCAAGGCCGCCAGGTCCGGCGTCCGGGAATGGCACACCGTTACCGTACCATCCGCCTGGGTCAGCAGCATCGCCATAGGCTTGCCCACAATATTGCTCCGTCCCAGCACCACGCACCGCTTGCCTGCAACGGGGATCTCATAGGCCCGCAGCATCTCCATGACGCCAGCCGGCGTACAGGGCAAAAAGGTTGGCGCTCCAATGGACATCTGCCCCACATTGAAGGGGTGGAAGCAGTCTACATCCTTATCCGGCGCAATGGCATGGATGACCTGGTCTTCGTTCAGACCCTCCGGCAAAGGCAGCTGGCACAAAATACCATCCACCGCCGCGTCCTGATTGAGCTGCTCCACCAGCTCCACCAATTCCTTCTGCGAAGTCTGGGCAGGCAGGCGGTGGGAAAAGGAGCGAATGCCGCACTCAGCGCAGTCGCTCTCCTTTCCCCGGACATACACCTGAGAGGCCGGATTATCTCCCACCAGGATGACAGCCAGGCCCGGCTGACGGGAGAGGGTTTCCACCTCCCGCCGCACCTGCTCCTTGACTTGGGCTGCCAGTGCCTTTCCGTCAATTCTGACTGCCATGGTCCTGCTCCTCCTCTTGTACATCATCCGCCGCAGCCTCCGGCTCTTTCTCCGCTTCATCCGCCGTTTGCGCACAGAGTTCCTCCGCACTCTGCGCACAAGCTGCTTCCGTACTGGAGGCCTCCTCAGCTGTCTGCGCCGCGAGCTCCGCCGCCTTTGCTGCGGCCACCTGATTGACCAAAAGCTCATCCGGTGAGTGCTTTCGGAAGCCGATTTGATAGACCAGCACGCAGACTGCCACAATCACCATCACAATGCTCAGCGCCTGGGAAACCCGGATGGGCTGGCCCATGATGGTCCAGTCAAAGAGGTAGAGACTGTCCGTCCGCAGGCCCTCGATCCAGGCCCGGCCCAGACCGTACCAGAGGAAATAGAACCAGGTGTTCTCGCCGTCAAACCGCCGTCCCTTGGAAATAACGAACAGAATCAGCAGCAGGCCAATGAGGTTCCACAAGCTCTCATAGAAGAATGTGGGGTGCACCTCAATGGTGGTCAGCGGCGTATCCCACAGCTGCATACGCCAGGGCAGGGTCGTTTCAGCTCCAAACGCTTCCCGGTTGATGAAGTTGGCCCAGCGGCCAATTACCTGGCCCAGCAGCAATCCCATCACCGCCAAATCTGTCATGGCGCCGAATTTGATCTTTTTATGCCGGGTATAGAAAAATGCCACCAGCACACCCATGATGACGGCACCGTAAATTGCCAGTCCGCCATCCCAGACGGCGATCATATTTCCCCAGTTGAGGCTGCCGTCCTCGTTGCGGTACAGATCCAGATAAAACAGCACGTAGTACAGCCGGGCACCCACAATGCACAGAGGCACCGACCAGAGCACCAGGTCCATCACGTTGTCTTCCGTCAATCCGTAGTGCTTGGACTGCTTCATGCAAAGCAGCAACCCTGCCAGCATGGCCACCGCCAGGATGATTCCGTACCAGTAAATGCCGTGCCCAATGTGAATGGCCACCGGGTCGGGATTAAACTCCCAGTCTCCGAAAAGGCCGGGAAAACTAATGGGCATGTCCTTCAATGCAGTCAAAACAGGTTCTTCCTTTCTTTCTCTATCAGCTTGCTATCTACTCACGCTTCTTTGGGCTCAATCCGGGAGAGGACTGCGCGCTCCGGCGTGATGTTTTCCCGCAGGAACGCCCGTACATCCTCCTGAGTGATGGAGTCAAATACCTGCGGGAAACGGAAGGGATCGTAACCGTGGAAATATCCTTCCGTCAGAGACACGGCAATGTTTTCAAAGGAATTGAGTCCCCGCAGATTGCTGCCGAAGGCTGCCCGGCGCACCTGCTGGTAGAAATCCTCGTCAAAGCCCTCATCTGCCAGGCGGCGGGCCTCCTTCTGAATTTCCTCCGCCACGGCCCGGCCGTCCCGGCTGTCGCCGCCGGCATAGAGATATGCCACCCCCGGCATCATCTCAAAGGCGCCGCCGAAGCTGGTATTGATGAGGCCCTGATCATAAAGACGCAGATACAGGGGGCTGGAATCCCCCAGCAGCAGGTCGCAGGCCATATCGCCCAGCACCGCCATACGCAGATAGTCCTCCCCGTCGGCGGCCGGACGGCACTTGAATCCGGTCAAAAACTGCGGCGTAGAAACTTCCATGGTCAGGCAGCTCTCCTGCTGGGCCACGGCCTCCGGCTCCGTGCCGTAATCCCGGGGAATCACCGGGCCGGCCTCCCGGGGCAGCACCCGGCGGGCCAGCTCCACGATGCGCTCCGGCTCCACATCGCCAACCACCGTCAAAATCATGTTGGAAGGCGTGTAAAAAGCCTTGTGGCAGTCGTAAAGCGTCTGAGCCGTGATATGGGAGATGCTTTCCACCGTACCGGCAATGGGAGTCCGGGCCGTGCTGACGCCGTAGAGGGACTGCATCATCCGGGTGTAGATCTGCCAGTCAGGGTTATCCTCAATCATCCGGATCTCCTGGCCGATGATGCCCTGCTCCTTGGCCACGCTCTCCTCGGTAAAATACGGAATGGAGACGAAGGAGAGCAGGATCTCCAGATTCTCGGCAAAGTGCGCCGTGGAATCGAAGTAGTAGCCCGTCATGGCGTTGGAGGTAAAGGCATTGGGCTCCGCGCCGTTTTTAGCCAGTTCCTGCAGGGCGTTGCCTTCCTTGGTATCGAACATCTTGTGTTCGAGATAGTGGGCGATGCCGGCAGGTGTATCCAGCCAGCGGCCATCCAGACAAAACCGGGTATCCATACCGCCGTAGCGTGTGGCAAAAAAGGCGTACTGCTTGGCATAGCCGGGCTTGGGGACCACGCACACCTGCAGCCCGTTGGGCAGCACCTCCCGATGGACGGATTCCCCGATGCGCTCATAAAACGTAGGCTTCATTGTGCCGCCTCCTTTCCCCGCAGGAAGTACACCGTATCCAAGGACACGGTCTTCATGGCCTCAAAGATCCGGGCCGGTGTGACTTCCCGCACCTGCTGCGCCAGCACGGCCGGCGTCTCCACCTGGCCGGTGGCCGCCTGACCCAGGAAGAAGTTCTCCAGCTTGCCCTGGGAGTCTCCCATGGCGGCATAGGCGTTGAGCAGCGTACTGCGGGCGCCCTCCAGCTCCCAGTCCTCCAGGGCACCGGCCTGGACCTCACCCAGCTGGGTCAGGATTTCATCATAGGCCTTCTGGAAGTTGTCGAACTCAATGCCGGAGGACATGGTGATGATTCCCTTCTGCCGGTGATAGACGGAAGAGGCATAGTAACACAAGGAGAGCTTTTCCCGCACATTCAGGAACAAGCGGGAGTTGCTGCTGCCGCCGAAAAGCGTATTGCCCATGAGCAGTGCGGCGGTATCGTCGCTGCCGCAGGAAAATCCCATGCCAAGCTTTCCCTGGGTCACATCCATGCTCTCCTCCACCCGATGGACTTCCTCCCGGGCGGGATGCGGCTTTGCCAGGATAATTTCCCCCACATTTTCCCGGGGCAGCGTAGCAAAGGCGGAGCGCATGGCCTGCTCCACCCGCTCCAGCTCAGCACTGCCGCTGTAAAACAGCTCCAACCGGGCGGAGGCAATCAGCTGACCGTAAAGTGCGTAAAGCTTATGCAGCTGCAGCTTTTCCGCCGTGGCCTCGCTGCCCAGACGGCTGATGCCGTACGGCTCCCCTGCGCACATTTCCTGCAGAAGCCGGCTGTCGGCATAATCCCGCTTGTCATTGATGAGGCTGCGGATGGCATCCAGAAGATTGGTCTTCTCCGAATCAAAATAAGCCGGTACAAACCGTCCCCGCTCCGTTACCGGATCGCAGATCAGCTCACCCAGCAGCTCCGTGACAGGCTCCAGCAGATGCTCTCCGCCCGGGGCAAAGCTGTCATCAATCAGGCTGGCCACAAAACCCACGCACTGATTTTCGCCTTTTTTACGCACTGTATAGTCGATCCGGGCACCATACAGCCGATCCAACCGGGCAGAAAGCTGCCCCATGTCCGGAGCGCTGACCGTGCCCCGCCGCAGCACAGCAGGCAGCAGCGCCCAGGCGCTGGCCGTCTCCTCCTGCAAAGGCGTGACAAACTGGGCCGAGAGCAGACTGGTCTTGAATTTACGCGCCGGCAGATACGTCAAATATACACCGTCGGCCAATTGAATTCTGGTCACTTCCAAAATTTCAGCTCCTTTTGGAATCCCGCACGGCCCAAAGCTCCCTCCGGGCAGCGGGTCTCCTGCAATTTCCACATCCTTCGTCCACAGGCTGTCAGACTCCTGCAGCTCCAAATTCCAATTGGGCAGGATGCGAGCATTCTTTTGTATTATAGTATAGTTCCCCATGTATTTCAAACATTTTCGCACCTTCCGCCATTTTCTGTGCCTGGAGCAAAAAAAGCCGGATGCCAAACGGCATCCGGCACTGTGTTTACTGCAAAACCCGCAGGAAATTTTCCCGGGCGATCATCTCCCGCTCCCGAGCGGACATCCCCAGCCTTTCCAGCCAGAAAAAGAGGTTCCCGGTGCCGGAGCAATCCTCCAGTCCCTGGGCGCCGTCGTTTCCCGGCCCGAAAAACTCGCAGAAATCAAACCCGCAGGCCACATGCTCCACCCCCATGACCTCCGCCATATGGACGGCGTGACGGGCCAGCATCTGCGCCGTCTGCTGAGCGGGATCTTCATGGACAAAGGCATGATGGACATTGAGTCCCACAATGCCCCCGGTATCCCGGATGGCCCGGAGCTGATCGTCCGTCAAATTGCGGGGCACGGCACACAAGGCGCGGCAATTGGAATGGGACGCAATCACCGGTCCGTGGGCCATGGAGATCACATTCCGGAACCCCGCGTCGTTGAGGTGGGAGACATCCAAGAGCATCCTCCGCTCTTCCATCCGCCGGATGACCTGCCGCCCCGCCGGGGTCAGTCCCCGGTCCGGATCTCCCCGGACGCCGGAGGCCAGCTGGTTCTCCTCATTCCATGTCAGTGTACCCAGGCGGGCGCCCAGAGATGCATAGCGGTCAATCCCCGCGGGATCGTCCCCAATGGCTTCCATCCCCTCAATGCCCAAAAAGGCATACATCTGCCCGGCCGCCCGGGCCTCTTCCGCTTCGCTGCTGGTACGAACCATGCGCAGCCAGGGGCATTCCGCCCATTCCGCCGCGGCCTCCCGGAGCATCCGCTCCGTCCGGGCCGCCGCGGTATCCGCACCGGGGATCTCCTTCCAAAACGTCTCCGGCGCGGCGGAGGTCCACACCGCCAAAACCAGTCCCTCGATGTTCCCCCGGCGCAGGCGGTCCAGATGATGCTGTTCCAGCACCCGGCGCTCCCCTGCCAGACGCCGACGGGTTACATCATAGAGAAGATCGGAATGTCCGTCAAAAATCATGTGCGCTCCTTTACGCTCCCAAAATACCGCCTACCAGAATGCCCAGGTAGGTACCAATCACATAGCCAAAAGTACCCACCAGCATGACCGGCCCCACCAGGGCGCTCCAGCCCTGGGAAATCGCCATGCCCGCGGCGGTGGTGGGTCCGCCGATATTGGCATTGGAGGCCAGAATGATGTCCTCCAGGTCGAAGTGCAGCAGCTTGCCGCCCACAAAGCAAAACAGCATGTTCACCACCACCATGATGGCCGTGAACGCCAGCAGCAGCGGCGTCTCCGTCAAAATCTTGGATATGGAGGCGGGCACGCCGATGACAAACAGGAAGAGGTAGATAAAATATGTGCCGATCTCCTGCGATCCGGCCAGCTTCGCCGTCTGCTTCTCTCCCCAGGTGGCACAGGCCATGGCCACCGTGGTAATCCATACATATTCACTTCCAAAGAAGGTATGCAGCATGTGCAGCACCACGCCGGTATCCGGAATCAGGGCGCTGATGCCGGCGGAGATAAGCTTGGCCGCAAAGACCACCGCCGTGGAGTACGCCACATTCATGGCAATATCCTTCAGGGAAATATCCTTCCGGCTCCAGTAGGCAGCCGCCTGGGTCTGGGCCCCTTTGAGGTCCCCGCTTTTGGCAACCGCATCGATATGGGGATGGGTATAGTGGCGGCGGAAGAACTTCATCCCCGCAAAGAGCAGCAGGGCAAAGAAGTACAGGGCCATCAGCAGGTTGTCTGCCACTGTAGCGGACCCCGCAATCTCTCCGGCGTCAAACTCCGTGGCCAGGGCAGCGAAGTTCACACCACCGCCGATGTAAGAGCCCGTCATCATGGCGGCCACCGCCTCCAGCTGCGGAATGAAGGGATGCAGCAGCGCATAGGCCACAAAGGCTCCCGCCACGGTCCCCGCCGCACCGATGAGGAAAATTACCATCATCCGCCCGGTCTCCCGCCAGATCTTCTTCATGTTGCACTCCAGAAGCAGCAGGGGAATGCCCAGCGGCACCGCATAGCCCCAGATCACCTCATCGTACAGGGGGCAGCTGGTGGGAATGATACTCAGATTGGATGCTGCCAAGGCGATCAGCAAGGCAATGATGGCCCCGGAGATCTTCGAGGCCCAAATATACTTCTGCTCCAGCCAGATGGCCAGAGCCACCGACACCACCAGCAGCGCCAACAGCGCCCAGGTATCATCGGCGGCAATGAGGCTCTCCCGCCCCAATGTGTCCATAAAATAGGCGGCAAACATGCGCGTCCCTCCCAAAATTCCCTCCCGCCTGCGGTCTGTTGCCCCTGCGGGTGTTTTCTTCCAGTATAACGGCTTTTCCCAACTGGCGCAAGTCTGCCCGCGGAATCCGGCACCATCCGGATGGTTTTGCGCATCTTTTTCCCGGTTTCTCCGTTGCCGCGCATCCCAAACCATAGATTTTTTTAGATTTTCCGGGATTTTGACCACTTTTCCCCTTGACTTTTTGGAAGAATTCCTGTAAACTATTTCGTGTTGTAAAGGTCCAGAACTTTACAGTAAGGAGGATTCCCTTGAAAAATCAGACTTACCGCATGACGATGCTCTTCGATTTTTACGGCGAACTCCTGACGGACCGGCAGAAAGAATTTTTCGATCTCTATTATAATGAGGACCTCTCCCTGGCCGAGATTGCGGAAAACGCAGGCATTTCCCGGCAGGGCGTCCGGGATGTGATCGTCCGGGCAGAGGCCACCATGCAGGAGGTCGAGGATAAGACCGGCATCATCCGGCGCTTTGAGGCCCAGCGGCCTCATCTGGACGCCATTGAGTCCGCCGCTGCCGAAATGAAAACCATCAACTTCCGGCGCTATGAGGATCCCCGGCTGACGGAGCTGGCGGACATCATCGCCGGGGAAATCTCCGCTTTGAAGGAATAAGACATGGCATTTGAAGGTCTTACTGAAAAACTTACCGCTACATTCAAGCGTCTGCGGGGCAAGGGCCGCCTGACGGAAAACGACGTCCGGGAGGCCATGCGGGAAGTCCGTCTGGCCCTGCTGGAGGCGGATGTGAGCTACAAGGTCGTCAAGGACTTTGTGGCCACCGTAACAGAGCGGGCTGTGGGCTCGGATGTGCTGGACAGCCTCACCCCTGCCCAGCAGGTCATCAAGATCGTCAACGAAGAGCTGACGAATCTCATGGGCGGCTCCAGCTCCAAGCTCTCCATGGCCAACAACGGTCCCACCGTTGTGATGATGGTGGGCCTGCAGGGTGCCGGTAAAACCACAACCACCGCCAAGTTGGCCGGTTTGCTGCGGCGCCAGCTCAAAAAGCGTCCTCTGTTGGCGGCCTGTGACGTCTACCGCCCCGCTGCCATTGAGCAGCTCAAAGTGGTGGGCGGCCAGCTGGACCTGCCGGTCTTCGAGCAGGGTCAGGGCGATCCGGTCAAGATCGCGGAAAACGCCATTCGTCACGCCCGGGATTACGGCAGCGACATGGTCTTCCTGGACACCGCCGGCCGGCTCCATGTGGACGAGACGCTGATGGACGAGCTCAAGCGCATGAAGGCCGCGGTCCATCCCAACGAGATTTTGCTGGTTGTGGATGCCATGACCGGTCAGGACGCAGTCAACGCTGCTGCTGCCTTTGACGAAGCATTGGGCATTGACGGCGTGATTCTCACCAAGCTGGACGGCGACGCCCGAGGCGGTGCTGCCCTCTCCATCCGGGCCTCCACCGGCAAGCCCATTAAATTCGTGGGTACCGGCGAGAAGCTGGATATGATCGAACCCTTCCATCCCGATCGGATGGCTTCCCGGATCCTGGGCATGGGCGATATGCTTTCCTTTATTGAAAAGGCCCAGGCGACGTACGATGAAAAGCAGGCTGCCAAGCTGGAGGAAAAGCTCAAGAAAAACCGCTTCACCCTGCAGGATTACTATGAGCAGCTTCAGCAGATCCGCGGTATGGGCGATCTGAGCCAGCTGGCGGGTATGATGCCCGGCGGACTGGGCAAGCAGCTCCAGGGTGCCACCATCGACGACAAAGCACTGGCCCACACCGAGGCCATTATTCTCTCCATGACCCCCCTGGAACGGGAAAATCCCCAGATTCTGGGCGCCAGCCGCAAACGCCGCATTGCCGCCGGCTGCGGTCTGGATGTATCGGATGTCAACCGTCTTCTCAAGCAGTTTGACATGATGCAGCAGCTGACCAAGCAGCTGACCAAGGGCCGTCTGCCCCGCATGGGGAAAGGCTCTCCCTTCGGCCGTAAGAAGCGGCTGAAATGAACCGGATATAAGTGCATTTCCAGGCATTTATAGATATAAAATTTTGTTACAATATTTGGAGGTACACAATTATGGTTAAGATTCGTCTGCGCCGCATGGGCGCCAAGAAGGCTCCCTTCTATCGCGTGGTTGTCGCCGACTCCCGTTTCCCCCGGGATGGCCGCTTCATCGAGGAGATTGGCACCTACAATCCCTGCGTTGCTCCCGCTGAGATCAAGATCGACACCGAGCGCGCTCAGGCTTGGATCAAGTCCGGCGCTCAGCCCACCGACACCGTCCGGGCTCTGCTGAAAAAAGTGGAAGTCCTCTGATCCGGAGGACGGATCATGAAAGACTTGCTGCTCTATATCGCCAGAAACCTCGTGGATGATCCCGATGCGGTTTCCGTTACGGAGATCCAGGGCGATCAGGAACTGACGTTGGAGCTGCGTGTCGCCCCCGACGACATGGGCAAGGTCATTGGCCGTCAGGGCCGCATTGCCAAGGAAATTCGGACTGTGGTCCGTTCCTATGCGCAGCGCACCGGCGTCAAGGTTTCCGTGGATATCGTTGATTGAAAAAAGGAGCGGTGCTGTGCACCGCTCCTTTCCTTGCCGCCTCTTGCCCGCGTGGGAAAAACCGGTTATACTGTCTCTATCAAGAAAAAGGAGTCTGCTCCATGAAACTGGAAACCATCAATGTCGGACGCATCGTCAACGCCCACGGCATCCGGGGTGAGGTCCGGGTCCAGCCCCGGGACGGCGATCCGGCCTTTCTTACACAGTTCAAGACCTTCCTCCTCAACGGCCAGCCCGTGACCCCCACCGCCAATCACGTCCATAAGAGCGTGGTGCTCATGAAACTACCCGGTGTGGACGACATGAACGCCGCCCTGGCTCTCAAGGGGCAGGATCTGTATATCCGCCGGGCGGACGCGCGTCTGCCGCAGGGGGTCTACTTTGACGACGAGCTGCTGGGGCTTTCCGTATACGACGCCGACAGCGGTGCGCTTCTGGGCGAGCTGGTCAGCGTGGATGCTTATCCCGCCCATAAGGTCTACACCGTCCGGGGCACTGAGGAATACCTGATTCCCGCCGTGCCGGAGGTATTCATCCGGTCTGTGGACCTGGATGCCAACCGGATGGAGGTCCGGATCCTGGAGGGCATGCGCAGTGATGAACATTGATATTCTGACGCTCTTTCCCGAGTCTGTGGATGCGATGCTCAATGTGAGCATCCTGGGCCGGGCCCAGGCCCGGGGCCACATTGCCATCCGCACCCATCAAATCCGGGCTTACACCACCAACAAGCAGATGCAGGTGGATGATTATCCCTACGGCGGCGGCCGGGGCGCCGTCATGCAGGCAGACCCGCTCTACCGCTGCTGGGCCCACGTGGTGGAAACCTACGGCCCCGGCCGGACCATCTTCATGTCTCCCTGCGGCCGAACCTTTAATCAGGAGATCGCCCGGGAACTGAAGGAGCGGTACGAACACCTGATTCTGGTGTGCGGCCACTATGAGGGCGTGGACCAGAGATTTCTGGATGAGTGCGTGGATGAGGAGCTGAGCGTGGGAGACTTTGTGCTCACCGGCGGCGAAATCCCGGCCATGGCCATTACCGATGCCGTGTGCCGCATGGTTCCTGGTGTTCTGCCGGACGCAGAATGCTTTGAAGAGGAATCCCACTGGAACGGACTGCTGGAATACCCCCAGTACTCCCGCCCCGCCGTGTGGCATGACCGGGCGGTACCGGAAGTTCTGCTCTCCGGCGATCATGGGAAAGTCGCCGCCTGGCGGAAAAAGGAGAGCTACAAGCGCACCATGCGCCGCCGGCCGGACCTCTTCGCCAAATTTGACGAAAGTCAGCTGACCACCAAGGCCGAGCGGAAAATCCTCCAGCAGGCCCGGGAGGAATTTGCCCAGGAAGAACCGGCAGATTCCTAAACTCTCAAATATGGCAGCGCCCCGGCCGGTACGGATTTCGTACCGGCCGGGGCGTACTCAGCCGCGGGAACATTTTTCCGCATCAATGGCCAGCACCAGCATCAGCACCTGCAGGGCATCAGATGGCTGCACCACATCGATGACATAGGTATCCGTCAGGTGGAGTACCTCTTTGGAAATCGTGGCTACCAAGGCCCCGCAGGGTTCCGTGACACGGTATTCCCACTCCATGAAGTCTCCCTCTACCTGCCAGCCGCCGCAGTCAATGTCAAAGCGGGGGCGGAAAAACGTAAAGGCCTTCTGCACACAGCCAATACGCCGCTCTCCGATGTACAATTCAAACCGGGGCAGCATGGTCAGCACCCTTTCCTGAACGGTGGCAATATGCTCGCCTGTGGAATCCAGGATGTGCAGGCAGTGGCCCCAGGCCAGTTTGCCCTCTACGGTATAGAGGGTCTCCCCTGCTTCATTGTAAATATCGTAACTATCCAGCCAGGAAAACAATCTCTGGCGAAAATACATCCGCAATCGGATTCTCCCCTCTCTTTATGCTTGAAGCACAATTTGATCCCGCTCGGCACAGGCCTGATCCAGAGCCGCCTGGCTTTCCTCCCGGTTCCGCTCCAACCGGTCCTGCAGGATTTCAATCCGGCTTTTCAAGGCCCCAAGACGGTCTCCCGCCTGAGAGAGCTGATGGAGCACCATCCCGTCGGTGAAGATGTTGTCCAGAAAGAGATCCAAGGTCCAGGTAAACTCTCCGGGACGCAGATCCACATTCGCCTCCCCGGCCAAGTCCGGCACGTCTCCCAGCTCCGCCTGATACCGCCGCAGCGCGTCACCCAGATGCTCCATCTGAGCCTGGGCCTCATTGATATGGGAATACTTCATGACATCCGTGAACATTCCCCCGCCCAGAACATCCCAGGTTCCCCATCCCCGGGCGCTCTCCAGCCGGTCTATGGCCGCCGAGAGGCAAAACAAAGCCTGGCGTCCTGCCTGAACTGCCTCGTTCAGCTCCCGCATCCGGGTCGTCAGCTCCAAGATCCGTTCTTCGGTCGCTTGCAGCTGCCGGGCCAGGGCAGGGTCCTGCGCACAGATGGCATCCTCTTTCTCCCGCAGGAGCTGTTCATACGCCTTCCGGCAGCCCGTTGTCTCCTCAATCCGGCGGCGCCGGTCCAGAATCTCTTCCTGAATCCCTGCCAGCTGCCGCTCCGCCTCCTGCAGGCGCATCCGGGCAGCATAGGCTTCCGCCTGCTCCCGGTCCATATCCTCGTCCTTGCTCCCTCGCAGCGCCGAAAGCAACGCAGCAAGGCTCACCCGCTCCAGCCGGTCCACATCTTTTTGTTCCTGCTCCCATCGGGTGTGGCATTCCTCCACCTTCCGGCGGCAGGCTTCCTCCTGCTGTTCCAGCTGTACCAGCACAGCCAAGTCTTCCTCCCGCTGGGCAATCTGATCCCGCAGGGTTTGCAGCTGCCGCTGATAGTCCCGCATATCGCACGCTCCTTTCCCGCTCTTGAAAAAACGAAATGGCGGCGTGCCAGTTTGTAACCGCACACCGCCGTTTCACCGTCTTATTCTTTGGGCGTACCGTCGGCGTTGAACACCGGCAGAGGTGCCAGATAGCGGATATCCGTGCGCTTTTGGGCATCGCCCTCCGCCAACACCGCCACGCGTCCGGCCACTGTGCCGCCGGCCAGCTCCACCAGCTCCTCCATAGACTTGAGGGATCCGCCGGTGGAGATTACATCGTCCATCAGCAGTACCCGCTTGCCGCGGATCAGCTCCGCATCATCCCGGCCCAGATACAGCGCCTGGACGCCTGCCGTGGTAATGGACCGGTCCTCCACATGAATGGGATCCGGCATGTAGGCCTTGGGACCTTTCCGGGCCACAAAATACTTGGATGCCCCGGACTGGCGGGCCATCTCGTGGATCAGGGGAATGCTCTTGGCCTCCGCCGTAAACAGATAGTCATAGCTCTCCGCCGGAACCAGCTTCAAAAGCTCCCGGGCACAGGCCACCGTCAGTTCCGCATCCCCAAAACAAATAAACGCACCAATATACAGATCGTCGGTGACTTTGCAGATGGGCAGTTCCCGTTTGACTCCCGCCACCGTCATGGGATAGGTATGCATAGCTCCTTGCCTCCCTCAAAATTGTTCACACAGGGAATTTTCTTCCGAAAATATTATACTGGTTATGCCGTAAAAGTCAATAACGGCGCTGGAGCACCGTACTCAGCAGTTCTGTTTCTCAATTCCGAGCGCAAAAGCAGCCCAAGCAAATTTCTATATACATTGGAGGACTCGCAATGGATATTCGCCCTTACCGTCCGCCGGACTGTCCGGAAATGGCACAGCTATTCTACAATACGGTCCACATCATCAACGCCCGGGACTATACGCCCCGCCAGCTGGATGCCTGGGCCACCGGCACAGTGGACCTGTCGCCCTGGGACCGCTCTTTCCGTGCCCACCGCACTCTGGTAGCAGAAGAGGCCGGTATCCTGGTTGGGTTTGGAGACATCGATGAAACCGGCTATCTGGACCGCCTCTATGTCCATCACGCTTATCAGCACCAGGGCATTGCCTCCGCGCTGTGCCGGGAGCTGGAGTGCGGCTTTTCTACCGTCACCACCCACGCTTCCATCACCGCTATGCCCTTTTTCGCCCGCCGGGGCTACCGGATCCTCCGTCGTCAGGAGGTGGAACGGCACGGCGTGCTGCTGGCAAATTACGTGATGGAGCGCTCCTGCATCCAGGGCTCCAGCAAAGATTCCAGGGTATAGCGGCGAAGGCTGCCCACCGATTCCTCAGAGGCCACCGCTGCCGCATAGCCGGGAAAGAGATCCAGCATCTGGCAGCACACCCCCGCTTCCGCTGCCGGTTCCCGGTGCAGCGAGGCGCCCACGCCCATGCCATTTTGTTTGGTCATGGCTTCCCGTTGGACCCAGTGGGCAAAAAACACGGCCGGGTCCTGCGTATTTGCCAGCCGACGCATGACGCGCTCTCCTACCGGGCGCAGCCGCTCCACATCCACGCCCACCGGCGCTGCACTCAGCGCCGCCAGCACGGCACCGTCGGTATGGCTGATGCTGAAGTGAACAGCGGGAATATCCGGAAAATAGGGTTTCCCCTTCTCGGTCAGGGCAAGCGGCGGCAGCTCCTGCCAATGGTACTGTTCCCACACCGCCCTGCGTAAGATGAAGTAGGCGCAAAGCGGCTCCTGCCGCCGGGCCGCGTCCCGGATCCGTTCCAGCCGCGCCCGCCGCCCGCTGGGCAGCAGCGCGGTCAGTACTTCCGTCTCCTCGGCTGTCAGCGGCCGCTCCAGCTGCATCGCCCACAGTTCCACAGCCATAGACATCCCTCCTCCTGCATGTTCTTTTATTGTACGGCACAATGCAGCGGTCTGTAAATCCGGCCTGGAAAAAACTTTTTTAAAAAATTTTCGAAAAAAAAGAGGAATTCCCGAGTTTATGGGGTATATTAGATTGCCAAGCTGTAAAGCAATCGTTTTTACAGTATGATTGCCGGAAATTGTGGCAAAACTGACCGAAAGGAGGGACTTCGGCTTTGGCATTTCCCCAAAATTTTATGGACGAGCTCATTGCCCGCAACGACATTGTGGATGTTGTCAGCAGCTATGTGCAGCTCAGCCGCAAAGGGGCCAATCTGTTTGGCCTTTGTCCCTTCCACAGTGAGAAAACCGGCTCCTTCTCCGTTTCTCCGGATAAGCAGATCTACTACTGCTTCGGCTGCAAGCGCGGCGGCGGTGTGATCAACTTTATCATGGAGGAGGAAAATCTCACCTACCCGGATGCCGTCCGGTTTCTGGCCAAGCGGGCCGGGATGGAAATTCCCGAGGAGGACGGTGACCAGGAGGCTGGGCGCCGCCGGGCGCGGCTGCTGGAACTCAATCGGGAAGCTGCCCGGTTTTACTACCAGCTCCTGCAGCAGCCGGAGGGCGATGCTGTCCGGGCCTATCTTGCCAAACGCAAAATCACCCGGCAAACTGCCGTGCGCTTCGGGATGGGGGCCTCCCCCAATGCCTGGGATGCTCTGCTGACCGCTATGACCCGCCGGGGCTATACCAAAAAAGAATTGCTGGACGCAGGCTTGGTGGTGCAAAACCGCAACGGCGGCCTCTATGACAAATTCCGCAACCGCCTCATGCTTCCGGTCATTGACACGCGGGGCGATGTGGTGGCCTTCGGCAGCCGGGTCCTGGATGGATCGGAGCCCAAGTATATGAACTCCTCCGAAACGCCTGTGTACAGCAAACGCCGGGTCCTGTACGGTCTGAACTTGGCCAAGAAAACCAAGCGCCCCAACATCATCCTCTGTGAGGGCAACCTGGATATCGTCACACTCCACCAGGCGGGCTTTGACAATGCCGTTGCCTCCATGGGAACCGCCCTGACTGTGGAGCAGATCCGGCTGCTCTCCCGGTTCACCCGGGAACTGGTGCTTTGCTACGACAACGACAATGCCGGTAAAGTTGCCACGGAGCGGGCGCTCCAACTGTTGGACAACTCGGAATTTACCGTCAAAGTCCTGCAGCTGCCCCGGCGGCTGGTGGATGGGACCTACGTCAAGCAGGACGCCGACGACTTCATCAAATTTCAGGGGCCAGACGCCTTTGAGCGTCTGCTCACCGGAAGCGAAAACGGTGTGGAGTTCCGAATGGCTCAGGTGGCAGGCAAATATGACCTGCAAAATGATGAAGCCCGTGTTGCCTACTGCGAAGAGATCAGCACGCTTCTGGCCTCCCTGCCCAGCGCGGTGGAGCGGGAAATCTACACCACCCGCGCCGCCGAAGTTGCCCGCATTACCCCTGAAGCGATGAAGCTGGAGGTCCAGCGCGCTTTCCGGCGCCAGGCCGCACGGGAAAAGCGGGCACAAACCCGAAAAGATCTCAACCCCGCAGCGGCTCTGCAGCCCCAGGAGCGGTCCCTGCGGTATGAAAACCTCCGCTCCGCCCGGGCCGAGGAGGGCATCATCCGGCTGTTTTTACTGGATGAAAGCCTGTTCCCTTCGGACCCGCCCCTGACTCCGGAACAGTTTTCTTCCCCGTTACTGGGCCGCGTGTTCAGTCTCCTGTGGCAAGCCCGCAAGGATGGACGGCCTCCCTCCCTGGCGGCATTGGCCGGCTCCCTGACCCAGGAGGAAATGAATCACATCACCTCCGTATGTCAGCATCCGGAATCGGCGCGAAACGCCTCGCAGGCCCTTTCCGATTACATACGCATCATCCGTTCGGAAGCTGAAAAACGAAGCGGCAGAGAGATGGATCCTCTGCTGGCAGCGACAGAAAAATATAAAGATAAAAAGTGAGGAAATCAGCATGGCGAAAGATTTGGAACATATGACTCCCGCGGAGCTCAAGGCACAGGCGGATGCCATTCTGGCTGCTGACGCGGCGAAGCACAACGCAGAAAAGGCAGCGGATGCTCCTGCCGCGAAATCCACCCGCAAGAGCACGCGGAAGAAGGACGACAGCGCACAGCAGGCTGCTGTCGTCATGACCGACGAGGAAGCCCGCAAAGCCGGTATCGTCCGCCTGGACGATAAGCAGGTGGCCGCACTTCCTGCCGCCAGCTGGCTGATCGGCAATGAAAAGCTGCGGGAACTGCTGGCCAAAGGCAAGAAGAAGGGCAAGCTGGACTCCGGCGAACTCATGGACGCTGTGGACGATCTGAATCTGGAAAGCGACCAGATGGATCAGCTCTACGACTCTCTGGAAGCATTGAATATTGATATCAGTGCCGGCGAGGATCTGCTGCCGGATGATCTGCCGGAAGATGAGCCTGCCGCCGATGAGATCGCCGATGTGGAAGAAGAGGAGCTGGTGGACCCCAACACTCTGGTCAACAACTTCTCCATCGATGATCCCGTGCGCATGTACCTCAAGGAGATCGGCAAAGTACCTCTGCTCTCCCCCGATGAGGAAACCAACCTGGCCAAGGCCATGGCTGCCGGAAACGAAGCCGAGCGCCGCCTGTCCGAACTCAAGGCCCAGCGGGAAGCCGGTGAGGCTGTAACGGCCACCGCCGAAGAAGAGGCCGCCTGGAAGAAGGATTATCGCAAGGGCGAGGCCGCTAAGCAGAAGCTGGCCGAGGCCAACCTGCGTCTGGTCGTATCCATCGCCAAGCGGTATGTGGGCCGCGGCATGCTGTTCCTGGACCTCATTCAGGAGGGAAATCTGGGCCTGATCAAGGCCGTGGAGAAGTTCGACTATACCAAGGGTTACAAGTTCTCCACCTATGCCACCTGGTGGATTCGTCAGGCCATCACCCGCGCCATTGCCGACCAGGCTCGGACCATCCGGATTCCGGTTCACATGGTGGAGACCATCAACAAGGTCATCCGGGTCAGCCGTCAGCTCCTGCAGGAGCTGGGCCACGATCCCACGCCCAATGAAATTTCCGCCGAGATGAACATGCCCGTGGAGAAGGTCCGGGAAATCCTGAAGATTGCCCAGGAACCCGTCTCCCTGGAGACGCCTATCGGTGAGGAGGAAGACAGCCATCTGGGCGACTTCATTCCCGATGAAGGTGCTTCCGAACCCAGCGAAGCCGCTTCCTTCACCCTGCTCAAGGAGCAGCTGATGGACGTGCTGTCCACCCTCACGCCCCGGGAGGAGAAAGTGCTCAAGCTGCGCTTCGGTATCGAGGACGGCCGCAGCCGTACCCTGGAAGAGGTGGGCAAGGAGTTCAACGTCACCCGTGAACGCATCCGGCAGATCGAGGCCAAGGCCCTGCGGAAGCTGCGTCATCCCAGCCGCTCCAAGAAGCTCAAGGACTTTCTGAACTAATAATAAACAAAACCGCCGCGGCCCGCATGTTCGGGCCGCGGCGGTTTTGTTCTATTCTCAGCAAATAGCCTAGGACCGCCGCTTGCTTGACAGCGACTTGTTTACAGTCCCAGCAGCCAGGAGGCCATCCAGAAATAGGTCAGCAGAGATGTGGCATCCACCACCGTGGTAATCAGGGGGCTGGCCATCACCGCGGGGTCAAATCCCAGGCGCTTGGCAATGATGGGCAGTGCGCTGCCAATGAGGTCCGACGTGATCACCGTTACAGCCAGAGTGAGGCTCACCGTCAAGGCAATTCCCATTCCCACATGGCTCATCACCAGCAGCCGCAAAAAGTTCACCGCAGCCAGAGCCGCCGCGCACAGCGCGCTGATGCGCGTCTCTTTCCAGAGGACCCGCAGCCAGTCGGAGAAGCCCACCTGCCCCAAGGACAGCCCCCGAATCACCGTCACGGAGGACTGGCTGCCGCAGTTTCCGCCGGTATCCATCAGCATGGGAATAAATGCCGTCAGCGCCACCTGCGCGGCCAATGCATCCTCAAAATGGGCGATGATCCCGCCGGTAAACGCAGCGGAGAGCATCAGCAACAGCAGCCAGGGAATCCGATCCAGGAAAATGCGCCGCACCGAGCTCTCCAGATACGGCCGCTCCGACGGCACCATGGCCGCCATTCGCTCCATATCCTCGGTGGCTTCTTCCTGCAGTACCTCCATAGCGTCATCTGCCGTCACAACGCCTACCAGACGGTTCTGCTCGTCTACCACCGGCAGCTCCAGCAGATCATACTCCTGCATCATCTGCGCGGCCAGCTCCTGATCATCACTGGGCTGCAGAGTGACAAACGGCCGCTCCATCACATCTTCCACACGCTTTCCGCCCCGGGTCAGCAGCAGCTCCCGCAGGCTCAGCTGGCCCAAAAGCGTGCAGTCCTCGTCCACTACGTAGCAGTGGTTCATGTTTTCATTGGGCAGCCCCACCTGCCGCACCCGCTCAATGGCCTCATTGATCCGGAACTTGGGGGGCAGCACCACCGGATCGCGCCACATAATCTGTGCTACCAGATCCTCCGCCCGAACCAGGGGACGGACTTCATACTGCATCTGATTGTTCATCATGTCAAATACCTCCTTGTTTCCTCGGGAGCCGCAAGCTCCAAATTGACAGGAGGCCGGACAATGCGTGCTTAACCGGGACAGACGCATGGCCTGCCCTGACCGCCGCACTCAGGTTTTCCTGGCTTGTCTGGCCTTTGACTGCCCGCGTCCATTCCGTTCACCTCGCTTATCCTGAAAAATAAAAAACACGCGCCACCCAACGGTGACGCGTGCTGTTTGATCAAAAACCCATGCCACCGTTCGAGCTTTAGCTTCGCAGGGCGGTGAAATCGCATTAGGTAGTGCCTTGCTTTCGACAAAACCTGTTCAACCATCGCGTGATGTCTCCATCACTTTGCGGCATCGATCCATATCCCTGCGGTAGCCTTACTTACCGGACGCATATTTTCTTGTAATGCAATTGTATCCATGCGGTGGAATCCTGTCAACCCCTCCGCAAAAATTTTTATCCCAAATAGCTCAAGAGACGCCCTGCTTCCAAGGCCGCCTGCGCCCGCACGCCGTCAAAGTCCACATAAGGATTATAGATGGCCTCCAGAGCATCATGGGCAGTCTTGGCATCCCGCAGGGCCTCCACTGCCTCCTGCCGCAAAAGCCCCGTCATTCTCCCCTGGAAACGCATCCGTGCCCGGTTGGCTGGGTCCACCATGGCATCCAGACGAATCCGGCGATAAGGCTTTTGTCCATAGTCCATATCAGGCCGTGACGTGACAAACGCCAATCCCAGCTCCGGAATCAGCACATGCTCGATCCGTGCCGGGTCCTCGGGCGAGACGCAGACGATGGTATCCCATCCTTTATCCTGCGCCGCCTGGTGCAGCCGCTCCAAAGACTGTCCCGCCAGTCCCCACCGGTCTGCAAACTCATACACCCGCGGGCATAGCGTCTCGACACTGTCAAAACGCCAGATATACCCCTTGTGGGTGATGCTGCCCAGAAAACGGCGGCAGGTGCGGCCGGGCTTTCCAGCGCTCTTGCGCAGCTCCCGGCGAATCACGCCGCTCACCCGCCGCTCTGCCCGCTGGGCTTCGAAAGACCGCTGCGCCGCCTCCGCTGTCTCCAGTTCCAGCTGCCGGGCCGCCCGCAGGCAGCGGTATGCCCGGACATAGGCAGACTGATACTGGTGCGTGCGCGCCTTGACCTCGCCGGCCGATGCCTTGGCCGCAGCCAAATCGTAAAACCGCCCCAGGTCCACATACCGGTCCACTGCCGCCGGATATTTGGGCTCCAGAACATGGGGACTGGTCCCATCGGCCACGGCGCAGCGGATCTCCGGCATCACCACTCCGTCCAGGGAATCCGGATCGCCGGAACACCAGAGGTACTCCACCGGAGTACCCGCCCGTTCCATGGTTTTACCGATCTCCCGCATAAAAGTATTCTTCCCAACACCGGGCCCGCCTTTGAGAATCATGAAATCATACGTATCTTCCAGATCTACCATCTCTGAAAACAGGTTTTGAAATCCATTGCCGCTGTTGGCGCCAGCAAAAAAATGCGTGATTTGTGCCATTGTGTTTGCCTCCCCGTCTGTTTTCCTCTTTCAGGCTATGCAGCTGTCCCTGCCCGTGACAGCGCTTTATTTGCTCTGAAGCAATTTTTTCCATCGAATTTTTTGGGACAAACGGGAAAAATTATGGTGAAATCTCCTGCGTTCTTTGTTATAATGAATTTCAAGATTATCATGGAACAGGAGCACGCGCATGGACGATCAGTATACCCCTATCATCAGCGAAGAAGAGCGTCAGGCCCGCCGGGCGCAGCGGGCGGCACAGCGGCAGAAAAAATTGCAGGAGCGGCGCCGCAGGCAAATGCGGCAGTTGATTCCCGCAGGCGCTTTGGCATTGGTGGTCGTCGTGCTGTTGTCTGCATGGGGCCTGCATCAGGGCTCGGATCTGCCTGCAGAAGAGGAAGTTTCTCCCGAGGCTGAACCGGCCATGTCCCAGATGAGCTATGAAGCCCCGCCTGAGGAACCCGCTCCCTATACGGCCGAGGCGACAGCCTCCACAGTGACTCTGGGCGATGAAATCGACAGCAGCTATGCTGTGGTTATCGACGGAGACGCCGGTACCATTCTGGCGGAAAAAGCCGCAGATACCCGGATCAATCCCGCTTCCATGACCAAAGTTCTGACTCTTCTGGTGGCGGCGGAACATGTCACCAATCTGGATGACACGTTCACCATGACGATTGATATTACAGACTACTGCTATGTGAACGACTGCAGCGTAGTGGGGCTGGAAATCGGCGAAACCGTTTCGATCCGGGAACTGCTCTACGGCACCATTCTTCCCTCCGGCGCCGATGCTTCCCTGGCCCTTGCCACCTACGTAGCCGGCTCCCACGAGGCATTCGTGGAGCTGATGAACGAAAAGCTGGAAGAGCTGGGCCTGTCGGACACCGCCCACTTTACCAACTGCGTGGGACTGTACGATGAAAACCACTACTGCACGGTCTACGACATGGCTCTGATTCTCCATGCCGCCATGGAAAATGAGCTGTGCCGGGAAGTGCTCAATGCCCGGACGTATGAGACTGCTCCTACGCCGGAGCACCCCGACGGGCAGGTCCTGTCCAACTGGTTCCTGCGGCGTATTGAAGATCGCTTCACCGGTGAATTTCAAATTGTCGGCGGCAAAACCGGATACGTCGTGCAGGCTGGCTCCTGCGCCGCCAGCTGCGGTGAAGCTCCGGACGGAAGCCTGTACTTCTGTGTCACCGGCGATGCCTCCAGCTCCTGGCAGGCCATTTACGACCACACTGCCCTTTATCAGACCTACTGCGAACAGCCGGAAAATGAATAAAAAAGCCGGGACGGTGCACCGTCCCGGCTTTTTTTCTGCTCAAAAACCACGCTCTTTTAAACTCGATACCAAACCGACATAGAATTCCCGCACATCAAAGCCCGGAAGATTCTCCCGGTTCAGATCCACCACATCTCCGTGGGAAATTCCCCGTTTCCCCTGGGGTTCCAGCAGCGTAAAACGGCTGCCCCATTTGGCAGACTCCACAGACACCAACCCGTCGTTTTTCCCATCAAAATGCTTGACGATGGGATGGGTCATATTCAGGGGAAATTTCCCATGCTGCGCCTTTCGGCAATAGGACATCACACTCTCATAGACGACCTCCGGCGCATCCGGCGTCACGGCGTTGCGTGCCTCACAGGCAGACGCCGTCAAATCCGTCACCGCCGCCAGGAAATCCGGATCAGCATCTCCCAAATGACGGAGCGTGGCATTGTAAGTATGCGCAATCTTCTGCCGCACGGCCTCCGGAATCTTTCCCAGCAAGTACTCGGCAAAGATACAACCCCAGTGGGGGGTATTGATGGTCGTAAGGGTCGCCACATAGGGCGCCATCCCCCAATGGGCAATGGCAGCCCGGCTGTCCAATCCACCCTTGGAGTGGGCAATGATGTTCACCTTGCCGCAGCCCGTTTCCTCCACGATGCTTCGGATCCGCTCCGCCAGCTCCCGTCCGCTGTCCTCCACGGCTGCGGCGGACTGCTGCTGCCCGTAGTAAACTGTGGCGCCGTTGCGCTGCAGTTCCCGGGGAATGCGGCCCCAATAATTGAGGAAGCGGTAATCCCGGAAAAAGACGCCGTGGACCATCAAAATGGGATATCGGGTCTTGCAGATCTCGCTTTCCGCCCGGGCAGTATCCAGTTCCCACTTCTCCGTTTCAAACTCCGCCTCCTGGCCGGTGATTCGGATGATCTTGGTGAGATACCAGATGTTCAATCCGGGAATCCAGCCGCACAGCGCCGCCAGTACCCGGTGCTTGAGCCCCAGCTGAACGGAGGTGAGGTAGATGGCAATCATATTCCACCAGAACAGCCCCGCCAACAGTATCACGGATACAATAGCCGTCAAGACGATTCGCCCGATGGGGAACACCGCCGGACACAGCACCAGCCACGCCGTCAGGAACCACACCAGCTGCACCGTGGCGGCAGCCAAGAACACTGCCAAATTCCGACTGGCCTCTCCCAGACGCTTGAGCCGGCGGGTGGGATACGGGCACCGGCCCCGGGAAATGAGGGTGCATCCCATAGAGGCCAGAGCCACATGGATCACCACCCGCGCCGTTTCCGGAACCATCCAGAGCTCCATCAGCGCCAGGTATAAGGGGAAATTCATCCAGAGCAGCCAGCCAATCACAGCCAGCGCTATCTGCCGCCGTTCCCTCACAAAAACACCTCGTTCTCCTTAGGCTCCACAAAGTTGGCTTCCAACATGGCCACATGGGACAAAAAGGCCGGATCGTCGAAGTACTTGGCGTGCTTCGTGCACTTGCGGACGCAGGCATGACATTTGATGCAGGTCCCAGGCACCAGCGCCGGGTTCTTCGGGTCAATGGCCCCCATGGGGCAAAACCGGGCGCAGGCTCCGCAGAAGGTGCACTTTCCCAAATCCGTCTGGGGCTTGGCCTTAAGAAACTTCGCCGGCTCTCCGTCCGTCCCCTTGGGCACGTAGTAAGGTGCTGCAGCATCTCCCGGCACCACAATCGGCGCAGGAATATCTGTTAAGTTATTTGCCTTGTCAGCAATCTTCTGTGCAAAGGCGGTCATCTCGCGCTTGTCGTCCCAGTCGGGACGGCCCTCTCCCAGAGCATCGGTAAAGGCGTGGCGGCCCACAAAGGCACCGCCGGCAATGGTATGGAAGCCGCTCCCCTCCAATACCGTGCACAGCTCCGCCAAACTGTTGTCGTAGCTGCGATTTCCGAAGAGCACCACCGCCACTGCCAGGGCACCGCCGCCGTGAAGCCGGGCCTTGAAATCCGGCAGAATCTTATTGGGCAGCTTTCCCGCGTAGGTCGGTGACCCTACCACTACTAGGTCTCTTTCTGTAAAGCAATATTCCTTGTCTCTTTCTGCTGGTTTCGTGAATCCGAACCGCTCCAGCGGAAGCTCCAGTTTCTGGGCCAAAGCCTCGGCAATGGTGTTGACAGCCCGGTCTGTAGTACCAGTCGCACTATAATACAAGGCACAAACACGTTGAGGTTTCATAACGCTTCCTCCTTTGTGAAACGGGCACCGCAGGAAACTCCCGGGTGCCCGATCCATCACAGCGAAAAGTCCGCTTCGTTCAGTTTTTCTGTGTCCAGCACGGCCGGACGGGGCGGAACCCGCTTGAGCGGGTCATAGCGAAATGCCCGGCAGTGATGCTCAATGGGGACGATTCCCCGTTTCACGCAGGCCACTTCCCGTTCATTGACCTGCTGTCCATGGGTGCAATATGCGCAGCTGGGGTCCATGTTCTTTCGAAACAGCTTCATTTCCCCCTCCACTCCTTTACAGCGTATCCAGCCGGATCTGGCCGTTCTCTGCGGAAGCCCGGATCTGGGTAATGGGATGCTCATAGCTGTCGATGATGCGGGTGGCCATGGGATCCTCCAGCTCCTTTTGAATGGTGCGGCGCAGATTCCGGGCGCCGTAGGTGCGGGAGTAGGACTTCTCCGTCAGCAGCTCCACCAGGCTCTCCTCATAGGTGAAGGTAATCCCCTTCTCCTTCAAAGACGCAGCCAGCTCACCCAGCATGATCTTGGCAATGGCCCGGAAGTTCTCCTCCGTCAGACGATTGAAGGTAATGACCGCATCCACCCGGTTGATAAACTCCGGCCGCAGGAACTGCTGGAGGGCCTTCATGGCCCGGTCGCTGTCCTGCTGGTTCATGCTGCGGTCAAAGCCTACGGCTCCCTCCTTGGTGGCACTGCCGGCATTGGAGGTCATGACGATGATGGTGTTTTCAAAGTTCACCTTCCGGCCGTGGGCGTCGGTGATTTCACCGTCGTCGAGGATCTGCAGCAGTACGTTGAGCACATCCGGGTGGGCCTTTTCGATCTCATCAAACAAAACCACAGCATAGGGCTTGCGGCGAATCTTCTCCGTCAGCTGGCCCGCTTCATCGTAGCCCACATAGCCCGGGGGAGAGCCCACAATCCGGGAGACGGAATGCTTCTCCATAAACTCGGACATATCCAATCGAATCAAGGCATCCGGCGTATTAAAGAGGTCCGTTGCCAGCTGCTTGACCAGCTCCGTCTTGCCCACACCGGTGGAACCCACAAAAATGAAGCTCACCGGCTTATGCTTGGGCGAAATGCCCACCCGGTTGCGCCGGACGGCCGCGGACACTGCCGCCACTGCCTCGTCCTGGCCGATGATATGCTCCTTGAGCCGGGACTCCAGCTGGCTGAGCCGCTGGAATTCCTGCTCCCGAATCCGGGAGGCGGGAATCTTGGTCCACAGCTCAATCACGTGGGCCAAATTCTCCATGGACAGCTGGGGATCTCCCTTCTCCAGCAGGGCATCCAGCTCAGTATGCAGCTGCATCTCCTTGCTCTTGAGGAACGCCATGCGCTCATAGTCCGGGTCGGAACCGTCCTGCGCGGACTGCTCTTCCAGCATGTTGCGCTCCTTTTCATAGTCATCCAGCTCCCGCTGAATTTCCATTCTGCGGGAGATATCCGCATCCTTCAGGTTCAGATCGGAACAGGCCTCATCAATGAGGTCGATGGCCTTATCCGGCAAAAACCGGTCCGTGATATACCGCTCAGACAGCAGCACCGCCTGGCGCAGAATGCCGTCGGAGATCTTGACACCGTGGTATGCCTCATACCGGGGTGCCAGACCTTTGAGAATCGCGATGGAGTCCTCAATGGAGGGCTCGTTCACCGTCACAGGCTGGAAGCGCCGCTCCAGGGCAGTGTCCTTTTCAATGGACTTGCGGTATTCATTGAAGGTCGTGGCGCCGATCACCTGAATCTCGCCCCGGGACAGGGCGGGCTTGAGGATATTGGCGGCATTCATGCTGCCTTCCGCATCCCCGGCGCCGACAATATTGTGGACCTCATCGATCATGAGGATGATGTTGCCTACCCGCTTGACCTCGTCAATGAGGCCCTTCATCCGGCTTTCAAACTGACCGCGGAACTGGGTTCCGGCCACCAGGGCCGTCAGGTCCAGGATATAGACTTCCTTGTCCCGCAGCTTAAAGGGTACATCCCCGCTGATAATCCGCTGGGCCAGGCCCTCGGCAATGGCTGTCTTGCCCACGCCCGGCTCGCCAATCAGGCAGGGATTGTTCTTCTGCCGGCGATTGAGAATCTGGATAACCCGCTCGATCTCCTCCTCGCGGCCGATCACCGGGTCCAGCTTGCCCTCCTTGGCCTGGCGGGTCAGGCAGATGCAGTAACTCTCCAGATACTTGCGCTTGGCCGCTTTTCCGTCCTTACGCTCCTCCTTACGCCGCTCCCGGCCGGTGTTCTCCTCCCCGCCGTCAGCGGCCTTGGGGGCATCACTGCCGGAAAAGAGACGGTTGAGGAACGGGAAGGTTGCGGTCTTGCCGTCCTCTTCCTCGTCGCTGCTCTCATCGCCGCCAGGAAGATCCTCAATATTTTCCACGCCGTTAAATGCCTGCATCATCTCGCTGTTGAGGGTCTCCAGATCCTCATCGGAGATTCCCATGCGCTTCATCATATCGTCCACCTGGGGAAGTCCCAGTTCCTTGGCACACTTGAGGCACAGGCCCTCATTGATGGTTTTGTCTCCCTCCAGCTTGGAAATGAAGACGACGGCTACATTTTTCTTACATCTTGAACAAAGTGTTGGCTGCATGTGTTTCCTACCTCCAGAAAGTTGACGCCCTTGCGTCATTGCAGAAACGACAATACGCTCAGCGGCGTATTCGTCGTGAAGATACGAAGAATATGGGCCTGAACAAAGGGATCGCTTTCAAACGAGACACCCAGGCGGCGCAGCACCCAAACGGCCAAAAACAGCGCCAGAGCACCTTCCGCCAGGCCGATCAAAGCGCCGCCCAGAGCATTGAGCCCATGAAGTCCCGGCAGCTGGAGCACCAGATCCATGGCCTTGACCAAAATATGAAGCAGGATCATCAGCACCAGGAACGCAATGAGAAACAGTGCGCCATAAATCATGGTGCCGGCAATACTCTCCACCACTGCAGAGGCTACAGATACCCCGGTATCCCGCACGGTTTCCTGTGCCTGCTGGGCAATGGAATCCCGCACATCCTGATCGACGCCCAAAAGCGCCAGCAGATCTTCAATCCCGAATCCCTCCAGGGCTTCATCCTCTTGGACATCTGCCTCCGGCATCTCTCCAGGCGCCAATCCCAGCGCCTCGTCCACCTGTTGGGTGATGTGTTCTTCGATAAGCGGGGCTACCAGTCCTGTCACCGGGCCGGAAAAAGAAGCCGCAATGATTCCTGCGCCCACCAAGGCCACAATCATTGTCACCAATCCTGCAAATGCCTGGAACAGACCCCTGCGGGCTCCAAACAGGCAAAAGCCTACCAGAATCACTACAACGATCGCATCTATTATAACAGGTGTCGTCATTTTTGCCTACCTTTCAAATGCAAATGTTTTGTGAACACGCGCCGTAACTTCTGCCTCTCACGGCAAAAACAGGATTGCCGATTCCGAAGAGAGCAGAAGTGCCGAACCATCCGGCCTCATCAGAACAGACCGGGCGTAATCAGTTCCCCGCAGAGTTGCGTATTCCTGCAGCTGCTGATTATAGATAACCAAACTGTCCATATAAAGTACCGCCAGGTACCGTCCGGCCGCAGAAACGCCCAAGATCTCCTGCTGGACATCCAGCGAGCCCAGTTCCTGACCATCCGTTCCCACCGTGACCAGGCGTCCGACACTGCCGGTTTGATAGCGGTTGAGCAGCAGCACGGTGAAATCGTCTCCGCTCAGGTCAAATTCCCGCAGGTAGCCATCATAGGCATATGTCGCGGATACTTCTCCTTTCTGGTTGGCAAACGTCAGGCAGGTATCCGATACCGTCACCAGCTGATTGCCCTGCTGACCGATGGCCGCCACCAACCCATTGGAGATATCATAGTCGGCGGAAGCATCCACTTCCACGCCGCCGTCAACCTGGGAATCTTCCCGGGCAGCTGATCCTGTAAGATCATAGAGCACCACGTTGCTGACAAATACGCTGTTCTCCTGGCCCAGGGTCACCGCCGCCACGGAATCTGCGTCATTGGTTACATAGGCGTCCACCACAAAGCGGCGGGAGGACTTGAACGCAAAGATCACCCGGCTCAAATCCTTGTCATAGACACTGACACAGCCTTTGTAATTCTGTTTCTCCGCCGTAACTGCCAAATACCCCTTGGAATTCAGGGTTGCGGCAATGAAGGGCTCCGTCTCCTGGGCCGTCAGCGTCAAAAGCGGCCCCGTCGCATCCACGACGTACAGCTCCGTGCCGCCCACATCATAGGCCACTGCCCTGCCGCCGCCGGATGCCAAAGCGGGAGATTCCATTTTCACTGTGGTGGACCACACTTCCTCACCGCTTTCATCCAGAATCCGCAGCGCTGTAGAGGAAAGCACCACCAGGTGATCCCCCAACACCGCAAACCGGTTGGATGGTGAAGCATCATAGCGGTATACCGTCTCGCCGCCGGCCTTCTCCACGGTTCCATAGCTGAAAAAGCGCCGCAGCACATCAAAGCCGGTGCCGTCCCGATAGGCCGCCACCAACACCACCCCCAGCACCACCGCCAGCGTCAGGAAAAAAATCAGGAAGTTCCGCAGATGCCGCGGCTTGCGGGGCTGCTCCTCTTCCCCGTCGTTGTCATTCCAGATATCCTTTGTCGTATCAGCCATTGAGTCGTTCATCCCCGTACCAAAGTCTCGTTAAGTACAGCCCTCCCGGCGGCACAGTGGGACCTGCCGCCGTGCGGTCCCCGCTTTCCAAAATAGCGGGAATATCCTCCGGGGCAAATTTCCCCTCCGCCGCGTAGAGCACGGTTCCCGTGATGGCCCGAACCATATTGTACAAAAATCCATCCGCGCAGACTTTGAGCTCCAGCAGATCCCCCTGACGGGTCACGTCACAGTAATAGATCGTCCGCACCGTGGTCCGGGTGGGCGTCCCCACAGACCGCACTGCCGCAAAGTCATGGGTCCCCACGAACATATGCGCCGCCCGGTTGAGGAAGTCCTCGTCCAGCCGCTTGGGGTAAAAATAAGCACGGTTCACATAAAACGGATTCTTGAACCGGGAATTGTAAATCCGGTAGGTATATTCCTTCTTGATACACGAGCCGATGGCGTTGAAGTCCTCCGCCACCTCCAGGGCTTCCTTGACGGCGATGTCCTCCGGTGTGTGGGTGTTGATGGCAAAGGGCAGCCGGTCCAGCGGAATCCGGCTCTCCGTGTGGAAATTGGCCACATACCGCTCCGCGTGGACACCGGCGTCCGTCCGCCCGCAGCCGGTCAGATGCACCGGAGCGCCGGTGATCTTCGCCAGGGCGTTTTGCAGCGTCTCGCAGACGGTCACGGCATTTCTCTGCACCTGCCAGCCGTGGTAGGCCGTGCCGTTATACATGAGTTTCAGGGCAATATTGCGCATACAGTTCTCCTTACTCCGGCCAGGTAACAGTCGGGATGTGGGACAGGGGGCAGTCGCGCATGTCGTCCCAGGCAAGGGCCACCTGTTCCCTGATGGGAAATTCATAATGCAGGCCAAACGCATCCTCGCAGGTATAGGTCAAGCGCATATGGTCTCCAGGTGCACAATCAAAACGCATAGCATCCACCCGCTCTCCATCTGCTTCCAGCACATACCACTTTTCAGTCTCTTGGCCGGTGAACACTCGTTTTCCGTTTCGGTAAACATGGAATGCACCGTTTCTGGCTTTTGCTTCCTCGCCAGATGGGTCCTGGAACGAGGCGTACCAGTCGCACTGGTAGAACATCTCTGCCTGGCTGCTGTAGTGCCAGGAGGCCCCGCCGTCGGACAGCTGCAGCGGCAGTAAGGACACCATGGAATCGAGGCGCAAGAGCACCGTGTCATCCAGCTGCCGCAGCTCCAGACCGGCCTCCAGATCCAGCGGAATCGTCACCGTCTGGGAAAGGGTTCGCCCATCCGCCTGCCGCTCCAAATGCACCTGGGTCCAGGATAGGCGGTATGGCTCACCCGGACTGCAAAAACCCAGGTCTGCAGGAAGCTCCGCGCCTTCCGCCCCCTCCACCGTCACATCCATGGTCAGCATCCGGCTGGCGGTATCCACCCGCACCTGCGCAAAGCGGACCGTTGGGGCACTCTCCGCTTCCTGTTTCTTTGCTTCCTCCAACCCCATGTCCAGCCGCTGCTCCAAGTCCTCCAGGCCGTCATCCGTCTGCCGCTCCAGATCCTCCAGTCGGGCTCCCTGCCAGAATACCAGCAGGATCAGCGCGCAATTGAGCACCAAAGACGCCATCTGCATCCACTGCTTCTTCATGGGAGTCTCCTTTCCCAGGCGGTTTATCCCGTACCTTTATGCGATTCTTACAGCCAAAAGCAGCTCATTACGCTGACGCCCACCATGATGGCGCTGCCCAGGCGCAGCGCCGCGGCAGCGGCGGCGCTCCATGGCTGTGGCCAGCTCATCGGCCCGCCGGGAGGCGCTGATGAACGGGGACACCGGAATCAGAAGCAGCGCTTTGGCCGTCTGGATCCGGTTACCGCCCGCAGCCGGTCAGATACACCGGAACGCCGGTGATCTTCGTCAGGGCGTTTCGCAGACAGCCACGGCATTCCTCTGTACCTGCCAGCCGCGGCAGGCCGTGCCGTGATACAGGAGCTTCCCAGTAATCTTGCGCATTGCGTCTCCTTACTCCCAAGTCAAAGTCGGGTACTGATCGCCATCTTGATAATCCTCTCCCAATGTGCCGTCCTCCGCAATCCGGTAGCGGGCAAGCACAAAGGTATAGGTCAGGCCATAGTCATCGGTACAGGTAAAGGTCTCCGCCAGCTCATCCCCTGCCTTGCAGGGCTGCGGTTTCCAGCTGGTGCTGTAGGTTACCGCGTCCTCCTCATCGTAGGCCCGCACACCGGGCCGCTCCTGCACCACGGTTCCGTTGCACAGCATCCGGAACACCGGGTCATGCACGGAAGCCGCCTCCCGATTCCAATTCCGCAGGGAAACCTCCCGGCGATCGATCTCCACGTTTCCATTTTGAAGCTCTGCGCTGTAGCCGGCTCCTCCGCCGCTGTACTGCACCGGCAGCAGCATGGAAATATCCTCCCAGCCCCCGATCTCCTCCCGGGAGCTGATGCCGCCGGTGGTCACCGTCACCACGGCGGTGTCAATCCCGGTCCCCAGCTCCACCGGCAGGGATACCGGCGCGGAGAACACGCCGCTGCCCTGATGTTCCAGGGAAAGGGACTGCTTCTTGCCGGATACGGTCATCTCTGCGGTCACCTGCGTGTCCGCGCTCCACTGACGCAGAGTCACGCGCCAGTTTGCCAAGAGCGTCTGCGTCTCATGATCCAGCCCTGTGGGCATCAGCTCGTAATCTGCAATGACCCGCGCCCGCTCATCCAGGATCCGCTCCACCCGGCTGGCCACACTTGCTGTCTCCGAACGGGTGGCAGTCTCCAAACCATTAAGCCCCCTGCGCATCTCCAGCTCCAAATCGTCCAACCGGGCCCCCTGCCAGAATACCAGCACGATCAGCACGCAATTGAGTACCAAAGACGTAATCTGCATCCACTGCTTCTTCATAGGAGCTCCTTTCCCAGGCGGTTCCTCGCTTCTTTCTATGCAATTCTTACAGCCCGAACCGGCTCATCACGATGACACCCACCATGATGGCCCCGCCCAGGCACAATGCCGTAATGTCCCGGCCCTCGTAGCGCAGCACATGGAGCCGGGTCCGGCCCTCGCCGCCGTGATAGCAGCGGCACTCCATGGCCGTAGCCAGTTCGTCAGCCCGGCGGAAGGCACTGATGAACAGAGGCACCAGAATGGGAATCAACGCTTTGGCCTTCTGGATCAGGCTGCCGCTTTCAAAATCCGCGCCCCGGGCCTTCTGGGCAGACATGATTTTATCCGTCTCCTCAATGAGGGTGGGAATGAAACGCAGGGCAATGGACATCATCATGGCCAGTTCGTGGACCGGCACATGGAATCGCTTCATCCAGTTGAGCAGCCGCTCCAGTCCGTCGGTCAAACTGATGGGGCTGGTGGTATACGTCATCAGGAAGGTGCCCATAATCAGCAGCATGATCCGCAAAACCATAAACACCGCATTGTGCAGGCCCTGCTCGGAAATCCGGATCACGCCCCACTCCACCAGATTCCGCCCGCCGGGGGTGAAAAACAGGTTCAGCACCCCGGTGAAGATCATGATGAAGAGGACCGGCTTGAGGCCCCGCACCAGCTGGCGAATTCCCACATGGGAAATTCGCACGCAGATGGCAAGACACAGCGCCAACAGCGTATACGTCACCACACCCTGGGCACAGAAAAGGGCCACAATGTAAAAGAGCACCAATAAAATCTTTGTCCGGGGATCCAGACGATGGGCAACGGTATTTCCCGGGAAATACTGGCCCAGGGTAATATCCTTCAGCATGCCGCACCGCCTTTCCGCAGCGCCAGCAGCTGCCGCTCCAAGGCTTCCACGGTATAGACCGCCGGATCAATGGGAAGCCCCCGGTCCCGCAGGGCCATGGCGATCCGGGTGACCTCCGGCACATCCAATCCCGCGGAGAGCAGCTCCTCCCCCCGGGCAAACACTTCCGCCGGGGTGCCGCTCATGAGAATGTGGGCGCCCTTGAGAACCAGAATCCGGTCCGCATTCTGCGCGATCTCATCCATGCTGTGGCTGACCAACACAATGGTTTTCTGCTTATTGCGGTGATAATCCCGGATATTGGCCATGAGATTTTCCCGGCCTGCCGGGTCCAGACCCGCGGTGGGCTCGTCCAGAACCAGGACATCCGGCTCCATGGCCAGTACCCCAGCCAGGGCCACCCGGCGCTTTTGGCCTCCGGAGAGCTCAAAGGGGGACTTATCCAGCTGCTCATCCCGGATGCCCACCAAACGGGCCGCCTCTCGGACACACCGGTCCAGCTCCGCGCCGGTGCGGCCCATGTTGGCGGGGCCGAAGGCAATATCTTTATATACCGTCTCTTCAAAGAGCTGATACTCCGGATACTGGAACACCAGCCCCACCCGGAAGCGCACCTCCCGAATCTTCTTGGGTTCGGCCCAGATATCCTTTCCTGCCAGCAGAACCTGTCCGCTGGTGGGCTTGAGCAGGCCGTTGAGGTGCTGGATCAAGGTGGACTTGCCGGAGCCGGTATGCCCCATGATCCCCAGGAATTCTCCCTCCCGGACCTCAAAGCTCATATCCTCCACCGCGCTGCGCTGGAAGGGGGTACCCACGCCGTAGGTATGGGTCAGATGTTTGATTTGCAGGATTGGTTCCAACGTCTCTCGTCCCTTCCCGTCTGTTTATTGCAAAGCCGCCGCAATGGCGTCGGCACACTCTTCGACGCGCAAAGCGTCCAGCGGAACCTCCACGCCATGATGGCGCAGCCGGTCCAGCAGATCCACCGTATCCGGTACCGTCAGCCCCAGGGAACGCAGAGGCTCCACCTGGGTAAAGACTTCCTTGGGGGAGCCGTCCATCACCACTGCCCCATCGTCCATCACCACCACCCGGTCGGCCTCTTCGGCCTCGTTCATGTGATGGGTAATGAGCACGACGGTCATCCCCTTCTCCCGGTTGAGCCGGTGGACAGTGGCCAGGACTTCCCGCCGCCCCACAGGGTCCAGCATAGCGGTGGCTTCATCCAGCACGATGCACTCCGGCTCCATGGCCAGCACGCCCGCGATGGCGATGCGCTGTTTCTGTCCGCCGGAGAGCAGATGGGGCGCATGGGTGGTAAACTCGCTCATCCCCACCGCCTTGAGGGCCTCGTCCACCCGGCGGCGGATCTCCTCCGGCGGAACACCCAGATTCTCCGGCGCAAAGGCCACATCTTCTTCTACCACGTTGGCCACAATCTGGTTGTCCGGATTCTGAAACACCATGCCCACCCGCTGGCGTATGGCCAGCAGGAGCCGTTCATCTGCGGTATCCATGCCCTCAACCAGAACGCTTCCCTCCGTCGGCACCAGAACGGCGTTGAGCATCTTGGCCAAGGTGGATTTGCCGGAGCCATTATGTCCCAGCACCACGACAAAACTGCCCCGCGCAATGCCTAAGTCCACGCCCCTGAGCGCGTAAACCGGCGTCTCGCCCTCCTCCACCGGATAGGCATACCGTAAATTTTCCGTTCGGATGATCTCCGCCATAGTTGTCCTCATTTCCTCGTATCATATGGGCCCACGCGGAACGTCTCCACCCGGGCCGGAGCCAACCGCTCCAACAGCCGCAGCAGCCAGAAGCCTGTCATCGCTCCCAGAGTATTGAGCCACAGATCGTCGATATCAAAGGCCCGTCCCACCAGCAGCTGCCAGCACTCGATAAAACCGGTGACACAAAGCCCCGTCACCAGGGCGCGCTTCCAGGTAGATCCCCGCCACAGCAAAGCGGGAAAAAATCCAAAGGGTAAAAACATCAAAATGTTTCCCAACAGGATGTACAGCAGCATCCCATTCAAACGAACCGTCTGAAACGGAATCAGATTAACATCGCCCAGCCGGAAAAAGGGTCCTGCCCAGCCCCAGCACAGTACGGCGGTCAAGTCAAACTCCCGGGGGGTCAGCGTCAGCAAAACCATGCCGCCGCAGAACATCCAGAAAAGCATCAGCGCAATTTCCCGCCGCCGGAGGCTAACCAGGCCGGCCGTTTGCAGCCGCCGGCACCGCCAGGGATATAGACAGCCATACACAACCAGCGCCGCCAGAATGCCCGGCAGCATTTTCCGCAGATAGTCCGCGGTGATCCACACATAGCGCATTGTATTGACTTATTCGCTGAACCAGCGGCCTGTGGCGCCGCAGGGCAGTGCCAGGCCCGTCTCCGTCACCGGAAGTCCCAGCTCGTCCCAGGTGCACTTGCCGCCGAACTTCTCCGCCACCAGCAGGTGCAGTAAGTACCCCAGCACTGAGGGAGCCAGTCCCGTGGTATAAGAGTTGATCAGCACAAACAGCGGCTTATCCGACAGCACTCCGGCGCAGAGCTTGACGAAGGAATAGAGATTCTCCTCCAGCTTCCACACCTCGCCGCCAGGGCCCCGGCCATAGCTGGGCGGGTCCATGATGATGGCATCATACGTTTTCCCCCGGCGGATCTCCCGCTCCACAAACTTGGCGCAGTCATCCACAATCCAGCGGATGGGGGCATCCTCCAATCCGGAGAGCCGGGCATTTTCCTTGGCCCAGGCCACCATGCCCTTGGCCGCGTCTACATGGCACACGCTGGCACCTGCCTTGGCGCAGGCCACCGTGGCGCCGCCGGTGTAAGCAAACAGATTCAGTACCCGGATGGGCCGCCCGGCATTGCGGATCTTCTCCATGGCAAAATCCCAGTTGACCGCCTGCTCGGGAAACAGTCCCGTATGTTTGAAATTCATGGGCTTGACCTGGAAGGTCAGCTCTCCATAATGAATCTTCCAGCTCTCCGGCAGGGAACCCTTCTCCCAGTGTCCGCCGCCGGTCTGGCTGCGAAGATATCGTCCGCTTGCCCGTTTCCAGCCCGGGTGACGGCGGGGCGATGCCCAAATGGCCTGAGGGTCTGGCCGTACCAGCAGCTGCTTGTCCCACCGCTCCAGCTTTTCGCCGTCACCGCAGTCCAAAAGCTCATAGTCCTGCCACTTCTCCGCAATCCACATAGCCGTTCCTCCGATTCACATAAAAATACATAGTATTTTACACCGAAACAGTCTCTCCCGTCAATCCAAATTCCCCGAAAAAGGCACCGGCAGCAGCCTTCGGGCTGCTGCCGGTGTGTCAAACTTTGTCGTTTCCCTTGGGGAGCGGGCAATCACTTCCGGATTTCTTCTCAGAATCCGCGGCCGCCGGTTCACATCCTCGCAATGCGTCCAGCAGCCGGAGCGCAAACGCCCGGGTCCGCTGCTCTTTTTCTGCGTTCACAAACGGAATCGCATAGCTCTCATGCCGTTCGGCGTGACTGCCCAGATACCGCAGTCCGGAATGGCGGCAGTAGCGCCGGATTCCCTCCTCCAGAAGATCACAGCCCTTATCCGGCGGATACCCGCAGGTCTCCAGCAGGGCCAAAGCTTTTCCCTTCCACAGTGACGGCCCCCGCCGTTCCCCATAGTACTTGTTCATGCCGTACACCAGCCGGTCCAGCAGGGCCTTCATGGGCGGCGTACAGTACCAGGAGTAAATGGGGGTTGCCAGAACCATCAGGTCACAATCCAGAATCTTCTCCGCAATGGAGGCCACATCGTCCTTCCGGACACAGGCAAAGGCACTCCAGTCCTGCTGACAGCCGCGGCAGGCCACACAGGGCAAAATCTCTTTTTCGTAAAGAGAAAGTACCTCCGTCTGGACACCGCCTTGCTGAAGCTGATCGCATAAAATTGCCGTCAGTGCCGCGGTATTGCCCTGGGGCCGGGGACTGCCCAGCAGCACCAGCGCTTTCATCCCGCGGTCCCCACCGTCTCCCGGCTCTCTGCATGGGCGGCAGCAGCCGCCTCCTGTTCCGGACTTGCCAGACGTTCCTTAGCCACAGCCAGCATCAGCTTGATCCGGTTTTCCTGGTTGACCCGGGTGGCACTGGGATCGTAGTCAATGGGGGTAATATTGGCCTGGGGATACAGCTCCCGGATCTTGTTGATCATACCCTTGCCGCAGATATGGTTGGGCAGACAGCCAAAGGGCTGGGCGCAGACGATATTCTCATAGCCCGCCCGGATCAGCTCCACCATCTCGGCGGTGAGGAGCCAGCCCTCACCCATCTTGTCGCCGGTGCTGATGAGGCCGTCGGTGAGTTTGACCAGCTCCCGGAACGGCAGCGGCGCATGGTAGCCGTTGTCCTTGAGGACCCGGATGAGCACCTTCTCCATGCCCTCAATATACTTCAAAATGAGGTCGGAAACGTGCTTTTCCAGGAACGTGCCGCCGTAGAGACGGGCAGTCTCCGAGGGGTTGTAGGCGCAGTACTGCACAAATCCCATCAGACCCGGCAGGTTCACTTCGCAGTCCTGGCTGGCCAGGAACTTCTCCAGATCGTTGTTGCCCAGAGGAGAGTATTTCACATAGATCTCGCCCACGACGCCCACCTTCACCTTGGGAACCCGGTGAACGGGGATGGCAGCAAAGTCCGCCGCGATCTTGGGCATGGCAGCCTTGATCTCACGGCCGGACCACCCCTTGTTCTCCAGCACCCAGCCGCAGATGGTGTCCAGCCAGCGGTCCTGGCATTTTTGTGCGGCGCCCTTTTCCAGCTCGTAGGGCTCCGTCTGGGCCTTGAGGGTCACCAGCAGGTCACCGTAGTAAATGCACGCCAGCAGCTTGCGCATCAGAGGCACCGTCATGGGAAAACCGGAATCCTTTTCCAAACCGGAGAAGTTCAGGCTCACCACCGGCACCTGGCCGTATCCGGCCTTGACCAGCGCCTTGCGCAGCAAGTGGATATAGTTGGAAGCCCGGCATCCGCCGCCGGTCTGGGTGATAATCAGGGCCGTGTGGTCCAGATCGTACTTTCCTGAACCCAGGGCATCCAAAAACTGACCGATCACCAGCAGAGCGGGATAGCAGGTATCATTGTGTACGTACTTGAGTCCCAGCTCGCACACCTGACTGCCACAGTTTTCCAGCAGCTCGCAGGTGTAGCCTGCCTCCTGCATCACGGCGGCGAGAATGCGGAACTGGACCGGCGCCATATTGGGAATCAAAATCTTGTGGGTTTTTTTCATCTCAGGCGTGAACCTGGGGTAATCCATGAACAGCTCTTCCATTTTCTCACGCCTCCTTGCTGTTTTGTTCATCCTGCTCATCCAGGGCGGCAAACAGGCTCCGCAGCCGGATCCGCACCGCACCCAGATTCGTGATCTCGTCAATTTTCAGCTGGGTATAGAGCTTGCCGCCCGCCAGCAGAATCTCCCGGGTCTCGTCAGACGTAATGGCGTCCACGCCGCAGCCAAAGCTCACCAGCTGCACCAAGTCCATATCCCGGTGCTCGCAGCAGTACTTGGCCGCCGCATACAGCCGGGCATGATAGGTCCACTGGTTGAGCACCGTGGTGGGGAACTTCTCCACCCGGTTGGAGATGGAGTCCTCCGTCACCACCGCCGCACCGAACTGGGTAATGAGGGTATCGATGCCGTGGTTGATCTCCGGGTCCACATGATAGGGCCGTCCGGCCAGGACGATGATGCGCCGTCCCTCCGCCCGGGCCTGGTCCATGATCCGCTCGCCTTCCTTGCGCACCAGGGACATGTGATGGGCGTACTCGGCGTAGGCCGCGTCCGCCGCCTCCCGCACCTCGCTCTTGGAGATGCCGGGGAAGTACTTTTGCAACATGACATAGGCCTTTTTCGTAAAGTCCTTGGGCCGGTGAATGCCCACGTAGTCATAGATGAACCGGGTCTCACGCAGCTCCGGGCAGTTGCCTGCCAGCACCTCGGGATAGTACGCCACCACCGGGCAGTTATAGTGGTTATCGCCCAGGCCTTCATCCAGATTATACGTCATGCAGGGATAGAAAATGGCATCCAAGCCCAGCTTGCTCAGATAGTGAATATGGCCGTGGGCCAGCTTGGCCGGGAAACAGGCCGTATCGCTGGGGATGGTCCCCTGGCCCTTGAGATACAGATCCCGGCTGCTCAGGGGGCTGTGATAGACGGCAAAGCCCAGCTTGGTAAAGAACGTATGCCAGAAGGGCAGCAGCTCCCAGAAGTTCAGGCACAGGGGCAGACCGATCTTGCCCCGGCTGCCAGGAACCGGCTTATAGCCCAGAATCAGCTTGCGCTTGTAAGCATAGAGGTTGCGCTCTCCGCTGTCTGCCTTGCCGGTGATGGGACGGTCGCAGCGGTTGCCGCTGATGAGGGTACCGCCGTCGGCAAAGGTATTGATGGTCAGCTGGCAGTTGTTGCCGCACCGGCCGCACACCTCGCTGCGGGTTTCCTGACGGAAGTCGGCCAGAGCCTTGCGGTCCAGCAAAGTACTGGTCTGACCGGCGGCTGCCTTGCCACGGCCGTACAGCGCCGCGCCATAGGCACCCATGAGTCCGGCGATGTCCGGGCGGATAACCTCCACCCCCATCTCCTTTTCAAAGGCCCGCAGCACCGCTTCATTGTAGAACGTGCCGCCCTGGACCACGATGTTGCGGCCCAGCTCCTCGGGAGAAGCCGCGCGGATTACCTTGTAAATGGCGTTCTTCACCACGGAGATAGACAATCCTGCGGAGATATTCTCCACCGTGGCGCCGTCCTTCTGGGCCTGCTTGACACTGGAGTTCATAAACACCGTGCAGCGGCTGCCCAGATCCACGGGCCGGTCGGCAAACAATCCCAGCTTGGCAAACTCCTTGACATCATAGCCTAGAGCCTGGGCAAAGGTCTGGAGGAAGCTGCCGCAGCCGGAGGAACAGGCCTCATTGAGGAAAATGTTGCTGATGGCGCCGTTTTCGATTTTGAAGCACTTCATGTCCTGACCGCCAATGTCGATGATGAAGTCCACATTGGGCAAAAAGTGCCGGGCGGCGGTAAAGTGCGCCACGGTCTCCACCACGCCGTAGTCGGCATGGAAGGCGCTTTTAGCCAGGTCCTCGCCGTAGCCGGTGGTGGTGACCGACGCCACGTGGAGGGCCGGGTGCTCGTCATACAGCTTTTCCAGCACTTCCCGAATGAGAGGCACGGGGTTGCCCAGGTTGGGCCGGTAGTCCGTAAAGAGCAGCCGGGCGTCCTGATCCACCACCACGATCTTCACCGTGGTGGAACCGGAGTCGATGCCGATATGGACCGGGGCAGCATAGTCCGCCGTAAACGGCACCCGGGGCACTGCGGCCTTGGCGTGCCGGGCCCGGAAGGCTTCATACTCCTCTTTGCTGGAAAACAGCGGCGGCTGGCTGCGGTACGTCTCCGAAGCTCCCCGCTCCTGCAGGGCATTGGCCACCGCCTCCAGATCAAAGGTTTGGTCGGAGTAATAGGCCGCACCCAGAGCCACAAACAGCAGGCTGTTTTTCGGGCAGGTTCCCTGGACACCCAAGGTCCGGTCAAAGCTCTCCCGCAGAATCCGGGAGAAGGTCAGAGGTCCGCCCAGATAGAGGACGTTGCCCGTAATGGGCCGGCCCTGGGCCAGGCCTGCGATGGTCTGATTCACCACCGCCTGATAGATGCTGGCAGCAATATCCTCAGCCTTGGCTCCCTGGTTGATCAGGGGCTGAATATCGCTCTTGGCAAACACACCGCAGCGGGAAGCAATGGTGTAGGTCTTCTCCGCCTGCTGCGCGGCGGCGTCCATTTCGTCGGCACTCATCTTCAAAAGCGTCGCCATCTGATCGATGAACGCGCCGGTACCGCCTGCACAGGAGCCGTTCATCCGGACCTCCATGCCGTTGGTCAAAAAGAGAATCTTGGCGTCCTCGCCGCCCAGCTCAATGATCACGTCCGTCCCCGGAGCCAACCGGCCGGCGGCCACCCGGGTGGCGAACACCTCCTGAACAAAGGGCACACCCACGCTCTCGGCCATGCCCATACCTGCCGAACCGGAAATTGCCAGCTCGGCTTTGCCGCCGGGGATATACTGCTTGGCCACCCGGCGCAGCAGCTCCTCGGACTTTTCCAAAATGTGACTGAAATGCCGCTCATATGTACTGTAAATGATGTTGTCTGTATCGTCCAGTACCACACATTTGATGGTGGTGGAACCGACATCAAGTCCGACTTTCAATGCAAATGCCTCCTTTGGGAAAACGGTTACGCAGCCCATTTCGACCGGTAGCCACAAGATACCACATTACTTGGCATTGTACACTTTTCCCGTCCAATGTGCAATTGACAAATTGCGCCAACTGTATCAAGAAAGCGTTAAGGAATCATGGACGTTTTGACTTGGACTTTTCTCATTTATGTGGTATACTGTCTCAATCAGTGTATCAAAAGTGAGGGATTTTCATGAATCAGATCTTACTGCACTGCTGCTGTGCCCCCTGCTCTCTCAGCTGCATCGATCCGCTGCGGGAAGAGGGACTGGAGCCGGTGGCGTTCTGGTATAACCCTAATATTCATCCCTGGAAGGAGTATCAGGCCCGGCGGGACTGTCTGCTGGAGTACGCCCCCACCATCGGCATGGAAGTGCGGGTACAGGAGGACTACGGCCTGCGGGAGTTTGTCTGCCATGTGGCGGACAACATTGACGGACGGTGCACCTACTGCTATGAGCACCGCCTGGAGGGCACCGCCCGCTACGCGGCCGCCCATGGGTTTTCCGCCTTCACCACGACCCTGCTGGCCAGCACCTATCAGCAGCACGACAACATTGCCCGGGCGGCGGAACGCTACGCCCGGCAGTACGGTGTGGAATTTCTCTACCGGGATTTCCGCCCCAACTTTCGGGCAGGCAACCAAAAAGCCCGGGAACTGGGTTTTTACATGCAGAAGTACTGCGGCTGCGTCTTTTCCGAGGCGGACCGTTACCAAAAGCAGATTCTCCGGGACCGGGAACGGTTTGCCCAGCAGGAGGAAATTGCACCCCAAAATCCATAACCGTTCCCGGGCAGCTTCGGCTGCTTTTCCCGAAAATCACATCAAAAAAGCGGACGGCAGATTGCCGTCCGCTTTTTTCAGTTCTTCAGGCTGTGCATGGGGGCGGGAATCCGTCCGCCCCGGGCGATGAATGCCGCGCTGGACTCCGGATGCACCGGCATCACCGGCGCACTGCCCAGCAGGCCGCCCATCTCAATGGTGTCGCCCACGGTCTTGCCCGGTGCGGGCAGCAGCCGCACGGCAGTGGTCTTGCAGTTGACCATGCCGATGGCCGCTTCGTCGGCGATGATGGCGGAGATCGTCTCAGCAGGAGTGTCTCCCGGCACGGCGATCATATCCAGGCCCACGGAACACACGCAGGTCATAGCCTCCAGCTTGTCCAGGCACAGTGTGCCCTGCCGGGCGGCGGCGATCATGCCCTCATCCTCACTGACCGGGATGAAAGCGCCGGACAGGCCTCCCACGCTGGAAGAGGCCATAACGCCGCCCTTTTTCACCGCGTCGTTCAAGAGGGCCAGAGCCGCGGTGGTGCCGTGGGTACCGCAGGTCTCCAGTCCCATTTCCTCCAGGATGCGGGCCACGCTGTCTCCGATGGCCGGCGTAGGTGCCAGGGACAAGTCCACGATACCGAAGGGAGTATCCAGACGGCGGCTGGCCTCCTGGGCCACCAGCTGACCCATCCGGGTCACCCGGAAGGCGGTCTTCTTCACCGTCTCAGCCACCACGTCGAAGGGTGCTCCCTTGACGGCCTGCAGCGCATGATGGACCACACCGGGGCCGGAGACGCCCACGTTGATGACCTTTTCCGCCTCGCCCACACCGTGGAAGGCGCCGGCCATGAAGGGGTTATCCTCCACAGCGTTGCAGAACACCACCAGCTTGGCGCAGCCGAAACCGTCCCGGTCCGCGGTGGCGGCGGCGGTATCCTTGATGATCCGGCCCATGAGCGCTACGGCGTCCATGTTGATGCCCGCCTTGGTAGAGCCCACATTTACAGACGAGCACACCAGCTCCGTCCGGGACAGAGCCTCCGGAATGGAGCGGATCAGCCGCTCATCGGCAATGGTCATGCCCTTTTGCACCAGGGCGGAATATCCGCCGATGAAATTGACGCCGCAGGTCCGGGCCGCCCGGTCCAGCGCCAGAGCAAAGGGCACATAATCCTCCGTGTCGCTGGCACCGGCCACCAGGGCCATGGGCGTGACAGAAATGCGCTTATTGACGATGGGAATGCCGAACTCCTGCTCGATCTCCTCACCGGTGCGGACCAGCTTTTCAGCATAGCGGGTGATCTTCTCGTAGATCTTGTCGCAGGCCCGCTTGGGGTCCGGATCACAGCAGGAAAGCAGAGAAATTCCCATGGTGATGGTCCGGATATCCAGATGCTGCTGGTCGATCATCTCAATGGTGGAGAGAATATCCTGTTGATTGAGCATACTCTCCTCCCCCTCAAATCGTGTGCATGGCGTTGAAGATCTCCTCCCGCTGAATGCGGATGGAAAGCCCCATCTCTCCGCCCAGCTCCGCCAGGGCAGCGCCCAAATCTCCGAAGGACGCCGTCGCCGCAGAGACATCCACAGCCATCACCATGGTGAAAGAGCCCTGCAGGATGGTCTGAGAAATATCCAGAATATTCACATTATAGTCTGCCAGCTTGTTGCAGATGGCTGCGATGATGCCCACCCGATCCTTTCCGACGACGGTAACAATGGCATTCATATGGTTCCTCCTTTTATGCGGCATAGCCGCAGCTGAACCTCCGGCGGCACTGCCCCGCAGGCAGCGCCGCCAGAAGTCGTATTCATATTTCTTAGCTGGACTTGCGTCCGGGTCGGCAATCAAAGTTCGTCAAAGAACTTGGCGTGCACTGCCTTGACTGCCCGGTTCACATCCTCTTCATCCAGCAGCACGGAAACTCGAATCTCAGAGGTATTGATCATCTGAATATTGATCCCCGCCTCATAGAGGGCCTCGAACATCCGGGCTGCCACGCCGCAGTTGCTCATGAGGCCAGCGCCCACGATAGACACCTTGCCAATCTTCTCATCGGCCTCAATGTGGTCGAAGCGCAGGGCCTCCTTGTGCTCGTTGAGGATATCCTCCGCCTCCTGCAGATCCTTCTTGTGCACGGTAAAGGTGATATCCTTAGTCTCCTCCCGGCCGATGGACTGCAAAATCACATCCACATTGATGTTATGCTTGCTCAAAAGATCGAACACCTGGAAAGCAACGCCGGGGTTGTGCTGCAATCCGATCAGGGCCACACGGGCAATGCTGGTGTCCTTGGCGACGCCGGCGATATTGGTCTTCTCCACTTTGGTAACCTCCTTAACTTTCGTGCCGGGCTTGCGTTCCAGACTGGACACGACTTCCAAATTCACTCTGAACTTCTTGGCCAGCTCCACACTGCGGTTGTGGAGCACCTGGGCGCCCTGGCTGGCCAGCTCCAGCATCTCATCATACGTAATTTCATCCAGTTTCCGGGCGTTGGGAACAATGCGGGGATCGGTGGTGTACACACCGTCCACATCGGTGTAGATCTGGCACAGATCCGCCCGGAAAGCCGCAGCCAACGCCACAGCACTGGTATCCGATCCGCCGCGGCCCAGGGTGGTGATGTCGCCCAGCCGGTCCACGCCCTGGAAGCCGGTGACAATCACGATCCGGTGCTGATCCAACTCCGCCTGTACCCGCTCAGAATCGATTTTCTTGATCCGGGCATCGGAGTGAACGGTAGTGGACTGAATGCCCACCTGCCAGGCCGTCAAAGACACGCAAGGCAGGCCCATAGCCTCCAGCGCCATGGCGCACAGCGCCACGGAAATCTGCTCACCGGTGGCCAGAAGCATGTCCATCTCCCGTTTGGACGGATTGCGGTTGATCTCCTCCGCCTTCGCGATGAGATCATCTGTGGTATCTCCCTGCGCAGACAAAACCACGATCACGTCGTTGCCCGCCAGGTAAGTCTCGGCGATAATGCCCGCCACGTTCCGGATGCGCTGGGCATCCCGCACGGAACTGCCGCCGAATTTCTGTACGATCAAACTCATAGTGTTTCCCTCTTTGCTTTAGATTCTGCGCCGCTCCATTATACGCCGCAGGGGCTGTCTTGTGTTTCAGGCCAGCACCCGGATACACGCCAGTACATTGAGCCGCTGAGACTGGTCTGCGGCATCCTGTCCGCTGATGGCGTCGGTCAGGAACGCGGTTTCTCCGTCCTCACTGAGGACTTCCACCTGGCCAAAGGCCATGGCGGCATCGGTCAGGCTGCCTTCAATGCGGAAATAGTAGCGGGTGCGCAGCTGTTCCGGATCCACAAAGCCCGTAGTATCCGCCGCCCAGCCGATCTCTTCCCGCCGGGGGCTGGCCTGCAGGCACTCCATCACATCCGCCACGCAGGCCGAAGCGGTAGGCAGCTCTCCGGCGCCCTTGCCGTAGAACATCACATCGCCGGTGGCATTTCCCCGGATCATCACTGCGTTGAACACATCCTCCACATTGGCGATGGGGTTATCCTCCGGAATTAAGTGGGGCGCCACATAGGCCGTCCGGCCGCCGCCGGGCATTCGCACAGCCCGGCCCAGGAGCTTGATCCGGTAACCGGCTCTCTGTGCAATTTTCACATCCCGCAAGGATAGGCGGGAAATTCCCTCCATGGGCACCACGGCCGGATCCACCTGATAGCCAAAGGCCAGATCCGCCAGGATGCAGATCTTGCGCCCGGCGTCGATGCCCTCCACGTCGGCAGTGGGATCCGCCTCGGCATAGCCCTTGGCCTGGGCCTCCCGCAGGGCATCGGAGAAGAAAGCGCCGGTGCGGACCATGCGGGATAAAATGTAATTGGTGGTACCGTTGAGGATGCCGTACACCTCATCAATGCGGTTGGCCGCCATGCACTGCGTCAGGGGATGGAGCACGGGGATGCCGCCGCCCACGCTGGCCTCAAAGAGATAGCTGACGTTCTTTTTCCGGGCCAGCTCCAGCAGCTCGCAGCCGCGCTCCGCCACCAGCTGTTTATTGGCGGTCACCACATGCTTGCCCGCCTGGAGCGCCCGCTTCGTATACTCGTAAGCCGCCTCCACGCCGCCGATGGTTTCCACCACCACCCGGATGCTCTCATCCTCCTCGATTTTCCGGAAGTCATCCGTCATCAGCTGGCGGTAGGGTCCATCCTTAAAGTGACGGACCAAAATGGCCTTGACCTGGAGGGGCTCCCCAAGTTTCCGTTCGATCTGTTTGGCGTTTTCCGCCACTACCTTGGCAACACCGGTCCCCACGGTGCCAAGGCCCAGAATCGCGATTTGTATCATCTCATTCTTCCTCTCAGCCTGCCAGAATCTCAAATTTCACCACACCGTCCAGCCCCGCCACATCGGCCAGGAGCTGCTCCAGAGATTCCGCCATATCGCTGGTCTCGGCAGAAATCGTCACCGCCGCACAGCCGTTGGTGGGAATGCTCTGGTTGATGGTGAGGATATTGGCGCCGGAGGTGGCGAACACAGACAGCACACGGCTCAGAACACCGGCAGTATCCTTCAGCATGGCATAAAATGTGATAATATGCTCCGACTTCATGTCGTTGAAGGGCTGCACGGAATCCTTGTACTTGTAAAATGCGCTGCGGCTGATTCCCGCCAGGCGGGTGGCCGCCCCTACCGTGGACACTTCCCCCGTCTGCATCATGCGCTTGGCCTCTGCTACCTTGATAAAAATCTCAGGCAGCGCATCCGCCGCTACAATGTAGTACTTGATGGATTTCGCCATATTCGTCCGCCTCCTACGGTCATTTGTCTCTAGACGTCGCTCATCGTATCATATTTTTCCCATCTGCGCAACTAAATTTGGGAAAAAATTTTTGGAGAAAACAGGGAAAGTTGCGCACATCCGTCCACAAGTGGTGGGCATTTTGCCAGATTCCATCTGCTGGCAAACGCAAAAGGAGCGCCTTTTGGCGCTCCTTTTTGTTTGTTATTCCGCCTGATAGACGGCTTTCATACCGCGGTACGTCTCGTAGCAGTCCAGCTTTGCCACCGTTTCAAAGGGGGCGTGCATGCTCAGCACCGGCACGCCGGCATCCAGGGTGGTGATGTTGCGGTTGGCCATATACGCCGCCACGGTCCCGCCGCCGCCGGCATCCACCCGGCCCAGTTCGGCAATCTGCCAAACCACACCGGCCTCGTCAAAGATCCGGCGGACATAAGCCACAGTCTCCGCGTCGGCGTCGGAGGCGCCGGATTTGCCCCGGGCGCCGGTATACTTGCACAGACCCACGCCATAGTTCAGATACGCCGCATTGCGCTTTTCGTAAACCTCGGGATAATCCGGATCATAGGCCGCAGTAACATCGGCGCTGAGGCAGAACGAGTTGGCAAAGCATACCCGAACCGCCACGCCCTGGCTTTCGCACAGGTCCTCCATGAAGGTGTCAAAGGCAGCCGACTGCATACCTGTCACACCGTCGGAGCCGATCTCCTCCTTATCCGCCAGGACACAAACCGCAGTCTTAGCGGGTGTTTCCGTCAGATCCAGCAGAGCCTTCAGCGCGGCATACGCACACACCCGGTCATCATGGCCGTAGGCACCGATCATGCTGCGGTCCAGACCGATGTCGCAGGACTTGACCGCCGGGACAGCCTCCAGCTCCGCAGAGGTGAAATCATCCTCCGTGATGCCGTACTTATCGTGCAGCAGCTGCATCACTGCCAGCTTCACCCGGCCGCTGTCCTCCTCGTCTCCGATGGGACGGCTGCCGATGAGCAGGTTCAGCGTCTCGCCGGGCACTGCCTCACCCAGGGGCTTTTTGCTCTGCTCCATGCCCAGATGGGGCAGCAGATCCGTAATCACCAGCAAAGGATCGCCCGGGTCCGCGCCCAGGTTCACCGCCACCTGCTCGCCGTTCTTGAGCGCCACCACACCCCGCAGCTCCAGGGGGATCGTCACCCAGTGATACTTGCGGATGCCGCCGTAATAGTGGGTTTTCAGCAGGGCCAGCTCACTGTCCTCATAGAGGGGATTGGGCTTGAGATCCAGACGGGGCGCATCAATGTGCGCAGCCGTAATCTGCGCGCCATGCTCCAGAGACTCCCGGCCGATATGGGCCAGCATCACCGCCTTACCCCGGTTGCACACATACACCTTGTCGCCGCTTTTGAGCTGTTCTCCCCGGACATAGGGCCGGTAGCCCGCCGCCTCTGCCAGACGCACCGTCTCCGCGGCGCACAGCCGCTCGGTCTTACTGGCATCCAGGAACGTCTTGTAAGATGCACAGTAGGTCTCCATGGCCTCCAGCTGTTCCTGGCTCAGCCGGTCATATCCGTTTTTCCGGCTGGAAAGCAGCTTCTTTTTCAGATCCTTGATCTCATCAGACATGGTTGGTTCCTCCTTCTATCGTCGGAAATTTTCAGGTCGTCCCGTGGCGCTTTTCCTCCCGAATGGCCTCCACCATCCGATGGAAGAACATCTGGGCATCAGCCTGAAACGCCTCTGCCGTGTCGGCAGAATTGGTCAATTCACAGTCGCATTTGCTCCGATAGTATTCGTCGGCTTTCTGTGCGGAAATCCGCAGCCGGGCATATTGTTCCGTAATTCCGTCCCGGGCCATGATCCGCCGCACCCGCAGCTCCAGCGGTGCCGTGACGGCGATGGTCTGGTCACACAAGTGATCCAATCCGCTCTCCAGCAGGTTCACCGCATCAATGGCATACAGCCCGTCGGGCAGGGCTTCCACCCTGCGCTCAATCTCCGGCACCAGGAAACGGAAAACGATCTCATTGAGCTGCTCCATCCGGTCCTTCCGGGCAAAGACCTCTTCTCCCAGCTTCCGCCGGTTCAGGGAGCCGTCGCTGCGGAAAACGCCGGGGAACTTTTCGTTGATGGCGTTGCGCAGCTCCTCGTTTTCGGCCAGCATCTCATGGTAAGCCGCATCGCAGTCAATCACCTGGCCGCCCAGTGCCTCAACGGCCCGCAGGGCGCTGGTCTTTCCTGCACCCGTACCGCCGGTAATGCCAAGCACCACCCGCTGGCTGTCTGCCTCCACCACATGGAAGCCGGCGGCCTTTTTCAGCCGGTTGCCGATGGCAAGACCCAGTCCCCGGTTATCCGGGCACTGCGTATAAATCTCCGTAACGTCACTGTTGTCAAACGTCCGTAGGGCGTCAAACACCCGCTGGGCCTGCACCAATTTGTCCCCGCTGGGGCCCAGGGTATGGACTTCCATTCCCCGGAACAAATCCGCATACTCATCAAAGCAGATGATGCCCGCGCCCTTTCCTGCCCGGCGCTGAATCTCCCGGGCGGAGGCTTCCGGTGCTCCCGTGACCACCGTCACCGGAGCCTTGGGGGCATAGTGGCGGTATTTCATTCCCGGTGCTTTGGGCTTTTCTCCCTCCTGCAGCGGAGCGGTCACCGCATGGTCCACATCAATATGGCCGATGAGGCGCTCCAGATCCTCCAGCGGCAGTCCGCCCGGACGCAGCAGGCGGGGCGGCTGGCAGGTCAGATCCAGAATGGTGGATTCCACACCCACGGAACAGGGACCGCCGTCCACCACACCCTCGACCTTGCCGTCCATATCCTCCAGCACATCCTGGGCGGAGGTACAGCTGGGCCGGCCGGAGGTGTTGGCGCTGGGCGCCGCAATGGGCACCCCCGCCTCCCGGATAATGGCCAGGGTGACCGGATGGTTGGGGCAGCGCACGGCGACCGTATCCAGTCCTGCGGTGGTCTCATCCGGCACAATACTCTGCCTTTGCAGAATCATGGTCAGGGGACCGGGCCAGAACTTCCGCGCCAGCACGTAGGCCATGGGCGGAATATTCCGGCAGTACCGGGGCAGCCACTGCGGCCCCGTGACATGGAGGATCAGGGGATTGTCCTGCGGGCGCCCCTTGGCTTCAAAAATCCGCTTGACGGCCTGTGCATCCAGGCCGTTGGCACCCAGGCCATACACTGTCTCCGTGGGGATTGCCACCAGACCGCCCTCCCGCAAAATCTTGGCGGCGGCTGAGATCTTATCTTCAATTTCCTTTTGCTGACCTTTGGTGTCCCGCAGGTCATAGTAGATCGTCTGCATAATTTCGCCTCTATCTCTTTTGATCGGGTTCTCACCCGGTGTTTACTCCGACGCATCCTCCGCGCCGCTTCGCAGCTTCTCTGCCTGATCCGCCGTCACCAGCGCATCAATGAGCTCATCCAGATCTCCGTCCATAATGGCATCAATTTTATAGAGCGTCAACCCAATGCGGTGATCCGTCACCCGCCCCTGGGGGAAGTTGTAGGTTCGAATCCGCTCGGAGCGGTCTCCGCTGCCCACCTGGCTTTTTCTCTGCGCAGCGGTGGCGGCAGCCTGCCGTGCCTGCTCCATCTCGTAAAGACGGGACCGCAGCACCCGCATGGCCTTATCCTTGTTCTTGTACTGACTGCGCTCATCCTGGCACTCCACCACCAGCCCCGTGGGCAGGTGCGTAATGCGGATGGCAGACTCTGTCTTGTTGACATGCTGACCGCCGGCTCCGGAGGCCCGGTAGGTGTCGATCTGGAGATCCTTGGGGTCAATCTCACACTCCACTTCCTCCGCCTCCGGCAGCACCGCCACCGTGGCGGCGCTGGTATGGATGCGGCCGCCGGACTCCGTCTCCGGCACCCGTTGGACCCGGTGAACGCCGGACTCGAATTTCAGGCGGGAATAGACGCCCTCTCCTTCGACGAGCACGCTGCACTCCTTCACGCCGCCCAGCTCTGTGGCATTCATGGACACCGTTTCCATCTTCCAGCCCCGGGACTGCGCATACATCGTGTACATCCGCAGCAAGGACGCCGCAAACAAAGCGCCTTCCTCACCGCCGACACCGCCCCGGATCTCCATGATGACGCCCCGGCTATCGTTGGGATCCTTAGGCAGCAGCAGCAACCGGATCTGCTCCTGAAGCCGCTCCTGTTCCGCCTTGGCCTGCTCCCACTCCTCCTGGGCCAGTTCCCGGAAATCCGGATCATGGAGCAGGGCTTCCGCTTCCGCCCGGGCTTGGGTAACCCGCTGCCAGGCTTGGGCGGCCTGCGCCACCGGAGCCAGCTCCTTGAGCTCCTGATTGACGCGTTTGAGTTTTTCGGCATCTGTGTACACCGCCGGATCTGCCAGCTGTGCCTCCAGATCTTCATAGCGCAGTGCCAGCGCTTTGAGTTTTTCTTCCATACGCGTTCTCCTTTCTCCGTTTTTTCACAGAGAAAGGGACTATTTCTGCTCCAGGAAATCCCGTACCTGGCGGAGAAACTCCTCCCGCCAGAACGCATAGCCCACGGCTCCTACCCGCAGAGATGCCGCGGCCACATGGCCGCCCGGAACATAGCGGTCCATCTGCTCGTAAACTTCCTCGCTCTTTTCCTCACTGCCCCGGGTAACCACATAGGCAGCGTCAGGCAGCGTGTTTCCATACTCCTTTAAGAAGGCCCGCACCACGCTGCTGCACCGCCCCGCCCACACCGGAGTCGCCACAATCACCAAGCGGTAGTCCTTCAGAGGGCGCTGTGTCTCGATAGGCTTCAGAGAATGGGTGGTACGGCGCATGGCCTCCAACCCGCTGCGCAAAAAGCCCCGCCAACCGGAACGGTCCACCCCGTCGCGCAGTTCCAGCACTTCAGCGTCCAGCTCCCGGGCGATCTTCTCCACCGCCTTTTTGGTATTGCCCGTCCGGGAATAATAGATACATAAGATATCGCTCATAGGATTCCTCCAATTCAGTCAAACACCAGACTCTTTACCACCGCAAAGGCCTCACGCAGGAAGTAATTGACCTCCAAATGCAGCCAGGGCAGCGGGGCCGGAACGCCCACCGTATGGCCGTATCCCTGTTTTTGGGCAATCAGCCGCGCCCGGGCGATATGGAAATCATTGCTTACCACCGCCACAGTGGCCCGGGCGGGATCAATTCCCACCTGCTCCAGCTTTTCCCAGGAAAACGAAAAATTTTCCGATGTATTGCCGGCATGCTCCTCCAGAATCAGTCGCTGGGGATCCACCCCATGCTCTGTAAGGTACGCATACATGCACGCCGCCTCCGTAATCTCCTCGCCATAGCCCTGGCCTCCGGTCAAAACCACCGGAATCTCCGGCCAGCGCTCCAGGTAATCCAGCGCCGAATCCAGCCGGGTGCGCAGGGAGAGGGACGGCTCCGTGCCGTTGACTCCGGCCCCCAGCACAATCACCGCATCGGCAGGCAAAGCCGTCATGGTGGGCCGGCTCTGGTTGAGAACATAACACTCAATGATCGCCAGGGGAACCAGCACCGCTGCCACTGCCCCGCGGAAGAACCGTCTCCACAGCCTTCCCCGCCGGGCAACTGCCGCCCACTGCCCTAACAGCAGGTCCATCACCAGCAGCGTAGCAGCACCCAGCAGCAAAAACCCGGAAAAGCGCATTCCCAGGGGGCGGATCAAAACCAACACCAACCCCAGCAGCGCGGCCGCTGCCGCCAGCCAGGGAACCATCCGCCGCAACCTGCGGCCCCGATAGGACGACACTTCCGGCACGGAGGGGCCTTTAGCCCTCTGCCTCCTCACTGAGCTGCTCCCACCTTTCATACAATGCGTCCAGCTCCGCCTGGGCGGTCTCTTTCTGCTTCACCAGCTCATTGAGCTTTTCATAATCGCAGGCAGCAGCCTCCATTTGGACATCCAGCTCGGCAATGGCCTCTTCCGCCTTGGCAATCTCCCGCTCACAGATGGTCAGCTGACGCCGGGCGGCCTGTTGGGCCTTGTTGCCGCGGGCCGGCCGTTCTGTCATGTGTTTTTCCTTAACAGGCTTTGGTGCTTCCTGCTTTTCCGCCTCTTCCTGGGCCTTCATCTGCCGGTACTGGGCAAAGCCCATGGGATAATCCGTAATGGTCTGATCGGACAGCTCCCAAATCCGGGTCGCAAAGCGGTTGATGAAGTACCGGTCATGGGAGACGAAGAGCAGCGTGCCGTCATAGGCCTCCACCGCCTCCTCAATCCACTCCCGGGAATCGATATCCAGGTGGTTGGTGGGCTCGTCCAGGATCAGGAAATTGATCTCATCGTCCATCAGCATGCAAAGCCGCAGGCGGCTCTGCTCACCGCCGGAGAGCACCGACACTGGCTTGAGGACATCCTCGCCCCGGAAATCATACGCCGCCAGACGGTTGCGGGCACTCTGGGCGGACAGACCCTTCTTGGCCGCCATCATGTTCTCCACCAGGTTCCAGTCCGGGTGGTCAAAGTGGATGATCTGCGGCAGATACGCCATGCGCACCTGGGGCCCCAGCCGGATCCGGCCGTCGTCGGGATACAGCTCCCCCACGATCATCTTGATCAAGGTGGACTTGCCGGTGCCGTTGTCGCCGATGAGGGCAATGCGCTCGCCGCCTTCCACCTTCAGGCTGATGCCGTCAAAGAGGTGCTTGTCTCCATAGGACTTGGAAAGGCTGCGCAGGCCCAGCACCTCATCGCCGTGAAACTCCGCGGAAGAGAACCGGGCGTCCATTTTCCGAGCCTTGGTGGGCTTGGAAGTCGTGCGCATCCGCTCGATGCGCTTTTCCATGGAGATGGCCCGGCGGTAGGTCTTGTCCATACCCTGGAACGCCCACACCCGCAGCTGTTCGGCAGCCTTTTCCAGCTGCTGAATCTTGGCCTGTTCCTTCTCATATTGCTTCATCCGCTCCTGGAAGCGCCGTTCCTTTTCCACGGCATAGAAGCTGTAATTTCCGCTGTAAAACTCCGCCTTGCCGTCCTGAATCTCAATGACCCGGGTCACGATCCGGTCCAGGAAATAGCGGTCATGGGAGATGGTCACCACCGTCCCCCGGAAGGAGCGGATATACTCCTCCAGCCACTCCGTGGCATGGAGGTCCAGGTGGTTGGTAGGCTCGTCCAGCAGCAGGATATCCGTATCCTCCAGAATGAGCCGTCCCAGGTTCACCCGGGTCTTTTCTCCGCCGGAAAGGCTGTCGAACAGCTGGCGGCGCATCTCGTCCGAAATCGACAAGCCCCGGGCGATCTTGTTCACCGCCACATCTGTATCGTATCCGCCGAAGACCTCGAACTTCTCACTCAGGGCACCGTAGCGCTTGAGAATCCGCTCATTGCTCTCTCCTGCGGCCATCCGGGCAGCCAGAGACTCCATCTCCTCTGCCAATGCGTGAAGCCGGGCGAAAGCGGAACGCAGCACGTCCTCCACGGTATACCCTGCGGGATAGACCGGGATCTGAGAAATCAGCCCCACCCGGCGGCCCTGAGCCACGGTGACCTGGCCCTCGTCATAATCCAGCTCACCGGTCAATATTTTGAACAACGTGGTCTTTCCGGCGCCATTGCGCCCCAGAAGGCCCACCCGTTCCCCCTGGTCAATCTGAAAGGTGAGTCCATCCAGAACGTTGTGTCCCACCTCAAAGGATTTGACCAGGCGGTCTACCTGTATCTCAATCATAGCTCTTTCTCAACTCTTCCACCAGTGCGCCAAAATGCATGGAATGGGACGCCTTGACCAGCATGGCCGTATTGGGGCCCAGCTGCTCCCGCAGCTCCGAAAGCGCCTCCTCCTTCGTTGCAAAATGCAGCACCTCACCGCCGCTCTGGGCGGTTCCGTCGGCAATCTTGGCGGCCTTGGTTCCGATGGCCACCACAAAGTCCACGCCCAGCATTGCTGCCAGGGCTCCCATGTTATAGTGGGCCTGCTCCGTCAGATCACCCAGCTCGCCCATATCGCCCAGGACCGCTACCTTCCGGTCGCAGTCCGTCTTGGCCAGGACCTCCAGTGCAGCCGTCACGGACTGAGGATTGGCATTGTAGCAGTCGTCCAGAATCATCCGGCCCTCGGGCAGCCGGATCACCCGCATCCGGGACCCGGCAGGCTCGTACTGGCCCACGCCCCGAATGATCTCCTCCCGGCTCAGTCCCAGCTCTTCGCCCACTGCCACAGCAATGGAAGCGGAATAGGCCATATAGGCTCCAGGAGAGGGGATGGACAGGGCATAGCTGTCCCGCGCCGTCACCACAGTGCAGGTGATGCCCTCCACACCGTGGTCCGCAATCTCCGTGATTCGGACATCGCAGTGGGCCGACTGGCCGCACCGCACGATGCGGAAGTCCCCTGCCTCCACAGTGTTGAGCAGGGCGTCATCCCCGTTGAGAACGGCCAGTCCTCCCGACCGGAGATGCTGAAAGATTTCGCACTTGGCCTGGAGAATGCCCTCCCGGCTGCCCAAAAACTCAATGTGGGCGTCACCGATATTGGAAATCACCGCCACATCCGGGCGCACCATGGCGCCCAGATATTCAATCTCGCCGAAATGGTTCATACCGGTCTCGATCACTGCCGCCTGATGCTCCGGCCCCAGGCCCAGCAGTGTCAGCGGGGTGCCGATATCGTTATTATAGTTCTCCGGCGTTTTCAGCACCCGGAACTTTGCTCCCAGAGTGGACGCCACGATTTCCTTCGTGGTGGTCTTGCCCACGCTGCCCGTAATCTGGACAAAGGGAATCCGGAATTTATCCCGGTAGGCAGAAGCCAGAGCCCGCAGCGCCAGGCGGGTATCATCCACCTTAATGTAGAACTTATCCGGGCGCAGGTCCCGGGGAAGCTTGGCACACAGGCATCCGGCCGCTCCGGCCGCCAGAGCGGTATCGATGAAGTCGTGGCCGTCAAACTTCTCCCCTACCCAGGGCAAAAACAGACATCCCGGGGTAATCTTGCGGCTGTCAGTGCACACGCAGGTGACTTCCGGTACATCCGGAGAGGGATTCCACCAGATTCCGCTCACGGCGGCGGTGATCTCCTGAACTGTCATGGGCTGCATATCACGTTCTCCTCTTCAAACGGTAAGACTGCTGCACGATCTCCTCACACAGCGCGTTATAGCTCATCCCCACAGCGGCGGCCTCCTTGGGCACCAGGCTGGCCGAGGTCATCCCCGGCAGGGAGTTGACTTCCAAGCACCAGAAATGCCCATCCGCGTCCATCAAAAAGTCCGTCCGGGAATAGACTTCCAGTCCCAGAGTATGGTGCAGATGCAGGGCAATGTCTCCCATGGCCGCCTGCTGCTCCGATGTGATGGGCGCCGGGCACAGCTCCCGGGCGCCGCCGGCCTGATACTTGGCGGCGTAATCAAAGTCCTTTTCCGCAGGCAGAATCTCCACCGCGGGAAGCGCCCGCTCTCCCAGCACGCCTACGGTCAGCTCCCGGCCGTAGATCCGCTCTTCCCAGAGCACTTTTCCGTGGTAGTCCAGCACCTGCTCCAAAGCAGAGCGCAGCGCCGCCCGGTCCTCCGGCAAAAATACCCCCAGAGACGATCCGCCCGTGGCGGTCTTAATGACGCAGGGCATGGGCAGCTCCCGTGCCAGGCGCTCCACATCCTCCGGTCCGTATTCCAGCAGCTGCCACTTGGGTGTCGGAATCCCGGCGCTGTCCATCATCCGCTTGGTCATCACCTTGTCCATGGCCAACCCCGAGGCCAGATACCCGCTGCCGGTATAGCGAATCCCCAGCAGGTCAAAGGTGGCCTGCACCCGGCCGTCCTCGCCGTCCTGGCCGTGGAGTCCCAGGAATACCATGTCCGACAGGGCGCACAGCTCCAGCACATTGGGGCCGAAAAGCCGGTCGCTGGAATCCTCACGGCTGGAACGCACCGCCTCCAGATCCGGCGCTTCCACGCCGATGCTGGCATCCGCGCACAGCCCATCCGGCGCATCAAACAGCGTCTCCAAATTCTCCGGGGCATCCTTCAGTCCCAAAAACAAGTCCACCAGCACAGCCCGGTGTCCGTTTTCCCGCAGAGCACGGCATACCGACGTCCCCGTCACCAGAGACACCGCCCGCTCCGTGGACAGTCCGCCTGCCAATACAACGATCTTCATGGATTCTGATCCCTTTCCCGCGATATGAGCACATGGTGTATGCGCATACCGATTCTATTATAATCTGAATCAGTTTAGCACAAACTGCCATGGAATACAACCGGAAAAGCAAAAGCCAGTCCTCCGAAAAAGCGCAAACGCTTTTTCAAAGGACTGGCCAAATCCACCAATCAGCCCAGCCAGTCAAACCATCCGCCGGATGGCTCACCCTCCAGCAAGGTTCTGGCGGCCGAGAGCATCCGGGCGGCATCAGCCCGGGTCACAGCCTGATTCATGGTGCTGCTGCCGAAGCTTCCCGCTGAAAGCACATTCAGCGCCTCCATATTGCCCACCGCCTGTGCGGCCCAAGTGGGCACCGCCTGTCGGTCTGCATACCATACCGTCAGGTCCACATCTCCGGCGTCCAGCACCCGGTCCAGCATGGTGGCCGCCTCATTGAAGGTAATGGCGTCCGCTCCGCGGAATGCCGCACCCTCTTCCGTTGTGCTGCCCTGCACCACGCCGTCGGCCACACCGGCAGCCGCGTATGCCTTGGCCCAGGCCGGGATGCCTTCATCATCGCAAAATCCGGTCATGGTAACCTCTGTGGCCTCCCGGCCCGCGGTCTCCAGCACCATTGCCAAAAACTCTTCCCGGGAAACGGTACGGTCCGGTTCAAAGTAATACTGTCCTCCGATCTGCGCGCCGGTGAAAATTCCGGCCTCCGCCAGATCCTGTGCCGCTACCGCAGCAGCGGAGCCCTCCGTATCGGCATACGTGACGCCGGACTTGACCTTTTCAATGGTCACGGTCACCGTAGCGGGCACCGACACATGCCCCGCGCTGTCCGTAGCCGTGTAGGTGAAGCGGTCACCGCCGGTGGCGCCCTCCTCCGGAGTATAGGTGAAATTGGCCCCGTCCACCTCTACGGTTCCCTTGCCGGGGGCCTCTTCCACAGCGTAGGTGATGTCATCCCCCTCCCCATCGCTGGCCAGGAACTGCGCCTGATAGGGGATGCCCCGGTACGTGCGGATCTGGAGATCCTGGGCCACCGGCGCTCCCTCCTCCGTCACGGTATCCGTCTCCTTTCCGAACAATGCCGCAGCACTGGAACTCAGTGCCGCCACCGCCAGCACCAGTGCGGCGGCACGCTTGATGGATTCCTGTTTCACGGTCTTGAACCTCCTGTATCATTTGGTACAGGAGTAGTTTTCATCCTGATGTGTGGAATTATGCAAAAAAAGGTCTGCTCCGCATCAGCGGAGCAGACGAGCCGTCCTATGCATGGAGGGCGAACGTTTCTTGATTCCGGACACCACGCCCATGGCAGCAAACAGTGTCACCAGGGAAGAACCGCCATAGCTGAAAAACGGCAGGGTAATCCCGATGACCGGCATCACAAACAGGCACATGCCCACATTGATCATGGTCTGGAACAGCAGCATGGATGCCATTCCCACACAAACATAGCAGTGGAACGGGGTTTGGGCATTTTTCGCCACCAGGAGCACCCGGACAATAATGGCGGTCAGCAGCAGCAAAATGGCCACACAGCCGATCATCCCCAGCTCCTCTCCCGCCACGGAGAAAATGAAATCCGTCCACCGGGCAGGCAGGGACGTGCCGTAGCCGCTCTGGGTCTGGGTACCGTTGAGGTATCCCTGGCCAAACACGCCTCCGGACCCCAGTGTCAGCAGGCTGCGGGTCTGCTGCCACCCCGCGTCCAGCGGCTCATAAGAGTGGTCAAACAGCACAATGAAACGGTCTTTCATATAGCTCGGCATCAGATCCAGATTCCAGGCCGCAATCACCGCAGCGGCACCGCCGCCCAGCAGCAGGGCAAACCACCGCAGGGCAAAGCCCGCCACAAAGGCCATGCAGATGAAAATAAACAGGAACACCAGCCCGTTTCCCATATCGCCGGAGACGACAAAATAGAGCCCGCAGAGGCCGAAGGCATGGGCTGCTGTGAACATGGCGGAATGGAACGAGCGCAAGTCCCGCTTCTCTTCCCGCAGCCAGGCAATCTGCCAGGCCAACAGCAGCACAAAGGTGATCTTCACCACCTCTGCCGGTCCCACGCTGACGGGGATTCCCGGAAACTTCAGCCAGGCACGGTTGCCGCCGACCGATGTTCCCAGGGGCGTGATCAGCAGCAGAATGAAGCCCACATTAAACGCCAGCACCCATTTCCACTTTTTCATCAGGATCTCCAGATCCACCATGGAAAACCCGATATACACGCAGATTCCCAGCAGCAGCGCCACTGTCTGAATGATCACATAGCGGCTGTCTCGTTTATACTGAGTCGCGCTGAAGATCAGCAAAATCCCAAATACCGTGGCAGACGAGCAAAGCCCCAACAGCATCAAATCCGCTTGCTGAAAAAAGTCCGCCAAAATGGCTTTCAAACGATTTATCATATTTCAAACGCCTTTCGCAAAAGGGCAAAATTCAACAGATACAGTATACCACACAGGAAAAGAGGTGTAAACGGAACAAATTTGTTTTTACACTTTGTTCAAACTGTGATATACTAGCTGCGGTAAATTTTGACCGATTCTGAAAGGAGGCGCCATGGTATGAAATATCTCTGCCGCAGCGAGGCGGAGACGGAGGCACTGGGTGCCCGGTTGGCCGCCGTACTTTCCCCCGGCGATGTGGTTGCCTACCGGGGTGGTCTGGGCATGGGCAAAACTGCCTTCACCCGGGGCCTTGCCCGGGGTCTGGGGTATTCCGGGCGGGTAACCAGCCCGACCTTTACCATCGTCAATGAATATGAAGGCGGCCGCCTGCCCCTGTTTCACTTTGATATGTACCGCCTGGAGGATGCCGACTCTCTCTTTGATATCGGCTGGGAGGATTATCTGGACCGGGGCGGCGTGTGCGCCGTGGAGTGGAGCGAACAGACGGAAGACGCCCTGCCCTCCAATGCCATCCGCGTCACCATCGCCCGTTGTCCGGAGGCGGACACCTGGCGCACCATCACCATTGAAGGAGCAACTCTGCCATGAAAATCCTAGCACTGGAGACCTCGGCCAAAGCGGTTTCCGCCGCACTGTCGGAGGACGGACGCATTTTGGCCAGCGGCTATCAGGATACCGGCCTGACCCACAGCCGTACATTGATGCCCATTGTGGAGCATCTGTTCCGCAACACCGGATTGACCATGGCTGACTGCGACGCCGTGGCAGTGGCCGCCGGTCCCGGTTCCTTTACCGGCATCCGAATCGGTGTGGCCGCAGCTAAGGGACTGGCCTTCGCCGCCGAAAAACCTGCTGTGGGGATCTCCACTTTGGCAGCCATGGCCCGGAATGTGGCCTTTGCCGACGGGTTGGTGCTGTGCGCCATGGATGCCCGCCGCAGTCAAATTTACAACGCGGTATTTCTGGCAGAAAACGGACACCTCACCCGTCTGACGCCGGACCGGGCCATTGCACTGGAAGAACTGGCGCAGGAACTGCGGGAGGATTCCCGTCCCAAGACGGTAGTGGGAGACGGCGCGCGTCTGTGCTATGATTATCTCTCTGGCGCAGGTCTTTCCTGCCGTCTGGCTCCGCCGCACCTGATCATGCAAAATGCTGCCTCCGTGGCCCTGGAAGCCGAAGATCTGGCTGCCGCCGGCGGTCTGGTCAGCGCGCAGGATCTTCAGCCCGTCTATCTGCGTCCCGCACAGGCTCAGCGCCTGAAGCTCTGATATTATGCTGGACTTCATCATTTTCACATAAAGGAGAACCGATTATGAACGGAAAAGTACACATCATGGACCACCCCCTGGTTGCCCACAAAATGACGATCCTCCGGGACAAAAACACCAGCGTCAAGGACTTCCGGGAGATTGTCTCCGAGATCGGCATGCTCATCACCTATGAGGCCACCCGGGATCTTCCCCTGACCACCAAGGAAGTGGAGACTCCCATCTGCAAAACCGTGGCCCCCACGCTCAAGGGCAAAAAATTCGCTGTGGTTCCCATTCTCCGGGCCGGCTTGGGCCTGGTGGACGGCGTGCTGCGGATGGTCCCCGGCGCCCGGGTCGGCCACATCGGCATGTACCGGGATGAGGAAACCCTGGAGCCCCATGTCTACTTCTGCAAGATGCCCAAGGACATTGAAGAGCGGGATATCATGATCGTTGATCCCATGCTGGCCACCGGCGGCAGTGCGGATGCCGCGATCTCCGAAATGAAAAAGCGGGGCTGCGTCAATATCAAGCTCATGGTCCTGCTGGCTGCCCCCGAAGGCATTGAACTCATCCAGAAGAACCACCCCGATGTGGACATCTTCTGCGGCGCTGTGGACGATCACCTCAACGAGCACGGCTATATTGTCCCCGGCCTGGGCGATGCCGGCGACCGGATCTTCGGCACGAAGTAATCCCCTCACTGCCATTTTCCCCGCAGGCAGCAAACTGCCCCATTGCAAAACAAGCAAACCGGCGTCCGGAAAATCCCGGACGCCGGTTTTTTGATCATGTTCAGCATCAAAGCACGTAGAAGTAAACGGCCAGATAGTGGAACAAGGACCCCGCCAAAATCAGAACATGGAAGATTTCATGGAAGGTCCACTCCGCTGAGAGGTTGGGCTTCTTGATGGCATAAAGCACTGCTCCCACGGAATAACAGATTCCGCCCAAAGCTACCAGGGTCAGGCAGGGCTGTCCCAGTGCGGTGAAGTCTTCCCATGCAAACAGCACCGCCCATCCCATGATCAGGTAACCGGCAGTGGACAGGATGCGGGGAGCATTGATCCAGAGCATCTTGACCAGGGTTCCGGCCAGGGCCACGCCCCACATGGCCAGGCAGAAGCGGGTACCCTTGGGCTGCGGCAGCAGCACCACAGCAAATGGTGTGTAGCTGCCGGCAATGAGCACGTAAATCATACTGTGATCCATCTTCCGCAGCCGGCGCTTGATGCCGCCGCTGGATGCGGTGCCGGGATAGAAATGATAGATGGCACTGGCAGAATACAGCGCTACCATGGAAAAGCAGAAACAGAGGGCAGCTGCCAGCGCTATCATGGGCGCCTCTACCTTTACCGCACGAATCAGGTACAAAAGCGCACCGGCCAACGCCGCCGCGGCGCCAATGGTGTGCGTCTCGCAGCTGACCCGGTCCTGTGCACAGGCAAAAAATCGATTCATGAATGTCGTCTCCTTCGATTATGGTCTTTTAACCCTCAATCATTCACAGTGTTTTCTGATATGGTTTTCGAAACTATATTATACGATGTGAATAGCTTTTTCAAGTAGCATTTGTAAATTTTTACGATTCATGAACAGAAAAGTTAACCAAAAAAAGAGGGCGCAGATGCGCCCTCTTTTGTCATGTCCAAAATTCTGTTTTTTCCGACAAGCCGATGTCCGCCGCATGGAACACCGGGTTGTGTCCTGCTTTGCGCTGGTGGGTATAGTCTTTCAATGCCGCCAGAGCCGGCCGGGCCAGAATCACAATTACCGGCAGATTGATCAGGGCCATCACGCCCATCAGCACATCCGCCAAATTCCATACCATGTTGATTTCCATGCCCGCACCGATGAAAATCAATACCACAGCATCAATGCGGAAGAGAACCATAAACTCCTTGGCGGGAATCTTTCCCACAATATAGTTCAGGCAGTTATCCACATAGTACAGGTTCCCGATGAGTGTGGTAAAGGCAAAGAGCACCATGGCCACAGTAATGAAAATAGGACCGGCAGCACCGAACTGCGCCTCCAGGGCAGACTGCACATAAGGAGCCCCCATGAGAGCCTCCTCCGGCGCCACACCGGAACACAACAGCATAAACGCGGTGGCCGAGCAGATGAGAAGCGTGTCAATGAACACGGAGAGCATCTGCACCAGCCCCTGCTTGACCGGATGGCTGACATCGGCAGATGCGGCGGCATTGGGCGCAGAGCCCACACCCGCTTCATTGGAAAAGAGGCCCCGTTTGATGCCATACATCATGGCCGAGCCGGTAAAACCACCGAAGATCGCCTGGAAATCAAAAGCACCGGAAAAGATGCTGCCCAACACCTGGGGCACCATCCGCCAGTTGAGCACCACCATCACAATGGCCGCCAGCACGTAGAGCCCGCCCATAAACGGCACCAGGGTGGAGGTGAAGCGGATAATGCGCTTTCCGCCGCCCATGACGCAGTATCCCACTACTGCCGCCAGAATCACACCAATGACCCAGGGTGTGGTATCCGGATCATAGAAGGCGTAGCCGGAGAAAGTGGACTGAAGGTTATAGGCTGCCAGCATATTAAAGCCGCCGGCATAGGTGAGAATCAGTGTCACAGCAAAAAGCACCGCCAGGGGCCGGCTGTGAAGGGCGGCTTCAATATAATAGGAGGGGCCGCCGTAACTCTCTCCGGTGTTGGGATCCCGGCGCTTGTAGATCTGCGCCAGGGTGGATTCCACAAACGCGGAAGCGCCTCCGATAATGGCAATCACCCACATCCAGAACACCGCGCCGTAGCCGCCGCAGCAGATGGCGGTAGAGATGCCGATGATGTTGCCGGTACCCACCCGGGATGCCGTGGACACCATCAGCGCCTGAAAGGACGAGATGGAGCCCGCATTGTGGGGTTTCTCCCCTACAACCCGAATGGATTCGCCGAACATCCAGAACTGGATAAAGCCTGTCCGGATGGTAAAGTAAACACCCGCCGCCAGCAGCAAGATCACCAGAATGTACGTGTACAGGTAGTCATTGAGGGTTGAAATCAGTTGTCCCAGCATGATTGCAATTCCTTTCGTTGGTCGGTTTGCTTAGAATATCAGATGACACCGTTCGCTGTCAAATGCTTTTTCCTCTGCCGTTCCAACCTGCAACCTGTGCCTGAGGCAAGCCGCAGATCATCAGCTGCGTCCATTCTCCGGTTTCCGGATTGAGTGTCAGAATCGATGCCCCGCCGTCCGTTTCACACTCCAGGCGCAGCGTTCCATCCTCCTGCCAGGAAAGGGCCGTAATGGCTCCGCTGTCGGCAGGCAGCGTCTCAGTCCAGCTCTTCTCTCCACCGTCGGGCAGCCGGAGAAACACCGAAACCACTCCATCTTCCTCCAGCAGGGAGACACTTCGACTCCCATCCTCCGACCAGAGCGTATAACGGATGGCACTGTTGAACAAACGAGCCTCCGTCATGGCCTCCACTTCGGCTACCCACGCATGTCCCATCTCCGGCGGCACCAGAAACACCCGCTTGTCATCGAATCGTTCTCCAAACTCCCAGTTGGCTCCATCGGAGAGGAAAAGATCGGTTCCATCTGTCACCAGGAAGGAAAGCCGCCGCTGTGTCACCTCGCCGCCGCTGCGCATCTTCCAGAGAAATCCGCCATCCTCATAGATCACATCGATATCCATGGGCATGCCTTCGCCGAAATCCTGCACCGTCCGCAGCTGGCAGGGAATCCCCAGGGACACCTTTTCCAAAAACGTCCCGACTGCTTCGCCGTTTTCCACACCGCGGGACGTATAGATCACCGCTCCGCTGCCTGCTGCCTCCGCTGCGCCATAGCGCTCCGGCAGCTCTTCCAGCGCACCGAAGCCATAGGGAGTCTCCACCGAGACAGCCGTCCCTTCTTCCAGCCGGAACTCCGCTGCCACAGTCTGTCCTTCCACTTCCTTTACAATGCGCAGCCGATCCCCGGCGGAAAAGGTGTTGTCAAATAGGGACAGCCGACAGCAGCCAGCCTGTTTTCCGCCGGAGGCAAGCAGATACAGCACACTTTCCCATCCGACATCCTCCCGGAGCGGCACCTGGTACCAGTCCTGAACCCCACCGTCCGTCTCCAGCCATTTTTCCAGGGTATACTCCTGGCCAAACGTCACGTCGTTTCCGCTGTCATTCTCAATCCAAAACCAGATTTCCTCCACAGAAGGGTCGTATACGTCCCACTCCGTGGCCAGCTTGATCGATGCATTCTCCGTAATTTCCGCCTGCTCCAGCAGCAGTCCGTTTTGCTCCGGCTCGGAGATCATCGCGTCCACCTGGTTCTGACCGCAGCCCGTCAGCAGCAGACACGCCGCCGCTATGACCAAAAATCGTCTCATTTTTCCCACCTCCTGCCAGTTCTGACGGAACATCTCCCAAAAGGTTCCGCCGTTTCCTGGCAATCTGTACAAAACCAGGCAAAAACTTTTTCAGCTTGCCTTCTTGCATTTTAGCATGGCTTCCGATACAATAACAAGTACAAGCAAAGAATGATAGCTGCAACGGAGTGCTGCGCGCACGGGCTGACACCTATCATTCCCGTTTTTGATGGGTGTTTCAAACCAATGGTGGTTTGAAGCGCCTTTTCTTTTTTAACAGGACACGAAGGAGGGTTTTATATGATCTTACTGGCAAACGGAAAACTCATCACCCGGGACCCTGACGGCACCGGCTATTACCCTGACGGCGGCGTTGTGACCGACGGCGGCAAAATTGTGGCTGTGGGCACTACTGCTGAGCTCAAGGCCCAATATCCCCAGGCGGAATTTGTGGACGCCCGGTGCGGCGTCATCATGCCGGGCCTGATCAACGCCCATACCCATATCTACTCCGCGCTGGCCCGTGGTCTTTCCATCAACGGCTACAACCCCACCAATTTCTATGAGGTGCTGGACGGCCAGTGGTGGTACATTGACCGCCATCTGGATCTAGAGGCTACCCGGGCCTCCGCCCAGGCGCTGGTCATTGACTCCATCAAGCAGGGCGTCACCACCATCTTTGACCACCATGCCTCCTTCTGCGAGATCCCCGGCTCCCTCATGAAAATCGCCGAGGTCACCAAGGAATTCGGCATGCGGGCCTGCCTCTGCTACGAGGTCAGCGACCGCGACGGCGAGGAAAAATCCCTCCAGTCCGTCCAGGAAAACCAGGACTTCATCGACTACTGTGAGAAAAACCCCGACCCCATGCTCAAGGCCATGTTCGGCGGCCATGCCCTGTTCACCATCTCCGACAAGACCTTTGACCGGATGGTTGCGGCCAACAACGGCCGGGTGGGTTACCACATCCACGTCTCCGAGGGCATGAACGACGTCTACGACAGCCTCCAGAATTACGGCCGCCGTCCGGTGCAGCGTCTGCAGGACCACGGAATCTTAGGCCCCAAGACTATTTTGGGCCACTGCATCCACGTCAACACCGCCGAAATGGACATCATTCAGGCCACCGACACCATGTGCGTCAACAATCCCGAGTCCAACATGGGCAATGCCGTAGGCTGCTCCCCCATCCTGCAGCTGTATAAAAAGGGCATTCTGGTGGGACTTGGCACGGACGCCTACACCAACGACATGCTCGAGAGCATCAAGGTGGCCCTCACCATCCAGCGCCACAATGCCTGCATGCCCAACGTCGGCTGGTGCGAGGTGACGGACATGCTCTTCAAGAACAACGCCAAAATGGCGGCCCGGACGGGCTTCCCCACCCTGGGCGTACTCCGTCCCGGCGCTGCTGCCGACGTGATCGTCATGGACTACAAGCCCTTCACCCCCTTCTCCGACGCCAACATTGACGGTCACATGCTCTTCGGCATGACCGGCCGTCAGTGCCAAACCACCATGATCAACGGCAAGATCCTGATGAAGGACCGTGTCCTGACGGAGATTGACGAGGAAGCTGTCAACGCGCACATTCTGGAAAGTGCCAAGCGCCTCTGGGGACAGCTCAACCACTGCACCTACTGAT
>CALXDJ010000005.1 GCA_944387035.1 uncultured Oscillospiraceae bacterium | reverse complement strand
CAGCACGTCGCCCACGCAGGTGGCGGACTTCTTGAAGGGCTTGTCCACGGTCAGGCCGTCCTCATACATGGCATAGAGGATGCGCCGGTGGACGGGCTTGAGGCCGTCCCGCACGTCGGGCAGGGCACGGCTCTTGATGACGCTCATGGCGTACTCAATATAGGATTTCTCCATCTCCGGCACCAGGGGAGAGTTCACGATCTTCTGTTCGGGGTACCGGATCTCCTCGGGGTCGTATTGGGGTTTTTTAGACATAATCAAACAGCCTTTCTTTTTTCAACAGCGAGAATACGCAAGTCAGGACTCCAACAGCAGCTGAATATTTTCCTGGGAAAGGGAACGGTAATCCGGTTCCAGCGTCTGGCCGCTGCGCACATAGGGATACCGCCATCCCTGATAAACGGATGCATCCAGCGGATCTTCCCAGTCCAACGCACGGCTGGCATGGATGTAATAGACAAAGCCGCTGCCGCTGGAATCGGCCTGGTCCGGATAGTCCTCCGGCCACTGTGCTTTCTCCCAGGCATCCACGGAGCCGACCTCCACATAGAGATCCTGAACCTCATCATACCGATAGAGGGTATAGGGCCAAAAACTGCCGCCCTTTCCCTGATTGTGAGACCAGTCCGCCTGAACCGCTCCGCTTTCATAGAAGGTGAGGGCAGGGAACTCCTGGAGCTGTGTCCGGATTTGACCGGCATCCGGGTCCCATCCGAATACATATGCCGCCTGACCCGCCATCATATCGCTGGTATGCAGGACGATCAGTTCTTCGGCTCCGTCCTGATCCACATCGCACACGGCAAAAACATCTCCGGACAGATCCTGATTCACATCCCCGCTGCCCAGAGCGCTCCCATCGGGCAAACGGTGCGATTCCAGAAGCTGCTCCAAAGCGGACACATATGCCGTTCGTGCAGCCGCATGTTCCTCGGTCAGCGGGGAAAGCGGCAGCTGGATGGGGTCCGGAACCGACGGTGCAGCCGAAGCGGACAGAGCATCCGTCTCCTCCGGGATCTGCGCAGCATTCTGCTCCTGTCCGCAGGCGCCCAAAAGCCCCATCAGGCATACTGCTGCGCCGGCAGCCAACAACTTGCGCACACGCATCATGTCCAGTTGCCTCAGTAGTCCAGGTTCACGGCGTACTTGGCGTTGCGCTCAATGAACTCCTTCCGGGGTTCCACCTTCTCGCCCATAAGAATGGTGAAGGTCTCGTCGGCGGCCACAGCGTCGTCAAGCGTAATGCGCCGCAGCGTGCGCTTTTCCGGGTCCATGGTAGTCTCCCACAGCTCGTGGTAGTCCATCTCGCCCAAGCCCTTGAACCGGGAGATCACCACTTTGGTGTTGGGGTTGTCGCCCCGCATCTCGGCGGCGATCTTCTCGCGCTCCTCGTCGTCAAAGGCCACCCGGGTGGTCTTGCCCCGGGTCAGCTTGTACAGAGGCGGCACGGCAGAGTACACATATCCGTGCTCGATCAGAGGACGCATGAACCGGAAGAAGAAGGTCAAAAGCAGCGTACGGATGTGGGAGCCGTCCACATCGGCATCGGCCATGATGATGACCTTGTGGTAGCGCAGCTTGGAAAGGTCGAACTCCTCGCCGATGCCCGCGCCCAGAGCCGTGATGACGGGCTGGAGCTTGTCGTTGCCGTAGACCTTGTCCGCCCGGGCCTTCTCCACGTTGAGCATCTTGCCCCACAGAGGGAGGATGGCCTGAAACCGGGAGTCCCGGCCCTGGGTGGCGGAGCCGCCTGCGGAGTCACCCTCGACGATGTAGAGCTCGGTGAGCTCGGGGTTATTTTCGTTGCAGTCCCGGAGCTTGTCCGGCATGGCCGCGCCGCCCAGAGCGGTCTTGCGGCGGATGGATTCCCGGGCACGCTTGGCGGCCTCCCGGGCGCGGCCCGCGGTCAGGGCCTTGTCCAGAATCATCCGGCCCACCTGGGGATTTTCCTCCAGGAAGGTGTCCAGCTTTTCCGAAACAATGCTGCTCACCAGGGTCCGGATCTCGCTGTTGCCCAGCTTGGCCTTGGTCTGGCCCTCGAACTGGGCATCGGTGAGCTTGACGGAGATGACGCAGGTCAGACCCTCCCGGCAGTCCTCGCCGGAGAGCTTGTCATCGTCCTTGAGCATCTTGATCTTGCGGCCGTAGTTGTTGAGCACGGTGGTCAGAGCCCGCTTGAAGCCCTCTTCATGCATGCCGCCCTCGGGGGTATGGACGTTGTTGGCAAAGGAGAGGATGGTCTCGTTATAGCCGTCGTGGTACTGGAAGGCCACCTCTGCCATGGAATCGTCCTTCATGCCGGACATGTAGACCACCTGGGAGTGCAGGGGATCCTTGGACTTGTTGAGCCAGGTGACAAACTCCCGGATGCCGCCGGCATAGCACATGTTGTCCTCCTGCTCCTTGCCGGGACGCTTGTCCACGGTGCGGATGCGCAATCCGGCGTTGAGGAAGGCCTCTTCCCGCATCCGAGTGTGGAGGATCTCATAGTCATAGACCGTGTCCTCAAACATCTCGGGGTCGGGCTTGAAGGTCACGGTGGTACCGGTACGGTCCGTCGTGCCCACCACGGTCATTTCCTGGGTGATATGTCCCCGGGAGAACTTCATTTCATAGATCTTTCCGTCCCGGTGGACCTGGACGGTGAGCCACTCGGACAGGGCGTTGACCACGCTGGCGCCCACGCCGTGGAGGCCGCCGGAGACCTTGTATCCGCCACCGCCGAACTTGCCGCCGGCGTGGAGCACGGTATACACCACTTCCAGAGCGGGCCGTCCCGTCTGGGCCTGGATGTCCACGGGGATGCCGCGGCCGTTGTCCACCACGGTGATGGTGTCGCCGTCGTTGATCTGCACCAGGATGTCGGTGCAGTAGCCCGCCAGGGCCTCGTCGATGGCGTTGTCCACGATCTCGTAGACCAGGTGGTGCAGTCCGGAAGAAGAGGTGGAGCCGATATACATGCCGGGGCGCTTGCGCACCGCCTCCAGACCTTCCAGCACCTGGATTTCCGAAGCATCGTATTCGTTGTTGGTGTCCACCGCGGTGGACTGCAGGATTTCATTTTCAGCCATGCAGGTTTCTCCTTTCAGGGGAAATCTCCCCGACACAAGGCAAGAAGAGCCGAGCCGGAACCGCATTTCCGGCCCGTTTCTCCTTGCCCTGAATGAAACTTACGATTGTAATGCGGATTCCCAGGAATCCAAATGGCGGGTTCGGCTGATCCGCCGGATCTGCGGGCCATGCCCGCGCCCGAAGCCGCCTGATTCCAGGGGGACCGTCCGCTAAAATTCCAGCGTAGCGCTCTCCGCCCGCTTTTGCAGGGTGGAGGGGTTGAGCTGGGAGAGATAGACAATCTGGGTGTGGTAGGGATGGTCGCACACCACAAAGGATTTGGGCAGAGCGCCGGAGACATCCAGCACCACGCCCTCGCGCTCTGCGGCGGCCAGATACTCCCGGGTCCGCAGGGAAGAAGAGCACTTGTCCAGATCGAAGATGCCGATGATCTGCCGGTCTGCCACGATTTCGTTTTGTCCCAAATGCAGGTACATGGTGCCTCCTATTTCGGTTTGCTTTCAGTACTCTGCTTCCAGGTCCGGATCAGCCAGGCAATCCCGGCCGACACGGCCCAGCCGCAAAGCAGAGCCAGAGCGTATCCGCCCCAGAACAGCAGGATGAACGGCAGTTCCAGAGGATACATCCGAGCCAGGAGCATCAGCAGCATGCCCACCGCGCCCACAACAGCCGGAATCCACAAACACCACCGGTTCCGGCGGCACAGCAGTCCCAGCGCCAACTCGATGGCAAAGGCCGCGCCCCAGATGGCCAGAACCACAGAGAGCACCACCACGGCCATGGCTCCGAATGCCGCCAAAACCGGCAGCGCCAGCAGAACGTGAAACATTCCGTCTCCTTTCCGGCAATCTTACCGCACTGTGCCTTGTTCCACGTGGAACACGTTTCCGCCCAGCATCTGGGGCAGGCGGTCGTCTTCACAGCAGGTGATGAAGACCTGTCCGCCCTCGATGCGGTTCAAAACAAATTCCTGCCGCCGGGGGTCCAGCTCACTGAGCACATCGTCCAGCAGCAGCACCGGATACTCCCCTGCGGCATGGTAATAGATCTCCCGCTCTGCCAGCTTCATGGCCAGAGCGGCCGTCCGGGTCTGCCCCTGGGAGGCGTACTGCCGGGCCTCCCGGCCGTCGATGGAGACGGCAAGATCATCTTTATGGGGACCGGACAAGCACAGCCGGGATGCCCGTTCCGCTGCCTGATGGGCATCCATATGGGCCTGGAGCTGCCGGGCGATCTGTCCCGGCTCCGCCAGGGGATCCGTCACGGTGGAGACCGTCTGATAGCAAATGTCCAGCTGCTCCCGTCCGCCGGAGCACTCCCGGTGGTGGGCCGCGGCGTACCGGCTCAGAGCCTGGGCAAACTGGGCCCGGTAATGGATCAGCACGGCTCCCAGATGCACCAGCTGGGCATTGAACTCCGGCAGGGCGTTGAGCAGGTCCGGGTGATCCTCTGCGTCCCGGAGAATCCGGGTTTTGTGCTCATAGGCCCGGGTATAGGACGCCAGAGCCTCGGCATACCGGGGCCGCAGCTGGCACAGAGCCCCGTCCATAAACCGCCGTCTGGCAGCGGCGCCCTCCCGGATGAGCATCAGATCCTCCGGGGAGAAGAACACGGTGTGGTAGACCCGGCTCAGCGCCGCGCCGCTGGAAGCGGCAACCCCGTTGACACTGAGCTTGCGCCGCCGTCCCCGGAAGAGCTCTGCCCGAACCCGGAATTCCCGGTCCCGGGCCTGCACTGTGGCGGTCAGCGAAGCGGCCTCATCCCCAAACCGGATCATCTCCCGGTCATTCCGGGCCCGGAGGGATTTGCCGCAGGAGAGGTAATATACCGCCTCCAGCAGATTCGTCTTTCCCTGGGCGTTCTCGCCGAAGATCACGTTGCAGCGGCCGTCAAAATCCGCTGCCAGGGTGGTGTAGTTGCGGAAAGACACCAGCTCCAGCCGGTCAATCCGCATAGGACACCGTATAGTGCTCCCCCCGGAAGCACACATCGTCTCCGGGACGAATCTTCTTGCCCCGCATGAGGCAGACCTCGCCGTTGACGGACACTTCGCCCGCCTGCACGCACTCCTTGGCCTGTCCGCCGCTTTCCACCAGGTTGGCAAACTTCAAAAGATCCTGAAGCTTGATAAATTCCGTATGAATGGGAATGGTTTTCATGGTTCCTCCTTTGGGTGTTCCCCAGGATCGGGCACTCTGTCCGGCCCCATCCCGGCGTCCGGAACACCATGGTTGGGGAAGCTTGCGCATGTCCCCTTAACATCCCGCCCGCAGGGGCGGATTTTGTCCGTCCGGATGCAAAGCCGGACCAAACGAATTTACTCGGCGCTCTTGAGCCGCACCGGCAGCACCATGTAGAGGAAGTTCTCCTCGCCCTCCACCGGCACGATGACGGCAGGGGAGACCCCGGTGTTGAGCTCAATCTTCACCGTATCCGCCGGAGCATAGCGCAGTGCCTCCATTAAATAACGGTTGTTGAAGCCGATCTCCAGTCCGCCGCCGTCGCCGCTGAGGCGGCACACGTCCCGGGACTCGCCGTTGCCGGTTTTGGCGGTCAGCGTCACCTTGTCGCACTCAAACAGGCACCGCACGGGGCTTTTGAGTTTGTCGGAAATCACCACGGACACCCGGTCGATGCTCTCGATCAGGGATTTGGTGTCGGCAATGAGGGTGATGGGATTCTTCCGGGGGATGGCGTTCTTGTAATCCAGGAATTCACCCTCCAGACGGCGGCAGATCAACTCCGTGTCACCCACTTCAAAGAGAATGTGCCGCCGTCCCAGAGTGACGGTGGCCAGATCCTCCGTGTCGGCGCAGATGCCCTTGACCTCGCTCAAAGCGGAACCGGGCGCCACAAAGGAGAAGGCGCCGCCCTCCATATTTTCCAGTTTTTCCCTTCTCACCGCCAGGCGGAAGCCGTCCACGGCCACCATGGTAAGGCCGGCATCGCTGATTTCAAACAGGGCGCCGGTGTGTACCGGGCGGCTTTCATTGGTGGAGACGGCAAAGGCCACCTCTTCGATCATGGCCCGGAGGGTCTTTTGCTGGATGGACATGGCATACTCGTCCTCGACTTCCGGCAGATCCGGGTAGTCGGCAGCGGAAAGACCCAGAATGTCAAAGTTTGCGTCTCCACAGGACAGGTGGACAGTCTGCCGGTCATCCACGGAAACGGTGACCACATCGTCGGGCATCCGGCGGATGATGTCGCCGAAGAGGCGGGCGTTGAGGACAATATCGCCGCCGGAGACCACATCGGCGGAAACTTTGGTCCGGATGCCGGTCTGCATGTTGTAGCCGGAGACCGTCAGCCTGGAATCCACGTGGAGCAGCAGACCTTCCAGGGCAGGAATGGAGCTTTTTTGTGCAACGGCCCGGCTTGTGACGGCAATGGCGCTTTGCAGCAGGACTTTTTCACAGGAGAATTTCATCATAAGCGTAGGCTTCCTCTCTATCAGTCAGGTTGGGTCGTGTCTTGTAAAAAAGAAAAGAATAAACTTTTTTTAGCATGAGCAGTCATAGGGGGAAAAACTGTGGAAAATGGGGAAAAAGTCCCAAGTTCCAATTCTTTGCCGCTCCACAGGGGGTGTGGACGATTTGTACGGGTTTTCCACGGGAAATGACGAAGGAATGCTTTTCCACAGCAGAGTTTTCCTTTTCCACGCGGGATGTGGAATTTGTGGACAGAGCAATGCCTTACCGTTTGGCGTTGATATTGGTCTTGATTTCCTTGACCGTCTCGGCAAACGCGGCGTCCTTTTTCATTTTCTTCTCCACCTGCTGGATGGAATAGAGCACGGTGGAGTGGTCCCGGTTGTCAAATTCCTTGCCGATATCGTCCAGAGACAGGTTGGTCATGCTGCGGATGAGGTAAATGGCGATCTGGCGGGCCTGCACGGCGTCCCGGATTCTCTGCTGGCCCCGGATGACGGACTGCTCGACATTATAGTACTTGCTGATGTAGTCCAAAATGGCCTCCGGGGTGGGGACGTACTCGTTGTTGCGCCGGAGCATGTCCTGAATGGCGCGGGAGACGGTTTCCTCATCGGTGTCGTTGCCCAGCAGGTCCTTTAATGCCATGATTTTGTTGATGGTGCCCTCCAGCTGCCGGACGTTGGAGGTGACGTTCTGGGCGATGTAGACGGAGACCTTGTCCGGCAGATCCAATCCCAGCAGGGCGGCCTTGTTTTTGATGATGGCAAGGCGCGTCTCAAAATCCGGCGGCGCCACGTCCACCAGAAGGCCCCACTCGAACCGGGTGCGCAGCCGGTCTTCCAGCTGGGTCATCTCGGAGGGGGGGCGGTCGGAGGTCAGAACAATCTGCCGGCCGGATTCATACAGGTTATTGAAGGTATGGAAAAACTCCTCCTGGGTCTGCTTTTTGCCGGCGATGAACTGCACGTCGTCCACCAGCAGCAGGTCGGCCTGGCGGTATTTTTCCCGCATCTCGGCGGTCTTGTTGGGACCGGCCTGAATGGCGGCCACCAGCTCATTGGTCAGATCGTCGCCCTTGACGTAAGCGATCTTGGATCTGGGATCATTTTTCCGGATGACATTGGCGATGGCGTAGATTAAATGGGTTTTGCCCAGACCGGAATCCCCGTAGATCAAAAGGGGATTGTAGTTCTGGGCGGGATGCTCTGCCACTGCCACGGACGCGGCGTAGGCCAGCTTGTTGGACGGGCCCACCACGAACGTCTCGAAGGTGAACTCGTCGGATGTAAAGCGGTCACTCTGTTTTTTCGGTTCGCCGCCGCTCAGAGCAGCAAGACCCGCGTCATCCAGAATGGAGACCTCAAACTCCATGGAGAAGATGTCATGGAGGGCGGCTTTGATGTTTTTCAAAAACAGGGTCTCAATATAGCCGCGCTTGAAATCGTTGGCGCAGTGCAGGACAAATGTGTTCCCCCGGATATCCACCGCCTTGAGTTCATCGAACCAGGTGGCGATGGTGGTTTCCGAAAGGTCCCGCTTGAGCTGAGCGAGCACGTTATCCCACACGTCAGCGACGGAATTCAAAAGAAAACACCTCTCTCTAGTTGAAAATGGACAAAATTACACGATAGCATTATAACAAAAAGACGAGAATCTGGCAATACTTATTCTAATAATAAGCGTTGAAAAAAATACCGCCGGGCGGTGCCACATCTTGCGTCCGGCGGTCCGGAAGCCACCAGATTTAGAAAAAAGCGTCCCGGAAATGAAAAAAAGCACGGTTTTTCAGGAATTTTCAAGTTATTCTTGACACGTTTTGAAAAAGTCTGTATACTTGTTCTACGCGCCGAATGGCGCCTGATGTAAGTTTACTGCGCCTTTGCGCAAGCAGAGGTGTCGAGTAAGCGCCGCCGCAAGGCGGCCGGAATACTGTTAGGAGGTGTCTCAGGATGGCAACGAAACGTACCTATCAGCCCAAGAAGCTGCACGGCCAGAAGGTTCACGGGTTCCGCAAGAGAATGGCGACCGCCAACGGCCGCAAGGTTCTGGCCCGCCGTCGCGCAAAGGGCCGCGCCCGTCTGTCCTACTAAGCGAAAACGGAACGTGCGGGAGACACTGGATAAGACGCCTTCAGGGACGGCGGGAATTCTAGGATTCCTCCGTCCCTATGAATCGTGTATGGATCGGGTGCGCCGGTGCCTCCGCGGACAGGGGATGAGCGTATGAAAAAAGCGATCACGCTGAAGGACAACCATGCCTTCCGCCGGATGTACCAGAAGGGTGCCTCGGCGGTGGGAGGCAGTATGGTGGTATACTGCCGGAAAAACAAGCTGGACCACAACCGCCTGGGGCTGACGGCCTCGGTGAAGCTGGGCCATGCCGTGGTGCGCAACCGCGCCCGGCGCCGGCTGCGGGAGGTATACCGTCTCAACGCCCACCGGCTGCGCCAGGGATATGATATCATTCTGGTGGCCCGGGGCCGGACGGGAACCGTGGCCTGGAAAGAACTCAACGACACGTTTTTGCGGCTGTGCCGGAAGCTGGACTTGCTGGAGGAGCGCACATGAAGCGGATTTTAATTGCTCTGGTGAAATTTTACCGCCGGGCCATTTCTCCTTACCGGCCGCCCTGCTGCAATTATACGCCCACCTGTTCCCAGTATGCTCTGGAGGCGATTGAAAAGTACGGCGCCCTGAAGGGCGGGTATTTGGCCTTCCGGCGCATTCTGCGCTGCAACCCGTTTCACAAGGGAGGATATGATCCGGTGCCCTGACCCTGGGAGATGGCTCCGCTGCTGCGGAGGCCGTCCCGCTCATCACGATTTGTATCACGATTTGGAGGATACGCCTTATGTTTTCTAGCATCGGATACGTCATCTGTATCCCCTTTGCCTGGCTGGTCCGCGTGTTCTATGAGCTCACCGGCTCTTACGGCGTGGCCATCATCCTCTTCACCCTGGTGCTCAAGCTCATCTTGCTGCCTCTGCAGATGAAATCCAAGAAGAGCATGATGCGCATGAACCGGATGTCCGGCCGGATGCAGGAGATTCAGAAGAAGTACGCCAACAACCAGGCGAAAATGAGCGAGGAGATGCAGAAGCTCTATGCCGAGGAGGGCGTGAGCCCCATGAGCGGCTGTCTGTGGAGCTTTTTGCCCCTGCCCATTCTGATCGCGCTGTACTCCATCATCCGTCAGCCCATCACCCACTTCATGATGCTCTCCGAGGAGACGATGTACAGCATCATCAACCACCTGGAGGATGCCGGCGTGGCCATGGGCAACATCGTCAAGGTTGCCGAGGACGGCGCCATGGTGCTCAAGGATGGCCTGCCCCAGCTGCAGCCCTACGGCCAGATCAACCTGGTCAAGGAGATCACCGCCCAGATGCCCGACTACGGCAGCAGCATCGACGGGTGGATCAACATGAACTACAACTTCCTGGGCTTGGACCTCACGTCCAACCCCAGCACCGGATTTACCAACTTCCACCTGGAGTGGGCCTGCATCGGCCTGATTCTCATTCCCATTCTGGCCGGCCTTGCCCAGTTTGCCCTCTCCTTCATCACCATGAAGCAGCAGCCCCAGCAGGAGGGTCCTGCCGCCCGCTCCACCCGGAGCATGATGTACATGATGCCTCTGGTGTCCGTGTACATCGCCTTCATCATGCCCGCTGCCCTGGGTATCTACTGGATTGCCCAGAGCGTCTTCTCCCTGATCCAGGAAGTGATTCTGGGCAAGTTCTTCACCAAGAAGCTTCAGGAAGAGGAAGACGCCCGGTATGCCGCCCGTCAGGCGGACCGCCAGCGCCGGATGGAAGAAGCCAAGGTTCAGCAGGAACAGCGCCGCCAGCAGGTGGAGCAGAAGCAGTCCCTGAAGGAAAAGCGCAAGGCCGCGCAGGAAGCCAAGGTCCAAAAGGCCAAGAAAGCCGGCACCAGCACCACGGAAGCCGGCCGCGTGGGGGATCGTCCCTACGCACGGGGCCGGTCTTACAAGGCCGACCGGTATGACAGTGACAATTGAGTGAGGGACCGTTATGAGAGAGTATATCGATGTAACGGGCAAAAACGAGGAAGAGGCCATCAGCAAGGCACTGGCCCAGCTGGGGCTCGACCGCGATGATGTGTCCGTTGAGATTCTGGAACGCGCCAAAAGCGGCTTTTTGGGTCTGGGCAGCTGCCCGGCCAAAGTCCGGGTGAGCTACGGACCCGAAGAAGAGGAGCCCGCGCCGGTGGAAAGCGCACCGGTGCAGGAGAAGACCGAGCAGCCCGCTGCCAAGAGCGAGCCCCGGAAGAATCCGGAAAAGCGCTCCGCACCCAAAGCGGAAAAGAAGGCGGACAAGCCTGTGCGGGAGAAGCCGGTGCAGGAAAAATCCGCTCCGGAGCAGTCCAAGGCACAGCCCCAGCCGGTTTCTCTGGGTGAGGAAGTGGACGACGAGAAGGCCCAGGCCATCCGTACGTTCCTCTCCGGACTGCTCTCGCAGATGGAGAGCAATGCTCAGGTGAAGGTCTACCTGCCGGAGAAGGGCCGTTACCGTGTGATCCTGGAAGGGGAGAACCTGGGTGCTCTGATCGGCCGCCGGGGCGAGACCCTGGACGCCATCCAGCAGCTGACCAGCTATGCCGTCAACCGTACCGGCGGCCGGGTCCGGGTCCAGCTGGACGCCGAGGGTTACCGGGAAAAGCGGGAGCAGAGCTTGCAGAACCTGGCCCGCAAGGTGGCCGGAAAGGTGGTCAAGTACCGCCGCAGTGTGACTCTGGAGCCCATGAACGCCTACGAGCGCCATGTCATTCACACGGCGCTGCAGGACGTGCCGGGTGTCACCACGTATTCCACCGGTGTGGATCCCAACCGCCGGGTGATCGTGGCGTACGACCGGGAAAAGCAGTAATTGCACTGATGAAAGACCGCCGTTGCAAACGGCGGTCTTTTTTCAAGCGGCAGGCAGAAACGGCATACAGATGGATGGTTTTCCCCAAAAACGGAAGGAATGTGCAAAAGGCGGCGCGGTTTGGGGCCGTTTTTCTGAAAAATTTGCAAAAAGGGCTCAAATTCCCGCTGAGATTCCCCAATTGCATGGCTCATTGTGGAAAACCGCAGAGCTCTGGAGAAGCGGCTTCTCTGTGTTTGCCGGGCAGAGTTTCGATGAAGCGCAGAGAAAAGCCCGCTGACCAGAGGGAGAAGTTGTCCGGCCTTGCAAACGGCAGGCGGATATTGTATGATCAAAATGAAAGGATTCGTCCCTATAAACCGGATTACAACGACAGATCAGAGGCGGCTCATATGAAAAAGTTGAGAGCATTCGGATTGGCGCTGATAGTCGTGTTGTCTTTATCCGGCTGCGGCGCACTGGAAGAAGGCAAAGGGGGATGTCCGCCCACCATTACCCTGGGAGATCAGGATTATGTTGCACACAATATGCCGGTGGAAGCATTACCGGAAGAATATCAGTATCTCCGGGATTTAACACAGCAAGAAGCAAATGATACAGGATTGGAAGGCTGTGCGATTTATGCCGATCCGCAGGATCAAGATATGAGTACGATTTATCTGTACCAGGAGTGCGGCACGCCGATTGATGAAAACACCGTAGATACCGAGCAGAGACAATGGGCATATGTTCAGTGGGTTTCCAGTGGGGAAAGGGATGAAACATCCGATCCTGCAGCCACAGAAGATGCAGGCCGATCATAAGAAGCGGATGCATGGGGTTCGGATCTCAGATCAGGAACGAAACAGAGGGGCACGCTTTGCAAGCAAGGCGTGCCCCTTTTGCTGTTTCAATGAAGAATTTTTGTTTTCCTGAAAATCAACATTTTTCTTGAACCGGGAGTGCCCGGCCTCTCTCTTGACAAGGCAGTGAAAACGTGATAAAGTTCTTCACGATATCCATCAAAGGCTGTGACAGGGAGGAGTATCCCTTCCATTTCCCGGAAAAGAGAGAGGACGGCTGGTGAAAGTCCTGGCGGGAAGGGGGAGAAGGCACCCTGGAGCCGCGGAGCGGAAATGCCCCGCCGGTCCCCGCCGTTACCGGGCAGAGTGTCCCCCATGGGGAAATTCAGGTGGAACCACGGACTTTTTGTAAAGTTCGCCCTGAGCCGGTTTCGGCTCGGGGCGTTTTTATTTTGTCCTGTCAAAATTTTTTGTGTGAAAAAGGAGAATCGGACATGGATAACCAGCAGAAAACCATGGAGAAGATCGTAGCCCTTTGCAAGGGCCGCGGCTTTATCTTCGCAGGCAGTGAGATCTACGGCGGCCTTGCCAACACCTGGGACTACGGCCCCTTGGGCGTGGAGCTCAAGAACAACGTCAAGAAGGCCTGGTGGAAGAAGTTCGTCCAGGAGAACCCCTATAACGTGGGTCTGGACGCCGCCATCCTCATGAACCCCCAGACCTGGGTGGCCAGCGGCCATCTGGGCGGCTTCTCTGATCCCCTCATGGACTGCAAGGAGTGCAAGGAGCGCTTCCGGGCCGATAAGCTCATCGAGGATTGGGCCTCCGAGAACGGCGTGGAGCTCTCCAAGCCCATCGACGCCTTCTCCCAGGAGGAGATGAAGGACTTCATCGAGTCCCACAACATTCCCTGCCCCTCCTGCGGCAAGCATAACTTCACCGACATCCGGCAGTTCAACCTGATGTTCAAGACCTTCCAGGGCGTCACCGAGGATGCCAAGAACACCGTGTACCTGCGTCCCGAGACTGCCCAGGGCATTTTCGTCAACTTCCAGAATGTCCAGCGCACCACCCGCCGCAAGCTTCCCTTCGGTGTGTGCCAGATCGGCAAGTCCTTCCGCAATGAGATCACTCCCGGCAACTTCACCTTCCGCACCCGGGAGTTCGAGCAGATGGAGCTGGAGTTCTTCTGCAAGCCCGGCACGGATCTGGAGTGGTTCCAGTACTGGCGCTCCTTCTGCAAGGAGTGGCTGCTGGGCCTGAACATGAGCGAGGAGCACCTGCGGCTGCGTGACCACAGCCCCGAGGAGCTGTGCTTCTACTCCAAGGGCACCACGGACTTCGAGTTCCTGTTCCCCTTCGGCTGGGGCGAGCTGTGGGGCGTGGCGGACCGTACCGACTACGACCTGACCCAGCATCAGACCACCTCCGGCAAGGATATGACCTACTTCGATCCCGAGACCAACGAGCGCTATATCCCCTACGTGGTGGAGCCCTCTCTGGGCGCCGACCGCGTGACGCTGGCCTTCCTCATTGAGGCCTATGACGAGGAAGTCGTGGACGCGGAGAAGAACGATGTGCGTGTGGTCATGCACTTCCATCCCGCTCTGGCCCCCTTCAAGGTGGCTGTGCTGCCCCTGTCCAAGAAGCTCTCCGACAAGGCCCGGGAGATCCAGGCAGAGCTGTCCAAGGAGTGGATGGTGGACTTTGACGACACCGGTTCCATCGGCAAGCGCTATCGCCGTGAGGACGAAATCGGCACGCCGTACTGCGTGACGGTGGACTTCGACACCGTGGGCGACGCCGAGAAGGAAGGCGACAACTGCGTCACCATCCGGGACCGCGACACCATGGAGCAGGTGCGCCTGCCCATCGCAGAGCTGAAGAACTACCTGCGGGAGAAGCTGGCCTACTAATCGGCCGGAGCCCAGGCGGCTTTGACCGGGTAACCATGCGACCCTTTGGGCCGTCCCCAGTCGGGGACGGCCCATTCCACAAAAGGAGGATGAGTGTGGAAAATCTGCAATACAGTCTCAACGCCACGGTACCGGTGTTTTTGATCATGGTATTGGGCTACCTGCTGCGCCGCAGGACCCGCATGATGGACCAGCGCTTTGCCGATTACCTCAATGCGTTCGTGTTCAAGGCGGCTCTGCCGGTTCAGCTGTTTGAAAACCTCTCCACCTCGGATTTCCACACCATCTGGGACGGCGGGGTGGTGCTGTTCTGCTTTTTGGTGACGCTGGCGTCCATTTTGCTGCTGCTGGCGCTTTCCTATCTGCTGCGGGACCGGTCCATCCAGGCGGAATTTGTCCAGGCGGGCTACCGGGGCAGCCAGGCCCTGCTGGGCTCGGCCCTGATGCAGAATCTCTACGGCGGCAACGGTCCCCTGGCCCTGGTGCTCATCGGCGCGGTGCCGCTGTACAATGTGGCGGCTGTGGCGTTGTTAACCTTGATGGTCCCCGGCGGACACTTAGACCGCAAGACCATCGGCAAGACCCTCCGGGGCATTGTGACCAATCCCATCATTCTGGGCATTGCCGCGGGCCTTCTCTGGTCCTTGCTGCAGATCCCCCAGCCGGTCATTATGCAAAGAGCGGTGGAGAGCTTGTCGGTGACGGCCACGCCTCTGGGACTGCTGGCTCTGGGTGCGTCCATCGACATGAAAAAGGTCATGGGCTGCTGGCGGCCCACGGCGGTGTGCACGGCCTTCAAGCTGGTGATCTTTGCGGCGCTGTTTTTGCCCCTGGCGGCGGCTCTGGGCTACCGGGGAGAGGTGCTGGCAGTCATTTTGATTATGCTCTCTTCGCCCACCACAGTCAGCTGCTTCAGCATGGCCCGCAGCATGGGCCACGACGGAACCCTCAGCTCCGGCACCGTGATGCTGACCACGGTGCTCAGCGCCTTCACCTTTACGTTCTGGATCTATCTGCTGCGCAGTTTGTCCTTGATGTGAGAAACGGCCGTCCTGCGGGACGGCCGTTTTTTAACGGATTCTTGTCACATCCTCTAAAAGAGGTGAACCTTTTTTGACAAAATATCGGGGAGCACCCCCTTGTAATTCCGGGAAGGTTCCCGTAAGATAAAAGTACAAATATCTGTGGTGCGGAAAGTGCGGCTCCTTTTGGCACCGCAGGGAAAAGAGGGAGAGATATGGAACAGTTCTTTCAATTGAAACAGCATGGAACCACCGTCCGCACGGAGATTATGGCCGGCTTTACCACCTTCATGGCCATGGCCTACATTCTGATGGTCAATGCCGGTATGTTCGCTGAGTTGGAGGGTCAGGTGACCTACAACGCGGTGTACATTGCTACGGCAATCTCCGCTGTGATCGGTACCGTCCTCATCGGCCTGTTGAGCAACCTGCCCCTGGCTCAGGCCTCCGGCATGGGACTCAACGCCTACTTCGTCTACACCGTGTGCTTCGGCATTGGCCTGAGCTATGCCAACGCCCTGGTGCTGGTGCTGGCCGACGGCATCATCTTCACTCTGCTGACCATCACCGGTCTGCGCCGCAAGATCTTTGACGCCATTCCGTCCGCTGTCCGGATGGCCATTCCGGCCGGTATCGGCCTGTTCATCGCATTCCTGGGCCTGCAGAACGCCGGCCTGGTGGTGGACAGCTCTACTCTGGTGGGTCTGGCTTCCTTCAACCTGTACTCCGGCACCGCCACCTGGGGCAGCATCATGCCCATGCTGGTGACCTTCTTCGCGCTGCTGGCCATCGCGGCCATGAGCCGCCGGGGCGTTAAGGGCAGCGTGCTCTTCGGCATTCTGGGCGGCGCTGTGGCCTACTACATCCTGGGCTTCACGGTTCCCGGCTTCTATGACGGCTTTGCCGAGAGCCTGTCCTTCAATCCCTTCACCGCATTTTCCGAGTTTGCCCAGCTGTCCTTCGGCAAGGTGTTCACCGAGGGCTTCAATTTCACCCCGTACATTGAGGCCAACGGCATGGGCTCCTTCGTCATCATGTTCATCACCACGGCTCTGGCCTTCTGCATGGTGGATATGTTCGATACCCTGGGCACGCTGTACGGCGCCTGCGCCCGCGGCGGCCTGCTGACCAAGGAGGGCGAGGTTCCCCACATAGATCGTGCCATGCTGGCGGACGCCATCGCCACCACCACCGGTGCCATCTGCGGCACCTCTACCGTCACCACCTTCGTGGAGAGCTCCGCCGGTGTCGGCGAGGGCGGACGGACGGGCCTGGCCTCCATGTCCACGGCTGTGTTCTTCTTCATCGCCATGTTCCTCTCGCCCCTGGCACAGCTGATTCCGTCCTGCGCCACGGCAGCTGCCCTGATCTATGTGGGCGTGCTGATGATGAACTGCGTGCGGGAGATTGAGTGGACGTCCGCGGAGATTGCCGTTCCGGCATTCCTCACCGTGGCCATGATGCCCTTTACCTACAGTATTTCCTTCGGCATCGCCTTCGGCCTGATTTCCTACACCTTCATCGCCCTGTTTACCGGCAAGGCCCGGGAGATCAAGCCCGCCACCTGGATCATCGTGATTCTCTTCGCCCTGACCTTCTTCCTGACCCACTGAGAGACGGCAAGGCAGTGCCTGCCATTGCATGAAGAAAGCCCCGTGTCGTCCGGCACGGGGCTTTTTTTGCACAAATTCAGGACAAATGTGGAAAAGACTACGGCTCAGAAGAACAGGCCCATGAGCCCGTCGGGCAGTTCCCGGGTCTGGTGCCAGACTTCGTTAAACTGGGACGCGGAGAGAATCATCCGCTCGCCTTCACCCGTCAGAGTACTCAAATCCGCCGGAGCGGGCTCTTCCAGGGCGGCATAGATGCCGTTTTGATACATTTCCAGCCGCCGGTAGGCGGTCAGACCGTCGTCGCTGAGCTCCAGATACATCCGGACCGGATCGTCGTCGGCCTCCGGCTGCCATTGAATCATGTAGTAGCGCATGGGGGTTCCTCCTTCTGATTGTGGAAAAATGCGGCGATCTCCTCTGACGAGGCCTGGACGCTGCCCTGGGCAAATCCGCCCCGGCCGCCGCCCCGGCCATGGAGCGACTGATTCATAGATTTGACCAGGGGGGCAATGTCCGCGCCGTCGGCATGGACCAGAGCATAGACGTAGGAATCCGCTTCTCCGGCAAAGACCGCGGCCAGAGCGCCGCAGCTGTGGGCCACAGTGTCGGCCAGACGCCGGGCCCGGTCCGGCCGCATGGGCGGCTGAATCAGCAGAGTGTCGCCCGCTCCGGCGTGTTCCCGGGCGATGTGGGCAAACAGGTCCTCTTCCAGCTCCTGGGTCCGCAGCTTGGTCTGGGCCAGTTCCGCCTCCAGCCGCTCCACGGCGGGCAGGATTTCCACCGGCTTGACGCTGAGCTTCTGGCCCACCGCCCGGGCCTGCTCCCAGGATTGGGAGAGATAGGACAGGGCCCGTTTGCCGCAGAGAATTTCCAAACGGACGCCCTGGCGGAACTTCTGGCAGGAGAGAACTTTCACCAGTCCCACCTGTCCGGCCCGGCGGACATGGGTGCCGCAGCAGGCGCAGCAGTCCGCCTCGGGGAAGGTGACGATCCGCACGGGGCCCGTCAGCTCCTTTTTGCTGCGGTAGGCTAGGTGGGCCAGAGTGTCCGGGTCGGGATAGGTGATTTCCACCGGGCGGTCCGCCCAAATCACGGCGTTGGCGGCGGCCTCTGCCGCCATAACCTGCTCCCAGGTGAGGTCGGTGTTGTAATCGATGGTGACGGTGTCGGCCCCTAGGTGGAAGCCCACGTTGTCACAGTGGTAGCAGTCGCAGAGAATGCCGCTGAGAATGTGCTCGCCGGAATGCTGCTGCATATGGTCGAAACGGCGGTCCCAGTCCACCACGCCCTCCACGGTCTGGTCCACTGCCAGAGGCTGGGAGAGGGTGTGCACGATCTCGTCGTGCTGTTCCTGCACGTCCAGGACGGGGATGCCGCCCAGCGTGCCGTGGTCAGCAGGCTGTCCGCCGCCTTCGGGATAGAAGGCGGTGCGGTCCAGAGTCACCGCGTACCCGTTTTCCACGGCCTCACAGGTGCGGACCGTGGCGGTAAAGGTACACAGGAAGGGATCTTCATAGTAAAGCGTGTCCGTTTTCATGGAAAGCATTCCTTTCATTCCAGCAAGCCCAGAGCCTGCTTCCAGGTCAGCACCCGGCGGCAGGCGGTTTCAATGACCTCCGGGCTGAGGGTTCCGTCTTCCACGGCCTGGAGCACCTGGGGAATCTGGGTGCGGTAGTCGGTGGTGATGATAAGGTCGTTGCCTGCCTGGAGCGCCAGGACGGCCACCGCGCCGTCCTGGGCGTAGGATGCCACCGCCTCCATGGCCAGATCGTCGGTCATGGCCACGCCGTCAAAGGAGAGCTCCGTGCGCAGCAGGTCATGGACGGCGGGGGAGAGGGAAGCGGGCAGAGTGTCGTCCACTGCCGTCATGATGTTGTGGCTGACCAGCACGGCCGTGGTGCCGTCTCCGGCGGCAATGCCCGCGGAAAAGGGCACAAAGTCCGATTCCCGGAACGAATCCAGAGAGCGCTGGTCCACGGCGATGCCGGTGTGGGTGTCCACATTGTTGCCGTAGCCGGGGAAATGCTTGAGCACACTGCCGATTCCGCAGTCCTTCATGGCGGTGACCACGCTGGTGACATAGTCCGCGGTGCCCTGGGCGTCCAGACCGCAGGTGCGGTCATAGATGAAATCCTGGGCGCTGGTGGAGACGTCCGCCACCGGGGATAGATTCACGTTGATGCCCAGAGCCAGCAGGGCGCTGTTTTTCTCCCAGGCCTCCTCCGCCCAAGCGTCTCCGGCATCGCCGGCCTGCGCGGCAATTTTTTGGGGGGAGCGGAAAAGCGTGTCAAAGAGATTGGGGTTCCGGCTGGCCCGGGTGACGGTGCCGCCCTCCTCATCGGAGCCGATGAGCAGGGGAATGCCGGTGTCGGCCAGGGCGGCGGACTGATAGTCCGAGAGGGTCTGGACAAACTGCTCCTTGGTCAGCCAGGCGCCGGAGTCGTCCTGATAGTCCCGGGTAAAGAGCACATAGCCCCCCAGATGGTAGGTCGTGATATCCTCCAGGGCCTGGTCCGCCGGGCAGCGGACGAAAAACAGCTGGCCCACTTGTTCCTCCAGAGTCAGCGAGGAGAGCAATTCTTCAATTTGGGCCGCGGCCAGCTCCTCCGGAGAGGGCGGCGGCGGATCCGGCTGCACCGGTTCTTCCTGAACGTCCGGCTCCGGCTGAGGGTCCGGCTGATCCTGCGGTTGGGCACAGGCGCTGAGCGCAACGAGCATCCAGGCAGCCAGCATTGCGGCAAGAACGCGCATGGGGTGATCCTCCTTGTCCATATCCTCAATGGGACTATTGTAGCACAGCCGCCTGCAAAAGAAAAGCAGGCGGAGCACCGTCTGCGGCAAATGGCACGGCTGCCGGACCCGGAGCTTACGGACCGGGCGGCGTCCTGCGGGGAAACGGCTGTGGTGCATTGCGCAGTGGCTGTCCGTATGAACCCAGGGGCGGCCCGCAGATGGGAAGTTCCGCGTATATGCTCCCTAAAAAATGGCCATCGCCGCCCCATGGGGCGGCGATGGAAGAGGGGGGGTGCCGGGGAAGGTCCGGCCTCAGATATCGGAGACGCGATTGCGCCAGGCAATCTCGCTGTTCAAATCCCGTTTGAGCTTCTCGTTCTCCGCCACCAGTTCGTCGTAGTGGCGGCCTTGGACATAGTATTTTACAAAGCTGAAGGTTGCCTCCTGAAATTCTTCGGGGGTGTATTCCGGCAGCAGAGATCCGTTGACCCGGCGCAGGCCCTGGACGGAAATGACCACCAGGCGGCGGTTCTTCTCCGAAAGCTGAATGATTTTCAGCGCATCGGGAATTTCCAGCTCCAGATCATACAGGGCGTTGACCCGCTCCAGGAGACGGCGCTGTTCCGGCTTGGCGGAAACAATCACACCATACTTGGAAAACAGGGCCTTGAGATAATCGGCGGAGACCTCTTCCCGGGTGATGGTTCCCTTGCCGATTCCGGAGAACATGGTGTTGGACAAAGAGAAGCTGACAAATACCTCATTGCCGGTTTGCGGATAGCGCATCATGACGACCTCCAGACATATGTTTGATTTGGGTGGTGCCTGTGCCCTCATTATAAGCGACGATTGCGCAAATATCAAGTAAATATTACGTAATGTTCACAAAAATTTTACGCATATCAAAAAGGAAAAGGATCGGCAAAAAGAGCCCCGCTTCTTTAGTTGGGTGCTCGTAAGAAAGAAATTTATGCAAAATTACACGTATGACATCTGCCAGGCAGAAGCATTTAACAATATGCACCATATTCAGCGTTTGAGGCGGATGTGGTGCATTTTTCATTGGGTGCAGTTCATGAACTCGATCCGCAGCCGGGAAGAAGAGATCATGAGGGCTGAATTAATTTATATTTAAGAGAAACCGCCGCAACAGATAAAAACTGTTTGGGCTGTTTCATTCTTCGAAAATAGATTTATTCACTTGCTTGTAGTAAAATAAAAAAGTGCCATTTTGAGAGAAATATTAATTACTATAGCGATAGCAATACCGGGAGTTTGTTTATTTTAGATTCTTTATTCAAAAGGATTTGGAGTGTTGATACAAAATCAGCCTTGTTTTATATGAGTTTTCCACGATGGGGAAAAAGAAGAAATTGCATAGAAGAAAAACAAATGGAGGGAATGCTATGAAGAATGAACTTACTTTTCGATATGCAGAGCGAAAAGACACAGGTTTAATATTGCAATTCATAAAGGAACTGGCTGATTATGAAAAATTATTGCATGAGGTTGTTGCGGATGAAGCAACATTGGAAGAATGGATTTTTGATAAGCAGAAGGCAGAGGTCATTTTTGGCGTTTTAGATGGGAAAGAAATTGGATTTGCGCTTTTCTTTCACAACTTTTCAACTTTTCTTGGTCGTGCTGGACTTTATCTTGAAGATTTATATGTAAAGCCGGAATACCGTGGAAATGGATACGGAAAAATGATTTTAAAAAAATTGGCTACGATTGCCGTTGAGCGAAAATGTGGACGCTTGGAATGGTGGTGTCTCGACTGGAATAAAGCAAGCATTGATTTTTATGTATCGCTTGGCGCAGAGCCAATGTCAGATTGGACAGTATATCGTATTGCGGGAAATACATTGTCTCACCTCGCCGAATAATATTTAAACAAATAAATACAAAAAGAACTGACCGCTGACTGGTCGCACCATGCGAAAAGTTGGCGGTCTTTTTTGTCCTCATTTTTAGAAAAGAAGGTCATTTTTATGGCAGACAAGAAAGCGATCGATCAACTCTGTTCAAAATAGAAACTGGATGAAACAAGGAACGGCATGGCCGAAGCCATGCCGTTCTTTTAAAAAGCAATATTACGGTCTGATTCCTCCCTGCCTTTTGGAAGCGGGGTGTTTGACTCCGGCAGATTTACCGTGCCGGATCAAATTCAGTTCTCGGGCTTGACCAGGGCGATGTGGAGCTCGTCCAGCTGCTTCTGGGTCACAGCGGACGGTGCGTCCATCATGACGTCCTGGGCGTTCTTGTTCATGGGGAAGGGGATGATCTCCCGGATGGAGTCCTCGCCGGCCAGCAGCATGACCATACGGTCCACGCCGGGGGCGATGCCCGCATGGGGAGGTGCACCGTAGGTGAAGGCGTTGTACATGGCGGGGAACTTGGCCTTGACGTCCTCCTCGCCCAGGCGGACCAGCTCAAAGGCCTTGATCATGATCTCGGGATCATGGTTCCGCACGGCGCCGGAGGAGAGCTCCACGCCGTTGCACACCAGGTCGTACTGGTCGGCGGTGATGCTCAGAGGATCGATTTCGCCCCGCTCGGCCTTGAGGAGCACTTCCAGGCCGCCGGAGGGCATGGAGAAGGGATTGTGGCAGAACTCCAGCTCACCGGACTCCTCGCCGATCTCGTACATGGGGAAGTCCACGATCCAGCAGAAGGCGTACTGCTCCTTGTCCATATGGCCGGGAACGGCGGCGCCCAGGGTCTTGACCAGCACGCCGGCGGTCTTCTGGGCCTGGGTGCGCTTGCCGGCGGAGAGGGCCACGAAGTCGTTGGCCTTCAGGCCCAGAGCGGCAATGACCTGCTCCTGAATGGGGGTGACGAACTTGGCGATGCCGCCCACCACCTGGCCGTTCTCATCCAGACGGAACCAGTAGGGCTTGCCGCCGGAGACCACTTCCACATCGGCCAGGGTCTTGTCGATGAACTTTCTGGTCTCATGGAAGTCGCTGACCACCACGGCCTTGACCACGTTGCCCTCGAAGGGGCCGAAGCCGCAGCCGGAGAGCACGTCGGTCACATCCTGCACGGTCAGGTCAATGCGCAGGTCCGGCTTGTCGGAGCCGTACTTCTCCATGGCCTCGGCGTAGGGGATGCGCATAAAGGGCGCGCTGGAGGCACGGTCATAGGTGCCGTACTGGGCAAAGATGGGAGGCAGCACGTCCTCGCACACGGCAAAGACATCCTCCTGCGAGGCGAAAGCCATCTCCATATCCAGCTGATAGAACTCGCCGGGAGAGCGGTCGGCACGGGCGTCCTCGTCCCGGAAGCAGGGGGCGATCTGGAAGTACCGGTCGAAGCCGGAGGTCATGAGCAGCTGCTTGAACTGCTGGGGAGCCTGGGGCAGAGCATAGAACTTGCCGGGGTGGTTCCGGGCGGGAACCAGATAGTCCCGGGCGCCCTCGGGAGAGGAGGCGGTGAGGATGGGGGTGGTGATCTCCAGGAAGCCGTGCTCGGTCATGGACCGGCGCAGGGCCGCCACCACGTTGCACCGCAGGACAATGTTCTTCTTCACCTCGGGGTTGCGCAGGTCCAGATAGCGGTACTTGAGCCGCTGGGACTCATCGGCCTCCCGGCTGCGGTTGATGGGGAAGGGCAGCTCGTTGTGGCGGCAGCGGCCCAGAACGGTGACCTTGCTGGGGACGACTTCGATCTCACCGGTGGGCAGCTTGTCGTTCTTGCTGTCCCGCTCCCGGACAGTGCCTTCTACGGAGATGGTGGATTCCTTGGTGATGGCCTTGAAGGTGTTGACCATCTCCTCAGAGTCGGCCACGATCTGCGTGGTGCCGTAGAAGTCCCGCAGGACCACGAAGGCCAGACCGGCGCTGACCACACGGACGTTTTCCATCCAGCCGGCCAGAGTGACCTGCTTTCCGGCGTCGGCCAGACGCAGCTGGCCGCAGGTATGGGTACGAGATTGCATCATGTTGGGTTGATTCCTTTCTATTTCTTCACAGTGTGGGGAAAACAAATGATTACAGGTAGCCCAGAGCATCCAGCATCTGGGCGGCAGCGGCCACATCCACCGAATCGGTGGATTCCGCCGTGACGGAAGCAGCGGTGCACCAGGCGGCCATCTGTTCCTCGGCGGGGATGGCGGCGGCCTGCGCCACGATTTCCTCATTGTTGCTGGGGTCCATACGATAGACCACTACATAGCGGTCCTCCTCCGTCAGAACGGAGGAAACCCGGCCAACGCCCAGGGACTTCAGGGCGGCAATGTTGCTGTCGGAGAACTGATCCAGAGAGATCAGATCCGGGTCCTGGCCGCTGTAATCCTGGCTGTATTTCCAGATGAGGTAGCTGATATACTCCTCATCCTGCAGGTGGGAACTGATTTGGCTGCGCAGAGTATCTGCCTGCTCCCGGGATTCTTCGTCGGTGTAGTAGCCGTATTCGTCATCCCGGTAAAAGACGGCATACATGCCGTAGAGCATGTTCTGCTGATCCAGATAGCGGTTGAGTTCGCCGGAGGTGAAGTCCCGCATGCTCTCCTGCAGGTTCGTGAGAACCGCAGCGGAGATGCACATGGTCTCGTAGGCCTCCTGGGAAATGCCCATGTAGCCGACGAGATAGGAGAACAACTCCAGTTCCGCACGCTGGTCCTCGGTGAGGGGATAGTCCTTCTGGCGGCTCATCAAGACCCCCGTGCGGATGGCTTCCTCCCGGGCGTCGGAGAGCACCTTCTGGGCCGGGGTCATGCCGCCCTTGTCCGGGGCATTCCAGTCAATGGGGGCGGACAAATCAATGCCGTATTTCTCCTTCAAATACGTGTCGAAGTCGCCGGTATAGAACTCATCCTCGAGATACGCGGAAAACTCTTCCGGGTAGGCATCGTAGCGGGAGAAATAGTGGGCGATGTGCTGCTCGGAAATTTCCGAGGCCAGCAGCAGGGCATAGGTGCCGGCGGTGATGTCAAAGCCGTCCACGGTCATCATCACCGCGTCCGGATCCTTGCCCAGCAGGGCCTGGGAGAGAATCAGAGGCTTGGGGGTAAACTTCACCCGCTGGGACGGATCCACGACCCGGGCCAGCATGGCGGCGGCCTGTCCCCGGTTGAGCGTGTCGAGGCCGTTGAAGGCACCGTACTCGTTGCTGCCGGTGAGAATGCCGGCGTTGTAGAAATCCAGGATCACAGAATTTTGGGTTATATCCGGCAGGGAAGTGATGGAGTTGATGGGCTCCAGAGCATCCTCCGGCAAAATGGCCGACAGGAAGAAGATAAAGTCATAGCGCGTGCAGGGACGGCCGGCGTAGTCCTCGAACTCCTCCATGGCCCAGAGGGTGAGGGGCAATTGCGAGATGGAGTTGCGTACCTCCGGGTCCGTGATCTCGTCCGTCTCGTTCAGGATGGGCAGACTCAATAGGTAGTCGGACGCGGGCTGGTACCAGGCCTCGCCCTCGGCGGGCGGGTCAAACTTGCCGTCGCCGCCGTTCATCAGCTCGTGGAGCCGGGCCACAATGACCACGATCTGGCCATAGGTGAGGGAGCCCTGGGGATCGAAGGTGGTGGCGGACTTGCCGTCCATCAGACCGGTCTCATAGCAGGTCTGGACCGCGGCGTCACACCAGGTTCCCCGGGTGTCGGCAAAGGGCGTGGAATAGGTCCGTGTTTGCGGAATCAGACTTCCGGGGTGGTAGGCGGCAGCGGGTGCCGCCAGGGAAAGGGTCAGGGCCAACGTCATCAGCAGGGACAGCAAGCGGGACCGTTTCATGAAAACACCTCCAAAATTTGATTACAACATGGAATATCATGCGCGGATTTTACGCTTTGGATTAAGCACGCCTTGCAGATGAGGGTAAATTGGGGGAATGGAATGATTCCGTTTTGTAATAAACGAACGATATATTACGGATTGGACTCTACCGGCTGGGCCAGCTCCCAGATGGATTCATGGAGCGCCGCGGTGGCCTCCGCGCCGCCGCAGAGGGAAACGGCCCGGAAGCGAAGGCCGTGAGAGTCATATGTGACGGCTTCCCACCACCCCATGCGGCATTGCAGCAGCACATAGCAGGTGCCGTCGCCCAGCTGATAGCTGGCGTCAAAGTCCCCTGGGGTGATGACGCGGCTCTGGCCGTCCCGGAGGGACTGCAGAAGCTCGCCCAGGGGAAACCGCCGGAAACGGAGGGCTTCCAGCTGGGAGAGAACCTGCCGGTAGGCTTCGCCGTCCTCCGCAGTCAGGTCCAGGGTTCGGGTGGTGTCCTCCGCGAGGTTGCCGGTGTAGCGCAGCAGCAGGCAGGTGAGGTCCTGCGGCGCCTCCAGATCCGGCGACAGGGCATAGAGGTCCACCGGACGGGTGTACCACGCGGTGGCGGCCACCAGAATCACCACGATCACACCGGCGGCAAGCCGGCGGTGCAGGGTCCGTTTGCTGGGGGCGCGCATGGCAGGTCCCTCCTTTACGCAGGGGGCGTCAGCCCAGAATCACGCTGCCCTTTTCCCGTTCCGCCAGCCCCGCTTTGATGCGGTAGATGGTGGCGGCAGCGTCCAGTTTGGTCTGCTCCCCGGTGGCCAGATCCTTGCAGGCCACCACGCCTGCCTGGATCTCGTCCTCACCCAGGAAGATCACGTAGGGGATGCCCAGCTTGTCGGCGTAGGAGATCTTCTGCTTGAACTTCTTCTCCTCGCCGTGGATCTGGGCGCGGATGCCGTTTTCCCGCAGAGCGGTGGCCAGGGAGATGGCGGCGGTGAGATCCTCCGTCATGGGCAGGATCAGCACGTCGGCGGGGGCGGTGGGCAATTCGGGGTTCAGCATGCCCTGTTCGCCCAGCACGTAGAACAGGCGGGTCAGGCCGATGGAGATGCCCACGCCGGGCAGCTGACGGTCCGTGTAGTATTCGGCCAGATTGTCGTACCGTCCGCCGGAGCACACGGAACCGATCTCGGGATGGTCCAGCAGGGTGGTCTCATACACGGTGCCGGTGTAGTAGTCCAGGCCCCGGGCGATGGTCAGATCCACGGCGAAGTTCTCCGCCGGGACGCCGAATTCGCTGAGGTAGCGCACCACGGTGCCCAGCTCATCCAGGCCTTGGTCAAAGACCTCGCTGCGGCCCCGGTAGCCCTCGAGAGCGGTGAGGACCTCGCTGTTGGCACCGGAGATGGCGATGAACTTCAAAATCTCCTCCGCCTGCTCCTCGGCCAGGCCGCACTCGCTGGTCAGCAAGGCGCGGACCTTCTCGGAACCGATCTTGTCCAGCTTGTCCACGGTGCGCATGATGTCGCCGGAGCGCTGGGAAAGGCCCAGCATGTCGTAAAAGCCGTTGAGGATCTTGCGGTTGTTCACCCGGATCTGGAAGCGCTTGAGGCCCAGGGTGGAGAAGGTCTTGTAGATGATGGAGGGGATCTCCGCCTCGTTGAGGATGGAGAGCTTGCCGTCGCCGATGATGTCGATATCCGCCTGATAGAACTCCCGGAAACGGCCCCGCTGGGCCCGCTCACCCCGGTAGACCTTGCCGATCTGGTAACGGCGGAAGGGGAAGGAGAGGTCGTTGTAGTGCAGGGCCACGTATTTGGCCAGGGGAACGGTCAGGTCAAAGCGCAGGGCCAGGTCGGCGTCGCCCTTGGTGAAGCGGTAGATCTGCTTTTCCGTCTCGCCGCCGCCTTTGGCCAGCAGGACCTCGCTGGATTCGATGACCGGCGTGTCCAGGGGGGTAAAACCGTAGAGGGAATAGGTTTTGCGCAGGATCTCCATAATGCGCTCCATCTGCTGCTGGGGAGCCGGCAGCAGTTCCATGAAGCCGGAGAGGGTTCGGGGAGTCATTTTTGCCATGCGTACGATCTCCTTTGTTCTGATTACTTTGATTATAGCATACTTGCGGAAAAAATAATGCTCCCGTCCCAAAATCTTTGGGACGAGAGCGAAACTTCGCTTCGTGGTGCCACCCAAATTCAAGGCCCGGCGGGCCTCCTTTGGCCTCCTGGTACGGGGAGGGAGCCGTGGACGTTTCCGTCCCCGCTCCGCCGCTGTCCTTCCTCCGGGCCGAACAGGGCGCTTTCAGCGCTGCGCCCCTCTCTGTGGGTCGGTGTCGGGAGTACTGCTGCGGCATCATGGCGGTGTGGGATATTCTATGCGCTTTTGCCGGAAAAGTCAAGCAATGGGGCGGGTAGAGGGATTGACGATGCACCGCCAGTCCAGATCGCCCCGGGCCAGGCCCAGCACCAGCATTTCGGCAGTGGCGATGTTGCTGGCGAAGGGGATGTTGTTCTGGTCGCACAGGCGGGAAATGTAGGATACGTCCCCGGCCATGCTTTCGTTGGTGGGATCGTTGAAGAAGAGAACCAGGTCGAACTCGTTATAGGCAATGCGGGCACCGATCTGTTGGCTGCCTCCGTGGGTGTAGGAGAGGAAGCAGTGGACGTTCAGTCCGGTCGCTTCGGCCACCATATGACCGGTGGTGTTGGTGGCGTAGAGGTGGTGTTGGGACAGGATACCGGCATAGGCCGTGCAGAACTGGACCATCAGATCCTTCTTGTTGTCGTGGGACATCAGAGCGATGTTCATGAAGGGGACTCCTTTCTGAATTATTTGATCCGCAGCAGGGGCACGCGCTGCCCCTGGAGGCGGTGGGCGATGTTGCGATAGGCCGCGGCCGACGCCTGCGGCGGCAGAGGCGGCATGCCCTGGTTGAGAGACAGGGGGAGGCTGTCATCCTCCGGGACCACGCCCAGCAGGGGCAGACCGGCCCGGTCGATGGCATCGTCGATGGTGGCGTGCATGCTGCGCAGCAGCTTCTTGCGTACCCGGTTGACCACCAGGTGCAGCGTGCCGTTGGGGAAGCGGCCCAGCTCCATGACGGTGTGCTGCGCGTCCCGCAGGGAGGAGGCGTCCGAGGTGGTGACGACGACGCAGCGGTCGGCGGCGCAGGTGGCCAGCCGGAATCCCCGGCCCAGACCGGCCGGCGCGTCCAGCAGGCAGAAGTCGAATTTCTGACGCACCTGGCGCAGCAGCGTGCCCATTTGGCTGGCAGTGACAGGGTCCCGGCGGATCCGGACCGGCGCAGTCAGCAGGTACAGGCCCGGTAGCCGGGGCTGTTCCACCACGGCGGCGTCCAGAGTGCAGCGGCCCTGGGCCACATCGGAAAAGTCCATCAGGGCCCGGTCCGTCAGACCCAGAGCCAGGTCCAGATTCCGCAGGCCGATATCACAGTCCAGGCACAGTACCCGGCATCCGCTGACGGCCAGTGCGGCACCGACGCCGGCGGTAAAGGAGGTTTTGCCCGTGCCGCCCTTGCCGGACACCACGGCGATACATTGTCCTCCCATCCCTCTGTCTCCCTTCGATAAAAGTTTTTTACTATGCTCCGCTACCATTATAACGGATTCTTCTTGATCTTTGCAAATGCTCTGGGATATTTTTTAGGCGTTTGCGCCACTTTTTTGATGATCACCAGCCGGTGTGTTACCTCAGTACCGGGAATCTGGTAATCCGCGGTGCGTTCCATCCGGCCGCCCAGCAGTTCAATGGCATGGGCTGCCCGCTCCAGTTCCGGTCCGCATTCCACGGACTTCATGGCCAGAAACGCACCGCCGGGCTTGACCAGCGGCAGGCACAGCTCGCTCAGCAATTGCAGATCTGCCACCGCCCGGGAGGTCACCAGATCAAAGGATTCCCGGTGGGCCTGGGCAAATTCCTCCGCCCGGCCGTGGACACAGGCCACATCGTCAAGGCCCAGGTCATCGCACACCCCCTGCAGGAAGGTAATCCGCTTTTGCAGGGCGTCCAGCAGGGTGAGGCGGATGGAGGGCTCCAGAATCCGCAACGGCAGGCCGGGAAAGCCCGCGCCGGTGCCCACGTCGGCCACCGTCTTGTTCCGGAAGTCCGCCAGAGTCAGCAGGGCGGCGCTGTCGAGAAAATGGAGCGTGGCCACTTCCTCCGGGTCTGTGATGGCGGTGAGATTCATGACCTTATTGGTCTCGTCCAACAGAGCGGCGTAGCGCTCCAGGGCCGGCACCCCGTCCGTGGGCAGCCCCAGAGTTTCCAGACCGCGGCAGAGCAATTGTTTCATCATGCCTTCTCCTTCAGAAGATCCCGAATTTCCGTAAGCAGCTGTTCTTCCCGGGTAGGCTTGGGAGGCGGCGGGGGAGCGGCCTCCTTCTTGCGGTGGAGGCGGTTGACCGCCTTGACCATGCAGAACACGGCAAAGGACATGATGAGGAAGTTCAGCACGGCGTTGATGAAGTTGCCCAGCATCAGAGCGCCGCCTCCGGGCAGCTGGAACGCCAGCGCCGAGAGGGATTCATGCCCGCCGGTGAGAATGCCCAAAATGGGATTGATGATATCATTGACCAGGGAGGTGGTGATGGAACTGAAGGCGCCGCCGATGATGACGCCTACGGCCAGATCCAATACATTGCCCCGGGCAATGAAGGTTTTGAATTCGGCAAAGAAGCCGGAAGAAGTTGACATAAAGAATCCTTTCTGCTTAGAACGAGATGCGCAGCGCAGGGTCCAGGAGCCGGGCAAAGATGACCGAGGCCTGGGCCCGGGTGAGGGGAGACTCGGGTGCAAAATTTCCCGGATCGTCCACACCGGTGACAATCCCGGCGTTGTAGAGCTCCAGCACGGCGCCGGGCAGCGCCTCATAAGGCGTGCCGGTATAATCGGCCTGGGGCATATCGGGGATCGCGGTGTGCTGGTTGATGGCAGGCAGATCCGGGGCAATGGACCAGATCATGGCCGCCAGGTCTTCCCGAAAAGCGGGATCTTGAGGTGCGGCGGTTTCATCCATCAGGTGCTCGGTGGGAAGAAAGTCATCCAGACCGTTTTCCGAAATCAGCAGATCATACAGAGCCGGGAAGTACCACGCGTCCAGCACGCCCTGTTCCTCCCAGGTATCCCACTGCGTGACGGTAAAGGTGTGATACCACATCAGATGTTCGCTGAGGTCCCAGGCGTCCTCCAGGTCAAAGGCGTATACGACGGTTTCCTCCGCTGACGTGTCGGGGTACCGGTCATCGAGGGCCGGATCTGTGATCTGGGTCCCGGTGGCCGTCACTTCCGGCGGCTGTCCCGCTTCGCCGATTTCCAGCCGCAGGGTCGGCTGGCCCACGGCCGGATCCTCTGCATCAAACCAAAAGAGCAGTTGGGTTCCGTGACTGCCATGAGCCTGGAGATTCCGGAAGTTTGCCACCTGAATGTCGCCGTCGTAAGAGCGAACATAGTCCCGGGGATCTGCCGGCAGGGGAGGGACCTCCGCTGTGCCGTGTTTTTGGAGATTCCAGACCCGGTCCAGGATCACCACCATTTGTGGAATCGTGAGGGTTCCCTGGGGATCAAACGTCGTTGCTGTGGTGCCGCTCAGAATCCCCGTTTCCCGGCACAGCATGACGGCATCGTAGCACCAATCTCCCGGAAGAACGTCCGAAAAGACCGCCGGATCGCTCCCCGGGGAGGGAGCAGCTGCTGAATCCGTTGCGGCGCAAGGGATTGCAGCAACAGACAGGAATAGAGCCGATAGCAGGGCACAAATCGTACGTTTCATAGGGTCCGCTCCTTTCTATGCGCTGGAAACGGGTTAAACAAAACGTAATTATTTGTGATTATTATACAAATCGTATCACAACTGCCAAATCTGCACACGACTGCGCACAGGGTGTGGAAAACTCATGCAAACCCATCTGACCGCCGGGCAGGTCCGCCGCGGCGGTCAGGTGGGAAAGGGGACGCATTATTTCTGGGGAACGAGCTTCTCCTTGCCGCCCATGTAGGGACGCAGGACCTCGGGGATCAGCACGGTGCCGTCGGCCTGGAGGTTGTTCTCCAGGAAGGCAATGAGCATCCGGGGCGGCGCCACGCAGGTATTGTTGAGGGTATGGCACAGCTGCATCTTGCCGTTTTCATCCTTGTAGCGGATGCGCAGACGGCGGGCCTGGGCATCGCCCAGGTTGGAGCAGGAGCACACCTCGAAGTACTTCTGCTGACGGGGAGACCAAGCCTCAATGTCGCAGGACTTAACCTTCAGGTCGGCCAGATCGCCGGAGCAGCACTCCAGCTGCCGGACGGGAATATCCAGCGAGCGGAACAGCTCCACGGAATAGCGCCAGAGCTTCTCATACCACTCCTTGGACTCTTCCGGCTTGCAGACGACGATCATCTCCTGCTTTTCAAACTGATGGATGCGGTACACGCCGCGCTCCTCAATGCCGTGGGCGCCCTTTTCCTTCCGGAAGCAGGGAGAGTAGGAGGTGAGGGTCTGGGGGAGGGAGGAGGAAGGCAGGATCTGATCAATGAACCGGCCGATCATGGAGTGCTCGCTGGTGCCGATGAGGTAGAGATCCTCACCCTCGATCTTGTACATCATGGCGTCCATATCGGTCTGGCTCATGACGCCCTCCACCACGTTGCCGTGGATCATGAAGGGAGGAATGCAGTAGGTGAAGCCCTTGCCGATCATGAAATCCCGGCCATAGGCCAAAACGGCTTCGTGGAGCCGGGCAATGTCGCCCAGCAGATAGTAGAAGCCGTTGCCGGAAACCCGGCCGGCGGCGTCCAGATCAATGCCGTTGAAGGACTCCATAATCTCAGTGTGATAGGGGATGGGGAAGTCGGGCACCTTGGCCTCGCCGAAGCGCTCCACTTCCACGTTGCAGGAGTCGTCCGGGCCCAGGGGCACAGAGGGATCGATGATCTGGGGGATCAGCAGCATCCGCTTGTGGAGTTCCGTCTCCAGCTCGGTCTCCTGCTTCTCCAGCTCAGCCAGACGGTCGGCCTGCTCCTTGACCTGCTGCTTGACGGCTTCGGCCTCCTCCAGCTTGGAGGGGTCCTTCTTGGCCTGTCCCATGAGCATGCCGATCTGCTTGCTCAGAGCGTTGCGGTTGGAACGCAGCTGATCGGCTTCGGCAATGACGGTGCGGCGCTTGGTGTCCAGCTCAATGACCTCGTCCACCAGGGGCAGCTTGCTGTCCTGATACTTTTTGCGGATGTTTTCCTTTACCAGCTCGGGATTTTCCCGGATAAATTTGATATCCAGCATGGCAGTTCACCTCATACTTGTTTTGGTTATAAAATATGTTTCACGTGAAACACAAGATTTACTGATTCAAAATTGCTTCCTTCAGCTGCTGATACCGCAGGGAAGGGGCAGTGGTACCGGAGGGTTCCTCGTCCGGAAGCAGCTCCGGCAGGCCCTGATCCTCCATGGACTGGAGAATGTTGCGGCAGGTGTCGTAGTCCTCCGTCAAATAGGACTGCTGCAGGCTGTACAGTCCGATCATGGCGTCCAGCTCCCGGTTGGCATCCAGCAGGGCTTCGTCAGAAGCATCCTTTTCCGCCTGGAGAGCGTCCAGCTGGTCCTGGGTGTCGGAGAGCTCTTCCTGCAGTTCAATGACCTTCTCCTGGGTCTGCTGCACGGCCTGCATGGCATTGACGGAATCCTGCAGCTCACCCAGCACCTCGGTATTGCTGCGCTGATGCATGAAGAAGGAAAGCGTCATCAGCAAAAACGCGGCAATGAAGAGGATCATGATATAGATAACCACAGGCTTTTTATCCCGGGGTTTGGGAGAATCGGCCGGCTGAGCGGCTGATGGAGTGGCCGGTTCCTGGGCAGCCGGTGCGCTGGCAGTGTCAGAAGACTCCGCAGCCGGCGCCTGGGGGAGATCGGTAGACTGATCGTTGTGTTCGGGGTGTTCCAATTTCATTGTGCTGATCCTTTCTCGCTCTTCCGGACCCGCAGCAGTGCCAGGGCCTCCAGAAGATCGTTTAAATCATCCACGCCATAGTATTCCAGTTCAATCCGGCCTTTTTTCCGTCCGGAAACGATGCGCACGCCCCGGCCCAGGCGGGAAGCCAGGTCTTTCTGTGCTTCCGCGGTGTAGTCGGGACCGGTCTGCTCCGGCGGGGGAGGGGGCGGAGCGTCCTCTGCAGCCAGCCGCTTGGCCAGGGCTTCGGTCTGCCGGACAGACAAGCCGCCTGCCACAACCGCTTCCGCGGCCTTTTCCTGCAGGGCGGCAGGGAGGGGCAGCAGAGCCCGGGCATGTCCGGCGGAGAGATCTCCCGCTTCCACCAGCTGGCGCACGGCAGGCGTCAGCCCCAGAAGCCGCAGGGCATTGGCCACGGCACTGCGGGACTTGCCGACCCGCTGCGCGGCCTCTTCCTGGGTCATGTGATAGTTTTGAATCAGGGCCTGGAATCCGGCGGCTTCTTCCATGGGATTCAGGTCCTCTCTCTGAAGGTTTTCGATCATGGCCAGCTCGGCGGCCTTGCGGTCATCGGCCTCGATGACGATAACGGGGACCTCCTGCAGGCCTGCCAAACGGGCGGCGCGCCAGCGCCGCTCACCGGCAATGATCTGATAGTAGCCGGACGCCAGACGGCGTACGGTCAGGGGTTGAATGATGCCGTGGGTACGAATGGAGTCCGCCAGTTCCGCCAGCGCCGCTTCGTCGAAGGACTTGCGGGGCTGGGAGGAGCAGCTCTCCACCTGAGAAATGGGCAGATAGAGAGCGCCGCCGGACTCGGGCTTCAATACATCATCGCCCAACAGGGCGCCGAGTCCCCGGCCCAGGGCGGAGGGCTTTTTTGATGCCATGAAAACGATGCTCCTTTCACCAAGATCAGGCGCTTTGCTTGTTCTGCTTCTTCAAAAATTCCGCTGCCAGAGCGGTGTAGGCCTCGGCCCCCCGGGAGGAGCGGTCGTAGGCGGTAATGGGTTTGCCGTGACTGGGTGCTTCGCTCAGGCGCACGTTGCGGGGAATCACCGTGGCGTACACCTTGCCGGGGAAGTAGTGCTTGACTTCCTCCGCCACCTGAAGCGCCAAATTGGTGCGCCCGTCGAACATGGTCAGCAGCACGCCTTCCAGTTCCAGCTTGGGGTTCAGCGACCGGCGGACAATCCGCACGGTGTTCATCAGGTCACTGAGTCCCTCCAGGGCAAAGTATTCCCCCTGGACCGGTACTAAAATCGCATCGGCAGCGCACAGCGCGTTGAGCGTCAGCAGTTCCAGGGAGGGAGGGCAGTCGATAAAAATGTAATCATAGCGGTCTGCGATCTGGTTCAGGGCGTCCTGCAGGAGGAATTCCCGCCGGTCCATGGTAATCAGCTCGATTCCCGCGCCTGCCAAAGACTTGTTGGAGGGGAGCACATCGCCGAAGCGGGTGTGGACCACCGTGTCCTCCGCAGGGGATTCGCCGATCAGAACCTGATAAATTCCACGGGAGAGGGTTTTGTCAACCCCCATGCCGGACGTGGAGTTGGCCTGGGGATCAAAGTCACACAGCAAAACCCGCTGACCAGCCTCCGAGAGCGCGGCAGCCAGATTTACGCAGGTGGTTGTCTTTCCAACGCCGCCTTTTTGATTGACAATTGCAATGGTCTTTGCCACAAAGGCACCTACTTTCCATAAATCCGCGGATGTTGCGGCATTTTCACACATTGAATATTATAACAAGGGCCTTGTGCGCTTGCAAGGCATAAACCAAAAAAACAGACCGGGAAACGAAAAAAAGGAGATGTTTCACGTGAAACATCTCCTTTTGCAATTTCGCCTATCTTTATCCCAGGAGAAAACCGCCCCGGGGTGGAATGCAGAGGGTGAGCACGCCTGCTTCCGGGAAGAACTCCTGACCCGACAGCAGGTCTGTGGCGGTATCGCCGGACCAGGGAAGGGAGAGCCGCTGCTCCGCCCGGTCGGCATTGACCACGGTGACCAACCGGCCGTCCGCACCCTCCCGGGCAAAGGCCAGCAGGGGACCGTTTGCCGCAATCCAGGAGAGTGTGCCCTTTTGCAGGGCGGAGCGGCTGCGCCGCAGGGTGCCCAGCCGGGCAAAATGCCCCAGCAATTCCCGGTCCTCGTGTCCCCAGGGATACGTGCCGCGGTTGAAGGGATCTTCAAAGCCCTCCATACCGGCCTCGTCACCGTAAAAAATGGTGGGGCTGCCGGGGAAGGTAAAGAGAATCAAAGCGGCCAGCCGGACCAGAGCCACGCCCTTGGCTCTCTGATCCGGGCTCAGGCGGAAGGCTGCCCGGGCCTCCCGGGTCTCCGGAACGTGATCGGCGCCCAAAACCGTCAGAATCCGGGGCGTGTCGTGGGTCCCCAGGAAGTTCATGGCGGAGTAAAACGCCGCAGGCGGGTAGTTTTCCCGAATCGTCTCCATGGCGTTTTGGAAGTCCTCCGCTCCGCCGCCCTGCAGATAGGCCAGCAGAGCCGTGCGGAAGGGGTAGTTCATCAGGCCGTGGCACTCGCTGCCCAGCAAATACCGGCGGCGCTGGGAATAGGCGATTTTGTTGGAGCCGTCCTCCCAGACCTCGCCGATGAGGATGCCCTCCGGGTCCGTTTCCTCCAGCGCGGTGCGGATTTTGGCGATAAACCAGTCCGGCAGCTCGTCGGCCACATCCAGCCGCCAGCCGGAGGCGCCCAGACGCACCCAGCGCCGGACGATGGAGTCGGGATGATCGATGATGTAGTCGACATAACTCGGGCATTCCTCCCGCACGGCGGGCAGGGTGTGGATGCCCCACCAGGAGTCATAGTCCTGGGGCCATGGGTGAAAGGAGTACCAGTCGTAATAGGGACTGTCCTGGCTCTGAGCCGCGCCCTCCGAGGGATAGTACCCGTCGGCGTTGAAGTAGATGCTCTGGGAGCCGGTGTGATTGAATACCCCGTCCAGCAGAATATGGATGCCGCGCTCCCGGGCCTGGCGGCAGAGGATGTCAAAATCCTTTTCCGTGCCCAGCATGGGGTCGATATGGGTATAATCGGCGGTATTGTACCGATGGTTGGAGGCGGATTCAAAAATGGGGCAGAGGTACAGCGTGGTCACGCCCAGCCGGGCCAAGTCGTCCAGCTTGGAGGTAATGCCTGCCAGAGAACCGCCGAAAAAGTCCCGGTTCCGGATCTCACCGTCGGGATCCGGCTGCCACTGGGGCATGTCGTCCCACTGCTCGTGAACCCAGCGGTTTCCCACCAGGCCATCCGCCTTGGGAACGGACAGCCGCCGGAATCGATCTGGAAAAATATGGTATGTCACGCCGCTGCCGAACCACTCCGGCGTATGGGTGGGACGGTAGGTCGTCAGCTGCCAGGAGTCAAACTGGGTGTCACTGCGGTAGCCTGTCTTATCCAGAAAACAACCGGTGCCGTCGTCCCGCCACAGGCGGAAGTGATACCAGCTCAGCTCCGGCTCCGGCGGGGCGGCGACGGCGGCGGAAAAGCACAGGCGCTCCCCCTCCGGACCCAGGCAGGCCATTTCCACCTCCTGGGTCCGGCCGGAAAACTCATGAAAAAAAATCAGAGAGCAATGGGTAAAGTCCTCCTTGAGCAGGGGACGGCAGCGAAAGGTGACAAACTGCCCGCAGGGGACGGCGCCGAAAGGGGTTTTGTACTCTGCGGAACGGGAATCGAAAACAAAGGGTTCACTCATAGGCGGATGCCTCCGAAATTATTGAAGTAACTGATTTTCGCCGGTCACACCGGTGCCGGTGGAGTCGGTGGTGAAATACTCATTGAGAATGGCCACGGCGGTGGAGGCCAGGGCGGCGCCGGAACCACCGTGCTCAATCACAATGGAGACCACAATCTCCGGCTCATCATAGGGAGCAAAGCAGACAAACACGCCGTTGTTGGTCTGATCGCCGCCCAGCTGGGCCGTACCGGTTTTGGCGCCGGCAGTGACCACGCACTGGGTGAAATAGGAATACAGCTGGCCGCCGCGCTGGGTGTAGCCCAGCATGCCCTCCTTCACCGCCTGCAGGGTGGAATCCCGCATGGAGACGGTGGAGACTGGGTCGGTGTTGCCCACGGCCAGGACTTCCGAACTGTCATAGGATTTGACGGCCTTGAGCAGATGGGGCTGGCAGCGCTTGCCGCCGGAGACCAAAGTGGAAACATAGTTGGCCAGCTGCAGCGGGGTGTAGAGCTGGTTGGCCTGGCCGTATGCGGCCCAGGGGGCCAGATCCTGGCCGGGCGCGTTTTCCGGCAGGGTACCGGCCCTGTCGCCGATTTCGATGCCGGTGGATTCGCCCAGACCAAAGGCGGAGAGGTATTCCCGCAGGGTATCCATCCCCAGCCGATAACCCATGGTGGCAAAGTAGTAGTTGCAGGAGTTGGTAATGGCAGAGGTGACATCCATCCAGCCGTGGCCGCTGCGGTTCCAGCAATAGGTGTAGCTCTGGGGATAGCCGGGATAATACCACTTGCCGGTATCCTTGATCCGCTCCGTGGTGGTGGTGACGCCCTCTTCCAGGGCAGCCACAGCCGTCAGAGGCTTGAGGGTGGAGCCGGGAGGATAGGCGCCCTGCGTGGCGCGGTTGACCAGGGGACGGCCGGGATTGAGCTCCTCATTGGCCAGCGCGTTGAAATCCTGGCGGTACGTGGAGAGGTTGAAGGTGGGATAGGAGGCCAGAGCCAGAATCTCTCCGGTGCCGACCTTTTCCACCACAACGGCGGCGCCGCGGGTATAGTCGCCGTCTTCCTCGTTCATTTTGGAGACCGTTTCAGCCAGCAGATCCTCCACCGCCTGCTGGAGCTTGAGGTCGATGGTCAGCTCCACGGTGTTGCCCGGCTCGGGCTCTTCGGAGTAGTATTCGCCGGTGATTTTGCCGTTGGCATTGGTGGAGACCACCCGCCGGCCGTCGGTACCCTTGAGATACTGCTCAAAGGCCAGTTCCACGCCGTCCCGGCCGATCCAGTCGTCCATATCATAGCCTTTGTCCTTGAGCTCATCCCAGTCCGGGGCCTGAATGAGACCCACGGTGCCCAGAATGTGAGCGGCATAATCCGTTTCATATTCCCGGGTGGTGGAGCTGGTGACCTTGGCGCCGGCGAAATCGCCGTCGCTGAGCAGGGAGATAAAGGGCGTATCGATATCTTCAGCCAGAATGTAGGCGTCGTAATTGTCCAGCTTGCGCAAAGACAGCTCATACTGCACGCCCAGAACCAGCCGGGCCTCGCTTTCGGTAAAGTCGGCGGGCAGTTCCAGGTCCTCCCGCATCATATGCATGAGATCCTGGGCGGTGATTCCGGCGTCTTCCAGCAGCTGTGTGGTCAGGGTGTCGCCGGAGAGCAGCTCAGCCAGGGCCTTGGCCTTGTCCGCATCCGACACTTCCGCCTGCGAAAGAATCTCGGCGGTTTTTTCCTGATCGCCCAGAGCCTCGGGATGCTTGAGCAGATAGGTCCCCAGCTGGGTCTTGGCGTCGGAGAGGGACTTGACGTAGGTGGCAAAGCGGTTTTTTTGCAGGGAGGAAGTTTGATCCAGAGTGTAGGTATAGGGGGCTTCCTGGGTAATGGGCAGGTTGTCGGTCCAGGCCACGCCGTTGGCCTGGCACAGCTTGACCAGACGCAAAATGGCCTCATTTTCATCCTCGTCGGCCTTGAGGAGGCTGGAATCAAAGGTGAGGTTGTAGGTAGAGCGGCTGGTGACCAGGGCCCGGCCGGTGCGGTCCGTGATGACGCCGCGGGAGGCGGCGACCTTTTCCTCCCGGGCGATGGAACGAATGGATTGGGCGATGTATTTGTCGTAGTTGACGACCTGTGTGTCGTACAGGACGCCCACATAGATCAGTACCACCAGGGCCAGAAATCCGGCCAGGACAGCAAGACGCAGGTTGTGACGTTCCTTGGAATCCATAGTGTCTCCTTTAATCGTTGCGGTGGGCGCGTCGGTAGACGGCCCGGAAAAGAACAGTCATGGGAAGAGCAAAGGGAAGGGTCAGGCACAGCTCCCGGCCGGCCACGGAAGCGGCAGCGCCCCAGGCGGCCTTGCTGCCTGCCCAGAGTACCAGGGCGTGGGCCAGTCCGGTGATGCAGAATGCCGCGGCAGTGGAGAGCAGGGAACAGAGAAACCCGGCCCGGCAAACGCTTTCGCTCAGCAGTGCCGCGCACAGCCCCACCAGGGGAAAGACCAGTGTATAGAAGCAGGGGGAGGAGGCGGGCAGCAGCAGATCGCAGGCTACGCCCACGCCCACGGCAAAGGCAGTGCCGGGAACGGTGCCCTCGTAAGTGGCGGGAATGGCAGCCACAGCCGGATAGACAGAGGGAATGATCCCCCAGATGGTGATTCTCTGGAGGATCGTCCCCTGGATCACAAAGCATACCAGAGCGGCGGCAGCATAGAGCAGCCACTTGATAATCGTTTCGTTTCGTGCCAGCACGGCGGTGCCTCCTTATGTGACGATGTCGAAGTCCTTGATGATAAAGACTTCGGTCAAAGCGTCAAAGTCCACGCTGGGTTTGATGATGGCATAGGCGGAGGCGCCGGAGTCGTCCACCTGGACCTCCTCCACGGAGCCGATCACCAGCCCGGAGGGGAAGTATCCGCCCAGGCCGGAGGTTTCCACCAGATCGCCGCCCAGCAGAGAGGAGTCGGCGGGCAGATAGTCCAGCCGCAGCCGGTTTTCTCCCATCAGGGAGAAGTCGCCCTGGGCCAGACCCAGGTCCTTGGTACGGAAGACCCGGGCACCCATGGAGGTGTCGGTATCCACAATGGTCAGCACGGTGCACCAGTTGGTGCCCACATCGCTGACCACGCCCACCAGGGCGCCGGTTTCATCGATGACGCAGTCGTTGACGGACACGTCATGGATGGTACCCTTGTTGAGCGTCAGAGAGGAGGTCCAGTTGGTGACTTCGTGCTCCGTGATGAAGGCGGATTCAAAGACGAAGTCCCGGCGCTGTTCCCGCAGATCCAGCAGTTCCCGCAGCCGGCGGTTTTCCTCCCGGTCTGCTTCCGCCTGCCGGACCTCGGCCTCCATTTCGGCGATTTTACGCCGCAGCTCCGCGTTCTCCTCCTGCAGGTCCGTGGTGTCCCGGTAGTAGTTCTGCTTGTCGTTGAACCAGGTGGCCACCGCGGTATAAGCGGAGCGGAAGGGGGAGGCGATCACATTGGCCACGTTGACCAGGGGAGAAGAGGTGTTGCTCAGATAGGACATCACCGCCAGCATGACGGCAATGACCGCGGCGGCAAACAGCACCCAGATCCCGTGGTTTTTCAGGAAGTTTTTCAAAATCAAACGCTCCTTTTTCCACTCAGTCCAGACAATGGACGCCCAAGGGCAGAAGCATCCGGCTCAATCGCAGCACCGGCAGGCCCATGACGTTGAAAAAGTCGCCGTGGATCTTCTCCACCAGCAGCGCGCCCCGGCCCTGGATGCCGTAGGCACCGGCCTTGTCCATGGGTTCGCCGGTGCGGATATAGGCCCGCAGCTCCTGCTCCGTAGCCGGACGGAAGAAGACCTCCGTCTCCTCCGACTGGGTATCCCGATAGTCGCCCCGGCAGACGGTGACGCCGGTGCAGACGGTGTGGCGCCGCCCCTGCAGGGCGGTGAGCATCTCCAGGGCATGGGCCTCGTCCCGGGGCTTGCCCAGCCGGGCGCCGTCGAGAAACACCATGGTGTCGGCGGTGATGACGATCTCGTCCGGGCGGCACAGAGATGCGGCGGCCCGGGCCTTCTCCCGGGAGATGTATTCCACCGTTTCCCGGGGGCTGAGGTTGGGGGGATAGGTCTCCTCCGTTTCCGGCACCCGGACGTCAAAGTCCGCGATCCCCATGCGCGTCAGCAGTTCCCGGCGGCGGGGAGAGCCGGAGGCCAGTACAATCTTTGCCACGGCCTGCCTCACTTTCCCGTGGAGCCGAAGCCGCCCCGGTCCGGCCCATCCAGGTGCTCCACCCGGGTAAAGGTCAGATGGGGCTGGTTGCGCACGATGCGGAACTGGCAGATCCGGGCGTTTTTCTCGATGGTCACATCCCGGGTGGCATAGGCGGGCATGTGCCATTGGTCGTTGTCGCCCCGGTAGCTGTAATCCACCACGCCCATGGAGTTGGTCTGCAGAATTCCGTAGTTGCGGAAGGTGGAGCTGCGGGGCACGATGTGGGCCTCATATCCCTCCGGCAGGGCAATGGCCACCCCCAGGGGAATCAGCCGGAATTCTCCGGCCCGCAGGGTCACCGTTTCCGCTGCCCGCAGGTCGATCCAGTCGGACTTGTCCGCCACGTAGGTCAGAGGCTCCAAATCCTCTACAAAGTATTTTACCTTGATTTCTTCCATGTAAAACTCCAAAAATCGAATACAAATTGTATAATAAACTTGGAAATATACGAACGGGAGCGGATTTTTACTCCACACCCCGCTCGTAAAGCCCCCGGGTAAAGTCCCCGGCGGCGGGGCGGCCTTCCAGATAGGCCCGGAAAATCTCGGCGCATTCCGCCGCAGATTCCGTGGTGAAGCGCAGCCGGGCAAAGGCCAGACCCAGGCGCCGGAAGTCCGGCCGGTCCGCCAGCCACAGCGGGCGGCTGTTCTGAATTTCGGTCCGGTGGCCGAAGGCAGGCAGCAGGGGGAAGGCGGCGCCGGTGCGGTCCCGCAGCAGCTGCTGGCTGCGGCAGGGGCCATCGGCGGGAACAGCGGGACCCTCCCGGTCCCGGCGGCAGCCGGCGGCATTCTGCACCAGGCAGTTTTCCGTAATCATCAGGGGCAGGCGGCCGTAGACAATGGCCTCCGCGGGCAGCACCTTGGGCATGTCCCGGATCTGGGCAAAGCGCAGCTCGAAGGACACGCAGGCCGAAGCAAGGCCCTTGTCCTTCAGATAGGCCAGGGACCGTCCGTTGAACACGTTGAGGCCATAGTCGCCCAGAACGGTCAGGCCGGTTTCCCGCAGCAGGGGCAGATGGCCCAGATTGCCCGCCAGGGCAGCGGTGACGCCCAGAGAGGCGGCATGGTCCAGCCAGCGGCGCAGCAGGTCCTCGTCCCGGTCCCGCCATACCCGGGGCAGCTCGGCGCACCAGATCAGACCCTCCCGCTGAGGCAGGGCCGTTTCCTGGGCCAGAACGTCCAGGGGCAGGGAGATCCGCGCCGGGGAACACGCCAACAGCCCGTCGGAGAGCTGCTCCGCCCGGTGGAGAGACAGGGTGAATTGGGGCGCATCCGCCCGGCAAGTATCCTCCGGCAGCGGCGGTACCGGCAGTTCCCGGCGGACCGGGGGCGCGGTGCGGGCCTCGGAGAGGGCGGAAAGGGCATCCCGCCGCAGGGCGTTGATGGCTCCGGCGGAAAGGGAGAGTCCGTCATCCACCGTCACGGTGACCTCACTGCAGCGGTAGGCGGTGCCGCCGGTTTTCATCAGCCGCTCCTCCACAGATTCCGCCGTCAGGGCGCGGGTCCGGGCCGCTTCCGGCACGGCGCCGGTGACGGTGACCGTGTGGCCGTCGGGGTCCTCCGCCGTCAGAACAGAGGGAACGTCCGCGGCGATCCGGCAGGTGAAGCGCACAGGGACCGTGCGCGCAGTGTCCTTTTCATAGGCGGCCCGGGCCGCGTCAAAGAGGGCCTTGGGCTCCGGTGTATCAGGAGAGCGGGTGCCCAGCATGGCCCGGCCGTGGGTGCCTTGCCAGTAGGCGTCGGTAAATCCGGAGCGGGAGAAGGCCTGCTCCAGCTCCGCTTCTTCAGCGGGAGTGGGCCCCCGGCCCTCTTCCAGCAAGCGGGCATAAATGCCGGTGACCACGGCCACATACTCCGGCCGCTTCATCCGGCCCTCCAGCTTGAGGCAGTCCACGCCCATCTCGGCCATCTCGCCCAGATGACCGGCCAGGGAGCTGTCTTTCAGGCTCAAAGGATATGCTTTCCCGGCGGGGGCATTGAGCCCATAGGGCAGGCGGCAGGGCTGGGCGCAGCGGCCCCGGTTGCCGGAGCGGCCGCCGATCAGGGCGCTCATGGCGCACTGGCCGGAATAGCACATGCAAAGCGCCCCGTGGGCAAAGGCCTCCACCTCTGCCGGGCAGTTTTCACAGATGGTCCGGGTGTCCTCCGCGGAGCATTCCCGGGCCAGTACCACCCGCTCACAGCCATCGGCGGCAGCTTCCTGAGCGCCGCCGGAGGTAAAAAGACTCATCTGGGTGCTGGCGTGAAGGGGCAGGTCCGGCAGAGTCCGGCGCAGCAGGTCAAAGAGGCCCCAGTCCTGCACCAGCACACTGTCCACCCCCAGGCGGCAGGCCTGCCGGGCGGTTTCCAGCGCGGCGGGCAGTTCCCGGTCCGTCACCAGCGTGTTGAGAGTGAGGAACACCCGCACGCCCCGTTCATGACAGTAGCGCAGGGCCTGGGCAAATTCCTCATCGGTAAAGTTTTTCGCACCCCGGCGGGCATTGAATTCCCCCCAGCCCAGATACACGGCGCCGGCGCCGTTTTGGACCGCGGCCCGCAGAGATTCCGGAGAGCCGGCGGGGGAGAGCAGTTCCGGCCTCATCCGTGGTTCTTCTGGTCCAGCTTCTGCTGGAGGCGGAAAACCTCCCGCTTGAGCTCGCTGACCTCGGCCTGGGCCTTGCCGGCCTCGTCCAGATATCCCTTGATCTGGCTGCGCAGCTGCTCGGCAGCGGCCTGGGCCTTGAACAGCTCATCGGTGATGTTGGCGGCGGTGAGGATGGCGGCGTCGGAACGGCCCACTTTGGCGCCGTTGAGGACCTCGTCCATCTTCTCACTGACGTAGGAGCCTACCTTTTGCATATAGGAGGCGGATTCTTCCGCCACGAAGGTGTATTCCTCCCCGCAGATATTGACGACCACCCGGTTTGCCATGAGAATTCCTCCTCTTTTCATATCAATCGAAAGGGCGAAGGGCAGACTCCGCCCATTTTTACAGCGTACAGTATACCATAAGGGGCGAAACAGTGCCAGCGGAAAAGCCGGGAATTTGAAAAAATTCACAAACAGGGGGGGATGACCCCGGTGGGGGTTGTCGCGGGGGGAATTTTCGTGTAAAATACAAGGCGAATTGTTGGGAAGGGAGGGCAGAATATGGCCAGTGTCTTGATTCATGCTGCGGATGAGAGCGTGACTCTGACGGCCCGGGCGGTACAGGGACTGCTGGAGCGGGGAGACGGTGACGCGGCGCTGCTGTATCTGGCCCTCCTGCGCCGTCACGGGACCGTGGCGCCCCGTGCCCTGGCGGGGGAACTGCGGTGGGACCGCGGGCGGATCGAGGCGGCGGAGCGGACTCTGCGGGAGCTGGGTCTGGTGGCCCCGGCGGCGGAGAGCGTGCCGGAACCGGCAGACGAGCGGCCGGAGTATCCCCGGGAGGACATCGCCCGCCATCTGGACGGAGACGGGGAATTCCGGGGTCTGGTGGCGGAGGTGGAGCGCAAGCTGGGCAAGAAGCTCACCACGCCGGACGTGGGGGTTCTTCTGGGCTTGAGCGACTATCTGGGCTTGCCGGCGGACGTGATTTACCTTCTGGTGTGCCACTGTGCCGAGCGGGTGGCCCGGCGGTACGGCGAGGGCCGCAGGCCCACGCTGCGGCAGATCGAAAAGGAAGGCTATGCCTGGGCCCGCCGGGGAATCGACACCCAGGCGGAGGCGGCGGAGTATCTGCGCCGCTACGCGCTGCGGCAGGAGGCTCTGCCGGGCTACATGCGGGCGCTGCAGCTGGGCGACCGGGCTCCCTCGGCGTCGGAGGAGAAGTATCTTTCCGCCTGGCAGGAGATGGGCTTTGAGCCGGAGGCGGTGGCCATCGCCTATGATAAGACGGTGCTGCGCTGCCATGAGTTCAAGTGGCCCTACTGCAACGGCATTTTGAAAAAGTGGCATGAGGCGGGATTACATACGGCCCAGGAGATCCGGGAGAAGGATCACCCGCCCCGCGTCCGGGAGGAGGCGCCTGCCTCCGGCGGCGACGAGGTGTGGAAATATGTCCAGCAGCTGCATCGGGACAGGGGGTGACGGATCATGGCGTATGACGGTCGGGTAATGCGTCTGGCGCTGGAGCGGTTTGATGAAGACCGCCGGGCGCGCAGCGAGGAGCAGGAACGGCGGCGGGAGCGGGTGTTTGCCCGGCAGCCCCGCCTGCGGGAGATTGAAGGAGAACTGCGCTCCACCATGAGCCGGATCATCGCCCAGGCCCTGCGGCAGGGAACGGATCCGGTCCCGGCGGTAGAGCGGCTGCGGAATGAGAATCTCCGGCTGCAGGAAGAGAAGCGGACGCTTCTGCGGCAGATGGGATTACCCGAGGATTATCTGGAGGAACAGCCGGTCTGCCCCATCTGCAACGACACGGGGTATGATGCCGGCGGGGTCTGCCGGTGCCTGCGGGCGTATTACGCCAAGGAACAGCAAAAGGAACTGAGCCGGATACTGGACCTGGGCAATCAGAGCTTCGATACCTTTGAGCTGGAGTGGTATTCCGATCAGGTGGACCCGGCCAAAGGCATCTCACCCCAGGAAAATATGAAGTGGGTGTACGACGTGTGTGCCGAGTATGCCCACTGGTTTGGCCGCAAGCCGGGAAATCTGCTGCTCTTCGGTGCGCCGGGGCTGGGCAAGACCCACCTGTCGGCGGCCATTGCCCGGGAGGTCAGCAGCCGGGGGTACTCCGTGGTGTATGATACCGCCTCCCATATTTTTGAGCGGTTTGAATCCCAGAAGTTCGGCCGGGAGGATGAAGCCCAGGAGGATGTGGAGCGGGTGCTGGAGTGCGACCTCTTGATCCTGGACGACCTGGGAACGGAGATGACCACGGCCTTTGTCCAAAGCGCCCTCTATCAGATTCTCAACACCCGGCTGATGGAAAAGCGGTCCACCATTCTCAATACAAACCTGACGCCCACGGAGCTGGCCCGGCGGTACACGCCGCAGATCGCCTCCCGCATCGAAGGAGAGTATCAGCTGCTGCCCTTTGTGGGGCAGGATATCCGCAAACTGAAAAAATCCCGCAAGAAACCGTAAAAAACCGCCGCCGGGTGTGCCCGGCGGCGGTTTTTGCACTTCAGCGGAAAAGCGGGTATCCCTCAGCGCGTCCGCCACCGCCGCCACAAAAGGAGGGACAGCGCCGTCAGCACTGCGCCGCAGGCCAGAGACGCGGCCATCCGGCTGGCGTCTCCTGCAGGCAGGGCAGAGCCCAGGACGGTGGAGGCCGCCACCCGGGGCAGACTCCCCAGCAGTCCGGGCAGAAGGTAGGCCCGCCAGGAGATTCCGGCGGCGCCCAGAGCCAGGCTGACCAGTTCGCCGGGAGAGGCACCGCCCAGCCGCAGCAAAAAGACGGTGCGCCCCGGCCGGGGACCGGGACGCAGATAGAGCGAGAGCCGAGGGAAGCGGGCGGTCAGTGCCGTCAGGTCCGTTTGACGCAGCCGCCCCATCCAATAGGGACCTGCCTGGGCCAGGGCCACGCCGGCGGTGTTGAGCGCCAGAGCGCCGGGAAGGGGAAAGAGCATGCCGCCTACCGCTTCCAGAGCCGACAGGGGAACGGCGGCGGTCAATCCCTTGAGCATGTACAGCAGCAGCAACAACGAGGCGGAAACGGCCAAATGCGCCCGGGCTGCCAGCACAGCGCTCAGCAGGGTGTCCCGCCAGCGCCAGACCAGAGCGGCAGCACATAAAAATACCATGCCTGCGATCCACCACCGTCTGCCCATGCCATGCCTCCTTGTTTTGCATTTCATGAATAGTATGGACAAAATCTCCGCCGTTTATCGACAAAAAATACGAGACACCCCCATCCGCCGCTTAAGCGGCGGATGGGGGTGTCTTGATGCGATTCGAACATAGGGAGACTTATGCTCCGGAAGAGAGGTCCGGAACCACCACCACCGGCGCGTCCGGCATTTCCGGCGTCTCCGGCTGGGAAGGTGTCTGCGGCGTCTGCGGAGTCTCCGGTGTGGCGGGAGTCTGGGGCGTTTCCGGTGTCGTTGGGGTCTCCGGCGTGGTCGGGGTTTCCGGTGTGGCGGGGGTCTCCGGCAGCTCGGTGCTGCCGGAAGTGGTGGTATCCTCCGGCAGGGCGGGACCGCGAGCGATGACCTTGTTGCGGACCTTATAGTCGCTGGTGGCCTCGTAGGTGCTGGAGATCAGTTTGCCGTTGGCATCGTAGAGATTGCGATAGGTGCGCACCTTGTAGCCCGTGTAGGGAGTGGTTTTCACCTTTTCCGTGCCGGCGGGCAGGGTGGGATCGTCTTCATAGACGGTTTCCCAAGGCGTGGTGGAAAGGGTTTCATTGGTGATCTTGGCGGTGATGCCGTCGGCGTTGGTGCCCAGGATCTTCACCGTGAGATAGCCGCCGGAATAGGAGGTCACAATCTTGATGGGATAGTCGGTGTTGTTGGTGAACTTGTAGTCGGGGCCGCCCCAGGAAACGGTGGCGTCCATACCCCAGGGGATGTAAGCGGGAACATAGCGGTGAGCATAGCGCTCCGTGATCTCCAGATTGGCCCGCAGGCAGGCCAGATACAGGGTGGAGGAGGGCTGGCACACGCCGCCGCCGATCTCGTCCACGGTTTCGCCCTGGACGTAAGCGGGAGCAGCCTGATAGCCCTTGGCAGCGGTCCGCTCGCCCACGGTGCCGTTGTAGGAGAACACCTCACCGCTGTTGAGCACCACGCCGTTGAAGGCGGCGGAGGAGAGCTTGACGTTGTTGATCCGGGCGGAAGTGCCGGAGACGTGGGTGCGGCATTCGCCCAGTACATCCCGGAAGAGGACCTCTTCCAGTTCTTCTGCCGTGACGGCAGGCATCTCCACCTGGGCGGGAATGGAGACCGTCTCGCCGGGCTGGGCGGCATCCAGAGCGGTCTGCGCAGAGGTGACGTCAAACTCCGCGCCCATCTGTTCGGGAGTGATGGTGCCGGTGGCGGCGTCATAGCCCGCGTTTTTCACCACGCCGGCCACAGAATCGTAAATCTCCTGCGCGGTCAAAGTGGCGGCGGCGGTCGTGGTGTAAGGAACCGGGAGCGTCAGCTCGGGATTCCAGGCACTCTGTACCAGCTGCTCCGTCAAGGCTGCGGCGTCCACGGTGCGGCCGTCCTTGGCCAGAGTGACCTCCAGGGAGTCCTCCGTCACGGTATAGCTGGTGTCCTGCGCCTCCCAGGTCAGCGCGGCAGCGGTGGACTCCGCTGCTGCGGAAGCCGCGGCAGTGTCTACCTGAATATCCTCCGGGTTTCCGGCGTAGGACATGCTGTGGCCTGCCAGATACCGCCATCCGGCGGTGAAGAAGGAGCCGGAGCGCTGGGCGGCGTCGGCACCCTGGACCAGGGCGGTGACATCAATCTGTGCGTCCAGGTCGGAAAGGGAAATCTGCGCATCCGGAGTCTGCACAGCGGTGTCCGGCAGGTCTCCGCCATCGGGATAGAGGTAGAGGGAGATCTGCATATCTGGCAAGGCGTTGGAAACGGCTTGGGCGGCTTCCTCTTCCGTCATGCCGCCGATGTTGACCCCCAGCACGAAGGTCTCCTGCCAAATGGTGCTGTGATGCAGCGCAAAGGCGCACAGACCCAGATAGCCAGCTGCCAGCACCGCTACGATGACTCCCAGGACAATCAGGGGTGTTTTTGCGCTTCCTTTTTTCAAACGGGCGCCGCCGGATGCGGTCTGCGCCTCGGGATTGGTCATAGGTTCCATTGTCCGGCCTCCTGCTGCGGTGAGATAACCGGTCCGGTTCCGCCGGTCCGGCAGTGTTGTCATCATTTTAACACACATTGTTCCCCAAATGCATTACAATCCCGTAACAACTGGGGCGCAGCAGGTGCTTCAGGCCTTGGGACGGCGCTGTTTTGGAATGCGGATGGTCAAAACGATGGCGTCCTCCGTCTCCTCCCGTCCGCTCTGGGCGTCCACACCGGCTTCCCGGATCAGCCGCAGACCCCGGTCCAGACTGTTGAGAAACAGCCGCACATCCTTGAGAATGAAGGTTCGCCGTCCGGCGGGAGGGACGGACTGCAAAGCGGCCAGCCGCCGCTCGATGTACTGCTCCGCCTGGGCCACGTTGAGCTCCTTTTGCGCCATGTACCGGGCCGCGGCCAGGCGCTCCTGCTCGTCCTCCAGCCGCAGCAGACAGCGGGCGTGGCGTTCAGAAAGACGGTTGCGCACCAGAATTTCCCGGCAGGCGGGGGACAGGCGCAGCAGCCGCAGTTTATTGGCTACGGCGGAAGGGGACCGGCCCAGCAGGGAGGCGGCCTCCTCCTGGGTGACACCGGACTGGCGCAGATAGTCGGCAATGGCGGTGGCCTCTTCAAAATAGTGCAGGTCCCGCCGCTGCAGATTTTCCACCAGAGCCAGCAGGGCGGATTCCCGGTCATCTGCGGCGGCTTCGATACATGGGACGGTTTCCAGCCCCGCCAGTTTGGCCGCCCGCAGGCGGCGTTCTCCTGCCACCAGTTCCCAGCCCTGTGGGATCCGCCGGACGGTCAGGGGCTGGATAATGCCGTGGCGGCGGATGGATGCAGCCAGCTCCCGCAGGCCGCGCTCGTCGAAAAAGCGCCGGGGCTGGCGGGGATTGGGCCGGATTTCCGCAACCGGCAGCCGCAGCACCCGGCGCTCTTCCGTGGGTTCCATGGGACCGCCTCCTTTCGTTTTTCCACCATTTTATCCCCGGAGTGCGGAAAAGTCGGATGGAATCTGTCGAAGGAGCGGCAGAGGCAGAAAAAAAGATGCGCGGCGTCAGCCGCGCATCTGAGACTGTCGAAAAAGCGGCAACGCCGCTTTTCCGAATGGATGACAGCCTGCTGCGCGCAGAATCTGACTGCCTTCGGCAGCGAGATTCCACACTTGCGGGCTGAGAGGTGTTTTCAGTCACGCACATGTCGCGGCTGAAAACGGATTTTATTTTTTCGTGCCTGCGGGCGCAAACTCTGCGAGGCTTTTCGGTAAATCCAGATGCGCGGCGTCAGCCGCGCATCTGGATGGAGCATTTTTTAATATTGAGGCAAGCGGCCGGCACAATCTCCAGGCGCCGTGATGTTATCTCCGGCAGGTGTAGGCGAACCAGCCGTCGGCGCTCTGGGTTTCCAGCACGGTCCAGCCCGCCGCCTCCAGGGCGGCGCGGACCTCTTCGGCCCGGTCGTCAATGATGCCGGAGCACAAGAAGGTGCCGCCGGGACGGAGCATGGAAGGAACCAGCGGAGCCAGGGCGATGATGACATCCGCCACGATGTTGGCCACCACGATGTCATAGCTGCCTTCCAGCTCCCGGCGCAAAGACCCGTCGGAGAGCACGTCGCCCACCCGTACGGTGTAGCGGTCCTTACCGATGCCGTTGAGGGCGGCATTCTCATAGGCCACATCCAGGCATTTGTCGTCAATATCCACCGCCAGGGCCTGGGAAGCACCCAGCCGCAGTGCGGCGATGGAGAGAATGCCGCTGCCGCAGCCCAGGTCCAATACCCGGTCGCCCCGGGCCACGGTCTTTTCCAGGGCGGTCAGACACAGCCGGGTGGTAGCGTGGCTGCCGGTCCCGAAGGTCAGGCCCGGATCCAGGATCAGGGGAACCCGCTGGCCGGGATCCACCTGTTCCCACTGGGGAATGACCAGCAGGCGCTGGCCGATTTCCATGGGCTTATAATATTGCTTCCAGTTGTTTTCCCAGTCCTCGTCCCGGAGATTCTCCAGACTCAGCAGGAGGGTCCCGCAGTCGCTGCGCCGGGCCTTGAGGTCTTCCAGGGCCAGACGCACCTCACCCATCTGGGCAAAGCCCGTCTCGTCGGCAGGGAGGTAGAACGTCACCCGGGACTTGCCGTGCATGGAGGCCTCCAGGTTTTCGTCTACATAGTCCCAGTACTGCCGGTTGGACTCCAGAAAATCATGAAATTCCGTCTCGTCGTCAATGACCACGCCGTCGATGCCCAGAGCGGAGAGCATGGTCTCCACTGGTTCAAGTCCGGTGTGCGTGGTGTCAATGTGCAGTTCCAGCCAATCCATTGGTTACCTCCCACTGCCCAGGAAAAACAGGGCCACAGTTCCGGGACCGGAGTGATTGCCGATGACCGGTCCGACATAATTGATGCGAATATCCGTTACGCCCAGCCGGGTGCGGATGGCGTCGGCCACAAATTCCGCGTCGGCCAGACAGTCGCCGTGGCTGATGAAAACGGTCTGCTGGGCGGGGTCCACGGCGGTTTGGGCCATGTGGTCCACCAGGGCCAGCAAGGAGGCCTTGCGCCCCCGGGTTTTGGACATGGGAATCAGCCGCCCGGCGTCGTCCACATGGAGCACCGGTTTGATGGAGAGCATGGTGCCGAAGAGGGCGGCGGTGGCACTGATCCGGCCGCCCCGCTTGAGGTGGTTCAGATCATCCACAGTGAACCAGTGGCAAACCTTGCCCCGGGTGGCCTCGGCGTAGGCGGTGAGCGCCTCCAAAGAAGCGCCCCGGCGCTTTTCCTGCGCGCACAGGTAGACCAGCAGCCCCTGTCCCAGAGAGGCGGAGAGGGTGTCCACCACCCGCACGGTGCCCTCCGGGACCTCCTCCGAGAGCGTCTGGGCGGCGATGCAGGCGGATTGATACGTGGTGGACAGGGCGGAGGAGAAGCACAGGCACAAAATATCCCGGCCGCCGGTGAGGATGGGCCGCATGATTTCCTCAAAATCTCCCACGCTGACGGCGGAGGTGGTGGCGGTTTCTCCGGCGCGGATCCGGCGGTAGAAGTCCGGGAAGGAGATTTCCCGTCCGTCCAGCCAGTTGCGGTAAGTTTTGCTGCCCATCTGCAAACTCAGCGGCACGACCTCAATTTCCAGTTCCCGGGCCAAATCCGCAGGGAGATCACAGCAGCTGTCGGTAATGATGACATAGTCCCGCATAAATCAATCGCGCTCCTTTTCTTTTTTGCTTCGATGGGCCGTTTCGTCTGCCCGCTTTTCCCGCAGCAAGGAGACATAGCGGCTGCTGGCAAGGCCGGCGGCGTAGCTGATAAGAGCGAAGTGAATGGCTGCGTCGGCCAGGGTGTCGTCCTCCGGGCGGGCCTCCATTTCCTGGGCCATAGCCTGCAGGGCGCTGTTGAGGCTTTCACAGAAGGCGGTGTACCCGTCCTCCACCGTGCGCTCTCCCCGCAGCTCCTCCCGGATCAGCAGATCCATGTCCCGGGTGGACATGACCCGCTTGAGCACGCAAATGGCCGTCAGGTAAGCCAGATGCTCCCGGTTGTACTTTTTTCCTTCGGCCCGTGGAACCAGGCCGCTTTTGGTGTAGTTGTTGACCATGGAAGCGGTCAGGGCATCTTCCTCGTCAAAGCGCAGCACCTGGCGGTCCATATAGGAGAGGACCTGGTCCATATACAGGGCGAAATCCGGCAGCTGATCCCAGGCCACAGGGCGCTGGGTGCGCATCCGGTCCAGCAGAGCGGTCAGATCATTCATTGACGCATCCCTTCCTTTCTGGAAATGAATATCCGATCTAAAGGAAGTGTAACACCGTCACGTAATTTTGTAAACCACGTTTTGCGGGGGCGGGAATGATACAGGGGGGCTCATTTTCCCACGCAGAAGCGGGAGAAGATGCCGGAGACGATCTCCTCCCGGGCGGTGCGGCCGGTGAGTTCGCCCAGGGCATCCAGGGCCTCCTCAGCGTCAGTGAGAATGGCGTCCGGCGTGAATCCGGATGCCAGGGCCTCCCGGGCCCGCTCCACGGCATCCAGGGCCCGGCGGGCGGCATCCTCCTGGCGCTGATTGGTGAGAATGGAGCCGTCGGGTGCGCTGCCCTGGGGGAAGAGCCCGGCCACGGTGTCCTCCAGTACCTGCAGCCCTTCTCCGGTGACGGCGGAGAGATACACGGCACCGGCCGGCTCTCCGCCGGTACCCGGCACCGTGACATGCGCGGGCGGCTTGTACAGGTCCAGTTTGGAAAAGACCACAACAAAGGGCTTTCCGGAGGCCCGGGCAAGGCGGAGGGTTTCATCGTGCTCCAGTGTTGGGATCGCCGAGATATCAACGACCACCAGCACCAGATCAGCTTCCGCAACCGCCCTGCGGCTGCGTTCCACGCCCAGCTGCTCCACGGTGTCGTCGGTCTCCCGGATGCCGGCGGTGTCAATCAGGCGCAGTTCCACACCGCCGCAGAGGACAGACTCCTCCACCGTGTCCCGGGTGGTGCCGGGGATGTCGGTGACGATGGCCCGCTCATATCCGGCCAGAGCGTTGAGCAGGGAGGACTTTCCGGCGTTGGGGCGGCCGATGATGGCGGTACGGACGCCGGATTTGAGCACCCGGCCCCGGCGGCAGGTGGTAAGAAGCCGCTCCAGTGTCTGGGCGGAGGTGGTCAGGGCCGCCTCCACTTCCTCGGGGTGGATGTCGGGGATGTCTTCGTCGGGGTAGTCCACCACGGCATAGAACCGGGTGGTCACGTCCAGCAGGGCATCTGTGACCGTCTGGAAATCCCGGCGCAGGCTGCCGGAGAGCTGGGCAGCGGCATTGCGGGCGGCCGCAGCCGTCCGGGCGTCGATGAGGTCCACCACGGCCTCCGCCTCGGTGAGATCCATCTGTCCGCTGAGGAAGGCCCGGCGGGTGAATTCGCCGGGACCGGCCTGTCGGGCGCCGGCGGCAAAGAGGGCGTGGAGCAGCTCCTGGAGCACCACGGGGGAGCCGTGGCAGTGGAACTCGGCGCCGTCCTCACCGGTGTAGCTGTGGGGGCCCGGGAAGCGGACGGCCAGGCCCCGGTCGATGACCCGGCCTTGGGCGTCCAGCATCTGGCCGTAGACCATGGTCCGGGGCGGCTGGTCGGAGAAGGGACGCCCATTGGCAGGGCGGAATACGGTGTCGCAAAGGGAAAAACAGCCCGGGCCGGACATCCGGACGATGCCGATGGCGGTGGGCGCCGTTCCGCCGGTGGCGATGGCGGCAATGATATCCAAGCAATCAACTCCTTTTGTGGAAAACCAGGGGGCTTCCGGCGCGGCAACGATCAGGGAGATGCCGGGCGCAGGACGCGCAGCGTCCGGGCTGGACCGGAAAGTGGGAACGGAAAATGAGAAAGCGGGGCGGGCGATGTGCCCGCCCCGCGCAAACAGCTGGGGAAGAAATTACTTAATGCGCTCGCCGGCGGCTTCCTTGGCCTTGATTTCCTTGACGGCATCCTTGTGGCTCAGGTTCACGCGGCCCTTTTCGTCGATGTCGGTGACCTTGACCCACATCATGTCGCCGATCTTGCAGGCGTCCTCCACCTTTTCGATGCGGTGGTCGGCCAGCTTGGAGATGTGGACCAGGCCGTCCTTGCCGGGAGCCAGCTCCACGAAGGCGCCGAAGGTCATCAGGCGCACCACGCGGCCGTAGTACAGGGCACCCACCTCGGGCACAAAGACGATATCGTCAATGCACTTCTTGGCGGCGTCGCAGGAAGCGGCGTCCACGCCGGCAATGAAGATGGAGCCGTCGTCGTTGATGTCGATCTTGGCGCCGGTGTCGGCCACGATCTTCTGAATGACCTTGCCGCCGGAACCGATGACCTCCCGGATTCTGGAGGGATCGATGTGCATGGTGAGCATCTTGGGAGCATACTTGCTGACTTCCTTCCGGGGCTCGGAAATTGCCGGCAGCATGATCTGGTCCAGGATCTCGCACCGGGCATCGTAGGTGATGTCCAGGGCGTTCTTGATGATCTCCATGGTCAGACCGTCGTTCTTCAGGTCCATCTGGATGGCGGTGATACCCTTCTTGGTACCGGCCACCTTGAAGTCCATCTCGCCGTGGAAGTCCTCCACGCCCTGGATGTCGATGAAGGTGGTGAAGGAGCCGTCGTCATCCTGAATCAGACCGCAGGAAATGCCGGCCACGGGCGCCTTGATGGGCACGCCGGCGTCCATCAGGGCCAGGGTGGAGCCGCAGACGCTGCCCTGGGAGGTGGAGCCGTTGGAGGAGACCACTTCGCTGACCACACGGATGGCGTAGGGGAATTCCTCCACAGAGGGGATCACGGGCAGCAGGGCACGCTCGGCCAGAGCGCCGTGACCGATTTCGCGACGGCCGGGGCTGCGGGCGGGCTTGGCCTCACCCACAGAGTAGCCGGGGAAATTGTAGTGGTGCATATACCGCTTCTCGGTCTCTTCCCAGATGGTATCCAGCTTCTGGTTGGCGGAGAGGGTATCCAGGGTGGCAACGGAGAGCACCTGGGTCTGGCCGCGGGTGAAGAGGCCGGAACCATGGGCCCGGGGCAGAACGCCCACCTCGGCGGCCAGGGGACGGATCTCGTTCTTGGCACGGCCGTCCACGCGGTGGCCTTCCAGCAGCCAGGCCTTGACGATCTTCTTCTGGAACTTGTAGGTGATCTCCTCGAGGTACTTGTCCATCTCGGGATACTGCTCGAGGTACTGCTCATGCCACTTTTCGATCATGGCATTCCAGCGGGCCTCACGGACGTTCTTGTCATCGGTGTCCATGGCGGCCTTGGCCTCGTCCATGTAGTTGGCCACGATGCTGTCGAACAGCTCCTGGTTAAAGTCGGCGTGAGGATACTCGAACTTGGGCTTGCCCACCTCAGCCACCATCTGGTTGATGAGGGCGATCTGCTTCTGGTTCTCCTCGTGAGCCAGCTGGATGGCGCGGAACATGGTGTCGTTGTCCACCTCGTTGGCGCCGGCCTCGATCATGACCACCTTCTTGCCGGTGGAGACCACGGTGACATCCAGATCGCTGACCTTGCGCTGCTCGCTGGTGGGGTTGAGCACCAGCTCACCATTGACCAGACCCACCTTCAGGGCGCCCACGGGGCCGTTCCAGGGAATGTCGGAAATGGCCAGGGCGGCGGAGGTGCCGATCAGGGCAGCCACCTCGGGAGAGCAGTCGTGATCCACGCTCATGACGGTGGCCATGATGGACACGTCATTGCGGAAGTCGTAGGGGAACAGGGGGCGGATGGGCCGGTCGATGACGCGGCTGGTGAGGATGCCCTTCTCACCGGGACGGCCTTCCCGGCGGTTGAAGGAGCCGGGGATGCGGCCCACGGCGTAGAGCTTCTCCTCGAAGTCCACGCTCAGGGGGAAGAAGTCGATGCCGTCCCGGGGACGGGGGGCAGCGGTGGCGCACACCAGAACCCGGGTGTCGCCGTAGCCCACCATGACGGCGGCATTGGCCAGCTCAGCCAGCTTGCCGACTTCCAGAGTCAGAGGACGGCCGGCCAGGTCCATCTCATACTTGTGGTAGTTGGGGAATTGTCTTTTCGTAATGATGGTAGACATGAGAACGCTCCTTTTTGATAAAGTGTTCCACGCGAGCCGAACCGTTAGCACTTGAAAACAGGTCCGCAGGGGTGCTCCGGGCACATTTTCAACTGCTAAAGGCTTTGAGGCCCTCGTGGATGCAGGGTGAAAAATGTGAAAGAAGGGTGGTGTAGAAACAGCTCTGCACCACCCTATTTTCCGTCTTACTTGCGGATACCCAGCTTGGCGATCAGGGCACGATAACGCTCGATGTCCTTCTTCTGCAGGTAGTCCAGCAGGCTGCGGCGCTTACCGACCATCTTCAGCAGGCCCCGGTTGGAGTGCTTGTCCTGGGGGTTGGCCTGCATGTGGGCGGTGAGCTGGTTGATCCGCTCGGTGAGAATGGCGATCTGGACCTCGGGAGATCCGGTGTCGTTCTCGTGGGTGCGGTTGGCGTCGATGATAGCAGTTTTCTGTTCTTTGCGCAGCATGGTAAAAGTTCCACCTTTCTGATGATTCCCCACAGAACTGCGCCTGAGGACCGGTGAATGTCCGTGAAGCGAAGCCCTGGGGATAATATAGAGTTGCACAATTGCGTGCGTAAGAACTATATCACAGGAAAACCCGCTTGTAAAGAGAAAAATTGGACGGAATTGGACGGTTTCCACCTCTTGACAAGAGGAAAAGACGGTGTTATCCTAGCTGTACTAATACAGTTAGTACAGTATTGCGGCCGCGCATAGTCCGGCCGGGAAGGGGAAGGTGAGGATGTGATCAGTTTGAACTACCGGGATTCCCGGCCGATCTATGAGCAGATCAAAGATGGGCTCCGGAAGCTGATCGTCACCGGTGCCATGGCGCCGGATGAAAAGCTGCCGTCGGTTCGGGCATTGGCGACGCAGCTGAGCATCAATCCCAATACCATTCAGCGGGCATACAACGAGTTGGAAGGTGAGGGATACATCTATTCTGTGCCGGGAAAGGGAAGCTTTGCTTCCGGCAATACCGGTGCGGACGAGGCACGCAAGGCGGAATTGCTCTCCCAAGTGCGGGAACTGCTGGCAGAACTGCGGTATCTGGGTGTGAGCAATGCGGAGCTGGCAGCGCTGGTAAAGGAGGAGCAGGCATGATTGAAGTCAAGGATCTCGTCAAACGCTTTGACGGGTTTGCCGCGCTGGACGGGGCGACGATTTCGGTTCCGGCAGGCAGTGTATACGGTCTGGTGGGGCCCAACGGCGCGGGCAAGTCCACGCTGATCCGGCATCTGACGGGCATTTACCGGCAGGACACGGGCACCGTGCGCATGGGCGGTGAGGACGTATGGGAAAATACGGCCCTCAAGGCCCGGGTCGCGGCGATCCCCGATGACTGGTATTACTTCCTGCAATCCACGGTCCGGGATATGATGCGCTTTTACCGCGGATTTTATCCCCGCTTTTCCATGGAGCGCTACGAGGCGCTGAAGGATGTGTTCCGGATTGAGGAAAAGCGCATGATCCGGCGGCTGAGCAAGGGCATGCAGAAGCAGGTGGCGTTCTGGCTGGCGCTTTGCTGCATGCCGGACTATCTGATTCTCGATGAGCCGGTGGACGGTCTGGACCCGGTGATGCGGCGGCAGGTGTGGTCTCTGGTGCTGGGAGATGTGGCCCAGCGGGGAACCACGGTGCTGGTGTCCTCCCACAACCTGCGGGAGCTGGAGGATGTGTGTGACCACGTAGGCATCATGGATCACGGCAAGGTGCTGCTGGAGCGGTCTCTGGCCCAGCTGCAGGATACCACGGTGAAGCTGCAGGTGGTGTTTCGGGAGGACCGGGAGGTACCGCCTCCGGAGATCCCGGTGCTGCATGCATCCCGGATCGGCCGGGTCCATACGCTGATTATGCGGATGAGCGCCCAGGAGGCGGAAGCGCGCCTGGCGGCGTATGATCCGCTGCTGGTGGACGCGGTGCCGCTGACATTGGAGGAAATCTTTATTTATGAGTTGGGAGGGGTGGACTATGCAGTCAAGGACATCGTTCTTTAACGGGACGCTGCTGCGCAAGAACCTGACGCGGTTTTGGCCGCTTTGGGGCATGGCGTCCTTTGTTGGGGCTCTGTTCCCCCTGGCGCTGGTGATGGAGTTGCTGCGCAACCGGCATTTTGAACTGACGCAGATCGATCTGGCCGGGGCCTATTACAGCGTGGCCTCTGATGTGGTACCGGTGCTGTCTCTGATCTATGCCGTGCTGTGCGCCATGGCGGTTTGGAACTACTTATACGGCGCCCGCAGCGTGAGCATGATGCACGCCATGCCCATCCGGCGGGAAGGCCTTCTGGCCACCGGCTTCTTGTCCGGCATGGCCATGATGCTCATTCCCTACGGTGTGACCGGAGGGCTGTGCGTGCTGGTCTCCCTGGTCACGGGGGCGTTTTCCCTCAAGGCTCTGCTGGTGACGGTGCTGGTGGTGCTGGGAGAGAGCTTCTTTTACTTTGCAACGGCCACCTTTGCGGCCTTTCTCACCGGCAATCTCTTTGCCATGCCGGCCATCTACCTGGTGCTGCACTTCCTGGAGGTCATTCTGGACTCCCTGTTTTCCGTGCTGGCTCAGGGCTTTTTGACCGGTGTCGCGGGGAGCTATTCCGGAGCGCTGGAGTGGCTCTCGCCCACGGTCTATCTGGAGAATACGGTCTGGATTGACCGGGTGGTGGAGGAGCGCCTGGTAAACCAGGACCCCTATTCCTCTTATTATGACTATGTTACAACGGAAATTCACCTCCGGGGCCTGTGGATCGTGGGTGTGTATGTCCTGGTGGGCGTGGCTCTGCTGGGGCTGACGTACCTGCTCTACCGGCGGCGGCGCAGTGAGAGCGCCGGCGATGTGGTGGCCGCGCCGTGGCTGCGGCCGGTCTTCCGGGTGGTGGTCACCCTGCTGGCGGCGCTGCCGGGCGGCATGGCGCTGTATGAGATTTTCTGGCGCAGCTTCCAGTATAGTCCGTATTACCAGGCGCTGCCCATGGCAGTGTGCATGTGCGTGGCGGGGCTGATCGGCTGGTATGCCGCGGCCATGCTGCTGGCCAAGTCCCTGCGGGTGTTCCGGGGCAGCTGGAAGGGCGCCGTGGCGGTGATGGTGTGCTGTGCCGCTGTGTGCGCGGCCATGCATACGGATGTGCTGGGCGTGGCGGCCCGGGTGCCCAACGCAGAGGATGTGGCCCGGATTGAGCTGCGGGTCGCCGGAAACAGCTATACGCTCGACGCCGGTAAGGAGGATGCTCTGATCGCACAGGTGGTGGAGCTGCACCGGGCAGTGGTGCAGGATCTGGACTATCTGCGGGAGAAGGAGACCGAACGGTACAACCAGGCAATTTTGCAGGAGGACGCGGAGCGGCTGGGTGAAACGACCACCTGGCTCTGGCTGAAGTACACGCTTGCCAACGGCCAGCATTTGATGCGCAGCTATGAGCTGTTTCTCACCCGGGAGCGGATGGCCCAGGCGGGAACCTACGACTACCTGCTCGATGCTCTGGTCAACGGAGAGGCCATGAAGGCCGTCCGTCTGCATGACGGCGATCCGGACTACACCCTTACCGGCGGATACGTGAGTACGGATCTGGGAGGCAGCTACGATCTGGGCAGCCGGGAGGCGGAGGCCATTGCCGCGGCTGTGCGCCGGGATGCCGCCAATGGCACCTGGGGCACCTATGAATGGTTTGACAGTTCCGATGCCCACGACTATGCCATCAATATGGAACTGACCTTTGAGTACCAGGAGCAGGACAGCAGCGGAACGTCCTATACGTCCACCGACTGGATTACCATCCGGGTCCGTCCGGAGATGACGGAGACGGTGGACTGCCTGCTGCGGCTGGGTCTGGTGACGAAGGCGGATCTGGTCACCCGGGCGGAGCTGTATCCCGAGGATTACGGGTATGATGCCGTCCAGGGAGAAGGCGATGGCGCCGTCCTGGCAGATGAGAATACCTCGGTGGCGGTGGTCGGATGACGGAGACAGAACAAAGACATTCCGGTGTCCGGCGGCGTGGGGGCCGCCGGGCCCGCCGGAACCGGAACCTGATGGCGGCTGCTGTGCTGATCGCGGCGGCCGCCCTGGCGGGCAGCGGACTGTGGATCTGGCAGGCGCTGCGGGGACCGGACGGAGAAGGCGTGGCGGTGCCGGACTATGTGGAACAAGACCTGCTGCCGGTGAACCAGTGGTCCCGTCCGGGAACGACGCTGGAGCGGATTAACGGCGTGGTGATCCACTATGTGGGAAATCCCGACACCACCGCCCAGGCCAACCGCAACTACTTTGCCTCCCTGGCCTCGGGGGAAGAGGGGACTTACGCCTCCAGCCACTTCATTGTGGGGCTGGAGGGCGAGGTGATCCAGTGCGTACCCCTGACGGAGATTGCCTACGCCTCCAATGAGCGCAACGCGGATACGGTGGCCATTGAGGTCTGCCACCCGGATGAGACGGGGGAGTTTTCCGACGTGACCTATGACCGCGTGGTGGAGCTGACGGCGTGGCTTTGTGAGGAGTTTCACCTGGACCCGCAGACGGACGTGATCCGGCATTATGATGTGTCGGGAAAGCGGTGTCCGCTGTACTATGTGGAAAACCCGGAGGCCTGGACGGCGTTTTTGGCCGATGTGACGGCCCAACTGGAGGAATAAGCGGCCCAAATTCGGAAGTTTTCAAAAATTTTTCAAAAAATGTGAAACAAAATCCCCCTGAGGATCGTCTTAGAGGTAGAACAAGAAAATTCCAAGTGCACTGTGTGCTGCCGGGAGAGGAGTGTTCCAAATGGAGCAGAAGAATCTTGCAGAGAATCTGTGGCGCGTGTGGGTGGACACCCGGCGGCGCATCGTCTCCTTCCATGAGGAAGAGGGCTGCCAGCTGCTGGAGTTCCGCAATCGGGAGCTGTTTTTGAGCTGTGTGGATCAGTACACCGGTATGCAGTACCGCTATCAGTAATCTCTCCGGCCGGCCCTGCGGGGCCGGCCGGATTTTTTCCCGGGAAAAGGGCCCGCTCCCGGTTGACAAACGGGTAAAACGTGATATGATAATGCGGTAATTGAACAGTTTGGCGTGGAAAAGGAAGAGTATCTCTCCGAAAGCCGTGAAGAGAGCCGCCGTTTGGTGCGAGGCGGACGGAGACGGAGGGGGAAAATCACCTTGGAGCCTCCCGCTGAACCCCCGGCCGGATTGGCCGGCGGCTGAGTAAGCGCGGACGTGTGACGGACGTTATACCGTCGGCCCGTGACAGCGGGCGGTGAGGGGCCGGGTCCCGTGAGGGAGCGGCAGCGAGAGTGGTACCGCAGAGTGTTTGCAAACGCTTTGTCTCTTGAAGAAGAGACAGGGCGTTTTTTTGTTTGGGAGGAGGCTGCCGGATGAAGTGCCCTCATTGCGGAAAAGAGATGGAGGATGGAAGCGTCTATTCTCCCCGGGGTTACCTGGCTTGGACACCGGAGCGGACGCCGCTGAAAAACTTTCAGCGGCCCAAAGGCGCGATCCGGCTCCGTCCGACGGGAGACCGCACCCAGTCTGCCCGTTCCCTTGAGGCCCTCTCCAGCCTTCCCCGGTATTCCGGTGCCTTCTGCCGCAGCTGCGGCACGGTGATATTTTTCACGGAAAACAAGGAATAACACTTTATCATAAACGGAGGAAATCGAGATATGGACTACAACAAGACCATCAACCTGCCCAAGACGGACTTCCCCATGCGGGCGGGCCTGCCCAAGCGGGAGCCGGAAATGCTCAAGCGCTGGAAGGACCAGGACGTCTATCATGAGATGCTCAAAAAGAACGAGGGCAAGCCCCTGTTCAACCTCCACGACGGCCCTCCGTTCTCCAACGGCGCGCTGCACATGGGCCATGCCCTGAACAAGGCAATCAAGGACTTCATCACCCGGTCCTACGCCATGCGGGGCTACTACACGCCCTATATCCCCGGCTGGGATAACCACGGCATGCCCATCGAGTCCGCCATCATCAAGCAGAACAAGCTCAACCGCAAGGAGATGAGCGTGCCCGATTTCCGTTCCGCCTGCCAGGAGTTCGCCCAGCACTATATGGACGTGCAGAGCGAGGGCTTCCAGCGCATGGGCGTGCTGGGCGACTGGGCCCATCCCTACGCCACCATGCACCCCGGCTTTGAGGCCGAGGAGGTCAAGGTCTTCGGGGAGATGTTCAAGAAGGGCTATATCTACAAGGGCCTCAAGCCCGTGTACTGGTGCCCCAAGGACGAGACGGCCCTGGCCGAGGCGGAGATCGAGTATCAGGACGATCCCTGCACCACCGTGTATGTGAAGTTCCCCATGCACGATGACCTGGGCAAGCTCTCCCATGTGGACAAGAGCAAGCTCTTCTTCGTAATCTGGACCACCACCATCTGGACCCTGCCCGGCAACTTGGCCATCGCCCTGCATCCCGATGAGTCCTACGCCCTGGTGAAGGCTCCCAACGGCGAGACCTATATCATGGCCGAGGCCCTGACCGACAAGGTCATGAAGATCGGCGGCTTTGAAAGCTATGAGATCGTGGAGACCCATCCCGGCTCCTTCTTCGAGAACATGCTGGCCGACCATCCCTTCCTGCCCAAGACCAGCCGCCTGGTCAATGCCGACTATGTCACCATGGACTCCGGTACCGGCTGCGTCCACACGGCGCCCGGCTTCGGTGCCGACGACTACCAGACCTGCAAGCGCTACGGCATGGACATGGTGGTGCCCGTGGACGACCAGGGCCGCCACACCGACTATGCCGGCAAGTACGCCGGCCTCACCACCGACGAGTCCAACCCCATCATCCTCAAGGATATGAAGGAGAGCGGCGCCCTCTTTGCCCAGGAGGACATCGTCCACAGCTATCCCCACTGCTGGCGCTGCAAGGGCCCCATCATCTTCCGGGCCACGCCCCAGTGGTTCTGCTCCGTGGAGGCCTTCAAGGACGAGGCCTGTGCCGCCTGCGACGATGTGCGCTGGGTGCCCGGCTGGGGCATTGACCGCATGAAGTCCATGATCCGCGAGCGCAACGACTGGTGCATCTCCCGTCAGCGCAAGTGGGGCCTGCCCATCCCGGTGGTCTACTGCAAGGACTGCGGCAAGCCCATCTGCACCGACGAGACCATCGCCGCCATCTCCGCCCTGTTTGAGAAGGAGGGCTCCAACGCCTGGTTTGCCAAGACTGCCGAGGAGATCCTGCCCGAGGGCTTCACCTGCCCCCACTGCGGCTCCAAGTCCGGCTTTGACAAGGAAGAGGATACCCTGGACGGCTGGTTCGACTCCGGCTCCACCCACTTCGCCGCCATGAAGCGGGATCAGGGCTTCTGGCCTGCCACTATGTACCTGGAGGGCCTGGATCAGTACCGCGGCTGGTTCCAGTCCTCTCTGCTCACCGCTGTGGGAGCCTTCGGCCAGGGTGCGCCCTTCAAGGAGTGCGTCACCCACGGCTGGACCGTGGACGGCGAGGGCAAGGCCATGCACAAGTCCCTGGGCAACGGCATGGACCCCTATGAGATCATGGATAAGTACGGCGCGGACCTGCTGCGTCTGTGGGCTGCCAGCGCCGACTACCACGCCGATATGCGCTGCTCTCACGAGATCTTCAAGCAGCTCTCCCAGAACTATCTCAAGTTCCGCAACACTGCCCGGTACTGCCTGGGCAACCTGGACGGCTTCGATGCCGACCATCTGGTGGCGCCGGAGGAGATGGAGGAGCTGGACCGCTGGGCGGTGACCCGGCTCAACGCCCTGATTGAAAAGTGCTTCGACGCGTACAACGACTATGAGTTCAATGCCGTGACCCACGCGGTCAACGACTTCTGCGTGGTGGAGCTGTCCAACTTCTATCTGGATATCATCAAGGACCGCCTCTACTGCGAGGAGACCGACGGCCGTAAGCGCCGCAGCGCCCAGACGGCTCTGTTCCTGATTCTGGACACCATGACCAAGATCATGGCGCCCATCCTGGCCTTCACCTGCGACGAGATCTGGCAGTCCATGCCCCACCGGTCCGGGGACGATGTGCGCAACGTGGTGTTCAACGAGATGAATCAGCCCTTCACCGCCTATGCCCTGGACGATGACACCATGGCTGCCTGGGACGGGCTCATCGCCGTCCGGGACGCCGTCAACGCCGTGCTGGAGACCGCCCGCGCCGAAAAGAAGATCGGCAAGAGCCTGGAGGCCAAAGTCACGATTCCTGCTGCCCGTCTGACCGGCGCCCGGCAGGTGAGCATGGAGGAACTGGCCGACCTGCTGATCGTCTCCCAGGTGGAGGTGAGCGGCGAGGCCGACGAGATCCGGGTGGAGTCCGCCGCGGGTGTCAAGTGCCCCCGCTGCTGGAAGGTTGCCGGCGAGGCCGACGCCGAGGGCCTGTGCCCCCGGTGTGCCGCCGTGGTGGCCAAGCTGCCCCAGTTCTGAGATTCATTTTCAACCATAAAAAACCAGCCGCCGGGAAGAATACTTCTTCCCGGCGGCGGTTTTGTTTTTTGCGTTCCTGATTTAAGCCATCCGCACCTTTTTTCCGCCAACCGTTGCAAAGTCTTGAAAAAACCGCTACACTGGGGCTATCTCAAATGGAAAGAGGGCCTGCTCGATGGCAACTGCTGCGGCTGCGCCGCCCCGGACGCGGAATCAGGCGGTGGATCTGGTGAAAACGGTGGCGATTTGCGCTGTGATTGTCACCCATGTGACGGCGCCCGCCTTCGGCATGGGGGATGTGGGATCGGCACCGTGGCTGACGGCGTTGTTCTGGGCCAGTATTTCCCATGCCAGTGTGCCTCTGTTTCTCATGGCCAGCGGCGCCCTCTTGCTGGACCCGGGCCGGGAGCTGACTCTGCGCAAGCTCTATACGAAGAATTTTCCGCGATTGCTGATTGCCCTGCTGTTCTGGGCGGTATGCTATAAAGTGTTTATCATGGTGCCGTTCGGCGGTGTGACGGTTCCGGGGCTGATCCAGGCGGGGAAGGAGCTGGTGCTGTTCCGGCATGAAGAGCACCTGTACTATCTGCACATCATGCTGCTGGTGTATGCGTTTTTGCCTCTGACCAGGCTGGTTTCCTGCCATGCGCCCCGGCATGTGGCGGCCTATATTCTGGGCTTGTGGGCCCTGCTGGGGATTGTCTATCCCACAGTCAAGGACTTCTGGCCCTTTACTCTGCTGGTGGGGATTCCCCTGCAGTGGCGGATGAACATGACCTATGCATCCATTGGCTATACGCTGCTGGGCTGGTATTTGTCCTCCGGCAAGGACCGGCGGCGCTGGCCGTGGGTGTGCTGCGCGGCGGCGGGAATTGCCGCGGGATTTATCGGCAGCTGGGCGGCCTCCGCCGCCGCAGGGGCCTTGCGTCTGGGCTTCCTGGAGGGGATGGGCGTGCCCATGTGCCTGCTGGCGGTGGGAGCCTATCAGCTCTGCGGCCGGGCCCGGCTTCCGGCCTGGGCCGCCCGGCTGACGGAATGGATTTCCCGGGGGTCCTTCTGTGTGTTTTTGGTACATATCTTTTTCCTGAAAACCTTTGCCCATTTGGGCCTGACTGCCCAGGTCGGACCGGCCATCGTCACAGTGCCCATGATGACGGTGCTGCTGCTGGCATGCAGCATGGCGGTGTATGCCCTGCTGCGGCGGATTCCGGTGGTAAACCGGTGGCTGATCTGAAGGGACGGTTGCAAACCGGCGGGAAATCAGGTAGACTGAAGGCCTGTTCCGGATGGCGAGACCGTCCGAAAGTCCCGAGAGAAAGGAACGGACACAGGGATGAATCAACGCGATCAAATCAAAACCTGGCCGCTGTTTTGCGTGCTGGGTGTGGTGCTGCTTCTGGCAGACCAGTGGGTGAAATGGTGGACGGTGCAGACTTTTTCCGCCCCGGCAGCGGGCGGAGCGGTCACGGCCGACGCCCCCCGTCCTCTGATTGACGGGGTGGTGGAGCTGACAAGAGTCCACAACTACGGCGCTGCCTGGTCCAGCTTCTCCGGCAGCCGTTGGCTGCTGGTAGGTGTAACGTGTGCGATTGTGGCAGTGGTGGCGGCGGTGCTGCTGCGCCGGGATGTACGTCATCCCCTGGGCCTTGCCGCGGGGACCCTCATCATCGCCGGAGGCATCGGCAACATTGTGGACCGGGTGCGGCTGGGATACGTGGTGGATATGTTCCATTTCCAGTTCTGGCCCAGCTATCCGGTCTTCAATGTGGCGGATATCTGCATTGTGACTGGGGCGGTGCTGGGTGTGATCTATTACCTCTGGATCTACGAGCGATTTGATCAGAAAAGGAGCGAGCACCATGGAGACGGTGACCCTGCGGGCCAGTGAAGCCGATGCCGGTGAGCGGCTGGATGCATGGCTTTGCGCACAGCTGGAGGAGCTGACCCGCTCGGCAGCGGCCCGGCTGTGTACGCAAGGACAGGTGACGGCAGGGGGGAAGCCCCTGGCCAAAAACTACCGCCTGAACGGCACGGAGACCGTGGAGGTCACCTTGCCGGAGCCGGAGATTCTGGACGCGGTTCCGCAGGAGATTCCGCTGGATGTGGTCTATGAGGACGCTGACGTTATTGTGGTGAACAAGCCCAAGGGGCTGGTGGTCCATCCGGCCCCCGGCCATCCCGACGGGACGCTGGTCAACGCCCTGCTCTACCATTGCGGAGAGTCCCTCTCCGGTGTGGGCGGCGCCCTGCGGCCGGGCATTGTGCACCGGATCGACCGGGATACCTCCGGCCTCATCATCGCGGCGAAAAACGACTTTGCCCACCAGAAGCTGGCCGCCCAGCTGCAGGACCACACCCTGGCCCGGACTTACGAGTGCATCGTCACGGGCAATCTCCGGGAGGACGCCGGTACGGTGGATGCTCCCATCGGCCGCTGTCCCACCGACCGAAAGAAGATGGCGGTGGTCTCCGGCGGCCGCCGGGCCGTCACCCACTGGGAGGTGCTGGAGCGGTTCGGAGGCTTTACCTATGTGCGCTGCCGTTTGGAGACGGGGCGCACCCACCAGATCCGGGTCCACATGGCCCACATGGGCCATCCCATTTTGGGGGACACGGTGTACGGCGCCAAGAAGCCCGTGCCGGGACTGCAGGGCCAGTGTCTCCACGCGGTGGGCCTGCAGTTCGTGCATCCCCGGACCGGGGAGATGGTGTGCCTGAGCTGCCCCCTGCCGGAGGAGTTTGTCCGCCAGCTGGACAAGCTCCGCACCCGGATGTAATCGTTTTACAAAATAGAACCCACAACCCCCGCCCAACGGCGGGGGTTGTGAGCAGTTTGACAAAAGTATGCACATATTTGGGCAATATATTCAAAAATGCACAAAGAGCAATCGATTACCGGCAACATTTATGATAAAATACACCGTTGACATAACCGTTGCCCCCCTGATACAATGTGGGCGATCACAAGAGGTGATCCAAATACGCTGTAAGGAGGAAACGAGCATGTTTCGGGAAATCGAAATCAAGGATAACACGCAGGTGGAGAAGATTAACCAGCTGGCCTGCCAGACACCGTATGAAGTGTGGCTGAGCACGGACACGCTGATGCTGGACGCCCGTTCTCTGCTGGGGCTGTTTGCACTGGTGGGCCAGAAGGCCCATGTCATCGCGGAAGACGACGTGAATCCCAGAGTGTTTGACAAGCTGGTTTCAAAAATGGCATAAAACCCCTTGAAGGAGCGGCGCAGATGCGCCGCTCTTTTCTTTTTTCCCGGAGCAAAAAGTGCCGGATCTCCGGTGCCGCCGGAGCGGGAAATTCCCCGGTTCCGGCGGGGGTTTGCGTCTTGTGTTTTGACGGGTGGTATGCTATGATACTTTAGTTAAAGTGTATGAATTTCGGAGGAAACACAGTTGGAACGCAAGAATGTAGAGATCCCGGCGCAGGATTTGGCCCGCCAGCGGGATTTTGAAGAACGGATCCGGGAGATGTTTTCCGCCCGGCAGGTCCATCCCGTGGCCTGCGTGGATACCTTCGGCTGCCAGCAGAACGTGGCGGACGGAGAGCGCCTCATGGGTATGCTGGAGGCCTGCGGCTTTACCTTTACCCAGGAGCCGGGCCAGGCGGATCTGGTGATTTTGAACACCTGCGCCGTGCGGGAGCATGCCGAGCAGCGGGTGTTCGGCAACCTGGGCATGCTGACCCACACCAAGAAGGACAATCCCGACCAGGTGATTGTGCTGTGCGGCTGTATGGCTCAGGAGCCCCGGGTGAGCCAGCGGGTGAAGGAGTCCTACCGCCATGTGGATCTGGTGTTCGGACCCCAGGCCCTGTGGCGGTTTCCGGAGCTTTTGTACCGGGTGTATGAGCAGCGCCGCCGGGTGTTCTCCGTGGAGGAGGAAGACGGCTCCATTGCCGAGGGCATTCCCGTGGTGCGGGAGCGGGGCGTGAAGGCTTGGGTGTCCGTGATGTACGGATGCAACAACTTCTGCTCCTACTGCATCGTCCCCTATGTCCGTGGACGGGAGCGCAGCCGCCGTCCCGAGGCGGTGGTGGCGGAGGTGCGGGAGCTGGTGGCCTCCGGCTATAAGGACATCACCCTCCTGGGCCAGAATGTCAACTCCTACAACGGCGGAGACGGGTACGATTTTGCCGACCTGCTGGCCGAGATCGACCAGATCCCCGGGGACTACCGTATCCGCTTCATGTCCAGCCATCCCAAGGATGCCACGCACAAGCTCTTTGATACTATGGCCCGGTGCACCCATGTGGCCAAGCAGCTGCATCTGCCGGTGCAGTCCGGCTCCGACCGGGTGCTGCGGGAGATGAACCGCCGCTATACCAGAGCGCAGTATCTGGAGCTGGTGAACTATGCCCGGTCCGTGATGCCGGGGCTGGTCATCACCTCGGACATCATCATCGGCTTCCCCGGCGAGACGGAGGAAGAGGCCATGGAGACGGTGTCTCTGGTGGACGAGGTGGGCTACGACGCCCTCTTTACCTTTATTTATTCTCCCCGTCCCGGCACCAAGGCGGCCCAGATGCCGGACCCGGTGTCCCGGGCGGAGAAGCAGAAGTGGTTTGATAAGCTTCTGGAGGTGCAGAACGCCCGCTCCGCGGCCCTGCACGCCGCCTATGTGGGCAAGACCGTGCGGGTGCTGTGCGATGGGGAGAGCGACGATGCGGACTATCCCATTGCCGCCCGGACCGACGGCAACCGCCTGGTGCGGCTCAAGGGCGATGCGTCGCTCATCGGGCGCTTTGTGGACGTTCGGATTACCAAGAGCAATACCTGGGCCCTGTACGGGGAACCGGTGTAAGAAAGGCGCCGCTTCAGCGGAGGACGGCGCGGGGAATGATGGAGATGGGGCGGCATCTGCCGCCCCGGTATAAAGAGGTGTCGGAACATGAATACGCAAACACAATCATCCGCGCTCCGTCCGGAGCGGGTGAAGGTCGTGACGCTGCTGGAGAACGCCGCCTGCCGGGAGGGGCTCGCCAGTGCCCACGGCCTTTCGCTCTATCTCGAGACGCCCCGCCACCGGATTCTCTTTGACATGGGCCCCGACGGGACCTTTGCGGAAAACGCCGCGGCGCTGGGCGTGGACTTGAAAACCGTGGATTTGGCGGTGCTCTCCCACGGGCACTATGACCACGGCGGGGGCCTGGCGGCCTTTTGCCGCTGCAATGACACTGCCCGGATCTATATCCGGCGGGACGCCTTCGGCGAGTTTTTGTCCGCGGATCCGGGGCAGGAGCCCCATTACATCGGCCTGCCGGAGGATTTGGAGCTGTTCCGGGAGCGGTTTGTTCTCACGGGACCGGAGACGAAGATTGACGAAGAACTGACGCTTTTTGCCGAACCGCCCATGGTGTTTGACGCCATGAAAGCCAGCGCCTCCTTGCTGGAGCGCACGGCGGCGGGCATACAGCCCGACGCGTTTTCCCATGAACAGAATCTCCTCATTACCGCCGGAGAGACGGCGGTGGTGGTGGCAGGGTGCGCCCACCGGGGCATGGTGAACATTGCGGCCGAGGCCCGGCGCCGTCTGGGCCGGGATGCCGATGCCGTCATCGGCGGCTTCCATCTGTTCCAGCTGGGACAAGACGCCCAGGCGGATGATTTGATTGACGCCACGGGCCGGGCCCTGCTGCCGGGCAAAACGGTTTACTACACCGGTCACTGCACCGGTGACTATGCCTTCCATCGGCTTTCCGGAGTGCTGGGCGACCGGCTGCGGCCCCTCCACGGGGGAACGGAAATTGCCGTGGAAGGCGGCAGCGCGACACCATAAGAGAAAGACAACGAGGTGAAACCATGGCGGAACTGACCCCCATGATGAAGCAATATCTGGAGATCAAGCGGGACAATCCGGACTCCATCCTGTTTTTCCGGCTGGGGGACTTCTATGAGATGTTCGCCGACGATGCCCGCCTGGCCTCCAAAGAGCTGGACCTGACCCTGACCAGCCGGGACAAGGACCCCAACAAGGCCCCGGAGGACAAGGTGCCCATGTGCGGCGTGCCCTATCACGCCAGCGACGCCTACATTGCCCGGCTGGTGGCCAAGGGATACAAGGTGGCCATCTGCGAGCAGATGGAGGATCCGGCCAAGGCCAAGGGCCTGGTCAAGCGGGACATCATCCGGGTGGTGACGCCGGGCACCGTGATCGACGCGGCCAGCCTGGAGGATAAGTCCAGCAACTACCTGTGCGGCATCTATCTGGATGAGAATGCGGCAGGCGCGGCGTTTTGCGACCTGTCCACCGGCGAGGCCCACCTGACCGGCTTTACCGGGCCGGACCGGGTGGAGCATGTGATCAATGAGCTGGGGCGCTTTTCCCCGGCGGAGGCGGTGCTCAGCCCCGACGCGGCGGAGGAAAGCACGCTCACCCAGGCCCTGGCGGACAAATTTGCCTGCCGGGTGGAAAAGGGCAGTGCGGCCCGCTTTTCCCTGCCGGAGGCGGAGACCCACATCCGCACCCAGTTCGGCGAGGAGGCGCTCAAGCGTCTGCCTGCGGGGAATCCCGCGGCGGCTATGGCTCTGGGCGGCCTTTTGAATTATCTCTATGAGACCCAGAAGACGGACCTTTCCTACATCAATACCCTGGATTACTATGAGCAGGGCCGGTTCATGGAGCTGGACCTGACGGCCCGGCGGAACCTGGAGCTGACGGCAACTCTGCGGGGCAAGGAGAAAAAGGGCTCCCTGCTGTGGGTGCTGGACAAGACCCGCACCCCCATGGGCGGCCGGTGCCTGCGGAGCTGGCTGGAGCGGCCGCTTCTGAGCGTGACCGCCATTGCCCGGCGCAGCGGCGCCGTGGCGGCATTGGTGGACAATACCATCGCCCGGGAGGAGCTGATCGCGGCCCTTTCCGGTCTGGGCGACATGGAGCGGCTCATCGGCCGCATCGTCTACGGCACCGCCGGCGGCCGGGATCTGGCCTCGCTGCGGGCGGCCATTGAGCGGCTGCCCCAGATCCATGCCCAGCTGGCGGCCTTTTCGGACCGCAAGCTCTCCGAGCTGACGGCCCAGCTGGACCTTCTGGAGGATGTGGGGGCCCGGATTGCCGCGGCCATCTGTGACGATCCGCCCTTTTCCGTGCGGGAGGGCGGCTTCATCCGGGACGGCTTCGACCCGGAGGTGGACCGGCTGCGCCATATCCTCAAAGGCGGCAAGGGCGTCATTGTGGAGATGGAGTCCCGGGAGAAGGAGCGCACCGGCATCCGCACGCTGAAGATCGGCTACAACAAAGTCTTCGGCTATTACATCGAAGTATCCAATTCCTTTAAGGACCAGGTGCCGGAGACCTACATCCGCAAGCAGACCCTGGTCAACGCCGAGCGGTACATCACCCAGGAACTTAAGGATTTGGAGCAGGAGATCCTCACCGCCTCGGAGCGGGTGGTGGCTCTGGAATATGAACTGTTCACCGCGCTGCGGGAGGAGATCTGCGCCGCGGCCCAGAGGATTCAGCGCACCGCCGCGGCCCTGGCGGAGGCGGATGCCCTGGCATCGTTGGCGGCGGTGGCAGTGCACAACGGCTACTGCCGGCCGGAGGTGGACGAATCCGGCGTCATTGAGATCCGGGAGGGCCGCCATCCGGTGGTGGAGCGGATGCTCCGGGATACGCTCTTTGTGCCCAACGACACGTTTATGGGCGAAAAGCAGGAGCGGGTGGCCATCATTACCGGCCCCAACATGGCGGGTAAGTCCACCTATATGCGCCAGGTGGCGCTGATCGTGCTCATGGCGCAGATCGGGTCCTTTGTCCCGGCGTCCTATGCCCGCATCGGTGTGGTGGACCGGATCTTCACCCGCATCGGCGCCAGCGACGACCTCTCCGCCGGACAGTCCACCTTTATGGTGGAGATGACGGAGGTGGCGGACATCCTGCGCCACGCGACCAAGCACTCTCTGCTGATTCTCGACGAGATCGGCCGGGGCACGTCCACTTTTGACGGCATGTCCATTGCCCGGGCGGTGCTGGAGTACTGCGCGGACAAAAAGCTCTTGGGGGCCAAGACCCTCTTTGCCACCCACTACCATGAGCTCACGGAGCTGGAGAACACCCTGGAAGGAGCGGTGAATTACAACATCGCCGTCAAAACCAAGGGGGAGGACATCATCTTCCTGCGCAAGATCGTGCCCGGCGGCGCCGACCGCAGCTACGGCATTGAGGTAGCCAAGCTGGCGGGGCTGCCGGAGAAGGTACTCCAGCGGGCCCGGACGGTGCTGCGGGAGCTGGAGGAGGAAAACGGCGTGTCCTATGCCCCGCCCCGGCGGGAGGAGGACCAGGTCTGCCTGAGCGCCGTGGCGGAGGGCGAGGTGCTCGACGCCCTGCGCCGGTGCCAGACCGACGCCCTGAGTCCTCTGGAGGCCCTGAATCTCATCTATGAGTGGAAGCGCAAGCTGTCCCAGTGAGGGGCGGCTGCTTCATCAAATTCCGGACGGAGGCGCGGCATGGCCAAGCGAACATCCACAACCTATCTGACGCCGGGAGAGCAGGTAGCCGGTGCAGTGCTGTTTGTCATCTACCTGCTGGTGCTGCCCTTTGCCACGGGACCGCTGTTCCGGTTGGTGGAGGCGCTGCTGGGGACCCAGCTCTCTCCGGCGCTGGAGAATATCCTTTATTACTACATCCTGTTTGCGGTGACCGTGATTGTGTTTCACGGCTTTTTGGGCCGCACCACCCGGGTGCTGGTGGACCGGGCGGGCAGTGCGGGAAAGGTGCTGCTGGCGGGCCTGGTGGCGCTCTATGGACTCAATGAGCTGGTCTACCGGCTGACCCGGCTTGTGGTGGATAACCGGACCAATCTCAACGACGTCTCCATTTCCGCCCAGATCGACGACGCGCCCCGGGTGACCATGCTGATTGTGATTTTCCTGGCGCCCTTTGTGGAGGAGGTGCTCTTCCGGGGGCTGGTATTTGGAGGCCTGCGGGGAAAAAGCGTCCTGCTGGCCTACGCCGTCAGCTGCGCGCTGTTTGCACTGGTGCATGTGTGGCAGTTCGTGGTGCAGAGCCGGGATCTCACCTATTTTTTGCTGATGGTGCAGTATCTGGTGCCGGGTGTGGTGCTGGCCTGGGTGTATGACCGCAGCGGAACGCTGTGGACGGCCATCGGGCTGCATGCCGTGACCAACGCGCTGAGCGTGTGGGCCATGGGGTGAAAGGAGAGAGAAACATGAGACAGGGAACGGTGAAACTGGAACGGGGCGGCTGGCGGACCTGGCTGAGCTGGCTGGCGTCCTTTGTGGTGGCGGTTCCGGTGCTGTGGCTGGCGGTAGGCTGGATGGCGGATCTGGGCTTGGACGGGCTGATGCTGCAGGTGTGTGCTGCGGTGACATCCCTGGGCCTTTTTTGGGGGCTGCTGTCCTGCTTTGGAACGCTGTTTTCCAGCGGGGATGCGCAGACCGTGCGCTGGACCTTGACGGAGGACACTCTGCGCCTGGGCAAGGATGCGATCCCCCGGGAGTCGATCCGCATGGTCCACTGCTGGAAGCGTGGGGACCGGCATGTTGTCAATATTGAGACCACCGGACGCAACCGCGTTTTGCGGGGCGTACCGGGGCAAGAGTCGGACGAAGCGCTGCGGGCCCTGGTGGAGGCCCTGGGCTACGGCCGGAAATGGGAGTAATTGAGAGAGGGAGAGAACAAGCATGAATTTTATGGACACATTTAACGAGATGGTCGTTATCCTCTTTGCGGTGGGGATCGGCTATCTGGCTCACCGGCTGGGATATCTGGGCGGAGAGATCAATCAGAAGCTTTCCAAGCTGATTCTGAACATCACAACTCCGGCCCTGATCCTCTCCTCCATGGCCAATGAGGAGAACCTGCCCAGCGTGGGGGAGGTGCTGTCCATTTTATTCGTGGCAGTGGTGTTTTACGCCATGGAATTCGTGTTTGCCCTGATCGTGCCCAAGCTGGTGGGCGGTACGCCCAAGGAGATCGGCGTGTGGCGCTTTCTGCTCTGCTTCCCCAATGTGGGCTTCATCGGGTATCCTCTGGTAGAGGCCATCTTCGGGCACACCGGCTTGTTCTATGCTGTGATTTTGGTGATGCCCTTCAACCTGCTCAACTACTCCCTGGGCCCCCTGATGCTCAGCGGCAAGATTCACTTCCACTGGAAGCAGATGCTCTCGCCCTGCATCCTCATGGCTCTGCTGACTCTGATTTTGACCCTGGCAGGCATCCGCGTGCCGCCCATGATCGGCGCCATGGCGGAGATTGTGGGCGATGTGAACATCCCGCTTTCCCTGCTGGTGCTGGGCTCCATGCTGGCAGGCATGTCCGCCCGGAAGGTGCTGACCTCCGTGCGGATGTGGATCCTCTCCGCCGTGCGCCTGCTGGCCATGCCCGCGGCGCTGGGCGTGGTGCTCCATCTCATGGGCACCGATCCCCTGGTGCTGGGCGTGGCAGTGGCCCAGATGGCCATGCCCGTGGCAGTCAACGGCACCATGCTGTGCCTGGAATTTGACGGCGATGTGGATGCCATGGCCCAGGTGACCTTTATGACCACCGTGCTGTCCATCGTAACGATTCCGCTGGCCGTATCCCTGTTTGTCTGACGATACGCCGGCGGCCAAAGAGAGAAGGAGGAACCCATGCCCCATATTCAACAGCTTTCTCCCCATGTGGCGGATCTGATTGCCGCCGGAGAGGTGGTGGAGCGCCCGGCCAGCGTGGTCAAGGAACTGGTGGAAAACGCCATCGACGCCGGGGCCACCGCCATTGTCACGGAGATCCGCCGGGGCGGGATGGGCCTGATCCGGGTGACGGACAACGGCTGCGGCATCGCGCCGGAAGAGCTGCCCACCGCCTTTTTGCGCCATGCCACCTCCAAGCTGCGCCGGGAGGAGGATCTGGCCGCCATCGGGACCCTGGGCTTCCGGGGCGAGGCCCTGGCGGCTATCAGCGCGGTCAGCCGGGTGGAAATCCTTACCCGGACGGCCGGGGCCCAGCACGGCGCCGTACTGCGTCTGGAGGGCGGCGTGGCCGGACAGGTGGAGACCGCCGGCGCCCCGGAGGGCACCACCATTGCGGTCCGGGATCTCTTTTACAATACCCCCGCCCGGCTGAAATTCATGCGCAAGGACAGCGCGGAGACCGCCGCTGTGGCGGGACTCATGCAGCATCTGGCGCTGTCCCATCCGGATGTGTCCTTCAAATTTCTCAAAGACGGGGTGGAAGCGCTCCACACCCCCGGTGACGGAAAGCTGGATTCGGCCATTTATGCCGCTCTGGGCCGGGATTTTGCCCGGGGGTTGGTGCCGGTCCGTGGCCGGAGCGGGGACGTGGCGGTGGACGGGTTCGTCACCGCGCCGCTGCAGGGCCGGGGTTCCCGGTCCATGCAGGTGTTTTTCGTCAACGGCCGGTTCATCAAGTCCCAGTTGCTGACGGCAGCTTTGGAAGAGGGGTACCGCAACCAGATCATGAAGGGAAAGTTCCCCGGCTGTGTGCTGGCGGTGACGGTACCGGTGACGGCGGTGGACGTCAATGTCCATCCCGCCAAGACCCAGGTGAAGTTTGCCCGGGAAAAAGAGGTGTTCGACACGGTGTACCACACGGTGCTGGACGCTCTGGACGCCTTCGGCGGCGCGGTGCCCGCGCCGGAGAAGGCGGTGCGGGAGACGGTCAATCCCCGGCAGGATTTCTTCCAGACCATGGATGCCAAGACCTACCGCACGGCGGCAGCCCAGCCGGCCCAGACGCCCAAGGCGCCGCCTGCCCGGCCTGGCTGGAACACGGAGTGGAAGGCGGGCGCCCGGGTGGCCGACAGCGGAGCAGCGCTCCGTACCCCCGCCCCCCGGCCGGCACTGGGCGGCGCACCGGTCTCGGTCCGTCAGATTGCCCGGGAAGCGGCGGAGGAAACCGCGCCTGCCGCGCCGGTGCGGGAAGCGGTTCCCCAGCGGCCGCCCGTGCAGGCGGCGGCTCCTGAAAAGCCGGCGGAACAAAGAAGAGCGGTTACTCCGGCTGCGGAGCCCATCCGCCCAGTGGACCGGACGCCTGCCGTCCCGGCGGAGCGTCCTGTGCCGCACAGCGCCGGACAGCCCGCTCAAACGGCGGATATAGTGGCCCCGGCGCAGGAGAAACTCCCGGGATTTGCCGGGGAGACGGCCCGGTCCTTTGTCCCGGCCATTCCCGACGGGGATCAGGTGCCGGGCCAGCAGACCCTGGCCCGAGAGGCCCCCTGGCGCATTGCCGGAGAGGTGCTGCATACTTATATTGTCTGTGAGAGCGCCGACGGGTGTGTGTGGCTCATCGATAAGCACGCCGCCCACGAGCGGATGAATTTTGACCGGCTGATGGCATCCCGGACGCCGCCCATGCGGCAGACGCTGCTCCAGCCGGTGGCGGCGGATGTGAGCCGGGAGGACCGGGCGCTGCTGCTGGAGCATGCCGCCGTGCTGGAAGAGCTGGGCTTTGGCTGCGAGGATTTCGGCGAAGGCGCGATTTTGGTGCGGGAAGTCCCGGCGGATCTGGATACCGGAGATATCCAGTCCACGCTGGAGGAATTGGCCGAGGATCTGCGCAGTGGCCGGGACCCGGACCAGCGGCGGGAGAATCTGCTCCACACCATTGCCTGTAAGGCGGCCATTAAGGGCGGCTGGGAAAGCGACCCGGCGGAGCTCAAGGTGCTGGTGGCGCAGGTGCAAAGCGGTGCCGTGCGGTTTTGTCCCCACGGGCGGCCCGTGGCGGTGAAGCTCACCGGCCGGGAGCTGGAGAAAATGTTCAAGCGCGCGTAAGCGGATTAGGAGGCGGCAAAATGAAGCAGGAAAAGCGGTTTGTGCGGGTCCATACGGAGAGCAGCGGCTTTGAAGTGAGCTCCATCTGGGTGGACCGGAAGACAGGCGTAAGCTATTTTTGGCACTCCAGCGGCAATGCCGGCGGGCTGACGCCGCTGCTGGACCGGGAGGGACGCCCGGTGATCACACCGATTGCATATGAGGAGGCATAAACCATGAAGTTGTTGTTTGTGGATTGCTGCATCAGCCAGCGGGGAGAGAACTCCCGGACGGCGGCCCTGGCCAAAGCCTATCTGGAGGGCTTCCGGAGCGCCCATCCGGATGCCCAGGTGGAGACGGTGACGCCCGAGACTCTGCTGAACCTGCGCCCCTTTGACGTTCCGGCACTCAACGAGCGGGAGGCCCTGGCCTCCGTGGGGGCGTGGGATGCCCCGGTGTTTGAGCTGGCCTGGCAGTTCCGCCGGGCGGACCGGATTGTGGTGGCGGCGCCCTTCTGGGATCTGAGCTACCCGGCAGCCCTGCGGACGTATGTCGAGTACATCAGCGCCAACGGCTTGACATATCACTACGACGCTTCCGGCTGCCATGGCGACTGCGCCGCCGACAGCCTGGTGTATCTGACCACCGGCGGCGATGTGGAGCGGGAAGAGAGCGTGGGCGTGGTGCACTGGCGGCAGCTGGCCGCCATGTTCGGCATCGGCCGGTTTGACTATGTGTTCGGCGGCGGACTGGATCTGGACCCGGGCAAGGCGCCGGAGCTGGTAAGCGCGGCGTCCGAGCTGGCCCGGCGGCTGGGTGCGGAAGCGTAACGGCGCCGCCGGGGTGCGCGTGTGATGCTGCGGCAGGGAGGAAATGCAATGGCGGGAAAAATTGTGTGTGTGGTGGGACCCACGGCCTGTGGAAAAACCACGCTGGGGGTTCTGCTGGCCAAGCAGCTGGGCGGAGAGGTGGTCTCCGCCGACTCCATGCAGATTTACCGGGGCATGACCATCGGCACGGCCGCGCCCACACCGGAAGAGATGGACGGGGTGCCCCATCACATGATTGCCGTGGCGGACCCGGCGGAGCAGTGGTCCGCCGCCCGGTATGCCCAGGCGGCGATCCCGGTGGTGGATGACATCCTTGCCCGGGGAAAGGTGCCCATTCTGGTGGGCGGAACGGGGCTGTGGCTGGATGCGGTGGTGCGGGGTCATGGCTTTGCGCCCGGCCAGGCCGGCGGCGAGGTCCGCCGGGAGCTGGAGGAGCAGCTGCACCGGGAGGGCATTGCGCCCCTGCTGGAGCAGCTGCGCCAGGTGGACCCGGAGTCTGCCGCCCGGCTGCATCCGGCTGATGAAAAACGGATTTTGCGGGCACTGGAGGTCTACCGGGAGACGGGCATGACCATCACGGCCCACAACGAGGCCACGAAGGCCCTGCCGCCCCGGTACGACGCGGTGTGGATCGGGCTGCAGTTTGCCGACCGGGAGGATATGAAGGCCCTCATTGACCGGCGGGTGGATCTGATGGTGGAGGCAGGGCTGCTGGAGGAGGTCCGGCAGCTGCTCTCCGCGGGACTGCCCCGGAATGCCACCGCCCTCCAGGCCATCGGCTACAAGGAGTTTTTGGCGGTGGCGGAGGGAACGGCCACGCCGGAACAGGCCATCGAGGAAGTGAAGCTCCGGTCCCGGCAGTATGCCAAGCGTCAGCTGACCTGGCTGCGCAGAAATCAGGAGATTCACTGGATTGTTTGGGAGAAGGAGCGGGACTTTGGAAAAGCCCTGCAAATTTCGACGGAAATCCTGACCGCTGCGGGGGTATGCTAACCTCGGGCGGACGAAACATATTCAGCGTCCGACTCAATAGAAAAAATAAGGGAGCGGACGAACCATGCAGAACAAGGCAAACTTACAGGAACTCTTTCTTCTTCGGGCACGGCGGGATAAGGTGCCCGTGACGGTATTTTTGATGAACGGCTTCCAGATGCGGGGCATTATCACAGGCTTTGATGCCTTTGTGGTGGTGCTGGACAGCGACGGCAAGCAGCAGGTGATCTATAAGCACGCCATTTCCACGGTGGCGCCGCTGCGGCCGGTGGATCTGTCGGAGGCATAAATCCGGCGGAGACACTGCTGTGAGCACGCCGGGCCGTGAATGGCCGGGGAGGCAGATAATGAAGGAAAACACTCTGGGAATGAAACTGCTCATGGCAGTGGTGACGTTGGGTGTGTTGGCGTATTTTGGAATACAGGGCTGGCGCTACCTCAGCGACCCGCTGACCACCACCCTGGCCTACACGTACGAAGTGGAGGAGAGTATGGACCTGTCGGGCTACGTGGTGCGGCAGGAGCAGGTGATTACGGACAGCAGCGGCAGCGGATTGATGCAGATTCAGCGCGGAGAAGGGGAGCGGGTCAGCGCCGGAGGAACCGTGGCAGCGGTGTACGCGGATCAGGCGTCTTTGGACCGGCAAAATGAAATGGAACAGCTGCGCATCCAAATCGAGCAGCTGCAGTATGCCCAGGAGGCGTCGCTGGGATCGGAAGCGTCCTTGAAGCTGGATGCCCAGATTATGCAGAGCATTCTTGATTACCGCTCCAGCATCTCGGCGGACAAGCTCTACGATGCGGAAAAAGAAGGGGCTCAGCTGCGGGCCCTGGTGCTCAAGCGGGACTATACATATGCCGATACCGGCGATCTGGATGCACAAATCGCCCAGCTGCAAAGTCAGCTGCAGACCCTGCGCTCCCAGGCGGCAGGGTCCGTCCGGCGGATTACGGCGCCGCAGTCGGGACTGTACTCGGCGGTGGTGGATGGCTATGAGTCCGTGCTGACACCCCAGAGCCTGGCGGAGATGACGCCTTCCCAGCTCAATACGCTCCAGCCTGCCCAGACCGACAGTACCCAGGTGGGCAAGCTGGTGTTGGGCGAGAGCTGGTATTATGCGGCGGTGATGTCGGCGGACGCGGCGCAGGAGCTGCAGGAACAGGCCCAGGAGCTCAAGTCCTCCGGGCGGCAGCTGTATCTGCGCTTTACCAAGGGCGTGGACCAGGACCTGCCGGTCACCATCGCCTCGGTGGGGCCGGAAGAAAACGGCCGGGTAGTCGTGACCTTTGAGGGGACGGAATATCTGGCCCAGCTGACGCTGCTGCGCGCCCAGAGCGCCCAGGTGATCTTCACTGCGTACAGCGGCATCCGCATTCCCACGGAGGCGCTGCGCTCGGGCTATGTGACGCAGGACTCCGAGGGAAATCTGGTTTCCCAGGAGGGCCTGGGCGTCTACTGTGTGGTGGGCATGAAGGCCCGGTTCAAGCCGGTGGAGCTGGTGCACCGGGGTGAGGAATTTGTGCTGGTCACAAGCGGCGAGATTTCATCGGAAAGCCAGCGTCTGCGGCCCGGGGATACGGTCATCGTGGCGGCGGAGAATCTATACGACGGAAAAGTTTTGAATTAGAGAAGGGAAGTCGGCAAAGCATGTCCATTGCAGAGAATATTGCGCAGGTGCGGGCGGAGATTGCCCGGGTATGCCGGGAAGTGGGGCGTGACCCCAAGGAGATCACGTTGGTGGGTGCCAGCAAGATGAATGACGCGGCGGCCTGCCGGGAGGCCATCGCGGCCGGAATTGATGTCCTGGGAGAAAACCGGGTCCAGGAGATGACGGCCAAGCTGGAGCAGGGCGCCTATGAGGGGGCCCCCCTCCATTTCATCGGACATCTGCAGCGCAACAAGGTCGGCAAAGTGGTGGGCCGTGTGGCCCTGATCCAGTCTGTGGGCTCTTTGGAGCTGCTGGAGGAGATCCAGCGTGTGGCGGCGGCCCGGGATGTGGTGCAGGATATTTTGCTGGAGGTCAACATCGGCGCGGAGGAGGCCAAAAGCGGCTTTTTGGCTGAAGATGTCCTGGCGGCGGCCCAGCGGGCCATGGAGCTGTCCCATGTCCGGGTCCGGGGACTGATGACGATTCCCCCGGCAGATGCCCAGAGAGAGGAAAATATGCGGTATTTCCAGGAAGTTCGGGCACTTTATGTTGACATGAACGAGAAATTGTTTCATAATGAATTAGAATATCTGTCAATGGGCATGAGCGGCGATTATCAAGACGCCATTCGCGCCGGCGCCAACATGGTCCGGGTGGGAACCGCTATTTTCGGGGCCCGCCACTATAATTGAGAACGCCGATGGGAGGCATTGCCATGAGCATATTGGACGAGCTGAAAAAGCTGGCCCATCCCTATGAGGATGAGGACGAGGAATTTGAGGACTTTGACGACACTTCCGGAAAGGATGTCTTTGAAGACCGGCGCATCAAGCCGGAGGAGCGGCGCAACAAGGTGGTCAACATCCATGCCACCACGCAGCTCAAGGTGATTCTGGTGAAGCCGGAGCGCTTTGAAAACGCATCTGAAATTGCCGACCAGCTCAAGGACAAGCGGACGGTGGTGCTGAATCTGGAGTCCACCAACAAGGATGTGGCCCGGCGCCTGATCGACTTTTTGTCCGGCGTTGCCTATGCCGGCGAGGGCAAGATCAAGAAGGTGGCGGCCAATACCTACATCATCACGCCCTATCATGTGGATATCGAGGGCGACCTGATCGACGAGCTGGAAAACAACGGCCTTTATTTTTGAGACTTGACATAGGGAGGAACGAACAACATGCTGACGCCCCAGGAGGTTTCTACCCATTCCTTTACCAAGGCGGTGATGGGCGGCTACAACATGGCCATGGTGGATGAGTTTCTGGACGAGCTCACCGATGACTATACGGCTCTTTACAAGGAAAACGCGGCCCTGAAGGCCAAGATGAAGGTGCTGGTGGAAAAGGTGGAGGATTACCGCGCCACGGAGGACTCCATGCGTGCCACTCTGCTCACGGCGCAGAAGATGGCCGATTCCATCGTGCATGAGGCGGAGGCCAAGCGGGACGCTCTGCTCTCCCGCGCGGAAATGGATGCCCGGGAGCGGATTGCCCAGCTCCAGAAGGAGACGGAAGCGGTGCAGGAGCGGCTGCGCCAGGGCCAGGAAGAGCTGGCCCGGTTCATTGCTTCCTGCCGGGAGGTGTGCGCCAAGGAGCTGCACCTGCTGGAGGAGCTGCCGGAGCTGCCGGTGGAGACGGCGGTTCCCGCCGAGGCACCGGAAGCCCAGGTAGAGAAGATTGAAGAACAGGTGCTGGCTGCCTTCGCGCCCGCGGAGGAGAAGGCCCCCGAGCAGCCTGCGGAATTTGAGCAGCCTGCGCCGGAGGAGAAGGCGTATCCCGAGGAGGATCCCTTTGCCAAGAAGGAGCCTCTGGAGGCGACCCGGCGGATCAACCTCAGCGACCTGAAGTTTGGACGCAATTATAAAGGTGAGAAATAAGAAAAGCGGCTCTTCGGAGCCGCTTTTTCCAAAGGAGCGTGCCTATGGTTACGGAGCAGCCCATTGTGGCGTTTCTTTATGATTTTGACAAGACTCTCTGCACCACCGATATGCAGGATTATGCCTTCATTCCCAGCCTGGGCATGACCCCGGCGGAGTTCTGGGCCGAGGCCAACGACTTCGGCCGCCGCAACCGGATCGATGGGATTCTGGCCTATATGTATACCATGATCCGGGAGGCGGAGCGCAAGCACCTGCCGTTCACCCGGGCGGATCTGGTGGAAAAGGGCCGGAGCATCGTGCTCTTTCCGGGCGTGGAGACCTGGTTCGACCGGATCAACGCCTTCGGCTGGGAGCAGGGGGTTCAGGTGGAGCACTACATCATCTCCTCCGGACTGCGGGAAATCATCGAGGGTTCGTCCATCAGCGGTGCGTTTCAGGAGATCTACGCCAGTGAGTTTTACTACGATGAGACCGGGCGGCCGGTGTGGCCCAAGCTGGCGGTGAATTTTACGGCCAAGACCCAGTTCGTCTACCGGATCAACAAGGGCGTGCTGGATGTGTCCGATGACAAGACCCTCAACGACTCCATGCCCGACGACAGCAAGCGGGTGCCGTTTCCCAACATGATCTACATGGGGGACGGACTGAGCGATGTGCCGTGCATGAAGATGATGCGGGCATACGGCGGCCAGGCCATTGCCGTCTACCAGCCCAGCAACCGCGCCGGCGTGGAGGACCTCTTGGCCAAGGGGCGGGTGGATTTTATTTTCCCGGCGGACTACCGGGAGGGGACCGCGCTGGATACCACAGTCAAGGACATCATCCGGAAGATGGCGGTAACCGACCGGCTTTGGCAGGAAAATGTCCGGCAGTGCCGCTCCATCGGGGGCGATGTGCTGCCCTATCAGGTGGAGCTGTTCTAAAAGAAGTTTGAGAGGAGGGCTGCGGCCCTCCTTTCGTTTGCCCAGGATTCTCTTTACAAAGCGTATCCTTTTTGCTAAACTATACCCTGCGTAATTAAAAGAGAACGAGAAATAGAGAAAACGAGAAAGTGAGGCGCGTTCTTCATGACGGAATTTTCCCGCACGCTCTCTCTGCTGCGGCAGGAGCGCGGCGTGTCCCAGCGCACGGCGGCCGGAGACCTGGGGATCTCCCAGGCTTTGCTGAGCCACTATGAAAACGGTATCCGGGAACCGGGCCTTTCCTTTGTGGTCCGGGCCTGTGAATATTATCATGTCTCAGCGGATTTCATGCTGGGCCGGACCCTCTCCCGGGAGGGCAGCATGCTCAGCAGCGAAGAGGTGCTCTCGGCGGCTGAGCCGGGCAATGTCCTCCAGGGCAGCGTGCTGGCCACGCTGCAAAGCAAGCTCCTCTCCGGCGCGGTGGGCGTGGTGTTCGGCCTGCTGGGAAAGCTGGGGGACAAGGCGGCCATCAACGCCGCGGCGGAGTATCTCTCCGGTGCGGTGTATCAGCTCTACCGCCATCTCTACCGGGCCGCGGGCGGCAATGAGGCGTACTTCTCCCTGGACCCGGCCGCCTGCACCATGGACACGGCGGCGGCGGACATGAAGCTGGCCCAGGTGCGGTTTGCCCGGGCGCTGCGCAGTCTCAACGCCCGGAAGATGGAGTTCCCCGACCTGTCGCCGGAGGCCTTGACGGCGGCGTATCCCGGCCGCTGCCAAAGCCTGACCCAGGTGCTCAGCACCACGGATGCCCGTCTGAGCGAGCTCAACCGGATGTGATATGAGTTTTCAATCCTTTTCCTTTCTGGCCTTTCTGGCGGGAACCGTGCTGGTGTGTCTGGCGCTGGCCCGGCGGAGCCGCCCGGCCGCCGTGGCGGCGCTGGAACTGGCCTGCGTGGTGTTCTATGTGGCCGGGGATGGCTGGCGCAGCCTGGCGGTGCTGGCGGCGGGGGCCCTGGTCACCCGGGCCGCTCTGGTGCGGCTGGCGGATGCGGCTGCGCCGCATCGGCGCCGGACTCTGGTGCTGGCCTGCATCTGGCACATCGGCGTATTGGCGGGATTCAAATACACCGCCTTCTTCACCGGCGGGGCGGTCTCAGTAGGCTGGGCGCCGCTGGGACTGAGCTTTTTCACCTTCCAGCAGCTCTGGCTGTTGAAAGAAGTCTATGACGGCAGCTTCCAGCTTCCCGCGCAGGATGGGCTGGTGCTGTACGCGTTGTTTTTCCCCACGGTGACCTCGGGGCCCATCCTGCGGCCTGAGGCCTTTTTCCCGCAGCTGGAGGGGCCCCGGTTCCTCCATCCCGACTGGGAGGATGCCGCGGCGGGATTGGACGGAATTGTCCGGGGCATGGCGAAAAAAGTCCTCCTGGCCGACGCTCTGGGCGTCTTGGTGGACAACGGCTGGGCCGGGGTGGACAATCTCACGGCGCCGGGGGCCTGGCTGGTGATTCTGGCGTACACCTTTCAGCTGTACCTGGACTTTTCCGGCTACTGTGATATCGCCATAGGTGCCGCCCGGCTGCTGGGCGTGCGTCTGCCCATGAACTTCGATATGCCCTACCGCAGCCGCTCCGTGGGGGAGTTCTGGAAGCGCTGGCACATCACTCTCACCACATTTTTGCGGGAGTGCGTCTACTTTCCGCTGGGAGGCAGCCGACGGGGAACCATCCGGACCTTTGGGAACATCCTGATCGTGTACCTCATCAGCGGCCTCTGGCACGGCGCGGGCTGGACATTTGTGATCTGGGGCGCCCTCCACGGCGCGGCGCAGATCATGGAACGGCTCTGGAGCGGCCGGCAGCGCCTGCCCGGCTGGCTGCGCTGGTGCGGAACGTTTGTGTTCGTCAATCTGGCGTGGGTGTTTTTCCGGGCACCGGACCTGGCAGCGGCAGGAACGCTGCTGCGGGCGGCGGTTCTGGGCTCTGCGGCCGCGCCCCAGGATTGGCTGCTGGAGGGATTCCTTTCTACCGAGCGGGAGGCCCTGGCCCTGCTGGCTCCGGCCCTGGCTGAGCCCATTGCCTGGGCAGCCATGGCGGCGGTGCTGGTGATTGCCGCGGCAGTGTCGCTGCTGCCCCGGGGCGGGGAACGGCCCCTTCGGCCTTCGGCGGTGCGCTGCGCGGCGGAGGCGGCGGTGCTGGCCTGGTGCGTGCTGTCCTTTACCGGCATCACCTCATTTATCTATTCCAATTTCTGAAAGGGGGAGTTGCCCATGATGACCGCTTACCGGCGCTGGGCCTGCGGCCTGCTGGCCGGTGTTCTGGTGCTTTTGATAGCCGCCGGTGCCGTGGTCTGGGCTGCGGACCCCTGCTTTTACCTGCGCTTGCCGGAGGGAGGGAAGGCGGTGGCCTTCAATGAGCGCTATCAGAACGCCGGCCTCCTGCGTCAGGCCCAGGCGGATACCGTGGTGCTGGGCACGTCCATGGTGGCCAACTACCGGCCCAGCCAGATTTCGGAGGTCTTCGGCGGCAGCGCGGTGCGGCTGACCGTGCCGGACGGCTATCTCAGTGAGTTTGACACCACACTGGAGGCCGTGTTTGCATCCCACCCGCCTGAGCGGGTGATCTTCGGCCTGGACGCCAACATTCTGGTGCGGGATGAAAGCGGCCTGACCGGCGCACTCCCGGAGTATCTCTACAATACCAATCCGCTGGATGACGTGCGGTATTTTCTCAACCGGGATACCCTGTACTATAGCGTTTACACGCTGATGACTCTGGGCCGGGGCGGCGGCACGCCCGTCGATGAACTCTTTACCTGGGACGGGGATATCTGGTGGAACCATATGACCGCCCTGGATAATTACGACCGGCCGGAGATCGTGGACCAGACTCTGCCCCGGGATGCGTATTTGGACTGCGCGGCGGCCAATCTGGAGGTCATCTGCCGCTGGCTGGAAGCCCATCCGGAGACGGAGTTCGATGTGTTTTTCCCGCCGTACAGCCTGCTCTACTGGGACAAGACCAACCGTCTGGGACAGACGGATGCGGTGTTTGCCGCTCTGGAGCTGGCCGCGCAGACGCTGCTGCCCTACGAAAACCTGCATCTTTACGGGTTTTTGATGGATCCGGAGATTGTCACGAATCTGGATTATTACTGCGACTATATCCACTGCTCCGGCGAGGCAGACCAGCTGGTGCTGGAGAAAATCGCGGCGGGGGAGTGTCAGCTGACAGAGGAAAATCTGGAGGAGACCCTCGCCAACTGGCAGACATTTGTGGTAAACTATGACTATGACCAGCTGTGGACCGATGCCTACTGGTGGGCCTGGAACATTGCCCACGGCGCGCCGGTGGTGTGGCAGCCTTCGGCATGAGGGTGTCCCGCCCGGGCGGTTCGCGGACGTTTGCGATGAGCCCCATTGCACCGCAAGGGGGACCGCTGCGGTTTCTATTTGACTTCTCGGCACCTGCGCCGCGCGAAGGCGGCAGGGAGCTGTGCTTATGGAGGTTTCGCCTATATGACAAAGCAATCCAATATCCGCAATTTTTCCATCATTGCGCACATTGACCACGGCAAGTCCACTCTGGCGGACCGCCTGCTGGAAAAATGCGAAGCGGTGAGCCAGCGGCAGATGGAAAACCAGCTGCTGGACAACATGGACCTGGAGCGGGAGCGGGGCATTACCATCAAGGCCCGGGCGGTGAAGCTCAACTACAAGGCCCGGGACGGGCAGGTTTATGAGCTCAACCTCATTGACACCCCGGGTCATGTGGACTTTAACTACGAAGTCTCCCGGTCCCTGGCGGCCTGCGAGGGTGCAGTGCTGGTGGTGGACTCCACCCAGGGCGTGGAGGCCCAGACTCTGGCCAACACCTATCTTGCCATGGAGCATGATCTGGAGATTTTGCCGGTGTTCAACAAAATCGACCTGCCGGCGGCCGATCCTCTCAAGGCCAAGCAGGAGGTGGAGGATATCATCGGCCTGCCGGCCATGGACGCGCCGGAAATCTCCGCCAAAATGGGCATCAACATCGAAGAGGTGCTGGAGGATGTGGTGAAGAACGTCCCGGCTCCCACCGGAGATATGAACGCCCCCCTCAAGGCCCTGATTTTCGACAGCCAGTATGACAGCTACCGGGGCGTCATCGTCTATATGCGCATTATGGAGGGCTGCATCCGCACGGGGCAGACGGTCAAGCTCATGGCGTCCGGCGCGACCTATCAGGTTATCGAGTGCGGCCACCTGCTGCCTCTGGGCATGGAGCCCTGCGACGCCCTGGAGGCCGGCGAGGTGGGATACTTCACCGCCAGCATCAAAAATGTGCAGGATACCCGGGTGGGCGATACCGTCACCGATGCGGCCAAGCCCACGGCGGAGCCGCTGCCGGGTTACCGGCCGGTGCAGCCCATGGTGTACTGCGGCATCTACACCGAAGATGGCTCCAAGTATCCCGATCTGCGGGATGCGCTGGAAAAGCTGCAGCTCAACGATGCGTCCTTGTCCTTTGAGCCGGAGAGCTCCGTGGCTCTGGGCTTTGGCTTCCGGTGCGGCTTTTTGGGCATGCTCCATATGGAAGTCATTCAGGAGCGGCTGGAGCGGGAATTTGATCTGGACCTGGTGACCACGCTGCCCTCCGTCATTTACCATGTCTATAAGACGGACGGCACCATGGTGGCGGTGGATAACCCGCACAACTATCCCGACCCCGCCGTCATCGAGCGGGCGGAGGAGCCGTATGTCAAGGTCTCCATCATCAGCCCCAACGAGTATGTGGGCAATATCATGCCCATGTGCCAGGACCGGCGGGGCGAGTTCAAGGATATGCAGTATCTGGACACCCACCTGGTGGAGCTGCACTATCAAATGCCCCTCAATGAGATCATCTACGATTTCTTCGATACCCTCAAGGCCAACACCAAGGGCTATGCGTCGCTGGACTATGAGCTCTCCGGATACCGGCCCAGCGAGCTGGTGAAGGTGGATATGAAGCTCAACGGCGACGGCGTGGATGCCCTGAGCTTCATTGCCCACAAGGACAAGGCCTATGGCCGGGCCCGGCGGCTGTGCGAAAAGCTCAAGGAGAACATTCCCCGCCAGCTCTTTGAGATTCCCGTGCAGGCGGCCATCGGCGGCCGGGTCATCGCCCGGGAGACCGTCAAGGCTATGCGCAAGGACGTGCTGGCCAAGTGCTACGGCGGCGACATCACCCGTAAGAAGAAGCTGCTGGAAAAGCAGAAAGAGGGCAAGAAAAAGATGCGTTCTCTGGGATCGGTGCAGATTCCGACGGAGGCGTTTTTGGCGGTGCTCAAGCTGGGCGAGTGACCGGTACGCAGATTTTTCTGCCCGGGGCCCCGCAAAGCGGGGCGGCGCATTGCGCCGTACAAGGGTTTTCGCCGGGGCGAAACCCTTGGCGCAGGCGGAATTTAGTTCCGCCGAGCAGATTGATCAAGTAGGGTTCCCGCCGGATGATACATCCGGCGGGATAACAAGAAAAAGATGCGTTCCTTGGGATCGGTGCAGATTCCGACGGAGGCATTTTTGGCGGTGCTCAAGCTGGACGAGTGACGGACATGGCATGCTGCTAAAAACAAACACCGCTCCCTCCCGCAGGAGGGGGCGGTGTTTTGTATTTGGGGAAAAGACGCGGCCGGGCAACTGGGAGCGCAGGCAACCGCGTTATGCGGTCGGGTGGGAGCGGACCAGCAGTACCAGCACACCGGCGTCCTGGTCCAGCCACTGCCACTCCAGGCGCCGACCGGCCAGAGATGCCGGCATGGCAGCAGGCGCATCCAGGGAAAAGATGGGCTGTTCTTCCAGGTGTGCCAGGATGGATTCCAATTTCAGGGCCTGCCGCAGGGAGGCGCGCAGGGGGGAGGGGGGCATGGGCCGGAAACAGGCGGCGGTCAGCGCAGGATAGGGAGTATTGGGGGGCAGCGTGACGGTCTGGCTCCAGCTGCGGCAGAGTCTGGACGGAACGGTTACGGTCAAAACCAGGGCACAGTCCCGGGCCAGCAGCCGGATCAAGGCGGCGGGGACGGGGTCCTCCGGCAGACGGCGGACCGCGCAGAACGCGGTGAGGTTCCCGGTGTCCGGGTCCTCCAGCAGGCGAATCTGGGTTTCTGCCCGAACGGGCTGATCGGGCTGGAGGAAAAATCCGTGCTCCAGCCGCAGATGGGCGGTGCCCTGTCCGAAGGCGGTCAAAAGCGCGTCCCTGCGGAACAGCGCGTCAAAGGCGGCCTGCTCCTGGGGATCGGGCAGATTGTCCCGCAGGTGGCGCAGGCAGGCGTCGGCAGAGTTGCCGAAGAGCACCCGCTTGAGCCGCCGTCCAGCGCCTTTGGCGTCCAGAATCCGGTCATCGGTCAAATCCAGCCGGGCCAGGGCCAGCATGTCCGGCGCCAGATTCTTCTGATCGGCCTTGAACTGCTGGAAGCGGGCGGCAGCCGCTTTCCGGGCGGTGATATCCTGAGCCCGGCCCAGCAGCCGGGTGACATTGCCTGCGCTGTCAATCTGGCGCAGCCAGGTAACCGAATACCAGCGCCAGCCGTTGCCGTCATAATCGCCGCGGTATTCCACAGCCTCTGCTGCCGGACGCTCCACGGCCCGGCGCACAGCGGCCGCCAGGCGCCGCTGATCCTCGGGGTGAATCCGGCCGCTGTGCATGCAGGCCGATTGCGTGAGATACCCGCCCACGGAGCGCAGGGTTCGGTGGCCGGAGGCGCTGCGGTAATCGATGCGGGCAATATCCGAATCGGGATCGTAGTCCAGTACCAGAGCCGGACCGCCTTCCATCATCAGATCGCAGACCTGGCGGCGAAATTCTGCTTCCGATTCCAGGTTCTTGTGTGCGCTGATATCCAGACACACGACATAGATCATATGGGGCCCGCCATGCTCTGCAGTTTCCAGCGCCAGAAGGGAAATCCAAAGGGGACTGCCGTCTAAGCGGACAATCCGGCAGACATGACGCAGAGGCTGCCCCAGTGCGGCTGCCCGGGCTGCCGCGGCGGAAAGCTCTTCCCGCTCCTGAACAGGCAGCAGGGCCAGAGGGGAGGTGCGCATCTGATGGAGCAGAGTCTCCGGGTCGGTGTCCAGCATCCGGGCCAGCTCCCGGCTGACCCGCAGTGTGGCCAGGGCACCGTTGCCTGAACGGCGCAGCAGACAGCAGCCTACCGGCAGGTTATCAAAAAGGTTGGAAATCTGCGCCTGGGTGGAGCGGAGCCGGGAGAGGGCCTGCTCCAACTGTCCTTCGGCACGGCGCTGCCGGTCGATGTCCAGTACCACGGCATAAAAGACGGTGACGCCCTCCCGGGTATGCAGTGGCTGGACCCGCAGGTCGACCCACAGGGGCGTCTTCGCCTGAGAGATCAGGCGGAACTCGTGGGAGAGCGGCTGATTGTCCCGGGCTGCGTCCAGCAGGGATTGCAGCAGTTCCGTCCAGTCCCGGGGATCCACCAGGCCGCTTAGATCCTGGCCGAACCGGTCCAGCAGTTCCCGGTGGCTCCACCCGGTCAGGGCGCACAGCTGCTCGTTGCAGCTCAAACATCGGACACCGCTGCGGCTGAGTTCCAGCATGGCCGCAGCCGCAGGAATCTGATCGGCAGGCAGCGGGGCGGCTTCGCCGCCTTCCCGGACGGCATCCAGGAAGCAGGCTGCCATGCCGTACATGGGCTGATAGCAGGTGATGCGAAGAGGCTTGCCCAGCAGAGTGGTATAGGAAAAGGAGGCGCAGGAGCCGGAAAACGCCACCTGCTGCAAAGGCCGCAGCGGGTCCAGCGACAGAGTGGGAAACCGGCGCAGCAGCCGTGCGTTTTTCAAGGCGGCGGGAGTGATTCCCAGCAATTCTCCCGCTGCCGGGTTGGCAAAGCGGCAAATCAGATCCACCATTTCGCCCTGCCCGTTGGTGAGCGGTTCCGCCAGCAGGAAGGGGATGCGGCTTTCCTGAAAAGGAGAGGTAAATTTATCCAGATGTTTGGCCATCTGCACCCCTCCTCCCATTAAAAAATCATTCCCATTATACCGCGCCGCAGCCTTTGGTGCAACGGCTTTTCGACAGGAAGAAACAAGCTTGCCGAAATGCACAATAGAGTAATACCTTCCAGGGGGAAAAGTCTCTGGAGCCGCACGAAGAAAGCATTGACTGTTCTGGGGAAAACCGTCATAATATTTGCAAATAGGCTAAAATTGCCGGATTGTGGGCAAAAATGGGAGGAAGCTATGAAGAAAGGCTATCTGGTGCTGCAGGACGGCCAGGTGTTTGAAGGCGTCCGGTTCGGAGCGGAAGCCGACACCGTGGGCGAACTGGTGTTTACCACCGGTATGTGCGGATATATTGAGACGCTGACGGACCCCAGCTATGCGGGACAGATCGTCATGCAGACGTATCCGCTGATCGGCAACTACGGCATCATTCGGGAGGATTTTGAAGGTGCCTGCTGCGTCAAGGGCTATGTGGTCCGGGAGTGGTGCGCATCTCCGTCCAACTTCCGCACGGACTGCGATTTGGACACGTTCCTCAAAGAGCAGGGCGTGCCGGGCCTCTATGGGGTGGATACCCGGGAGCTGACCCGGATCATCCGGGAGCACGGCGTCATGAACGCCTGCATCTGCGATGAGGTTCCGGCGGATCTTGCCGAGGTCAAGCGCTACGCCGTTACCGGCGTGGTGGAGGCCGTGACCTGCGGCCAGGCCCAGGTCTGCCCCGCGGAAGGGGAGGAAGCGCTGCGGGTGAGCCTCATTGACTACGGCGCCAAGCGCAATATCATCCGGGAGCTGCAAAAGCGCGGCTGCACGGTGACGGTGCTGCCCGCCACGGTCTCCGCCGAAGAGGTGCTCGCCGCCAATCCCGACGGCGTGATGCTCTCCAACGGCCCCGGGGACCCGGCGGAAAACGTCTATCAGATCGAGCAGATTCAAAAGCTGCTGGGCAAGGTACCTCTGTTCGGCATCTGCCTGGGCCATCAGCTGACGGCTCTGGCTGCCGGCGGCTCTACCTATAAGCTCAAGTACGGCCATCGGGGCGTCAACCAGCCGGTTCGGGACCTGAACGGCGTGCGGACCTACATCACCAGCCAGAACCACGGCTACGCGGTGGATTCCGACTCGGTGAAGGTGGGCCGGGTGTCCTTCGCCAACGCCAACGACGGCACCTGCGAGGGCATTGATTATCCCGACCTGCGGGCCTTTACGGTGCAGTTCCATCCCGAGGCCTGCACGGGCCCCAAGGATACGTCCTTCCTCTTCGACCGGTTTGTGAATCTGATGAAAGGTGGTGAGCGGTAATGCCTTTGGATACCAGCATTAAAAAGGTACTTGTGATTGGCTCCGGCCCCATTGTCATTGGACAGGCCGCTGAGTTCGACTATGCCGGCGCCCAGGCCTGCCGGATCCTCAAGGAGGCCGGGGTGAATGTGGTGCTGTGCAACTCCAACCCCGCCACCATCATGACCGACCAGGCCATGGCCGACGAGATCTATCTCGAGCCGCTGACGGTGGAGACCATCAAGCGCATTATCCTCAAGGAGCGGCCGGACTCCATTCTGGCGGGCCTGGGCGGCCAGACCGGCCTGACGTTGGCCATGCAGCTGGACAAGGAGGGCTTTTTGCAGGCCCACAATGTCCGCCTGCTGGGCACGGACGCCAAGGCTATCTCCCGGGCGGAGGACCGGGAGCTGTTCAAGGAGGCTATGGCGGAGATCGGCCAGCCGGTAATTGCCTCCGACATTGCCGAGACGGTGGAGCAGGCCCTGGCCGTGGCGGACCGGATCGGCTATCCCGTCATCGTGCGTCCGGCCTTCACCCTGGGCGGCGCCGGCGGCGGCGCCGCCAAGAACGAGGCCGAGCTGCGCACCATTGCCCAGACCGGTCTGGACGCTTCTCCCATCACCCAGGTGCTGGTGGAGAAGGCCATCTTCGGCTGGAAGGAAATCGAATTTGAGACCATGCGGGACTCCGTGGGCAACGTCATCGCGGTGTGCTCCATGGAGAACCTGGATCCTGTGGGCGTCCACACCGGCGACTCCATCGTGGTGGCGCCTACCCAGACTCTGGCGGACAAGGAGTTCCAGATGCTCCGCTCCGCGTCTCTGGATATCATTACCCATCTGGGCATCGTCGGCGGCTGCAACTGCCAGCTGGCTCTGAACCCGGATACTTTTGAGTATGCCGTCATCGAGGTCAACCCCCGTGTGTCCCGGTCCTCGGCTCTGGCCTCCAAGGCCACCGGCTACCCCATCGCCAAGATTACCACCAAGATCGCCCTGGGCTATACCCTGGACGAGATCAAAAACGACATCACCGGCAAGACCTGCGCCTGCTTCGAGCCCACTCTGGACTACATCGTGGTCAAGATACCCAAGTGGCCCTTCGACAAGTTTGCCGACGCCTCCCGGACCCTGGGCACCCAGATGAAGGCCACCGGCGAGGTCATGTCCATCGGTCCCAGCTTTGAGATGGCGCTGATGAAGGCTGTCCGGGGTGCGGAGATCGGGATGGACTCCCTCAACCGCAAGCCCGATCCTGACGATGACGCCCCCATCTGGGAGCGGCTGCGCCGGGTGGACGACCACCGGCTCTTCACCGTGTTCGAGGCGCTCAAGTCCGGCGTCAGCGTGGATGAGATCTTTGCCATTACTCGGATTGACCGCTGGTTCCTCTCCAAGCTCAAGGGCATGGCCCAGTTTGAGCTGGACCTGGCCAAGGAGGGTCTGACGGCGGAGCGCTATGAAACCGGTAAGAAGCTGGGATATCCCGATCAGACCCTGCTGCGCCTGTCCGGCGCGGCGGAGCTGCCCGCGGAGGCCAAGCACGCTGTCTACAAGATGGTGGATACCTGCGGCGCGGAGTTCGACGCCGAGACGCCGTATTTCTACTCTACCTTTGACCGCTTCTGCGAGTCCCGGACCTTCCCCCGGTCCGGCAAGCCCGTCATCATGGTGCTGGGCTCCGGTCCCATCCGGATCGGCCAGGGCATCGAGTTCGACTACTCCTCCGTCCACTGCGTCTGGACGCTCAAGGAGCTGGGCTATGAGGTCGTCATCGTCAACAACAACCCCGAGACCGTCTCCACCGACTACGATACCGCCGACCGGCTGTATTTCGAGCCTCTGTTCCCCGAGGATGTCATGCACATCATCGAGGTGGAAAAGCCCGTGGGCGTGGTGGTGGCCTTCGGCGGCCAGACGGCCATCAAGCTCACCCAGTACTTAGACAGCCACGGCATCCCCATCCTGGGCACCAGCGCCGAGTCCATCGATATGGCCGAGGACCGGGAGCGCTTTGACGAGCTGCTGGAGCGCTTCCACATCAAGCGTCCCCAGGGCCGGGGTGTTCTGGGCATGGACGAGGCCCTCAAGGCCGCCCACGAGCTGGGCTACCCTGTGCTGCTGCGTCCCAGCTACGTCATCGGCGGCCAGAACATGGTCATCGCCCACAACGATGAGGATGTGCGCACCTACATGGAGGTCATCCTCTCCGGCAAGATTGAAAACCCTGTCCTGGTGGACCAGTACCTCATGGGCAAGGAGCTGGAGGTGGACGTCATCTCCGACGGTACCGACGTGCTGATCCCCGGCGTCATGCAGCATATCGAGCGCACCGGTGTCCACTCCGGCGACTCCATTGCCGTCTATCCGCCCTTCTCCATCGGCGACAAGATGCTCAAGGTGATTGTGGACTGCTCCGAGAAGCTGGCATTGAGCCTGGGCACCAAGGGCCTCATCAATATTCAGTACCTCATCTACCAGGGCGAGCTGTACGTCATCGAGGTCAACCCCCGGGCCAGCCGCACGGTGCCCTACATCTCCAAGGTCACCGGTGTGCCCATGGTGGATCTGGCGACCCGGGTCATGGTGGGAAAAAGCCTCAAGTCCCTGGGCTACGGCACGGGACTGTACCGTCAGCCTCCCTATGTGGCGGTGAAGGTGCCTGTCTTCTCCTTTGAGAAGATCACCGACGCCAACGCGGCCCTCTCTCCGGAGATGAAGTCCACCGGCGAGGTGCTGGGTCTGGGCAAGAACCTCCAGGAGGCTATGTTCAAGGGCCTGGTGTCCGCCGGCTACAAGGTGGAAAAGGCGGAGCGCGGCGGCGTGCTGATTTCCGTCAACCACCGGGATCAGCCGGAGATTGTGGGCATTGCCCGCGCCCTGGATGAGATGGGCTTCAAGCTCTATGCCACGGAAGGCACCGCCCATGAGATCTCTCAGCTGGGCACCGACGTGGAAGTGGTGGGCAAGCTGGGCAAGGACAACCGGGTGTTCCAGATGCTGGAGGAGGGCAAGATCGACTATGTCATCCTCACCGGCTCCACGGAGCCCAGCTACATCCGGGACTTCATCCACCTCAACCACCGCTGCGTCCAGCTGGGCATTCCCTGCCTGACGTCTCTGGATACCGCGGCGGCCCTGACGGATATTCTGGCCTCCCGGTATACCCAGCAGAACACGGAGCTCATCGATATCTGCCACCTGCGCAGCGAGCGGCAGAAGCTGCGCTTTTCCAAGATGCAGACCTGCGGCAATGACTATATCTTCCTGGAGAACTTCCACGGTGAGATTACCTGCCCCGAGTCCCTGTGCGTGACCTTCTGTGACCGGCACTACGGCATCGGCGCCGACGGCATTGTCCTGATGGAATACTCCCAGAAGGCGGATGCCCGGATGCGGATGTTCAACAGCGACGGCAGCGAGGGCATGATGGCGGGCAACGCCCTGCGGTGCATGGCCAAGTACCTCTATGACAACGACATTGTCCGCAAGGAGGAAATGACCATCGAGACGGGCAAGGGCGTCAAGCATGTCCAGGTCTACACCACCAACGGCAAGGTGACCTCCGCCTGTGTGGATATGGGCTATGCCACGCTGGATACGGCGGCATTGCGCTTCACCATTCCGGAAAAGACCGTGGTAAATTACCCGGTGCGGATCGGCGGACGGCCCTACAACATCACCTGCGTGGATGTGGGCAACCCCCACTGCGTGGTGTTCTGCCCCCGGGTGGACGCGGTGGATGTGGACTTCATCGGTCCCCGGTTTGAGCACGCGCCCTACTTCCCGGAGCGGATCAACACGGAGTTTATCCGGGTGGTCAATCCCAACACCATCAAGATGCGGGTGTGGGAGCGCGGCAGCGGTGAGACCCTGGCCTGCGGCACCGGCGCCTGCGCGGCGGTGGTGGCGGCAGTGGCCAACGGCCTGTGCTCCAAGGGCAGCGACATTACGGTTCGCGTCCGGGGCGGCGACCTGGTGGTCAACTACACCGACGAAAAGGTGACCCTGACCGGTGATGCCAAGCTGGTATATACCGGCGAAGCGGAATACTAAAAGGTTTGGCCGGCGCTCCTTTCCCAAGGGGCGCCGGCCTTTTGCGAGGAGACCGGGTATGAACGAAAAACGGGAACTTCAGCGTTCGGAGTCTTTTGCCGCGGCGGCACTGCTGGCGCTGAGCGGCGGACTGCTGGACGCATATACGTATTTGTGCCGGGGCGGCGTCTTTGCCAATGCCCAGACCGGCAACATGGTCCTGCTGGCCATTCGGGCCGCGGAGGGAAAGTGGCAGGAGGCGGGGCGGTATCTGATCCCCATTCTGGCATTTGCTGCCGGCGTCATGGTGGCCGAGACGGTGAAGCGGCTGCACCGCAGCGCCGGTGCCTTTCACTGGCGGCACACGGTGCTGGGACTGGAGATTGTGCTGCTGGCCGCGGCGGCCTGCGCGCCGCTGGGAACCTGGGACAGCGTGGTGAATGTGGCGGTGTCCTTTGTCTGCGCGCTGCAGGTGGAGGCATTCCGCAAGGTCCATGGCCACGCCTTTGCATCCACCATGTGCACCGGCAATCTGCGCAGCGGCACGGAGGCGCTGTACCGCTGTGTTTCGGAACAGGCGCCGGGCAGCCTGCGTACCGCCGGATGTTACTTTGCCGTCATTGCCTGCTTCCTCTGCGGCGCGGCGCTGGGCGGTCTGCTGCTGCCCGTTTTGGGCCAGTGGACGGTGCTGGTGGCCGCGGCGGAACAGGCCGCGGTGTTTGTGTGGATGTGGATTCGATAAAATTGAAAAAGTTTCAAAAAAATCTTTTCGAAATCTTAACTGCGTGGTATACTATTTCATAAGCGTGCGTGTAAGGCGCATCGCTTAGATTGTGGGATAAAGGGGTTCCCCGCTATGCGTCACAACGGTCAAGCCCGGCAGTTCCCGAAAATTGGCATGCGCAACATCAAAACGGCCATTGCAGCCGCTTTGTGCGCATTTGTATATTACTTTTTTGACCGCTCTCCGGCTTTCGCCTGTATCGGTGCGATCTTCGGCATGGGCAGCGATCTGGAGATGTCCAAGCTCCATGGCGGCAACCGTCTTTTCGGCACGGTAATCGGCGGATTGTTGGGCATGGGCCTGTTCCGGATTTACCTGATTTTCTACCCGGAGGGCGGGCGCTCGCTGCTTCAGGTTGTACTGGTGTTTATCGGAACCATCCTGTTGATTCTGCTCTGCCAGCTGTTCTGGGTGGGCGGTGTGCAGCCCGGCGGCGTGGTGCTGTGTATTTTGCTGTTCAACACACCGGTGGACACGTATATCAGCTATGCACTCAACCGCATTTTTGATACCGGCGTCGGCGTGGTGGCGGCCTTGGCGGTCAACAGCCTGTTTCCCGGCGGGTTTACCTTCCAGAGGGCGGAAGAGTACTGCGCCAATCTGGAAAAGAAGATGGAGCACTTCAGCGGCTATCACGCGGCTGGTCGGGAAAAAGGAAAGCACCTTCCGGAAGATGGAGAGCAATCTGCAGAATAAACAAAAACGGCAGGCACGAGAGTGCCTGCCGTTTTTTTATGGGAATGGGTCACGAACCCATCGGGGGAGAGGGTTAGTCCCCGATGGCTTTCCGCGCCCACTTTCCGCTGCGAACCCGAAGCAGGGAGACCAGAGCACCCACAGCCCAGCCGGCGGGAATGGACCACCAGATGGCGCTTACGCCCAGGGGTGTGAGATAGGCCAGAGCGTAGGCAATACCCACCCGGGAAAAGAGGTTGGCCATGGAGCTGAGCGTAAAGGCCGCCATGTCGCCGGATCCCCGGAGCATGCCGTTGGAAACGAACAGCAGGCCCATCAGAATGTAAAAGAGAGAGACCGTGTGCATGTAGGAAAGTCCATAGCCCAAGGCACCGGAGGTGTCGCCGGGGTCCAGGAACAACGAGAGCAGCTGGTCGCCGAAGAGGAAAATGATCACGGTGATGAGAAGGGAGAAGACGACCACCATGAACAGGCAGGCCCGCAGGCCCTGCTTGACCCGGTCATATTTGCCGGCACCGATGTTCTGGGCGGTGTAGCTGGACATGGCGTTGGAGAAGTTCATATTGGGCAGCATGGCCAGGGTGTCGATCTTGGTGGCAGCAGTATAGCCGGCCACCAGAATCTTGCCGTAGGAATTGACCAGGCCCTGCATCATCATCATGGAAAGAGACACCAGGGACTGCTGCAGCATGGAGGGCAGACCGATCTGGGCAATGCGCTTGACCGCCACCATATGGAACAAGGCCACCTTTTCATTGGCCCGTTCCGGCTCGCAGGGCAGGCGCTTCATCCGTACCCACATCACCACCAGGGAAGCCACGGCGCAGATTCCCTGCGCAATCAGGGTGGCCCAGGCCACGCCGGCCACGCCCATGTTGAAGCGGATGACAAACAGCAGGTCCAGCACGATGTTGGTCAGGCTGGAGATGATGAGAAATACCAGGGGGGTACGGCTGTCGCCCTGGGCGTTGTAGATGCCGTTGAGCGTATTGTAGAGGAAGAGGAACACCGCGCCGCCGAAATAGATCTGCAAATACGTCTGGGAGTCGGCCATGATATCCGGGTCTGTGCCCAGCAGCTCCAGCAGGGGACCTGCGAACAGCGTGCCCAGTCCCATGATGATCAGACCCAGGACACTCAGGGAGATGATGGCGGTGGATACGGTGGATTTCATCTCATGAATGCGCCCGGCACCGAAGAGCTGGGAGACCACCACGTTGCAGCCCATGGACAGCCCTGCGGCAATGGCCACGGATAAAAACACGATGGGGAAAGAGGAGCCCACCGCAGCCACGGCATCCTCGCCTACAAATTTGCCCACTACGGCGGTATCCACCATGTTGTACAGCTGCTGAAACAGGTTGCCCACGACCATGGGCATGGAGAAGAAAAACAGCAGCGGCAGGGGGGCGCCTTCTGTCAGATTCTTAACCAATTGTGATTCCTCCTTGCTTATACTGCTGAACGTTTTCGCAAATGCGGATGAGAAAAGACTCATACTGGGCCCGTTCTTCCGGAGAGAAGCCCTGGTACCGGATCTGGCCCCAGTTTTGCAGCACTTGGCGGATCTGGGAAGCAGTCTGCTCACCGGCGGGAGTCAGTGCGGCCTGCTTTTCCCGGCGGCATTGGTCGCTGACGGTCCGCACCACCAATCCCATTTCCTCCAGCCGGGCCAGAGAACGGGCTACCGCACCCTTGTCCGTCACAATCCACTGGGCAATGTCCTCCTGCCGCAGAGGACCCCGGCGGAAAAGCAGGTGAATCACCATGCCGTCCACCATCTGCAGATGCAGGGTGCCCAGCTGGTCCCGCAGATATTGGCGCTCAATGCGGCGGATAAGTTCAACCTGGTCCTGCATAACGGCTCTCCTTTGTTCGTTGCAAAAGTCAACAGTTGCATTTTACAACATTTTTCTGCGCAAGGCGAGATTCAAAGTGACAAAAAATATACGCAAAAAAGCAGGTGTTTTTTTCTAATCCCGTCAAAAAATCCCCGCTGCGGCTTTCCGCAGCGGGGAAAAGAGACGAAACCAAAGGGATTTCAGCGCCAGCGCGCCTGCAAGGGCTTGCGGGGGACGCTGCGCAGATACCGGACGGCGGGATAGCCCATGCTCAGACAGGTGACGACCCGGTCCGTCTCCTGCAGGCCGATCCATTGGCGCAGCCGGGGACTTTGCGCGACCAACGCCACGAAGTAACCCACATACACCATGCCGATTCCCAGGGAATTTGCCACCAGCTCCATGTTGGCTGAGGCGATGGCAGCGTCCACGGGAGCGGGAGAAAGGGTGAGGATCACCGTGTCTCCGCCCTTGAAGAGGAAATCCTCATTGTCGAACTCCACGCGGTCGGGGGATTTGGGCGGGGGAAAGAGACGGGCAAAGGCCTGCGGTTCCCGGAACTTGCGGAACTCCTCCATGGAGATACGGCGCAGGTCATCCCGCTCCTGCTGAAAGACGATATAGGAGACGGACTGGGCGTTGCTGGCGGTAGGCGAAAAACGGCCTGCCTCCAGAATTTGCTCCAGGGTTTCGCGGGGGATTCGCTCATCTGTAAACTGGCGAATGCTCCGGCGGCAGCGGATGGTATTGAGCATGACGTCGGGGGGAACGGTGCAGGTGGCCGGATCCAGGGGGATGACATCCCGCATGTCCCAGGTGTCCATGGAAACCGCCTCGGTGGGACAGATGGCGATGCAGTGGCCGCAGTTGAAGCACGGTCCCAAAATCTCGGCGTGCCCGCCCCTGACGGCAATGGTGTGGTTGAGGCAATCGCGCACGCAGGCGCCGCAGCCGATGCACTTGGATTGGTCAATCAAAATCATCAAGAAACCCTCCTCCGTTCCGGGGGCCTGCCTGTCTGCGCGGCAGGGAGGCCGCTTGCCTTTAGCATACCGGATTTCTCCGGCAGGCGCAAGAGCGGCTGCGGCGTCCGGAACGAAAAACCGCCCCCGCCTTCCAAGACTGGAAAGCGGGGGCGGCAGTGCTTGTCCGCAGTGTGCAGAGGCGCTTTGTCAAAAAGCGACGGCACACCGGGGAAAATTTGCAATTACTTCAGGTCCTTGATGGCGGCCTGCGCAGCGGCCAGACGGGCGATGGGCACCCGGAAGGGAGAGCAGGACACGTAATCCAGACCCGTGCGGTGGCAGAACTCCACGGAGGAGGGATCGCCGCCGTGCTCGCCGCAGATGCCCAGGTGCAGGTTGGGATTGGTGGAGCGGCCCAGCTTGCAGGCCATGTCCACCAGACGGCCCACGCCGATCTGGTCCAGCTTGGCGAAGGGATCGTTCTCGTAGATCTTCTTGTCGTAGTAAGCGCCCAGGAACTTGCCGGCGTCGTCGCGGGAGAAGCCGAAGGTCATCTGGGTGAGGTCATTGGTGCCGAAGGAGAAGAAGTCGGCCTCTTTGGCGATCTCGTCGGCGGTGAGAGCGGCGCGGGGGATCTCGATCATGGTGCCCACCAGGTACTTCATGTTGGAACCGGCGGCCTTGATGATCTGGTCAGCGGTCTCCACCACAACGCTCTTGACGTACTTGAGCTCCTTGACCTCGCCCACCAGGGGGATCATGATCTCAGGCACCATGTTCCAGTCGGGGTGCTTGGCCTGCACGTTCAGGGCAGCCTTGATGACGGCCCGGGTCTGCATGGCGGCGATCTCCGGATAGGTGACCGCCAGACGGCAGCCGCGGTGACCCATCATGGGGTTGAACTCATGCAGGGAGGCAATGATGTTCTTGATGTCGGCAACAGACTTGCCCATGTCCTTGGCCAGCAGCTCGATGTCGGCCTCCTCGGTGGGCACGAACTCGTGCAGGGGGGGATCCAGGAAGCGGATGGTAACGGGGCAGCCCTCCATGGCCTCATAGATGCCCTCGAAGTCGGACTGCTGCATGGGCTCCAGCTTGGCCAGGGCCTTCTCGCGCTGCTCGACGGTATCGGAGCAGATCATCTCCCGGATGGCGGGGATGCGGTCCTCGTTGAAGAACATGTGCTCGGTACGGCACAGGCCGATGCCCTGGGCGCCGAACTTGCGGGCCTGAGCGGCATCGTGGGGGGTATCCGCGTTGGTGCGGACCTGGAGACGGCGATACTTGTCGGCCCAGCCCATGACCCGGCCAAACTCGCCGCCGATGGAAGCGTCCACCGTGGGAATGGCGCCGTCATAGATCTTGCCGGTGGAGCCGTCCAGGCTCAGCCAGTCGCCCTCGTGGAAGGTCTTGCCGCCCAGCTCGAAGCACTTGTTCTCCTCGTCCATCTTGATCTCGGAGCAGCCGGAGACGCAGCACTCGCCCATGCCGCGGGCCACCACGGCTGCGTGGGAGGTCATGCCGCCGCGGACGGTCAGGATGCCCTGAGCGGCCTTCATGCCCTCGATGTCCTCGGGAGAGGTCTCCAG